>JAFKKO010000150.1 GCA_017305455.1 Hyphomicrobiales bacterium | reverse complement strand
CGCGTCTCACCGGCTCGCTCGATCGCCCCGAGGTGAACGAGAACAAGAAGATGATTCCGATCGAGCGCTTCGGCCTGCCGCTGATGTCGATCGGCTTCCTCGCCGGCGAGGAAACGCCGATGATCTGGCGCGGCCCGATGGTGATGTCGGCGATCAAGCAGATGTTGTGGGACGTCGCGTGGGGCACGCTCGACGTGCTGATCGTCGACATGCCGCCCGGTACCGGCGACGCGCAGCTCTCGCTCGCCCAGCAGGTGCCGCTGCGCGGCGCGGTGATCGTCTCCACGCCGCAGGACCTCGCGCTGATCGACGCGCGGCGCGGCATCGCGATGTTCGCAAAGGTGGATGTCCCGACGCTCGGCATCGTCGAGAACATGAGCTACTTCCAGTGCCCCAATTGCGGGACGCGCTCGGATATTTTCGGCCACGGCGGGGCGCGCCATGAAGCGGAGCGGCGCGGCGTGCCGTTCCTCGGCGAGGTGCCGCTGCACATGACGATCCGCGAATCGTCCGACAGCGGAACGCCGGTGGTGGTCAGCGAGCCCGACGGGCCGCACGCCGAGGTCTATCGCGCGATCGCCTCGAAGATTCGGGATCGCCTGCAGGGCATCATCACCGCAGCCTGAACGACTTTCAAAGAAACCCGACGAGGCCGGCCTATGCGACTTTCGTTTAGGCCGGCCTCGCTGCGTTTCGGCGATGTTTCGTGTTAGACAACGCCATCCGCGATCATAAAAAACGTATCTCTCTCGAGGAGAATTCCTGATGAAACGACGTGATTTTCTGAAAGTCTCCACCGCCGGCGCTGCGGTCGCTGCGGTTGCCTCGCCGGCGATCGCGCAGTCGATGCCCGAGATCAAGTGGCGTCTTACTTCCAGCTTCCCGAAGTCGCTCGACACGATCTACGGCGCCGCCGAGATCATGGCCAAGCACGTCGCCGAAGCGACCGACAACAAATTCCAGATCCAGGTGTTCGCGGCGGGCGAAGTGGTGCCCGGCCTGCAGGCGCTGGACGCGACCTCGAACGGCACCGTCGAGATGTGCCACACCGCGACCTATTACTATGTCGGCAAGGATCCGACCTTCGCGATCTACGCTGCGGTTCCGTTCGGCCTCAATTCGCGCATGCAGAATTCGTGGTGGTACCAGGGCGGCGGCGAGCAGCTCGCCAACGAGTTTTTCAAGAAGTACGGCGTCATCGGCCATCCCTGCGGCAACACCGGCACCCAGATGGGCGGCTGGTTCCGCAAGGAGATCAAGACCGTCGCCGACCTGTCGGGCCTCAAGATGCGCATCGGCGGCATCGCGGGTCAGGTGCTGGCGAAGCTCGGCGTGGTGCCACAGCAGCTTGCCGGCGGCGACATCTATCCGTCGCTGGAGAAGGGCACCATCGATGCAGCCGAGTGGATCGGCCCCTATGACGACGAGAAGCTCGGCTTCAACAAGGTCGCGCCGTATTACTACTATCCGGGCTTCTGGGAGGGCGGTCTGGTCGTGCACTCGCTGACCAACCTGGAGAAGTGGAATTCGCTGCCCAAGAGCTATCAGGCGATCCTGAGCAACGCGAACGCCTATGCCAACAGCTACATGGCCGCGCGTTACGACCTGCAGAATCCCGGCGCGCTGAAGCGCCTGGTGGCCGGCGGCACCCAGCTTCGCCCGTTCAGCAACGAGGTGCTGGAGGCCAGCCTCAAGGCGACCAACGAGTTGTGGGCTGAAATCTCCGCCAAGAACCCCGACTTCAAGAAGTCGATCGAGGCGATGCAGGCCTATCGCAGCGACGAGTATCTGTGGTGGCAGGTCGCCGAATACACCTTCGACAGCTTCCAGATCCGCTCGCGCACCCGCGGCTGATCGCTCGCAACCGCTATCCGGCTCATCATCCGGCCCTCGCAAGAGGGCCGGATTTTTGTTTTGTGATGGCGATTGGCGTGTCCGGGCGCGGTTTTCCCGTTGCCTCGCGCCAGCGCGGGCGGAATGATGGGGTGAAAATCGGCGGGGCGGAGCCGGACATAGCTTGCGCCGGGCCGCGTTGCTGCAATCCATAAAATTCAGTTTGGAGGAGAGGCCTGATGAAACGACGTGATTTCCTGAAAGCATCGGCCGCGGGCACCGCCGCCGCGGCCGTGGCCTCGCCGGCCATCGCCCAGTCGATGCCCGAGATCAAATGGCGCATGACGTCGAGCTTTCCGAAATCGCTGGATACCCTGTTCGGCGCGGGCGAGTTGGTGGCCAAGCAGGTCGCCGAGATGACTGACAACAAATTCCAGATCCAGGTGTTCGCGGCGGGCGAGGTGGTGCCCGGCCTGCAGGCGCTGGATGCAGCCTCGAACGGCACCGTCGAGATGGGCCACAGCGTGGCCTATTATTATGTCGGCAAGGACCCGACCTTCGCGGTCTATTCCTGCGTGCCGTTCGGCCTCAACGCCCGCATGCAGAATTCGTGGTGGTATCAGGGCGGCGGCGAGCAGCTCGGCAATGCGTTCTTCAAGAAGTACAACGTGATCGCGCATCCGTGCGGCAACACCAATACCCAGATGGGCGGCTGGTTTCGCAAGGAGATCAAGACCCTTGCCGATCTGCACGGGCTGAAGATGCGGATCGGCGGCATCGCCGGGCAGGTGCTCGCCAAGGTCGGCGTGGTGCCGCAGCAGTTATCGGGAAACGATGTTTATCCGGCGCTGGAGAAGGGCACCATCGACGCCGCCGAATGGGTCGGGCCATATGATGACGAGAAGCTCGGCTTCAGCAGGGTTGCGCCGTACTATTACTATCCGGGCTTCTGGGAGGGTGGGCCGATGATCCACACCTTCACCAACCTCGACAAATGGAACGCGCTGCCCAAGCACTATCAGGCGATCCTCGCCAACGCGACGACCAACGCCAACACCTACATGGCGGCGCGTTACGACCTGCAGAATCCGGCGGCGCTGAAGCGTCTGGTCGCGAGCGGCACTCATCTTCGTCCATTCAGTAACGAAATTCTGGAAGCTTGCCTGAAGGCGACCAACGATCTGTGGACCGAGCTTTCCGCCAAGAACGCCAACTTCAAGACGGCGATCGAGGCGATGCAGGCCTATCGCGGCGACGGATATCTGTGGTGGCAGGTCGCCGAATACACCTTCGACAGTTTCCAGATCCGCTCGCGCACGCGCAGTTAAGACGGGCGCGGAAACAAATTCAGTCGTCATTGCGAGGAGCGTAAGCGACGAAGCAATCCAGTTTCTCATCCTGCGCGCTTGCGCGCGCCTCGAAGGATGGAGCCTCATAAGCGCGTTCACGCGCGTCCTCAACGCGCTACAGTTTGAGGCGTAGCCATCACCCAATACAAAACCCGGCTCTCGTGAGAAGGCCGGGTTTTGTTTTGGTCGTCGAACGATAGCGTCGCTACTTTATGTTGAAATCGAGCTTCGGCATTTCGATCTGAGGAATCTCGATCTTGACGTTGCTGGTGTCCACCTTCGTGGTGTTGATCCAGTAGGTCACGGCGCCCGGCCAATAGATCACGACCACGACGAGGATGACCTGCATCGCCACCCATGGCATCGCGCCCCAATAGATGTCGGAGCTTTTTACCTCGGGCGGCGCGATGCCGCGCAGGTAGAACAGCGCAAAGCCGAACGGCGGATGCATGAACGAGGTCTGCATGTTGACGCAGAGCAGGACGCCGAACCAGACGAGGTCGATGCCGAGCTTGGCTGCCACCGGCGCGAGCAGCGGGATGATGATGAAGGCGATCTCGAAGAAGTCGAGGAAGAACGCCAGGAAGAACACGAAGATGTTGACGAAGATCAGGAAGCCGACCACGCCGCCGGGCAGGCCGGTTAGCAGGTGCTCGATCCAGCGCGCGCCGTCCATGCCCTGGAACACCAGGCTGAAGCAGGTCGAGCCGATCAGGATGAACACCACCATCGCGGTGAGGCGCATGGTCGAGGTCATTGCCTGATCGACCAGCGGCCAGGTGAGACGGCGATGCATTGCGGCCAAGCCGATCGCGCCGACCGCGCCCATCGCGCCGGCTTCGGTCGGGGTTGCGAGGCCGAGGCCGATGGTGCCGAGCACGAGGAAGATCAGCACGATCGAAGGAATCATACCCCACAGCACGCGGCTGACCAGCTTCCAGCTCATCGGCTCGCGCGCCGATTCCGGAATCGGCGGCATCTTGTGCGGCTGAAACAGCGAAATGGCGACGATGAACAGCAGGAAGATCACCACCTGCAGGATCGAGGGGCCGATGGCGCCGAGATACATGTCGCCGACCGAGCGGCCGAGCTGGTCCGCCAGCACGATCAGCACGAGTGAAGGCGGGATCAACTGCGTGATGGTGCCGGATGCCGCGATCACGCCGGTCGCGAGGCGCATGTCGTAGCCGTAGCGCATCATGATCGGCAGCGAAATCACGCCCATCGCGATCACCGATGCGGCGACGGTGCCGGTGATTGCGCCGAGCACGGCGCCGACCAGAATGACGGCGTAAGCGAGGCCGCCGGGAATTTTGCCGAACAATTGGCCGGTGCCTTCGAGCAGGTCTTCGGCAAGCCCGCAGCGCTCGAGGATCGCGCCCATGAAGGTGAAGAACGGGATCGACAGCAACAGGTCGTTCGAGATGATGCCGTGGAAACGGAACGGCAGCGCCTGCAAAAACACCGGATCGAAATGTCCGGTGTAAATTCCGATCACCCCGAAGAACAGCCCGACCGCGCCCAGAGAGAATGCGACCGGGAATCCGATCAGCATGAACAGGATCATCGTCCCGAACATCATGGGGGGCACTATGCCGTGCGAAAACATCTCGGTGTCCTGATTGAAGTGCGAGGCGAGTAGGTCGGAGCGGTCGTTATTGCGAAGGCGCTTTTATTGCAGAGGAGCTTCTATTGCAGGGGAGCTTCTATTGCAGAGGCGCTTCGTAATGCGTGTCGATACGCAGCTTGCCGGTCAGCGCGGCGATGCGCTTGACGAGTTCGGCCAGCCCCTGAAGGAACAGCAGTGAAAATCCAAGCGGCAGCAGCGCCTTTGCCGGCCAAAGGATGAGGCCGCCCGCGTTCATCGACATCTCGCCGGACTTGAACGAGTTGTAGAAGAACGGCCAGGTCAGATCGATCAGATAGGCCATGACCGGCAGCAGGAAGAAGGTGAAGCCGAAGATGTCGATCCACAGCCGCGTCCGGTCGGAGACGGAGGAGTAGAGCAGATCGACGCGGACGTGTTCGTTGAGGCGTAGCGTCTGCGCCGCGCCGAGCAGGACGATGCCGCCGAACATGTACCACTGGATTTCGAGGAGCCCGTTCGAGCTGTAGCTGAACAGATAGCGCACCACCGCGTTGCCGGCGCTGACGACGCAGGCTAGCAGGACGAGCCATTTGGCAACGTATCCGGCGACATCGCTGATGCCGTCGGCAATCCGGGTCAATTTTAAGAAGTCCACCGTCCATCCCCTGGAAGGAGCGCCGATAGGCTGCTTCTGACCACCTCATGTGCGAGGAGCGGCAACCCTGTCGGTCCCAGTCTGTCCTTTATCGGCGGGACAAAACCAGCGTCCCGGGATGACGTCAATCAATCATTTGGAGGGGCCCGCGGGCCATCAGGGGGCCGCCCGGGAGGGGAGCCGGGGGCGGGAACGGATCAGCAGGGCGCCGGCGGTTCTAGCCGCCGGTCACGCTCATATGGCGGCTGACGCCGGGCCGGTTGTGGCGGCGGTCGATGATGAAGTCGTGGCCCTTGGGCTTGAGACCGATGGCGCGGTCGATCGTGGCGGCGAGCAGTTCGTTGTCTGCCGAAGCGCGGAGCGGCTTGCGCAGGTCGGAGGCGTCCTCCTGGCCGAGACAGGTGTGCAGCGTGCCGGTGCAGGTGATGCGGACGCGGTTGCACGACTCGCAGAAGTTATGGGTCATCGGCGTGATCAGGCCGAGCTTGCCGCCGGTCTCGCTGACGCGCACATAGCGCGCGGGGCCGCCCGAACTCTCGTCGAGATCGGTCAGGGTGTACTGCGTGGCGAGGCGCGAGCGGATCATCGACAGCGGCACGTACTGGTCGAGGCGGCCGCCGACGATATCGCCCATCGGCATCACTTCGATCAGCGTGAGGTCCATGCCCTTGCCGTGCGCCCATTCCATCAGCGAGGGGATTTCATCCTCGTTGAGGCCCTTCAGCGCCACCGCGTTGATCTTCACTTTCAGTCCAGCGGCGCGGGCCGCCTCGATGCCGGCGAGCACCTTCTCGATGTCGCCCCAGCGGGTGATCGAGCGAAACTTGTTGGGGTCGAGCGTATCGAGCGAGACGTTGATCCGCCGCACGCCGCAGTCATAAAGCTGGCTGGCGAAATTGACGAGCTGCGAGCCGTTGGTGGTCAGCGTCAGTTCGTTCAGCGCGCCGCTTTCAAGATGGCGCGACAGCGAGCGGAACAGCGACATCACGTTCCGGCGCACCAGCGGTTCGCCGCCGGTCAGACGCAGCTTCTTCACGCCCTTGGCGATGAAGGCCGAGCAGAGCCGGTCGAGTTCTTCGAGAGTGAGGAGGTCGGCCTTCGGCAGAAAGGTCATGTCTTCCGACATGCAGTAGAAGCACCGCAGGTCGCAGCGATCCGTCACGGACACGCGCAGATAGGTGATGGTCCGGCCGAATGGGTCGGTCATCACCGGTGCCCCATTCGCTGACGAACCGTGAAGTTCGTTCATTTCTTGCCCTGTGCTTGCGACCCGACACTCCGCTCAGGAACGCCGGATGGCCCTGATCTTATGTAGATATCAGCAGGCCCGGACGCAACGGAATATGATGTCGCGCGCCGGACAGATTAGCGCACCGGCGGGAACGGCGAGGCGTCCTGGGCGGGAGCGGCAGGAGCCGGTGCCGCCGCGGGGGCGGGCTTGGCGGCGCGCGCCACATGCCGCTTGCGCTTGGCGGGCTTGGCCGGGGCGGCGAGGGCAAGTTCCGCGACCGCCGGGTTGGGGTCGAGCACCACTTCTCCCGGCTGGGCCACCACGGTCACTTGCAGGGTCTGCGGCTGGTATTTCGGCAGGGTATAGGTGACGGTAAAGCTCTCGTTGGTCGCGACCTTGACCTCGCAAGGCGTCTTGCAGCCCGGTCCGACCGAAGTGACGGCATCGGCGCCCGGCGGCACCGAATCAAGTTGCAGGGTTACTTCCGGGGGCGTGGTCTTGAAAATGTCCATCGAGGACATGGACGAGCACCCCGCCAGGCTGAATCCAGCCGCGACAATCACCAGAACACGCATGATACATCCGTCGTTTGAGCGGCAGGCCGCCTTGCTCCCCCGCGCGGACCATAAGGGTAGGCTGGTGCCGGCGCAACCAAAAGGCCCGCTTGTTTGCGGCGATACGGTTAACATCAGCAGGTTTCGCCGGACCAGGCGTTGAGCAAAATCAATGAGCTAGCAGGACGAATCTCATGTTCGTCTGCCGCGCGGAGGGCGGAGTGCGCGTATCGGAATCGGATCCCTAGCCGCCACCCCGGCGGGCGTTGATCTCGGCCACCGCGTTGGGCAGCTTCTCCATGTGCGAAATCAGGCAGTCCGGCTTGAGCTCTTCGATCGAGATCGGGGTATAGCCGAAATCGACGCCGATCACCGGCACGCCGGCGCGGCGCGCCACCCCGATGTCGGGGCCGGAATCGCCGATCATGATCGCCGAGGACAGCACGCCGCCGGCGCTTCTGATGGTCTCGCGCAGGATGACCGGATCGGGCTTCTGCACGCCGAAGGTGTCCGCCCCGCAGATCGCGGCGAAACGCTCGCTCATGCCGAGCCGGTCGAGCAGCCGCTTCGACAGCCATTCCAGCTTGTTGGTGCAGACCGCGAAATTGAAGCCCTGGCCGGACAATTCGTCGAGCGCTGCAAGGACGCCGTCGAATGGCCGCGTCTCATCGGCGATGTGCTCGGCATAATAGGCGATGAAATCGTCGGTCATCGCCGAGACTTCGTCCGGGGTCTTGCTGCGGCCTTCCTGCTCGAGTCCGCGCTCGATCAACGCGCGCGCGCCGGCGCCGATCAGCTTGCGGGCCGAAGCGACGGGGACCGGCGGCAGGCCTTCGCGGTCCAGCACGAAATTGAGGGCGCTGACGAGGTCAGGCGCGCTGTCGACCAGCGTGCCGTCGAGATCGAAAACAAGAAGGGGAGTGGTCATATCCGTTCGCTAGCCCGTGGGGCGCAGCGACGCAAGTGGCCGGGCTGAAAATTGCCGAAACCGCGCTCGGGGTTTTGATTTGCCGCGTTTTCCTGATGCGAATCGGGGGCCGCGCTCAAACCCGGCCCGAGGGCATGCTTCGCTCGAAAACACTCCGGCGGTCTGTTCCTCGCCCTCAATCGACGCTAGAACGACCGCCGGATCAACCGAAGGCTGCGAGTGCAATGGACGAATTGAAACGACAGGCCGCCGCCCGCGCGCTGGAGTATGTCGGCGACGGCATGCGGCTCGGACTGGGCACCGGATCGACCGCGAAGCACTTCGTCGAACTGCTCGGCGCGCGCGTGCAGGCCGGCCTCAAGGTGATCGGCGTGCCGACGTCGGAGGCGACGCGCGCCGACGCGCAGCGCTGTGGCGTGCCGCTGACCACGCTGGAGGAAATCGACCATCTCGATCTCACCGTGGACGGCGCCGACGAGGTCGATGGCGATCTCAATCTGATCAAGGGCGGCGGCGGCGCGCTGTTGCGCGAGAAGATCGTCGCCGCAGCATCCGACCGGATGATCGTAATCGCCGACGACAGCAAATGGGTCGAGACGCTCGGCCGTTTTCCGTTGCCGATCGAGGTGGTGCCGTTCGGCCTCGCCGCGACGCGCCGGGCGATCGAGGCGAGCTTCGCCGCGAGCGGGGTGAGCGGCGAAATAAGTCTTCGCAAGGGCAAGGACGGCCATGCTTTCGTCACCGATGGCGGCCACTGGATCGTCGATGCCCATCTCGGGCGCATCCCGGACGCGCGCCGCCTGGCAGCGTCCCTGAGCCTGATCCCCGGTGTGATGGAGCACGGCCTTTTTATCGGTCTTGCGAGCACGGTGATTCTCGCGGGCGCCAGTGGAATTCGCGTGGTTGATCGGCGCTAGCGCCGCAGTTGAGGAGATTGAGATGAAGAAACTTGTCAATGCCATCGTGGTCGCGGGATTTGCCGCCGTGCTGGCGCTGTCCGGCGGACCGGCTCTGGCCCAGGCGCAGCAGACCCCGCCCTCGAACCCCAATCCGTCGGCGACCGCCGTCGGCTACGCCAAGGAAATTCTCGCCGCCAAGAGCGTGAGCAACATCTACAAGGATGCGATTCCGAACTTGGTCGAGCGCACCAAGGTCACCCTGATCCAGGCCAATCTGAACTATCAGAAGGAGCTCACCGAGGTCTCGCTCAAGGTCGCCAAGGATTTCGCCGGCCGCGAAAAGGAGATCGGCGACGAGTTCGCCAAGATCTACGCCCAGCACTTCACTGAGCCGGAGCTCAAGGAGCTCGTGACCTTCTACAAGTCGGCGCTCGGCAAGAAGCTGATCGATCAGGAGCCGGTGGTGTTCGCCGGTGCCTCGCAGTACATGGCCAACTGGGCGCAGAAGCTGAGCGAGGAGATCAATGGCAAGTTCCGCGCCGAGATGCGCGCGCGGGGCAAGAACATCTGATTGTCCGCGCGGCGCGGATCACGGGGAATGGGGTAGAAGAAATGGCTGACGCGGATGTCAATCTGTTCGTGATCGGCGGCGGCTCGGGCGGCGTGCGCGCCGCGCGGATCGCGGCCGGGTACGGAGCCCGCGTCGCCATCGCCGAGGAATATCGCTTCGGCGGCACCTGCGTCATTCGCGGCTGCGTGCCCAAGAAACTGATGGTCTATGCCTCGCATGTCCATCAGGAAATCAAGGACGCGGCCGGCTTCGGCTGGACCATCCCGACCGCGACGTTCGACTGGGCGACCCTCATTGCCAACAAGGACAAGGAGATCGCCCGGCTCGAGAACATCTATGCCACCAATGTCGAGAAGGCGGGCGCGCGCGTCATCAAGGCGCGCGCGGTGTTCGAGGATGCGCACACGCTGCGGCTCTCCACCGGCGAGACCATCCGCGCGGATCGCATCCTGATCGCGACCGGCGGCGCGCCCAATCACGGCGCGGCGATTCCCGGCATCGAGCATGTGATCTCGTCCAACGAGGTGTTTCACCTGCCAAAGCAGCCGAAGCGGATCGTCATCCAGGGCGGCGGCTATATCGCGCTGGAATTCGCCTGCATCTTCGCCGGTCTCGGCACCGACGTGACGCTGGTCTATCGCGGCGACAACGTGCTGCGCGGTTTCGACGAGGACGTGCGCACGCACGTTCGCGGCGAGATGGAGAAGGCCGGCATCACCATTCTCACCGGCTGCACGGTGAACAAGGTCGAGCGTCAGGCCGACGTTTTCACCGCGCATCTGTCGAACGGCTCCAGCATCGCCGCCGATCAGGTGATGTTCGCGATTGGCCGCCATCCGGCCGTGACCGGTCTCGGGCTGGAGAAGGCGGGCGTCGCGCTCAATCCGAAGAACGGCGGCATCGCCGTCAACGAATACTCGCAGACCAATGTGCCGAACATCTATGCGGTCGGCGACGTCACCCATCGCATCAATCTGACGCCGGTGGCGATCCGCGAGGGCCATGCCTTCGCCGACAGCGTGTTCGGCAACAAGCCGACCCGCGTCGATCACGACGACATTCCGACCGCGGTGTTCTCGCAGCCGGAAGTCGGCACCGTCGGCATCACCGAGACGCAGGCGCTCGCGCGCTTTGCCCGCGTCGATATCTACAAATCCGATTTCCGTCCCATCAAGGCGACGCTCTCGGGCAATCCTGGCCGCGTGTTGATGAAGCTGATCGTCGATGGCGAAAGCGACCGCGTGCTCGGCTGCCATATCGTCGGTCCCGAAGCCGCCGAACTGGCCCAGGTGGTGGCGATCGCGATGAAGATGAAGGCGACCAAGGCCGATTTCGACGCCACCATGGCGCTGCATCCGACCGCCGCCGAGGAGCTTGTCACCATGCGCACGCCGGTGGCGCGCCATGTCCGCGAGACGGCGACCGCGTGAACCATGAACTCCTCATCCTTCGAGGCGCGATTTCTGGCGAAATCGCTTCTCGGGATGAAGCCCTCATGGTGCGGAGCGAGGCGCAGCCTCGCGTCTCGAACCCTGAATCCGCGCCGTCTTGACCCGCGCCGTGCTCCCAAAGACCCCGGCTTGATCTGGCTTACGTCCATAACCATCTGATCGCACTATACGATTTCGTATCTGGCAAGTCCGGGGCGGGCTGTGTATAACCCGCAGCGTTCATAAGTGTTTTCAGGAGTTTGAAGTCATGTCCGAGCGGTGGACACCCGATAGCTGGCGCGCGAAACCGGTCCTTCAGGTGCCGGATTATCCCGATGCGAAGGCATTGGCGGATGTCGAGGCGCAGCTTGCGACGTTTCCGCCGCTGGTGTTTGCAGGCGAGGCGCGCAACCTGAAGAAATCGCTGGCGCGCGTCGCCAGCGGCGAGGCTTTCCTGCTTCAGGGCGGCGACTGCGCCGAGAGCTTCGCCGAGCACGGCGCCAACAACATCCGCGACTTCTTCCGCGTCTTCCTGCAGATGGCGGTGGTGCTGACCTATGCCGGCGGTCTGCCGGTGGTGAAGATCGGCCGCATCGCGGGTCAGTTCGCCAAGCCGCGCTCCTCGCCGACCGAGAAAATCAATGGCGTCGAGCTGCCGAGCTACCGCGGCGACATCATCAACGACAACGCCTTCACGCCGGAAGCGCGCATTCCCAATCCGCGCCGCCAGCTCATGGCCTATCGCCAGTCGGCGGCGACGCTCAACCTGCTGCGCGCCTTCGCGACCGGCGGCTTCGCCAATCTCGGCAGCGTGCATCAGTGGATGCTCGGTTTCCTGAAGGATTCGCACCAGTCGCGCCGTTACAAGGAACTGGCGGACCGCATTTCCGACGCGCTGAACTTCATGCGCGCCTGCGGCCTCAATCTGGAGAGCCATCCGGAATTGCGCGCGACCGATTTCTACACCAGCCACGAGGCGCTGCTGCTCGGCTACGAGCAGGCGTTCACCCGCGTCGATTCGACGACCGGCGACTGGTACGCGACCTCCGGCCACATGATCTGGATCGGCGACCGCACCCGCCAGCTCGATCACGGCCATATCGAGTATTGCCGCGGCATCAAGAACCCGATCGGTCTCAAGTGTGGCCCCTCGCTCAAGCCCGACGAACTGCTCAAGCTGATCGACGTGCTCAACCCGGAGAACGAGCCGGGACGCCTCACGCTGATCAACCGCTTCGGCGCCGACAAGGTCGGCGATCATCTGCCGGGCTTCATCCGTGCGGTGAAGCGTGAGGGCAAGTCGGTGGTGTGGTCGTGCGATCCGATGCACGGCAATACCGTCACCTCGACCTCGGGCTACAAGACCCGTCCGTTCGACCGCATCCTCTCCGAGGTGAAGGCGTTCTTCGCGGTTCACGCCGCGGAGGGCACCCATGCCGGCGGCGTGCATCTGGAGATGACCGGCCAGAACGTCACCGAATGTATCGGCGGCGCGCGGGCGATCACCGACGAGGATCTCAACGACCGCTATCACACGGTCTGCGATCCGCGTCTCAACGCCGAGCAGTCGATCGACATGGCGTTCCTGATCGCCGAACTGCTCAAGGCGGATCGCGACGGCAAGGTGAAACCGATCCCGGCGGTCGCGGGCTTCTGAGGTGCTGCGCTTCTGGCGCGCCACCCTCAACAGCAGGAAGGGCCTGATCTTCGCGATCCGGTCCGAACAGGCGATCCGTGAAGAACTGGCGGCACTGCTTCTGGCGGTGCCGCTGTCGTTTTGGGTGGGCGTCACACCCGCGCGCCGCGTCGAACTGATCGCGGTGGTGCTGCTGGTGCTGATCGTCGAGCTTCTCAACACCGCGATCGAAAAACTCGCCGATCGCCTGACCACCGATCACGATCCGCAGATCGGGCAGGTCAAGGACATGGGCTCGGCGGCGGTCGGGGTCACGCTGGCGCTGGCGGGCGGCGTCTGGCTGTTCGCGCTCGCCGAGCGCATGGGCTTTGTGTGAGAGGCTGCTGAAAATGCCTGCCTCATCCTGAGGAGCGATTTCGCAAGATATCGCGTCTCGAAGGATGAGGATTTGAAACGTCCTCGCCCTTCGAGACGCCTTCCTTCGGAAGGCTCCTCAGGGTCAGGACCTAGTATGGTTCGATATCCAGACGGGCTTTGGCGCGATTGCAGAGCGCGCGGCAGGCGGGCTAAAACTATTTCATGGCAGAATCCACTTTCACCCTGACATTGGCGCAGCTCAATCCCGTGGTCGGCGACATCGCCGGCAACGCCGCGAAGGCGCGCGTCGCGCGGGCGCAGGCAAGGGCGGAGGGCGCCGATCTGGTCGTGTTCTCCGAACTGTTCATTGCGGGCTATCCGCCGGAAGACCTCGTGCTCAAGCTGGCGTTTCAGGCGGCCTGCCGCGCGGCGATCGAGGAGCTGGCACGCGAGACCGCCGATGGCGGTCCGGCGGTGCTGATCGGCACGCCATGGGTCGAGAGCGGCAGGCTTTATAACGCCTGCGCGCTGCTCGATGGCGGCCGCATCGCCGCGCTGCGCTTCAAGGCCAACCTGCCGAATTACGGCGTGTTCGACGAGAAGCGCGTGTTCGCGCGTGGCCCGGCGGCGGGACCGGTCACGGTGCGCGGCGTGCGGATCGGCGTGCCGATCTGCGAAGATACCTGGATGGAGGAATCCGACGACTACGAGAATGTCGTCGAATGCCTCGCCGAGACCGGCGCAGAAATCCTGATCGTGCCGAACGGCTCGCCCTATGCGCGTGGCAAGATGGACATCCGTCTGTCGATGGCGGTGGCGCGCGTCACCGAGAGCGGCCTGCCGTTCGTCTATCTCAATCAGGTCGGCGGCCAGGACGAACTGGTGTTCGACGGCGCGTCCTTCGCGCTCAATGCCGACCGCACGCTGGCGCTGCAGCTTCCGTGCTTTGCGGAAGACCTCACCACGCTGCGCTGGACCAAGGGCGAGCGCGGCTGGACCTGCAACGGGCCGGTGGCGCAGGTGCTGGACGGCGACAAGGGCGACTACGCCGCCTGCGTGCTGGGCCTGCGCGACTACGTCACCAAGAGTGGATTTCCCGGCGTGCTGCTCGGCATTTCCGGCGGCATCGATTCCGCGCTGTGCCTTGCCATCGCGGTCGATGCGCTCGGCGTCGAGAAGGTACGCGGCGTGATGCTGCCGTTCCGCTACACCGCACAGGTGTCGATCGACGATGCGGCGAAGCTGACCCGCGCCTTCGGCATCAAGTACGAAATTCTGCCGATCGCCGCTGCCATCAACGGCTTCGAGGACATCTTGAAAGTGCCGTTCGCGGGATTGAACCGCGACGTCACCGAGGAAAACCTGCAGGCGCGCACCCGCGGCGTGCTGCTGATGGCGCTGTCCAACAAGTCCGGCGCGATGCTGGTGACCACCGGCAACAAGTCGGAAATGTCGGTCGGCTATGCCACGCTCTACGGCGACATGAACGGCGGTTTCAATCCCATCAAGGATATCTACAAGACCGAGGTGTTTCGGCTCTCGGCGCTGCGCAATTCATGGAAACCGCAGGGCGCGCTCGGCCCCTCGGGCAAGGTGATCCCGACCGGCATCATCGCGCGGCCGCCGACCGCCGAACTGCGCGAGAACCAGACCGATCAGGATTCGCTGCCGCCTTATGACGTGCTGGACGCCATTCTCGAGCGTCTGGTGGAGCGCGATCTGCCGCTCGCCGCCATCATCGAGGAAGGCTTCGACCGCGACACCGTGATCCGTGTCGACCGGCTGCTCAATCTGGCCGAATACAAGCGGCGTCAGGCGGCGCCGGGCGTGAAGGTGACGCGGCGCAATTTCGGCCGCGACCGCCGCTATCCGATCACCAACAAATTCCGCGACACCGGCGAGGTCTCCGCCGCGCCGGACAATTCGCTGGTGACCAACTCCAGCCGCGGTTCGGCCGAAGCGTATGATGTGTGAGATGTCCTCATCCTGAGGAGCCCGCCGGAAGCGGGCGTCTCGAAGGATGAGGGGATTTTCGCTGCGAGAGACTCTGGAGAGCTGCGACGTCGCCGCGGATGAAAGCTTCTTTCTTCGCGCGCGACCATTTTTCAGTTTTCGTTCGCAGGCAATGGCATCCGTGATGCGGTCGAACCATTCGGAAAAGATCAGCGCCACTGGCCGGCGCGCCTCGGTGTAGCCCTTGAACGTGCCGTCGTTGTGTTGGGCAATCCGAAGTTCGAGCGAGGTTCGGGTGGTGCCGGTATAGAGACTGCCGTCCTTGCAGCGAATGACGTAGAGATAGGCACCTTCAGCCTTTGGTGGCCTCATCCTTCGAGACGGTCGCTGCGCGACCTCCTCAGGATGAGGAGAACGAGTGCGTCAGGCAAGGCCACAATTCACCGGGAGGTTCGATCCCTCATCCTGAGGAGCCCGCCAGGGCGGCGTCTCGAAGGAGAGAGGATCGCAAAGCATCAATCAGCCTGTTGTGCTGACTGACCCGCCTAACGTCACCGATTGTTCGGCAAAAACGTCGGGCCGACCGAGCGGATCGGCTTGTCGCCATTGGGGGGGGCGGCAGCCGGTGCGTTGGCCGCGGGCGCGGCGGCATTGGCGTTACCGGCGGCCGGCTTCTTCGCCGCAGCGCCCGTCTTCGGTGGCTGCGCCATGCGCTTGGAGCGCTCATCGGTGACGATGATGTCGCCCTGCTGCACCGTGCTGCCGTCATCGGCGCTCTTCAGCGCGTCCGACCAGCTCTGGCCCGCGGCGCGGCAACTGCAGGTCTTGTCGTACTGAGTGCGGAAGCGGAATGCGTTCGGCGATTGCGAGTAGGGCTGGCCGCTCAGCGACACCGCCTGGCCGATGTCCTCGCCGGGATTGCGATAGGTGTAGAGATGCACCTCGGCGTTCGGGCACTGCGCCTTGCAGGCGCGCTCGTCGTCGGCGAAGCGGCTCGGCACGGTGGAGAACGAGATCGGGAAATAGGCGCCGTCGCAGGTGCGCGCGCAGACCGTGCGGTAGGTGCCCGAGTTCGGCACCGAGGCGTCGGGCGCCGCGCCGCCGTCATTGTTGCCGAACAGGTTGTCGAGGAAGCCGCCGCTGGAGCGCACCGCGTTGACGTATTGCTGGCCGCAATTGTTCTGCGCCAGCGCCATCAGCACCGAGCGGCGCTGGCCGTCGGCTTCCGAGGAGCCGAAGCTGCCGCCGCGCAGCCGCTCCAGGCTGGTGGTGATCTGCTCGAGATTGGCCCGCATCTGCTGGATCTGGGTGTTGATCGGTCCGCATTGCGCCGACTGGCCGCTGAACAGCGAGAAGAAGCCGGAGCTGTCGCAGCCCTGACGGCGCGCCTGCGCCTGCACGCGATCGAGTTCGCTCTGCTGGCGGGCGGCTGCGTCCTCGTAGCGCCGGATCTGCTCGGCCTTGGCGGCATCGCCGCCGGCGGCATTGCGATTGACGTTGGCAAGCTGGGCTTCGAGCCGTTGGCACATCGGACTACCGGCGCCTTGCACGGGCGGCGGCGCTCCTTGCGCCAGCGCGACCGAACTCATCGCCAGCGCGCCGAGCGCAGCCTGCATCGATGTCCAGAATGATCGGGAGAGACCCGAAGAGAAATTCAAGGCGCGAATCCGGCTCAAGACAGCCGCGGCGCGGCCCGACGCCGCTTCACATACAGGCTTCTGACGGCAAGGTCACGTCGATTCCGGGGCGCATTGATGGCAGGCCGAGCGCTCATCCTGAGGAGCCTTCCGAAGGAAGGCGTCTCGAAGGAGAGGGCGCCTTGGATCCTCATCCTTCGAGACGCGATTTCTGACGAAATCGCTCCTCAGGATGAGAAAGCAGATGCTTCAAACGCAATCAGCGCTGGCAGGTGATCGCGACGTATTCGCCGCACAGGCCGGCTTTGCAGGCGCCGCCGGTGGAGATCGGAACCGCGCCGGTCACCTCGTCGGGATCGACCCGGCGATAGGCGCTGGCCTGCGCGAAGTCGCGCGACTGGCAATAGGCGCGGGCGGCGGGCGCCCCGCAGCGCTCGCCATTGGCGAGGCATTGATCCACCCCGTAACCGTCCGGGTGGTTGGCGACGATGAACACCTGGCTGTCGGCATGGGCACTGGTTGCGGCGGCAAGGAACGCGCAGGCAAGGAACGCTGGAATCAATCGCATAAGGCACCGGAGGGGAGAGGCGGTTGCCATACACGGATAAGCCCGAAATGTTAAGAATGCTTAACCACACAATTTTGTGGGCCGGAAAGGACTGCAAAAACACTGCGCTAGTGGCGCGGAGGGGTGACGAAGGCGCTTGACGCGGTCCCCCATGCTGGACCATTGTGCGGTCCATGACCGGTTCTTTCTCCGTTTTCGGCATTTGCCGCGAGATTATTAGCTAGCGATTCGCTGGCTGGAGCCGTCTTTTCTCAAACGAGATCAGTGGACGCCCGGCCGCAAGGCAAGGGGATTTTGTTGTCCATGGAGCTCAAGCTCTACGATACGCTGACCAAGGAGAAGCGCGTTTTCGTGCCGCTCGATCGGTCGAACGTGCGCATGTATGTGTGCGGACCCACGGTCTACGACTTCGCGCATATCGGCAACGCGCGGCCGGTCATCGTGTTCGACGTGCTGTTCCGCCTGCTGCGCCATCTCTATGGCGAGACGCACGTCACTTACGTGCGCAACATCACCGACGTCGACGACAAGATCAACGACCGCGCCGCGCGTGACTATCCCGGCCTGCCGCTGAACGACGCGATCCGCAAGGTCACGGAAAAGACCGCGGCGCAGTTTCATGCCGACGTCGCGGCGCTGGGTTGCCTGCCGCCAACCGTTGAGCCGCGCGCGACTGATTTCGTGCTGCCGCGCGCCGACGGCAAGGCTGATATGAAGAGTCTTATCCAAACGCTTCTTGATCGGGGTAATGCCTATGTTGCCATAGGCACTGAGGGGAAAGAGGTCCTGTTCGACGTGACCTCGATGCCGGACTATGGCGCTTTGTCTAGGCGACGCCTGGACGAACAGATGCCAGGAGCCCGCATTGCCGTAGATGCACATAAGAAAAATGCAGAGGACTTTGTTCTCTGGAAGGAGTCTGGTTCCAGAGAGCCCGGTTGGAAGGGCGAGTTCGTGCCTAACCCAAGTGGTGGCTATGACGCAGAGTTCGAAATTTCTCGAAAGAATGCTGCCAGACTCGGACTTAACTCTCGTGTCGTTACAATTCATGGACGGCCGGGCTGGCACATCGAATGCTCTGCGATGAGCGCGGCTTACCTTGGCGACGTGTTTGACATTCACGGTGGTGGGCTCGATCTAATCTTCCCCCATCATGAGAACGAGATCGCGCAATCGCGATGCGCCCATGGCACGCATGCGATGGCTAATTATTGGCTTCACAACGGCTTTCTGCAGGTCGAAGGCGAGAAGATGTCGAAGTCGCTCGGCAACTTCGTCACTATCCATGAACTGCTGGCCGACTGGCCGGGCGATGTTGTGCGTTTGACTATGCTTAAGTCGCATTATCGGTCGCCGATCGATTGGCGCAGAGATGAACTTCAGCGCAGCCAGTTTGAACTGAGAAGTTGGGCAGACATCATTTCTAATATGGCATTGGAGCCGAACTACGAGAATCCAGATTTATCTCTGTTAGATTCTACTATGATCCGAACCCTCAGCGACGATTTGAATACGCCATTGGCGATATCAAGGCTTCATGAACTTGCTGATCAAGCGCGTAAGGATCGTAGTAAGGGTGCTGCGTTCGCAGCCAATGTTAATTTTATAGGCCTTACTAGTTTGCATCGACCCGGATTTTTTTCGTCTACGATTGCCGCAAATGTGCCGCCTGAGAAAGCTAATCTTTTCACCGATTCAATGAGGCTGATGCTCAACTTTAAAAATTATAGTGCTAACAATTTTTCGCTTAGTGCGAGCAGCATAAGTTCACAATTAGAGGAAAGGGGAATTGTTGTCCGTATTGGACGTCGTGGTGAGGTAGATGTTGGATTCTCTGGTCGTGATGACGAGCCACTTGATGTGTTGGTTGAGAGGCTGATCGCTGACCGCAGCGCCGCGCGTGCCCGCAAGGATTTCGCCGAGTCCGACCGCATTCGCGATCAGCTCGCGGCGATGGGCGTCGCGATCAAGGACGGCAAGGGCGCCGACGGCAAACCGGTGACGACATGGGAGGTCGCGCGATGAAACGGCCGGACACGCCTTTCCCGAAACACTGGCGCTATTACATTATCCTGAAATGGACCGTGATCGTGCTGGCGGTGGTGATCGCGCTCAAGCTGTTCGGTGTCTGGTGATGGCGCACGCATTTCCCAAGGTCGGCCTGCGGCCGTTCCTGCCCTCGGACCTGTCGATCCTTGCCGCGATCTTCATCGCCAGCGTCGAGGAATTGACCGAGGACGACTATTCGGAGGCGCAGCGCGAGGCGTGGGCCAGCGTCGCCGACGATGAGGAAACGTTCGGCAAGCGCCTGACCTCGCAGCTGACGCTGGTCGCGACACTGGAAGGCTCGCCGGTCGGCTTTGCCTCGCTGAAGGGCGCGGACCATCTCGATCTGCTCTATGTCCATCCGCAGGCGGTGCGGCGCGGCGTCGCCACCGCGTTGTGCGAGGCGATCGAGAAGCTTGCCGCCGCGCGCGGCGCCACGCAGATGGGCGTCGATGCCAGCGACAGCGCGCAGGAGTTTTTTACGAAGCGCGGCTATGTCGGTCAGCAGCGCAATTCTGTGACCATCGGCGACGAATGGCTCGCCAACACCACGATGAAGAAGACCCTTTCGGGCGAAGTCCCGCAGCAAGGGAAGTCAGGACAAGCGTCATGAGTCGCGAGCGTCTCTATCTGTTCGACACCACGTTGCGCGACGGCGCGCAGACCCATGGCGTCGATTTCACCATGCATGATAAGCAACTGATCTCGCAGTTGCTCGATGATCTCGGCGTCGATTATGTCGAGGGCGGCATTCCCGGCGCCAACCCGTCCGACACCGAATTGTTCGCCGCGCCTCCGGCGTTCCACAACGCGCGCTTCACCGCCTTCGGCATGACGCGCCGCGCCGGGCGCTCGGCCTCCAACGATCCCGGCCTTGCCGCCGTGCTCGACGCCAAGGCGGATGCGATCTGCCTGGTCGCCAAATCGTCGGCCTATCAGGTGCGGGTCGCGCTCGAAACCACCAACGAGGAAAACCTCGCCTCGATCCGCGATAGCGTCAGCCATGTCAGGAACGCGGGTCGCGAGGTGATGATCGATTGCGAACATTTCTTCGACGGCTACAAGGAAGATGCGCAATTCGCGCTGGCCTGCGCCAGGGCGGCGTATGACTCCGGCGCGCGCTGGGTGGTGCTGTGCGATACCAATGGCGGCACCATGCCGGACGAGGTCGAGACCATCGTCCGCGAGGTGACGAAATACATCCCCGGCGATCATCTCGGCATCCACACCCACAACGACACCGAGCAGGCGGTGGCCAATTCGCTGGCCGCGGTGCGCGCCGGCGCGCGCCAGATTCAGGGCACGTTGAACGGCCTCGGCGAGCGCTGCGGCAACGCCAATCTGTGCTCGCTGATCCCGACGCTGAAGCTCAAGAGTGAGTTCGCCGACAAATTCGAGATCGGCGTGTCGCAGGAGAAGCTGGCGACGCTGGTGCATGTCTCGCGCACCCTCGACGTCATCCTCAACCGCACGCCCGATCCGCACGCGCCTTATGTGGGCGAGAGCGCCTTCGTCACCAAGACCGGTATTCACGCCTCGGCGGTGCTGAAGGACCCGCACACCTATGAGCACATCGCACCCGAAGCGGTCGGCAATCATCGCCGCGTGCTGGTGTCGGATCAGGCGGGCCGCTCCAACGTGCTCGCGGCGCTGGAGAAGGCCGGCATTTCGTTCGAGAAGAACGATCCGAAGCTGACGCGTCTGATCGAGGAAATGAAGGAGCGCGAGGCCGCGGGCTATGCCTACGAATCCGCCGACGCCTCGTTCGATTTGCTGGCGCGACGCACGCTTGGCACCGTGCCGGATTATTTCGAGGTCGTGCAGTTCGACGTCAATGTCGAGCAGCGCACCAACGCGCTCGGCCGCCCGGTGACGGTGGCGCTCGCGGTGGTGAAGGTGAATGTCGCGGGCGAGATGCTGATCTCGGCGGCGGAAGGCAACGGTCCGGTCAACGCGCTCGACGTCGCGCTGCGCAAGGATCTCGGCAAGTACCAGAAGTATATCGACGGCTTGAAGCTGACCGATTACCGCGTGCGGATCCTCAATGGCGGCACCGAGGCGGTGACGCGCGTGCTGATCGAGAGCGAGGACGAGACCGGCGCGCGCTGGACCACCATCGGTGTGTCGTCGAACGTGATCGACGCCTCGTTCCAGGCGCTGATGGATTCTTTGACCTACAAGCTGGTGAAGTCGGGCGCACCGGCCTGAGGGCGGTGCCTCGCTCTATAGTCGCTCCGCAAGCCGTCTGAATTCGGCGACGAACGGCGCCTTGAACTGGATGGCCTCGCCGAGTTTCACGATCGTTCTGCAGGCCAGCATGTCGAAACGCTCGGCGGCATGGCCGCCGGCGGCGAAAGCGCGGCATTCGTCCTCGATCATTACCGTGACCGTCTCGCCGAGATCGGCGATCGTGATCCGTGCCAGCAACTGAGCGGTGTTCTCGGGGACGAACTCTTGCAGCAGCGATCCGTTCTGCCAGATCCGGCACTGGATCGTGCGGCGGGCGAGGGCATCCGGCCAGTCGCTCATCGCGGCGCACTGCCGTGCGGAAAGCGTGTCTGCAGCGTTTGCAGCCAGGGCGGCATCACGCCGGGCGCTGCCTCAGGCGGGTTCGGCGGCGGTAATGACGGACTAAGAGTCAGTTCGGCGGGCCGGTTGGTGCCGGATTCCTCCAGCAGCACCGGAAAGGTCAGGAGCCGAGCCGAATGCCGCGACACGATGGCGCCGGACACCAGCGGCTTGCCGTCGAGATCGAGGCGGAAGCAATGCTCGGCGAGCCGCGCTCCGCTTGCGGGCGCATCGGCTTGAGGATTGAGCGTGGCGCTTCCGCCATGCCATGCGAGCGTCACGCGCGTCGTCACCGGCGCCCAAGTCGCTGCGACCGCATCGCCTGCCGTGGGCAAGCGGCATTCGGTGAGTTGGCCCGGCTGGGCCGGGGGCACGATATAGAGCGCAAGCAATGCCGGGTCCGATGCGGGTTCGGCGCGAAGCGGCGAGGGCAACATGCCGCCCGATAAAGCGAGAGCAAAAGCAAGCGGCAAGATTTTCATGCGGAAACGGGCGAGATAAAAAAAGGCGCTCACAGCCGGCTCGCGACGTCGGCCTTCATCAGTTTGGCGGCTTCCGGCGCTTCCCGCGCCGCCTTCCTCAGCTTTGGCACAATATCCTCGACCTGGTCGGCGGTGAGAATGTCCACCGAGAGATTGGGCCGGATGAAGTGGGTGTGGCGCATGTGGGAGAGCAGCGCCAGCAGCGGATTCCAGAACCGCGCGATGTTGGCGACCAGGATCGGCTTGCTGTGACGGCCGAGCTGCGCCCAGGTCATCTGCTCGACCAGTTCTTCCAGCGTGCCGACGCCGCCGGGCAGGGCGACGAACGCATCCGAGCGGTCGAACATCAGTTGCTTGCGCTCGTGCATATCCTTGGTGACGATCATCTCCTGCGCGCGCACCAGCGCATGCTCCCGCGTGGTCAGGAAGCCGGGGATGATGCCGGTCACCTTGCCGCCATGGTCGAGCACGCCATTGGCAACCGCGCCCATCAGGCCGATCGAGCCGCCGCCATAAACGAGGCCGATGCCTTCTTCGGCGAGAATTTTGCCGAGGGCGCTGGCAGCTTGGATGAATTGAGGGTCGGTGCCGGGACCGGAACCGCAGTAAACACAGACAGTCTTGATAATACCATTCATGGTTTTGATGTGGCATCGCCCTGCCGCATCGTCAAGGCGAGGGCGATTCGGCCTGCAAATCCGCCGCCGGTTGAAAAGAATCGTCTGCGGATGGTGCGGAAATGCCGCGAACGCTCTATATGATAGGAAATTGCTCCGATCAGAGAATGATTGTGCCGGCAACAGGTTGCGCTGCCCGCGCAGGATAACGAATGGCCGATACCAATACCGACCCCGATCCCGCGCTGGCCGCCGAGCCGGCTATGTCCGCCGCCGACCTGAAGGCTGAACAGGCGTCTCTCACCGGGACGCTGGTTCATCTGTGGCCCTATATCTGGCCGGGCGAGCGCGCCGACCTGAAGATGCGGGTGGTGTGGTCGGTGCTGCTGCTGCTTGCCGCCAAACTCGCGACGCTGGCGGTGCCGTTCACCTTCAAATGGGCTGTCGATGCGCTGACCGGGGCGGACACCGCGCCGGTGCAGGCCTCGAACTGGACGCTGTGGCTGATCGCCTCGCCGCTGATCATGACGCTGAGCTATGGCGGCACCCGCATCCTGATGGCGGTGCTGACGCAGTGGCGCGACGGCCTGTTCGCCAAGGTGGCGATGCACGCGGTGCGCAAGATCGCCTACATGACCTTCGTCCACATGCACGAATTGTCGTTGCGCTTCCATCTGGAGCGCAAGACCGGCGGTCTCACCCGCGTGCTGGAGCGCGGTCGCACCGCGATCGAGACCATCGTGCGCATGGTGATCCTGCAGCTGGTGCCGACGCTGGTCGAGACGCTGCTCTTGATGGGCGTGCTGCTTTATCAGTTCGACTGGCGCTACGTCGCCGTCACGCTGCTGACGGTGATCGTCTACATGTACTTCACCTATGTCGCGACCGAGTGGCGGATCGGCATCCTCCGCAAGATGAACGATTCCGACACCGAGGCGAACACCAAGGCGATCGACTCGTTGCTCAACTACGAGACGGTGAAATATTTTGGCGCCGAGGAGCGCGAGGCGCAACGCTACGACAAATCGATGGAGCGTTACGAGGACGCCAGCGTCAAGACCTACACCTCGCTCGCCGTTCTCAACACCGGGCAGGCGATCATCTTCACCTTCGGCCTGACCGCGACCATGCTGATGTGCGCGTTCGGCATCCGCAACGGCACCAACACCGTCGGCGATTTCGTCATGATCAACGCCATGATGATCCAGCTCTATCAGCCGCTAAACTTCATGGGCATGGTCTATCGCGAGATCAAGCAGGCGGTGATCGACATCGAGAAGATGTTCGGCGTGCTGTCGAAAAACCCGGAGGTGAAGGACCGCTCCGGTGCGCGGCCGCTGCGCGTCGATGCCGGCACGGTGCGCTTCGAGGACGTCCAGTTCCACTACGATCCATCGCGGCCGATCCTCAAGGGACTCGATTTCGAGGTGCCCGCGGGCAAGACGGTTGCAATCGTCGGCCCGTCCGGCGCGGGCAAGTCCACCATCTCGCGGCTGTTGTTCCGTCTTTATGATGTCAGCGGCGGCCGCATCACCATCGACGGTCAGGACATCCGCGACGTGACGCAGACCTCGCTGCGCGATTCCATCGGCATGGTGCCGCAGGACACCGTGCTGTTCAACGACACCATCCGCTACAACATCCGTTACGGCCGCTGGGACGCCACCGATGCCGAGGTCGAGGCGGCGGCGACGATGGCGCAGATCGACGGCTTCATCCGCCGCTCGCCGATGGGTTATGACACCGAGGTCGGCGAGCGCGGTCTCAAGCTCTCCGGCGGCGAGAAGCAGCGCGTGGCGATCGCCCGCACTATTCTCAAGGCGCCGCCGATCCTGGTGCTCGACGAGGCGACCTCGGCGCTCGACAGCCACACCGAGCAGGAGATCCAGAACGAACTGGAGAAGGTAGCGCGCAACCGCACCTCGCTCGTGATCGCGCATCGCCTGTCCACCATCGTCGATGCCGACGAGATCATCGTGCTCGATCAGGGCCGCATCGCCGAGCGCGGCAGCCATGCGCAGCTTCTGGTCGCGGATGGCCTCTATGCCAGCATGTGGAACAGGCAGCGCGAGGCCGAGGCCGCGCGCGAGAAGCTGGCGCTGATCGACGACGAGGGTGCCGCGCCCAACCGCGCGCCGCCTCCGATCGACGATCCGCTGGTGACCCCCGCCGCCGCGGCGGAGTAGGGGCAGGAGACAAACAAGCACCGGCGAAGATATAATAAGAGACAAGATCTTGTTGATCCCCTCTCCCCTTGTGGGAGAGGGTGGCTCGCGAAGCCGAGCCGGGAGAGGGGCTTGTCGATCAGTCACGCCAAATCTCTTCGTACCTCGATGACCGATGCCGCGCGGCGGCTGTGGTATCGGCTACGGGCCCATCGACTGCAGGGCATCAAGCGTCAGGCTGTGATCGGGCGATATATCGCTGACTTTGTTTGCTTCGAGCGCAAGCTGATCATTGAGGTCGACGGCGGCCAGCACGATGGAAAGGGCTCTGACGTCGCACGGGACCGCTGGCTGGCAGATCAGGGGTTTCGTGTGGTGCGTTTCTGGAATAATGAGGTGCTGCAACATACCGACGCCGTGATCGGCCGCATTCTTGAGGCGGCAGGCAGTTCGGCCGACCCTTCTCCCGGCACGCCGCTGCGCGGCGCGCCACCCTCTCCCACAAGGGGAGAGGGGAAAGACAGCAACTGACTTGTTCGCACGGTGGTAATAAACCACACCTGATCCACCTTCAGCTCATCCGCAAAGTCACACCAAAGGTCCGCATGTCCATCGTCAATTCCATCCGCGCGCAAATCCCGCCGATCCATGAGGAGGGCTATCCGTTCATCGGCGCCTTCGCGCTGGCCAGTCTGGTGCTGTTCTGGCTGTGGACGCCGCTCGGCTGGATCGGCTGCGTGCTGACGGTGTGGTGCGCGCTGTTCTTCCGCAATCCGGTGCGGGTGACGCCGACCCGCGAGGGTCTCGTCATCTCGCCCGCCGATGGCCGCGTCTCGATGATCGCGCCGGCGGTGCCGCCGGCCGAAATGGGCCTCGGCGATCAGCCGCTGCTGCGCATCTCGGTCTTCATGAGCGTGTTCAACTGCCATGTGAACCGCAGTCCGGTCGCCGGCAAGATCGAGCGCATCGCCTACCGGCCCGGCAAATTCGTCAATGCCGAACTCGACAAGGCCAGCGAGGACAACGAGCGCAACGCGCTGGTGATTGCGACCCCGGCCGGGCGGATCGGCGTTGTGCAGATCGCGGGTCTGGTGGCGCGGCGCATCGTCTCTTTCGTGCGCGAGGGGCAGAGCGTCGCGGCCGGCGAGCGTTTCGGCCTGATCCGGTTCGGCTCGCGGCTCGACGTCTATCTGCCGGAGGGCGGCAAGCCGCTGGTCGCGGTGGGGCAGACCGCGATCGCGGGGGAGACCGTGCTGGCGGACTTCCGGATCGGCGACGGCGGGCGGACCTACCGCACCGATTAACTTTTTCTCCGTGCCTCCACGACCTTCCGCCACATTGGCAGGCAGGGGGAGCGGGACTATGTAGAAGCTAGAGGCGGTGCCGGCGTTCGATCCGAGACGCGGCAGGCCCGCCGCCCTTGAGGTGCCATCGCCATGCGATCCGATTCCGAAACCTCCGATCCGCGCCGCCGCCGCTTTCGCCAGATTCCGGTGCGCATGCTGGTGCCCAACGTCATCACGCTGCTGGCGATCTGCGCCGGTCTCACCGCGATCCGGCTCTCGATCGAGGGCCGCACCGAGCTTGCGCTCGGCGCCATCGTGTTCGCCGCCGCGCTCGACGGCATCGACGGGCGCATCGCGCGCATGATCAAGGGCCAGTCGAAGTTCGGCGCCGAACTCGACAGCCTCGCCGATTTCGTCAATTTCGGCGTCGCGCCGGGCCTGATCCTGTATTTCTGGCAGCTTCACGACCTCAACAATGTCGGCTGGATCGCGGCGATCATCTTCGCCATCAGCGGCGGCCTGCGTCTCGCGCGCTTCAACGCCACCATGGACGATCCGAACAAGCCGCCGTTCGCGGCAGGCTTCTTCACCGGCGTGCCGGCGCCGCTCGGCGCGATCTGCGCGCTGCTGCCGATGTATCTCGTCCTGATCGGCGGCCCGCAGTTTCCCGCCGCGCTGACCGCTATCTACGTGCTCGCAATCGCTTTCCTGATGGTGTCGCGCCTGCCGGTGTTTTCCGGCAAGACGATGGGCGGCCGGATCTCCTCCGACAAGGTGGTGCCGGTGGTGGTGTTCGTGGTGCTGTTCATCGCAGTCTTGATCAGCTACCCGTGGCACCTGCTCAGCGCCGCCTCGATCATCTATCTGTGCTGCCTGCCGGTCGGCTGGATGTCCTATCGCGAGCAGCAGCGGCGCTACAATCTGGAGATGGCGAATGCGGCCGCGGCCGATGGCGGCGCGGCGGCGTCCTCGTCCTATGTGCCGCCGGCCGCCGAGGGCGACGACCGCCCGCCGCATCTTCATTGACTCGCGGATTGTATCGACCGCGCGCTTTGCCTGATCGGGCGGTGCGCACCGTCCGTTATGGTTAGCAAAAGGTTGACGCCGCCAAACGCCGTCGCCGCACGGCAAATTGCCCGCGGCGAGGCTGCGCGGCGGCGGTTTTTCGGATTGGCAATTCAATAACCTTTACGCAAATTTCATCGCGCCGACGCTAGGGTTTCCGGAACCGGCTCAGAATGGCCGGTCGGTATGCGTCGGGGTGCTCCATGGATATTACCACCAGTATCGGTCTGGTTATCGGCACGATCGTGATCGTCGCGATGGTCTTCATGGGGGGCGATCTCCACATGTTCATCAGCGAACATGCGATGATCATCATTTTCGGCGGCTCGTTTTCCGCCACGCTCATTCGCTTTCCGCTGGTGTCGATCCTCCACGGCCTGCCGCTGGGGGCGAGATTCGCCTTCACCATGAGCCGTTCCACCCCGCGCAGCCTGGTCGACGAACTGGCCAACATCGCTGAAATCGCCCGCAAGCAGGGCCCGGTCGGCCTGGAAAAGGTCGAGACCGACGATGCTTTCCTGGCCAAAGGCATCCGCTACGTCGCCGACGGCTACGACATGGATTTCATCCGCGACAATCTCGAGCGCGATCGCGACAATTTCCTCATGCACCTCGACGAGGGCAGCAAGATCTACCGCGCCATCGGCGATTGCGCTCCGGCGTTCGGCATGATCGGCACCCTGATCGGCATGGTGCAGATGTTCGCCAACATGACCGACCCCTCCAAGCTCGGCCCGTTCATGGCGACCGCGCTGCTGGCGACGCTGTACGGCGCGCTGGTGGCGAACCTGTTCTGTCTGCCGAT
>JAFKKO010000149.1 GCA_017305455.1 Hyphomicrobiales bacterium | reverse complement strand
CTGTCTTCTGAAGGCGCGCGGAGATCATGGCGGTTGGCCCGGCGATAAGAATTTGCGGTGCCGGCGGGCAGGCGGCGCTTGCAATCCGGCGCAATAAACGGTTCTTGCTATGGCGATGACACTCGAAAACACCATGGTGGAGACGAAGCCCGCCGCGCCGGCGCGGCGGGGCGGACGCTGGATGCGTCCGGCGCTCGGCCTGTTGCTGCCGCTTCTGATTGCCGTGGTGTGGGAGCTTGCGGTGAAGTTCGGCTTCTCCAACGGCCGTCTGGTGCCACCGCCGAGCATGATCTACCAGACGCTGGTCGAACTCGCCGCCAGCGGCGAGCTTACGCGCCATGTCGCCATCACGCTGTGGCGTGTCGGGGTCGGCTTCGGTCTGGGCGTTCTGTTCGGCACGCTGTTCGGCGCGATCTGCGGCTACTGGCCGCTGAGCCGGCGGTTGCTCGATCCCACGGTGCAGGCGCTGCGCGCGATTCCCTCGATCGCCTGGGTGCCGATCTTCATTCTCTGGCTCGGCATATTCGAGACCTCGAAGGTGGCGCTGATCGCGGTCGGCGTGTTCTTCCCGATCTATCTCGGCGTGATGGGCGCGATCCAGTCGGTCGATCGCAAGATCGTCGAGGTCGGCCGCGCCTTCCGTCTGTCCGGACCGGCGATGATCCGCCGTATCCTGCTGCCTGCGGTGCTGCCGGCCTATGTGGTGTCGCTGCGCTCGGGCCTTGGCCTTGGCTGGATGTTCGTGGTCGCCGCCGAATTCATGGGCGCCTCGCAGGGACTCGGCTATCTCTTGATCGACGGCCAGCAACTCGGCAAGCCGGCGCAGATTCTTGCCGCGATCATCGTGTTCGCGCTGCTCGGCAAGATCACCGACTGGTTGATCCAGGCGGCGTTCGCGCCGCTGCTGCGCTGGGAGGATTCCTTCAGCGCCCAGGCGAGCGGAGCCTGACATGCTGGCGCTCGATCATGTCGGCAAGATCTATCCCAACGGCGTCAACGCGCTGGAGGGATTTTCCGCGCGCATCAAGCCCGGCGAGATCGTCGCCATCATCGGCGGCTCGGGCTGCGGCAAGTCTACGTTGCTGCGCGCGATCAGTGGTCTCGATTGCGCCACCCATGGCAGCATCGTGCTCGATGGCCTCGCCATCGCCGCGCCGCATGAAAAGATCGGCATCATTTTTCAGGAGCCGCGGCTGCTGCCCTGGCTCAGCGTGCTCGACAATGTCGCGTTCGGACTGACCGACCTGTCCGCCACGCAGCGCCGCGAGCGCGCCGAAGCGGCGCTGGCGCGGGTCGGGCTCGCCAACAAGGCCGACGCCTGGCCGCGTGAATTGTCCGGCGGACAGGCGCAGCGTGTCGCTATTGCGCGTGCGCTGGTGCCGCGTCCCGAAGTGCTGCTGCTGGATGAGCCGTTCTCCGCGCTCGATGCCTTCACCCGCACCGATCTGCAGGACCATCTGCTCGATCTGTGGGCCGACACCAAGCCGACCTTGATCCTGGTGACTCATGATGTTGAGGAAGCCGTGGTGCTGGCCGACCGGGTGATGGTGATGCGCCCGCATCCCGGCCGCCTGTTCGAGGAGATCAAGGTCGATCTCACTCGTCCGCGCGATCGTGCTTCGCCGCTGTTCGAGGGCGTCAAGCGCCGTGTGCTCAACGCGCTCGACCGCTCGCTGGATCGTGCGCCGCCGGCCGGCGAACAGCCCGTGACAGGCGCGGCGATGTGGTGGTAAAGCGCCTTCGAACCTCTCTTACTCATTCCGCATTTCCCGGAGACCGACAGATGGATTCGACGCAGTTGCGCGCCATGCAGGCGCCGATCAAGGAGCGTTACAAGGCCGATCCGAAAACCGCCTACATCACCTTGAAGGCGAACGGCTCCATCGACAATGAAGGCATCGCCTGCAAGGTCGAGACCGGGCGCGCGCTGGCGGTGGCGGGCCTGCATCCGGCGACCGGCGGCTCGGGATTGGAGCTGTGCTCCGGCGACATGCTGCTGGAGGCGCTGGTGGCCTGTGCCGGTGTCACGCTGAAATCGGTCGCGACCGCGATCGACATCCCGCTGAAGAGCGGTCATGTCAGCGCCGAGGGCGATCTCGATTTCCGCGGCACGCTCGGCGTCGACAAGGAAGCGCCGGTCGGCTTTGCCGAGATTCGCCTGCGCTTTGATGTCGAGACCGATGCGCCGCAGGAGAAGCTCGATCAGCTTCTCAAGCTCACCGAGCGTTATTGCGTGGTCTATCAGACCATCAAGAACGGTCCGAAGGCAGTGAACGTCTCGATGCGGCGGGTGTAAGGCGGCCGCATTGCGATGCCGGCCGAGGGATATTTCCTTCTCACCCTTACTCTGAAAATGGCCGTTGCTGCCGGCTTCGTCATCGCGGCAACGGTGATCGCCGAGCGCGCCGGCGCGTTTATCGGCTCCCTGATCGTGACGCTGCCGATCTCGACCGGCCCGGCCTATGTCTTCATCGCGCTCGATCATGAGGCCGCCTTCGTGGCGCGGGCGGCGTTGACCAGCGTCTACAACAACGTGCCGACCGCGTTCTACACGCTCGTCTTTATCGTCATGGCGCAGCGGTTCGGTCCATGGCTCAGTGTCGCGGCCGGCCTGCTGGTCTGGGCGATCGCGACTTATCTTTTCAGTCAGATGGCATGGACCCTGACGCCGGCGATTATGGCCAATGTTGCGGTGGTCACGGTGTTCTTCTTTCTGGTGCGCTCCTATCGCGAGGCGCCGATGCCGCGCCTGCCGCTGCGCTGGTTCGATCTGCTGTTGCGCGCGCTGATCGTCAGCGCGCTGATCGCGGCGGTGGTGACGCTGAGCTTTACCATCGGACCTGAGAAAACGGGTCTTCTTGCCTCGTTTCCCGCGACCTTCACCGCCACCATGCTGATCCTGCATCGCCGGGTCGGCGGCAAGGCGACCGCGGCGGTGATGGCGCACAGTCTTGTCGGCCTGCTCGGCTTCGGCCTGTGCATGGCCGTGTTGTATCTGGCAGCGGTGCCGGTCGGCGCGCCGCTCGCGCTGTGCCTCGCGCTGCTGTTTTCGGTGTCGTGGAATGCCGCGACGCTGCTGCTGCGCCGGGCGGGCGTGCCGCTCTAGCTTTGTTTCGGCAGCTTCGCTTTCAGCGCGTAGAGGGCGTCGAGCGCCTCGCGCGGCGTCATCTCGTCGGGATGCAGGGCCTCGAGCGCGCCGATCAATTGCTCGGCCTCGCTCGGCGGTTGCGGCTCGGCGGCGGCGCGCGAAGGCACCGCGAACAGCGGCAGGTCGTCCACCAAAGCCTTGGTGGTCGAATTGCGATCCTGCGCCTCGAGCTTCGCCAGCACCGTCTTGGCCCGCGTGATCACCGCGGGCGGCAGGCCGGCGAGCTTGGCGACCTGAATGCCGTAGGAGCGATCGGCCGAGCCAGGCAGCACCTCGTGCAGGAACACGACCTCGCCGTGCCATTCCTTGACCCGCACGGTGGCGTTGAACAGCCGCGGCAGCCTGGCGGCGAGTGCGGTCAGTTCATGATAGTGCGTCGCGAACAGCGCGCGGCATTTGTTGTTTTCATGCAGGTGCTCGATCGAGGCCCAGGCGATCGACAGGCCATCGAACGTCGCGGTGCCACGTCCGATCTCGTCGAGGATCACCAGCGACCGCTCGCCGGCCTGATTGAGAATGGCGGCAGTCTCCACCATCTCGACCATGAAGGTGGAACGGCCGCGCGCCAGATCGTCGGCGGCGCCGACACGCGAGAATAGCCGGTCGACCACGCCGATGCGGGCGCGGCTGGCCGGCACATAGCTGCCGGTCTGCGCCAGCAGCGCGATCAGTGCGTTTTGGCGCAGAAAGGTGGATTTGCCGGCCATGTTGGGGCCGGTGAGAATCCAGATCTGTCCGAAATTCTGCGCAGGCGCCGGCGACAGGTCGCAATGGTTGGCAATGAACGGCTCACCCTCGCGCTTGAGGGCACGCTCGACCACCGGGTGTCGTCCACCCTCGATGCAGAACGAAAGGGATTGATCGACTTCCGGCCGCACATAGTTCTCGTCGATCGCAAGCCGCGCCAGCGCACTGGCGACGTCGAGCATCGCGAAGGCATGCGCGGCGGCGCGCAGATCCTCACTCGCGGCGACGGCGTCCGCGCATAGCGCGTCGAAGATTTCTAGCTCAAGGCCGAGCGCACGGTCGCCGGCGCTGGCGATCTTGGCTTCGATCTCGCCAAGTTCAGTGGTGGTGAAGCGGATCTGTCCGGCGAGGGTCTGGCGATGGATGAAGGTGGCGTTCAGCGGCGGCGACATCAATTTGTCGCCATGCTGCGCGGTGACTTCGACGAAATAGCCCAGCACGTTGTTGTGGCGGATCTTCAGCGCTTTGACGCCGGTGTCTTCAGCGTAGCGCGCCTGCATCGCCGCGACGACGAGGCGTGAGGCATCGCGCAATTGTCGGGTCTCATCGAGCGCGGAGGAGTAGCCATCGCGGACAAAACCGCCGTCGCGCTTGAGCAGCGGCAATTGCTCGGCGAGCGCCCGCGCCAACTCTTGGCCGAGCTCGCGCGATGGACGGCGCAGCGCGGCCATCGCCGCCGCGATCTCCTGCGGCGGATCATTCAATTGCGCAAGCCTTGCCAGCACGGCGTCGGCGGCAAGAATCCCGTCGCGCAGGCCCGCAAGATCGCGCGGGCCGCCGCGTCCGACCGAAAGCCGCGCCAGCGCGCGCGACATGTCGGGCGCCGCGCGCAGGATCTCGCGCACATCGTCGCCCGCCGCGCTGTCGGCGACGAACGCCGCGACAGCGTCGAGCCGCTGCGCGATCTGCGCGGTGTCGGTCAGCGGGGCGGACAGGCGTTGCGCCAAGAGGCGCGAGCCCGCCGCTGTCACGGTGGTGTCGATGGCGTCGAGCAGCGAGCCGCGCCGTTCGCCGCCAAGGGTGCGGATCAGTTCGAGATTGGCGCGGGTGGCGGAATCGATCGCCATGGTGGTGCCGGCGGCCTCGCGCGCCGGCGGCGACAGCGGCGGGCGTTTGCCGATCTGGGTGCGGTCGATATAGGTGATCGCGGCGGCGGCCGCGGTCGCTTCCAGCCGCGACAACTGGCTGAGGCCGTCCATGGTGGCGACGGCGAAATAATCGCACAGCCGCCGCTCGGCGGTCGCGCCGTCGAACACGTCGCGGGTCAGCGGCGTCACCGCCGGCAACGCGCGCAATATCGGGCTGAGGTCGGTGTCGCTATAAAGTGCGTCGCTGACGATCACCTCGTTGGGATTGATCCGCGCCAGCGTCGCGCCGAGTTCGCTCGATGCACATTCGGTGACGAAAAATTCCGAGGTCGAGATGTCGATCCAGGCGAGCCCGACACGGTCCTCGCCATGCGAGGCGCGGGCTCGCGCGACCGCCATCAAATAGTTGTTGGTTCTGGCATCGAGCAGGGTGTCTTCGGTCAGCGTGCCCGGCGTGACCAGGCGCACCACGTCGCGGCGGACCACGCTCTTGTTGCCGCGCTTCTTCGCCTCGGCGGGGTCTTCCATCTGCTCGCACACTGCGACGCGATGGCCGAGTGCGATCAGGCGATGCAGATAGTCGTCGGCGCGCTCCACCGGCACGCCGCACATCGGAATATCCTGACCCTGATGCTTGCCGCGCTTGGTGAGCATGATGCCGAGCGCGCGCGAGGCGGTCTCGGCATCTTCGAAGAACAGTTCGTAGAAATCGCCCATCCGGTAGAACAGCAGCAGGCCCGGATTGGCCGCCTTGATCTCCAGATACTGCTCCATCATCGGCGTGACGCGGCCATTGTCCGTGTCGGACGAGGCCGGTGTCGTGCGCGCGGGTGTGGTTGCAGGGGCGGGCGAGTGAATGGTCATGGCGCCGCACGCTAGCAAGAAATGGCGCGGCGATCACACCCGAAAAGGGCTGAAATACCCGGTTTTCCCAGCCTGATCGGCGATAGCGTGGCTCAAAATCGTCCTGCGCGAGGCGTATCGGCAGATCGGCTTACGCCCATTCCACGCCGGATTCGGCGGCGAGGTCGATCGAGCTTTGCTTGCCGATATCGTCGAAATGTTCGTCGAGAAATCTCTTGGCCGCGCGCACGCCGGCGCGATGCAGGAGATTGAAGAAATCGTAATCCGTCTTCAGCCGGCTCGATGCGGCAAGGCGGCTGCCGATGCCGCCGAGATCGATGCGATGGATGTAAAGGCGGCGATATTCGTTCTCGCGGGTGCCGCGCGGCAGGCGGCCTTCGTCGATCAACTGGTTGACGAAATCCATGGTGCGCAGTTCGGTGATCAGCGCGGAGTTGAAGGTGATCTCGTTGAGGCGGTTGATGATCTCGGTCGAAGTGCGCGGCGTGGTCTTGCGCGCCACCGGATTGATCTGCACCACCAGCACGTCCTCGGCGTCGGTCGCCTGCAGGAACGGAAAGATCGCCGGATTGCCCATGTAGCCGCCGTCCCAATAGGGCACGCCGTCGATCTCGACGGCGCGGAATAAAAACGGCAGCGCCGCCGACGCCATCACCGCATCGGCCGTCACCTTGTCGCCGGAGAAAATCCGCAGCCGTCCGGTGTGGACGTTGGTGGTCGAGATGTAGAGCGCGATGTCGGAATTGTTGCGGATCGCATCGAAATCGACGAACCGCGTGATCAGGTCGCTGAGCGGATTGAGGTTGAGCGGATTGAGATCGTAGGGCGAGAAATAGCGCGACATGGTCTGGAACCAGTTCTGCACCGGCGCGCTGGCGAACGGCAGCAGCGAAAACAGCCGATCGGTGATCGCGCGCTGCACCGGCGGCAGGTTGCCGCCCGCACTGGCGGCGCGCCAGAAATCCGACAGCCGCTTGCGGGCTTCCTCCGGGCCGCCGCGCGCCAGACCATCGGCCAGCATTACGGCATTGATGGCGCCGGCCGACGCGCCGGAGATGCCGGTAATCTCGAGCCGGCCGTCCTGCAGCAGATGGTCGAGCACGCCCCAGGTGAATGCGCCGTGCGATCCGCCGCCCTGCAGCGCCAGATTGATTTTCTTGGTGCTCGGCCGTTCTTTCCGCTTGAGGGCGGGGTGTGCCCAGGGCGCCAGACTGTCGAGATAGGCTCTGAGATTGCTGTTCACGGTGAACTTCCTCTCGGGTGCGGGCGGGTGCTAGAATTGCACCAATGCACCGGGCTCGGAACGTCTCTCCCAATTGGGACTTTTATGGTGCACCGCAATAGTTGATGCTGCAATGCAAATTGTGCACAATCAAATTACTGAAATAACACAATAATTTGAAATTTTGACGGTATCTCTGGCCGCAGGAGATGGTTTCATGACGATCGGCAGACAGGCGTTTCCGGCGCCCGACCATGACCATAGCCAATGCGCTGCCTCGGCGCTGGCGCATGCCGAGCAGGTTTGCCGCGACCGGAGTCAGAAATTCACTCCGATCCGGCGGCAGGTGCTGCAGGCGCTGCTGGCGAGCCATCGTCCGCTCGGGGCCTATGAAATCATTGATGCGCTGGCGCGCGAGATCGCGCGGCCGGCCCCGATCACGATTTACCGCGCGCTGGATTTTCTGATGGAGCAGGGGCTGGTCCATCGCATCGAGAGTCGCAATGCCTTCCTCGCCTGCGCGCATAATCACGATGCCAGCGCCGTGGTGGCGTTCCTGATCTGCGATAGCTGCGGTTCGGTAGGCGAATTACCTGCGGCGGGCCTCGCCAAGGGGTTCCAGGAGGCGGTGCAGGGCACCGGATTTGCGCCGAAAATGTCGGTGGTCGAGATTACCGGCACCTGCGCCCATTGCCGGCATGCGGCCTGAGGCAGACCCATCCGAAGGCAGCCCTTTGATTTGTCCTTATTTCGGGATTATGTCCCGATACGGCAGCCGCTTCGGCGATGTCGGGAACCGGCCTTGCTGGCACGCCCAAGGGGTTGCTGGTAGATTGATCCCTCATCGCGCGCCGGTCCTTGCTGGCCGTCATACAGACCTGATATTCAACGTCTTACCTTCAGCCGCGTGACCGATTTCCCATGACTGATCTCAAAGAGCGAACCAAGACCATCGAGGCCGGCCCGAAGGGCCGCCACAGCACCGTCCAGGTGGTCGTGGGCAACGTCAAGGTCGGCGGCGGCGCACCGATCGTGGTGCAGTCGATGACCAACACTGACACCGCCGACGTCGATTCGACGGTGAACCAGGTCGCGGCGCTGGCGCGGGCCGGCTCCGAAATGGTGCGCATCACGGTCGATCGCGACGAGGCGGCCGCCGCCGTACCGCACATCCGCGAAAAGCTCGACAAGATGGGCGTGGACGTGCCGCTGATCGGCGATTTCCATTACATCGGCCACAAGCTGCTCGCCGAACATCCGGCCTGCGCGGCGGCGTTGTCGAAGTATCGCATCAATCCGGGCAATGTGGGTTTCAAGAACAAGCGCGACAGCCAGTTCACCGATATCGTCGAGATCGCGATCAAGAACGACAAGGCGGTCCGCATCGGCGCCAATTGGGGTTCGCTCGATCAGGAATTGCTGACACGCCTGATGGAGGAGAACGCCAAGTCTCCCGATCCGATCGACGCGCGCGCGGTGACGCGCGAGGCCATGGTGCAATCGGCGCTGCTCTCGGCGAAGCGGGCCGAGGAAATCGGCCTGCCCAAGAACAAGATGATCCTGTCGGCCAAGGTGTCGAACGTGCAGGATCTGATCGCGGTCTATCGCGAACTGGCCGCGCGCTCCGATTACGCCATTCATCTTGGCCTCACCGAAGCCGGCATGGGATCGAAGGGCATCGTCGCCTCGTCGGCGGCGCTGGGCATTCTGTTGCAGGACGGTATCGGCGACACCATCCGCGTCTCGCTGACGCCAGAGCCCGGCGGCGACCGCACGGTGGAGGTGAAGGTCGGTCAGGAAATCCTGCAGACCATGGGCTTCCGCACTTTCGTGCCGCTGGTCGCTGCGTGCCCCGGCTGCGGCCGCACCACCTCGACGGTGTTCCAGGAGCTGGCGCGCGACATCCAGGAATTCATTCGCGACGAGATGCCGTCGTGGAAGACGCGCTATCCCGGCGTCGAACAGCTCAACGTCGCGGTGATGGGCTGCATCGTCAACGGCCCCGGCGAATCCAAGCATGCCGATATCGGCATCTCGCTGCCCGGCACCGGCGAGACGCCGGCTGCGCCGGTGTTCGTTGACGGCGAGAAATTCCGCACGCTGCGTGGCCCGACCATCGCCGCCGACTTCAAGGCGCTGGTGATCGAATACATCGAGCAGCGCTATGGTGGCGGCGCCAAGGCAGTCACCGCGGCGGAATAGGCTTCCCGCCGCAAACATCCGTGCGTCATGGCCAGCTTGACGGCGAGGCGCTGTCAGATCGGCGCAATCTTCTCGCGGTTGTCGACCTCCGCCTCCTCGAGATCGAGATCGCGCTCGATTCGCCGCCGCGTCTCGTCGGTGATCCTGCCATCGCGCAGCAGCTTGTGCAGCAGGCCACGCTCGATCGCGATGATCTCGCGCACCATTGCCGCGCCGCGTGTCGCCGGCGTGAGATCGCCGGCTTTTGCCGGCGGATCGGGCAGCGCCCGCATCCGCGTTTCGTGCCGGGCTTCAAGAAATTTGGCGAGGCTCTGCGGCAGTTCGCGCTCGGCGATGATGCGTGTCAGTTCCTTGCGTGAGGCCGCCACCAGTTCGCGCCGCGCCGCGATTTCCTGCTCGCGTTCGTGTTTGGCCTCGGAGTGTCCGTATTTGTCGAGACTGAGCATGCGCACCAGAAAGGGCAACGCGCCGCCGATGCCGACCACGGTGACGAAGATCACGCCGAACGCCACCAGCAGGATCAGGTCGCGGTGCGGAAACGGCTCGCCGTTCGCCACCGTGTAGGGCAGCGCCAGCGCGACCGCGAGCGAGACCACGCCGCGAATGCCGGTGAAGCCGATGGCGGCGACGCTCTGCCATGAGGGCGCCGTCTCGCGCCTGCGGACGCGAGGACTGACGAGACGCGGCAGATAGGCGGCGGGAAACACCCACAGAAAGCGCGCGGCGATGACGATCGCCGAGGTCAGCGCGATCGCCGTCACCACGTCGTTGACGGGGAGCATCTTGGAGGTTTCCACCAGGAGCTTGGTCTGGAAGCCGACGATCAGGAACAGCACGCCCTCGATCAGCCAGACCGCGAAGTCCCAGAAGAAGATGCCTTGCAGGCGCGTCGCCGCGGAGATCAGCAGCGGACCGTTCCAACTCACGTAAAGACCGGTGACCACGGTGGCGAGCACGCCGGAGCCGCCGAAATGCTCCGGCACCCAGAACGCCAGATAGGGCGTGAGCAGCGACAGCAGGATCTCGACGCGCGGATCGTGCGCCCATTGCCGCAGTCGCAGGCTGAGCCAGCCGACCGCCAAGCCAAAGATCACTTCGCCGATCAGGATCGCGGCGAAGGTGCCGGTGGCGGAGGCCAGCGAGAAGGCGCCGGTGGAGACGGCCATCACCGCGAAGCGATAGAGGATCAGTGCGGTGGCGTCGTTGGCGAGCCCTTCGCCTTCGAGAATGACCAGGATGCGATGCTGCAGGCCGAGCCGCCGCGCGATCGCCAGCGGCGCTACCACGTCGGGCGGCGACACGATGGCGCCGAGCACGAAGCCGACGCCCCAGGGCAGGCCGAGAAACCAGTGCGCGGCGCAGGCCACCGCGCAGGTGGTGAAAATCACGCAGCCGATCGCGAGCAATGAGATCGGCCGCAGATTGCCCTTGAATTCGCGCCAGCTCATCGACACGCCCGCCGAATAGATCAGCGGCGGCAGCACCAGCAGCAGCACGCCTTCCGGCTGCATCGCGATCGACGGAAAGTCCGGCACCAGCGCGAGGATGACGCCGACCACCAGGAAGACGATGGCCGGGGTGAGTTGAAGCCGCCGCGCCACCGTGGCGGAGGCAGCCAGCACCGAGATCACGAGCAGGAAGGTGAGAAAGCCGTGAATCATGCGCTGCGTGAATCCGGGTCTAGAGGGCGCTCGCGGCGATGTTCACCGTCAGCGCCAGCAATGCGGTGTTGAAAAAGAACGACACGATGCCGTGCGCGGTAGCGGTGCGCCGGATGATCTTGTCGGTGACGCCGACGTCGGAGACCTGCGCGGTCATGCCGATGACGAACGAGAAATAGACGAAGTCCCAGTAGTCCGGATGGTCGTCGCCCGGAAACGCGAGGCCGCCGGCCTTGCTGCCGCGATAATATTCGTGGGCGTAATGCAAAGCGAAGGTGGTGTGGATCGCTGCCCATGACAACGCGATGGTGGCGATCGCCAGCGCAAGCTGTGCCGGCCGGTGCTGCGCGCCGCCGAGTTCAAGCACGATGGCGGCGATGCTGGCGAAAGCGGCGGTCGATGTCAGAATAAGGATCAGGAAGCGGCCGTCATCCTGCAGAGCGGCCTGCCGGCGTATGTAGTTTGCATCGCACCTCAGCACTGTGGCGTAGGCGAATGCGAGATAAAGCGTCAGGGCGATGTCCCAGGCGAGCAGCAGGCGCGTGGTGAGCCGCCATGTCCCCGGCACCAGCCATGACCCCGGCATCATCAGCAGCGAGAGCAGGCCAATCATGATCGAGATGAACAGGCGTGGCCGCGCGTAGACGATGCGCACCGCCTTCGGCATGCGACGGAAGCGGCGAAGGAGCTCCTCCTCCTTCTGCTTCAGCGTGCGCGTTGTGCCGGGCGCGTCGTTCTCTGCGGTCATCGAGATCCTAGTTCTGGCGCTCCGCAACGAAACGCGCGGCGGCGCGCAACACATCGCCCTTGGGTCCGAACGGCGCCAGCGCGGCGTCGGCCTGCTTGAGCAGGTCGCGCAGCCGCGCTTTCGCGCCGTCGATGCCGAGCTGCGTCACGAACGTCGTCTTGCCGAGCGCGGCGTCCTGTCCGGCCGGCTTGCCGAGCGCGGCCGCGTCGCCTTCGACATCGAGCAGATCGTCGGCGATCTGGAACGCCTCGCCGAAGGCATGGCCGTAGGCTTCCAGCGCGGCGTATTGCTCCTGCGAGGCCTGCCCGAGCAGTGCGCCGGCGATGCAGCCATATTTGAGCAGCGCGCCGGTTTTCATCTGCTGCAGTTTTGCGACGTCCGGCGGCTCGCGGTCGCCGAAGCGGCCTTCGCCGGCAAGGTCCATCATCTGCCCGCCCGCCATGCCGCCGATGCCGGCGGCACGCGCCAGCGCGCGCGTCAGCGCGAGACGCACGCCGGCGTCGCGGTGCACCTCGTCGCGGGTGATGATGTCGAACGCAAGGGTGAGCAGCGCATCGCCGGCGAGGATCGCGGTGGCGTCGTCGTATTTCTTGTGCGCGGTCGGCCGACCGCGCCGCAGGTCGCTGTTGTCCATCGAGGGCAGATCGTCATGGATCAGCGAATAGCAATGGATGCATTCCAGCGCGGCGCCCGCCATCAGCGCGCCGGCGCGCGGCACGCCGAACATCTCGGCGCTTGCCACCGCGAGGAACGGCCGCAGCCGCTTGCCGCCGTTGAGGCTCGAATACCGCATCGCCTCGATCAGCCGGCGCGGGCGGGCGATCTCGCCGGCCATCGGCGCATCCGACAACAAAGTACCGAGCAAGGCTTCGGTCTCGGCGGCGGTGGTGTCGAGCAGGGTGGCGAAATCGTCGGTGGTCGTCACGGCGGTCATCGAAAGCTCCAGAATTTGGCGGACAATCGTTCATGGGATCGGTCACGTCAATTCCGCCGGCATCCCGCCGGGCAGGATTTCACGGCCGTGAGGCGGTCTGGTAAACAGACGCCGGCAGATGGTCGCGCGATGCGGCGTCGTGAGCGAGAAGAGGCGAGATGCGACGAGCGATCCGCATGGCCGTGCTGGCGATCTTCGTCATCCTGCTGCTGCCTTACGTGCTGACGCCGATCTATGCGGTCGGTCATCCGGTCTCGGCCCTGATGATCGGACGCTGGCTCAGCGGCGCGCCGGTGACGCGGACCTGGGTTGATCTCGATGCGATGGCGCCGGCGCTGCCGCGCTCCGTGGTCGCGGCGGAGGACGCCAAATTCTGCCGGCATCACGGCGTGGATTGGGGCTCGCTGCGCGAGGTGATCGAGGACGCGCAGGACGGCGAGGTGGTTCGCGGCGGCTCCACCATCACCCAGCAGCTCGCCAAAAACCTGTTTCTGTGGCCGGGCCGCAGCATGGTCCGCAAGGGGCTGGAGTTCCCGCTGGCGTTCTGGATCGATTTCGTGCTGCCCAAGAAGCGGGTGCTGGAACTCTACCTCAACGTCGCCGAACTCGGCCCGGCGGGCCAGTTCGGGGCTGAAGCAGGTGCGCAATACGCCTTCGGCCGGCCGGCCTCGGCGCTGACGGCGCAGGAGGCGGGGCTGCTGGCGGCGATCTTGCCCAATCCGGTCACCCGCAGCGCCCGCCGCCCCGGTCCCGGAGTGCGGCGGATGGCCGGAACCTACCGAATCCGGGCCCAGTCCGCCGGGCTGGACGCCTGCTGGGGCCGAAATCGCGGATTTTAGGGCGATTTCTCCTGCTCCCGGCTCTGGCCTTTCCGCCTTGCATCCTCTATAAGCCCGGCCTTAATCTCTATTCTGGAAAGTGCGGAGCCTTCCGGGCACGCCCGCTTTCGACCCTAAAGGACCTGGATCATGGCCGTTCCACGCAGGAAAACATCGCCGTCACGCCGTGGCATGCGCCGCTCGGCGGACGCTATCAAGAAGCCGACCTATGTCGAGGATAAGGATTCGGGTGAGCTGCGCCGTCCGCACCATCTCGACCTCAAGACCGGCATGTACAAGGGTCGTCAGGTCCTCAAGGTCAAGAAGGACGACGTCTGAGGACGGATCGCGGCCCGGAAAACGGGCCGCGGCATGACACTGGTGTCGCTGCCTCGCGCAGCGGCCTGCTGCCGTTTTTCCGGCGGCTTTGGCGAGTTAAATCGTTTCGGTTTTTGAGAGATCGCGCCGACAGAAAGCTCGACCGATGCCGACAATCGGTTTCCCGCTGCTCCTCATTCCGCTCGCGATCTATAATATTTTTGTTTTTCTGATGCCGGACGTGGCGTTCACCGCGCCGTTGTTGACCGTGCATCTGATGTCGGGGGCGGATTGGGCCATCACCTTCGGCGACGCGCTGCTGGCGCTCGGCCTGCTGCTGCTGTGGTTCGAGATCGCGCGGGCGGCGCGGCCCGGCGCCAAGTATCTCACCGACCATGTGCTTTCTCTTGGGGTGTTCGCCGTCGCGGCAGCCGAATTTGTGCTGCTGGCGCCGTTTGCGACCTCGACCTTCTTCCTGCTGACGGTGCTGACGGCGGTGGAGTTTCTCGCCGGGACCTCAATCGCGCTGCGTCATCGCCGCTACTTCCGGCAGGCCGCCGCATCGGCGCCGCAGGATGACGCGCCGGTTAAAACCAGGGGTAGTGCAGCCCCGGCGCTCGACCGGCCGATCGCCGACGAGCCTGCGGGCGCGTTCTGGGGTCCCGAGCCGTTGCAGCGCGATCCGGAGATTTCACCGCCCGTGCCGTCTGCCGCGCCTGTCCCCACACCCGGTCCGGCACCGGTCGCGGCGCCGCCACCTGCCGCTCACGCCCCGTCTCCTGTTACCCCCTCTCCAGTCGCGCCGCTGCCGTTGACGTCGCCGGCTACACCGGCCGAGCCCGCGCCCGCTGTGCCTGCGCTGGAAAAGATTTCGCCGGCGGAACACCGCCCGGCGCCCCGTTCGGTGGCGGATTGGAACGTGGCGGATCTCGTGGCCGACAATGACGCGCATGACAATACGCCGCAGCCCGGCACCCCGGCCGGCGGCAAGCCTCCCGAGACACCCAATCGCTAAAATTCAATCCGCCGGCGTTTCAGACGAGGCGTGAGGTTGGGCGCAGTAGCGCCGGACCGGCGGCCTGCATCGCCGCGCGATAGCCTGCCAGCGCGTCCTGCGGTGAGGCGCGGCGAAGGTTGCGCGTCTGCGGAACCTGGTCCGCGGTGGCGAGCAGATGGGTGATGAAAGCGGCATCGTTGTGCGGTCCGCGCGTGAGAACTCCACGCTGGCGCGGGGTTTGCGGGACCAGCGCCGCGTTGGCGGCCGGTGCGGAAGGCAAGTCGCCGGCGTGCTCCAGGCGCGGTGTCAGCGGCGTGCGGTCCTGCGCAAGAGAGGCGGTGGGGTCGAGACTGGCGGCTCTCCCGATCATCATGATGTGCGTCCCCTGTTGCGACTTGTATTGTTTTGGGACAGGGCAGTCCTGTCTTTCTTCACGTCGCAAGAGGCATGCCGCCCGTGCGGGACAGATTCCTGCCGTCTCTGTATGCCGCGATTTTCTTAGATTGTTTAGGAAGCTGGCCTAGGATTTCCCGCAGAGGACGCATTATCCTCGACAGCGAATCATCGGTGTCTGTCCCAGATCGAGGCGATTTTGAGCGTTGAGCCTTTTTCCGTAGCGCGGGGCTCGGTCACGCGGAGTTCGGTTCCGGCAGAATCCTGCCCGGCCGATCTCTCTGCGATCTTTGCGGCGCTCGGCCAAGTCACCTTCGCCTGGGATGTCGCCACCGACACGCTGCGCTGGAGCGAGAACGTCAGCAGCGTGCTGCCGAACTTTTCGCAGACCACGCTGGCGCGTGCCGGTGAATTCGCCAGCCTGATCGAGCCGCTACGCAATATCCGTATCGATGCTGTGATGAATGCGGCGGCCAAGGACCGCGGCGAGGGCGCGCTTTACCAGATCGAGTATGGCTTGCGGGCCGGCGTGGCGGCGCCGCTGGTATGGATCGAGGAATCCGGGCGCTGTTTTGCGGACACCGATGGCCGGCCGATGCGCGCCGAAGGCATCCTGCGCGTCACCAGCGAGCGGCATGCGCGCGAGGAGCAGTTGCGCAGGCTCTCGCAGCACGATCCGCTGACAGGTGAGCTCAACCGCACCTATCTGGTGGCCGCGCTTGGCGAGGCGATGGAGGAAGCGTCGCGCTTCCGCTCGTCCTTTGCCTTCATGCTGATCGGCATCGATCATCTGGCGCAGATCAACGAAGCATTCGGTTTCGACGTCGCCGATGACGTCATCCAGGAAGTGTCTCGCCGGGTTCGCGCGCGGCTGCGCGGCGGCGATGTGCTCGGGCGGTTTTCCGGCAACAAGTTCGGCGTCATTCTGAAGAACTGCACCGGCGATGACATGCAGGTCGCGGCCGATCGCTTTCTCGAGGGCATTCGCAAGGGAATCGTGCCGACCAAGCTCGGTCCGGTGTCGCTGACCGCCTCGATCGGCGCGATCAATGTGCCGCGCTATGCGCGCACGCCCGAGGAGGCGATGAGCCGGGCGCAGGAGGTGCTGGAAAGCGCGAAGACGCGGCGTCGCGGGTCGTTTCTCGCCTGGCGCCCCAATGTCGAGCGCGAAACGCAGCGGCGCGTCAATATCCGCGTCACCGACGAGATCGTCACCGCGCTGAACGAGCGGCGGATCGGCATGGCGTTCGAACCGGTGGTGACGACCGCTTCGCGCGCGGCGGCGTTCTATGAGTGTCTGGTGCGGATGCAGCGTGAGGATGGCGAATTCTCGCTGGCGCCGGACATCGTGCCGGTGGCCGAAAAGCTCGGCCTGATCCGTCTGCTCGATCATCGCGTGCTGGAGCTTGTGGTGGCCGAACTGGCGACTGCGCCGAACATGCGGATGAGCCTGAACATTTCGCCCGACACCACGATGGACCCCGACTGGTGGTCGACGATCGAATCGCTGTTTCGCTCCCATCCCGGCGTGGCCGAGCGGCTGATCGTGGAGATCACCGAAACCGTGGCGATTCAGGATATCGATCATGTGCGCGGGTTTGTGACGCGGCTTAAGAATTTCGGCAGCCGCATCGCAATCGACGATTTCGGAGCCGGCTACACTTCGTTCCGCAATCTGCGCAAGCTGGGCGTCGATATCGTCAAGATCGATGGCGTGTTCGTGCAGAACATCGCGCGTTCGGCCATGACCGCGCCTTCGTGCAGACCATGATCGATCTGGCGCATCGCCTCGATATCGAGACGGTCGCCGAGTGGGTGCAGGATGAGGCCGCGGCGAAGCTGCTGCAGGACTGGGGCTGCGACTACATTCAGGGCCGGCTGATCGGTCTTGCCTCGACCGAGCGGCCGTGGGGCAATTCCAATCCCGATTTCAATCCATATCCGCAGGCATCGGCGCTGGGCTGACGGATGACGGCGCGCGCAATCGGCGCGCGCGGTCAACATCGGCGCGCAACAGGACGTGCGCAGATCGCACGCTGCGCCTGGCGCCGGCCCGCAAGACAATCAGCTTGAGCACGATCAGGTCTTGTCGCCGTCCGGCGTCTTCGACATGCGCTCGAGCCGTTCCTGCATGTCTTTCATCTGACGCTTGAGATCGTCGATGTCGTCCGGTCCGGCCGGCTCCGAAGATGGCGGCGTGGTTTCTCCGCTCGCGGTCTCCTGGCGTGTGCCGGGTGCGAACGGCTTGAACATCGCGAAGGTGCGCTCGAACATTTCCATGTTGCGGCGGACCTGCTCTTCCAGTGGAGCGAACGGCGTGCCGCTGAACGTCGTGGCCATCTGCTTGCGGAACTTCTCCTGCTCGCGCGTCAGCGTGTCGATTGACTGCTCGAGATATTTCGGCACCACCATCTGCATGCTGTCGCCATAGAAGCGGATCAACTGGCGCAGGAACGTGGTGGGCAGCAGGTTCTGCCCGGCCTTGTTCTCCTGTTCGAAAATGATCTGCGCCAGCACGGAGCGCGTGATGTCGTCGCCGGTCTTGGCGTCGTAGACGAGGAAGTCCTCGCCCTCCTTCACCATCGCTGCGAGATCTTCCAGGGTGACGTAGGTGCTGGTGCCGGTGTTGTAGAGGCGCCGGTTGGCGTATTTTTTAATGGTGATCGGCTGGTCGGATTTCGCCATGGACTCGCACACAATTCTGGAACGGGAGGGGAGCCATCGGGCCTCGCCAATGGCAGCAAGCAATGCGTTGCACAAAGTAAGCACTTTCGACCGGGCTCGGCTACCGTTTTGTGCGGCACGGTTAACTGGCTGGGACGTCCCGTCTCAACTTGGGCGGTGCAACGAAAGTCGAGCGTTTGTGGCTGGCCGTTTGGCTTAAAAGCGCTACATTAATAATTAACGAGGATCGGCCCCCCGCCAACTCTCGCCTCGTCCTTAGCAACCTCAGGAGATGCCCTATGTCCGACGGTGTCGTTATCGTCAGCGCCGCTCGCACCCCCGTTGGCTCGTTCAACGGTGCGTTTGCCAACATTCCCGCCCACGAACTCGGTGCGGTCGCCATCAGGGCGGCGCTGGAGCGGGCCGGCGTCGAGCCCGGACGGGTCTCCGAAGTCATCATGGGCCAGATTCTGACCGCGGCACAGGGACAGAACCCGGCACGGCAGGCCTCGATCAAGGCAGGGATTCCAGTGGAAAGCCCGGCCTGGGGCGTCAACCAGCTGTGCGGCTCAGGTCTGCGCACCGTGGCGCTCGGCTATCAGGCCATCGTCAACGGCGATTCCGAGATCGTGGTCGCCGGCGGTCAGGAATCAATGAGCATGGCGCCCCATGCCCAGTATCTGCGCGGCGGCGTGAAGATGGGCGGCGTCGAATTCGTCGACACCATGATCAAGGACGGATTGTGGGATGCCTTCAACGGCTACCACATGGGCAACACGGCCGAGAACGTTGCCAAGCAATTCCAGATCACCCGTCAGCAGCAGGACGAGTTCGCGGTCGCTTCGCAGCAGAAGGCCGAGGCCGCGCAAAAAGCCGGCAAGTTCAAGGACGAGATCGTGCCGTTCGTGGTCAAGGGCCGCAAGGGCGATGTCACGGTGGACACCGACGAGTATCCGCGCCATGGCGCGAGCCTCGAGTCGATGGCCAAGCTGCGGCCCGCGTTTGAAAAAGACGGCACGGTGACGGCGGGCAGCGCCTCCGGAATCAACGACGGCGCCGCCGCAGTGGTGCTGATGAGCGAAAAGCAGGCTGCCAAGGAAGGCCGCAAGCCGCTGGCGCGAATCGTGTCATGGGCGCAGGCCGGCGTTGACCCGTCGATCATGGGCACCGGGCCGATTCCGGCCTCGCGCCGCGCCCTGCAGAAGGCCGGCTGGAAGGTCGACGATCTCGATCTGATCGAAGCCAACGAGGCGTTCGCCGCGCAGGCCTGCGCGGTCAACAAGGATCTCGGCTGGGATCTGGGACGGGTCAACGTCAATGGTGGTGCCATCGCCATCGGCCACCCGGTCGGCGCTTCCGGCGCGCGCGTCCTGGTGACGCTCTTGCACGAAATGCAAAAGCGGAATTCCAAGAAGGGCCTCGCCACGCTGTGCATCGGCGGCGGCATGGGAATCGCCATGTGCGTCGAGCGGTAACGTCGCTTGCCTGACGGTCTTTCCGTCTTACGTCTTTATGCAAACGCCCGACTGCTTGTCAGCCGGGCGTTTTGTCTTGCGGTCGGCGCGAATGCCCCGAATAATCGAACGGCAAAATCTTTTTAGGGTGGAGGCCATCATGACACGCACAGCATTGGTTACCGGCGGAACGAGAGGCATCGGCGCTGCGATCAGCAAGGCGCTCAAGGAGGCCGGCTACAAGGTTGCTGCGAGTTATGCCGGCAATGACGACGCCGCGGGGAAGTTCAAGGCCGAGACCGGGGTGCCGGTCTATAAATGGGATGTCGGCTCGTTCGACGCCTGCGCCGAAGGCGTGAAGAAAGTGGAGGCCGATCTCGGACCGATCGAGGTGCTGGTGAACAATGCCGGCATTACCCGAGACGTTCCATTCCACAAGATGACACAGGATCAGTGGAATGCGGTGATCACCACCAATCTCGGTTCGCTGTTCAACATGACGCGGCAGGTGATCGAGGGCATGCGCGCGCGCAAGTTCGGCCGCATCATCAATATTTCTTCGATCAATGGCCAGAAGGGGCAGTTTGGTCAGGTCAATTATTCGGCGGCCAAGGCCGGCGACATTGGCTTCACCAAGGCGCTGGCGCTGGAGAACGCCAAGGGCGGCGTCACGGTCAACGCGATCTGCCCCGGCTACATCAACACCGAGATGGTGCAGGCGGTGCCGAAGGACGTGCTGGAGAAGGCGGTGATCCCGCAGATTCCGGTCAACCGTCTCGGCGAGCCGGACGAGATTGCCCGCGCCGTGGTGTTCCTGGCGGCGGACCAGGCGAGTTTCATCACCGGATCGACGCTCAGCATCAATGGCGGGCAATACCTGCAGTAATGTGATGGGTCTGCGTTGTCACGATTGCAATGCCCGGCCGGGCCCTCAAGCTTGCGCGAGCCGCGTAAGCTTGTCTGCGAGGCCGGGCATTGTTGTGCCGTGCTTTGCGCGGCCATGACGGAATCATGAAATCATCCACCGCGACGCTGATCGGTCTGGTCGCGATTCTGCTGTGGTCGTTGCTGGCGGTGCTGACGGTCGCCACCGGCCGCGTGCCGCCGTTTCAGTTGCTGGCGATGACATTCGTGATCGGCGGGGGCGTTGGCGCGGCGACATGGCTTGCGCGGCCGCATGCCGCGCGAGCGTTGTGGCAGCCGCCGCTGGCCTGGCTGGTCGGCGTCGGCGGCCTGTTCGGCTATCATGCGCTGTATTTCTTCGCCCTGCGTTTTGCGCCGCCCGCCGAAGCGGGGTTGCTCAACTATCTCTGGCCGCTCTTGATCGTGCTGCTGTCGTCGCTGCTGCCCGGCATGCGGTTGGCCGCGCATCACGCGATCGGCGCGGCGCTCGGCTTCGCCGGCACCGCGTTGCTGTTTCTCGGCAATACCGGTACGCCGTTCGAGCGGGCTTTCATTCCCGGCTATGTTGCCGCGTTCGTCGCCGCCTTTGTCTGGGCTGGCTATTCGGTGATGTCGCGGCGGCTGGCCCAGGTGCCGAGCGACGCGGTGGCGGGATTTTGTCTCGCTTCGGCGCTGCTTGCGGCCATCGTGCATCTGCTGGTCGAGACCACGGTGTGGCCGCAAACATCGATGCAATGGTTTGCGATTGCCGCGCTCGGCGTCGGCCCGGTCGGGCTTGCATTCTATGCCTGGGATATCGGGATGAAGCGCGGCGATATCCGCGTGCTCGGCGCGGCCTCCTATGCGACGCCGCTGCTTTCGACGCTGTTTCTGATTCTGGCCGGCGCCGCGCCGGCGACCGCAACGCTCGCGCTTGCCGCGCTGATGATCGCAGGCGGTGGCCTGCTGGCGGCGAAGGATATGTTCCGGCGGCGTTAGCCGTATCAGCGCGGAAGCGGCGGTGTCGATGGTGGCGGCCGGCGCCACTTCGTCGCCTGCTCGAAGGCATAGGCGATGCGGATCAGCCGCGCGTCGTCGAACGGACGGGCGAGAATGTCGAGGCCGACCGGCACGCCGATCGGCGCGTCGGTGCTCGGCGGCGAGAAGCCGGCCGGCACCGTCACCGCCGGAAAGCCGGTGACGCCGGCGAGGATGCCGGTCCGGTCGCCCTGAGACGGCTCGCCGATGGCATAGACCAGACGCTTCTGCAGCGGATAGGCGAGCGCATCGACGCGGTGCTCGGCCATCAGCAGCAGCACGCGCTCGCGCAGCCGTTCGATGCGCGCCAGGCGAGTCAGATAGTCGTGCTCCTGCTCCGGATCCTCGATTGCATCGGTCTCGGCGAGAAATTTTTCCAGTGATGGCTTGTGATACTGGCCCGATGCGATCAACTCGCGCAGGGTCTTGACTGGCGCGCGGCTGCCGAGCGAGGCGAGATAGCCGTTGAACAGCGTCTTGAATTCCCATTTCTGCACGTCGTCGTCGCGCAGGATGGCATCCGAATCGATCTGCGGATCGGCGATCTCGACAATGGTCGCGCCGGCGTCGCGGCATGCATCGAGCGCCGCGGCGACGATGGTATTGACCTCGGCGTGCACCGCATCCTTGCCAAGAAAGCCGGTGAGCACGCCGATGCGCGCGCCGCGTAGCCCGTCGGCGTCGAGATAATCGGTGAAGCTGTGCGGGATATGTCCGATCGCGCGCGCGGTCGCCGGATCGTCGGGATCGAATCCCGCCATCACGTCGAGCATGATCGCGGCATCCTCGACCGAGCGGGTGATCGCGCCGACCACGTCCTGGGTGTGCGAGACCGGAATCACTCCGGCGCGGCTGACGAGACCTATGGTGGATCGGAAGCCGATCAGATTGTTCGCCGAGGCAGGCGAGCGGATCGAATTCACCGTGTCGGTGGCAAGGCCGACCGCGGCGAAATTCGCCGCAATCGCGGCGCCAGTGCCGCCGCTGGAGCCACCGGGGGTGCGGGTGAGATCGTAAGGATTTCGGGTCTGGCCGCCGAGCGAGGAGAGAGTGATGCCGGACAGCGCCAACTCGTGCATGTTGGTCTTGGCGAGAATGATCGCGCCGGCCTCGCGCAGCCGTTTTGTCACTGCGCTTTCGACCGGCGGAATCACATCCTTGAACAGCACGCTGCCGCCGCTGGTCGGCATGTCGGTGGTGTTGTAGTTGTCCTTCACCGCGACCGGAACGCCATGCAGCGGGCCAATGAGTTCGCCGGTGTTGGCAAAATGCGCGTCGAGGCGCGCGGCCGTCTCGCGGGCCTGGGGGTTGAGCGCGAGGATCGCGGCGAGGGCGGGACCTTTGTGATCGTAGGCGGCAATGCGGGCGAGATAGGCCTCCACGATGGCGACGCAGGTGGTCCGCCGGCTCAGGAGCGCCTCATGCAGCGCGGCGATCGACGTCTCCTCGACAGCGAACGGCGCGGTGGGCGTTGATGGCATGATGTTTCCTCGGAGCGTGAACGGCGAAGATCGATCCGGCTACACTGCCGGATCGAAGTGCGGCGGCGCAAGTGTGAAGCCGGAAAATTCAAATCCCGGCGCGACGGTGCAGCCGACCAATGTCCATGCGCCGAGGCTGCGCGCCGCCTGCCATGCGTTGCTCGGCACGATGGCCTGCGGAAACTGGCCGGCGACAAGATCGGGGCCAAGCGTGATGTCGCGCCTTTCGCCGGCATCGACGATGCTGAGGATCAGGGGATCGCCGGCGTAATGGTGCCAGGTTTCCACCGCATCGACACGGTGCCAATGCGAGCGCTCGCCCGCAGCAAGCAGGAAATAGATCGCCGTAGAGAACGCCCGGCCGTCCGGCGTGCCGCGGGTGTCACGGAAGGTCTCGCGAAAATGACCACCTTCGGGATGCGGCGCGAGGCCGAGGCGGGCGATCACCTCGGCCGCGGTGAGCGGCGCAGCGCCCATCAGGAGCGGTTCTTGCGTTCGCGGATTTCGCCGAACACCTCGGCCGGCGTCTTGCCGCTCATGCCGAGCGCGGCGGCGACCGCGGGCACGTCGGCGCGCAGGAATACGTTGGCTTCCTTCTCGTCGCGCAGCAGCACCGGAATGGTCGGCTGGTTGGCCGCGCGCAGCCGCGCCACGTCCTCGGCGCGCTTCTTCAGCGCAGGATTGTTCGGCTCGATGCCGAGCGCGAACTTGACGTTGGAGGCGGTGTATTCGTGACCGCAATAGATCCGCGTATCGTTCGGCAGTGCGCGTAGCTTGAGCAGCGAGTCCCACATCATCGGATAGGTGCCCTCGAACACCCGGCCGCAGCCGATCGAGAACAGAGTGTCGGCGCAGAACAGCGCATGCTCGGCGTCGAACATGTAGCTGATGTGGTCGAGCGTGTGGCCTGGCGTTTCCAGCACGCGCGCGACCAGATTGCCGACCTTGACGGTGTCGCCTTCCTTGACGCGCAGGTCCACCTCGGGGATCGCGGTGCCGTTGTCATAGGGCGCCACCACGCGGCATTTGTATTTGCGCTTGAGTTCGGCGATGCCGCCGACATGGTCCTGATGGTGATGGGTGACCAGAATGTCGGTCAGCGTCCAGCCTTCGTTCTCCAGCGCCTTGATGACGGGGCCGGCTTCCGGCGCGTCGATCGAGGCGGTCGCCTTGGTTTGCGGATCGTGAATGAGATAGCCGAAATTGTCGGACAGGCAGGGAAACAAGCGGATTTCGGCGGCCATGGGATCTCCAGATTTTGTGCGTGCGTCATATTAACATAGGGGCCGGCGCGAGAGAAAGGCCGCGCTGCCGCTTAAGGACGCATGGTGAGGCTGCGTTGTGACGCATGCCGTGTTAGATTGTTGTCATGACCATCGACGTGATCGATCTTCGCAACTTCTATTCGCAGCGCATCGGCATCGTGGCGCGGCGCCTGATCAATCGCGGCATCGCGACCTGCTGGCCGCATGCCGACAGCATGCGCGTGCTCGGTCTCGGTTATCCGACGCCGTATCTCGGCCTGTTCCGCGACTCGTGCGAGCGCTGCATCGCCTTCATGCCGGCGGCGCAGGGCGTGCTGAAATGGCCGACGGCGCGGCCGACGCTCGCCGCTCTGGTCGACGAATTCGCGATGCCGCTGCCGGACGCCTCGATCGACCGCATTCTGCTGGTGCATGCGCTGGAGATGTCGGACGATCCGGAAGGCCTGCTGCGCGAGGTCTGGCGCGTGCTCGCGCCATCGGGGCGAATGCTCGCGGTGATTCCGAACCGGCGCGGGGTCTGGACCCGGACCGATGCCACGCCGTTCGGCCATGGCCGGCCCTATTCGCGTTCGCAGATCACCCAGCTTCTGCGCCAGACCTGGTTCACGCCGACCTCGTGGGGCGAGGCGCTGTTCGTGCCGCCGATCAACGGCAACTGGTTTCTGCGTTCGGCGATGGCCTGGGAGCGGATGGGCGCGGCGCTGTCGTCGCCGTTCCCCGGCGTTTACATCGTCGAGGCCACCAAGCAAGTCTATCGCGGCATTCCCGCGCATCGCGAGCGCACGCGCCTCATTCCGGCGATGCGCCCGGTTCTGGTGCCGACCACCTCGCATCGCGGCTGACGCTTGCGCGTCGCCGCTTATGCGCAATAGTCAGCTGTAAAGACTGCAGGCCGATAAGCGCCCTCGCGTGAGGGCGCCGCGGGTCGCGACCTATTCGTTGCCGGGCGCGAAATCGTCGCTCTGCGGCTGAGGCGCATCCGCCTGCATCGGCATCTGGCCCTCGGGGCGCGGACGGCGACGGCGGCGATGGCTGAAGCGTTCGCCGGGCTGATTGCCGGATTCGTAGCCGGGCTGCGGCTGCGCGCCGCCGGTGATGAAGGACGGCAGGCGATCGACCGCGCCGGCGTCGTCGCTCTGCGTCGCGGGCTGTGCGCGGTTCTCGCGCGGCTCGCGAGCTTCGCGTGGCTGCGACTGCTGCTCGCGCGGCGCGAATTGCTGTTGCGGCTGCGGGGCAAAGCCCGGCTCGGCGCCGAAGTTCGAATAACCGTCGGCGTCGTCGCCACTGTCGTCGGCGTTGTCGTCGATCCGCGGCTGCTGCTGTTGCTGCGGCTGGCTCTGGCGCAGTTGCTCCTGGGCGGCGGCGATCAGGCGGAAGTAATGCTCGGCGTGCTGATAATAGTTCTCGGCAGCCACCGGATCGCCGGAGGAACGCGCATCACGAGCGAGTTGGACGTATTTCTCGGCGACATGCGATGCGGTGCCGCGGATCTTGATGTCCGGACCGTTCGATTCAAACACCCGCGTCATCGGGTTCTGGCCGCGCCGGTTGTGGCCGCTGTTGTTGTTGGGCCGGCTACGCATACGCTTGTTGTTCTGACCGTTCCTCATGTCGAGCCTTCTCACCGATCCTGAATGGTGTCGATCGCAATAAAGCAATTCCGCGCACGGACGCGGGTTGCGGCATCATGGATGTTTCGTTCGAACCTGCCGTTCGTCGCGTGCAGCAAGAACGCGTTTCCCCCATTTCCGGCGCGGCCGCAGGTCAGAGACCGGATGGCCCTGTGCGCCGGTTCACATCAGCCTGTTCGCACAAGCCTGCATTTCACTGGTGAATGTTCGAGCGTAAATCGGGCTTTCGTTCGCTTTGCGATCCGGGGCTGCGTGGCGTTTAAGGCCTGTCGCGCTCCACACGATCGGCTTTTTCCGGAACCTTTCACTCGGCGTTTCTCGACTTGCGAGAACGCTGGCTTCGACCCGTCTCCTGACGGGAACACGAACCTTGAACCGAGGGTGTACCCGGAACCTAATCGCTCCCGCGCGATAATCCAAGAGGTTTTTTCGCGTCATATGCCCTTGAAAATGGCGACTTTTCGTCCGGTCACGGTCCGGATCACGCCGCCGAGATCGGCTTTTGGCGGGTGTCGCAGGGTGAATCCGGCGCCCGCCATCAATTCCGCGACGGCGGCGTGCTGACCCTGTCCGATCTCGACGATCAAAAGCCCACCGGCGGAAAGCCGTGCGAAGGCGGCGGGGATGAGCGCGCGATAGGCATCAAGCCCGTCGGCACCGCCGTCGAGGGCGAGACGCGGGTCGTGTTCGCGCACCTCGATCGACAGCTCGGCGATGTCGGCGGACGGAATATAAGGCGGATTGGAGACGATCAGATCAAACGGTCCTTGCGCGCCGTCCAGATAATTGCAGGCGACAAACGCCGTGCGTTCGGCAAGTCCGAGCACCTGCGCGTTATAGCGCGCGGTGGCCAGCGCCTCGACGGAAAGATCGGTGCCGGTGCCGATGGCGTTCGACAGTTCGGACAACAGCGCGAGCAGGATCGCGCCGGAGCCGGTGCCGATATCGGCGATGCGCAGGTCATCTTGCAGGCGTTGTTCGCCGCGCAGGATTTCGAGCGCGGCCTCCACCACGGTCTCGGTATCGGGACGCGGCACCAGCGTGGCCGGTGACAAAGCGAACGGCAGTCCCCAGAATTCCTTGGTGCCGAGAATGCGCGCGACCGGCTCGCCGCGGAGGCGCCGGTTGGCAAATGAACTCAGTATTAAACCCTCATTAACTGTCATGCGCCGGCTGCCCTGCGTGATCAGCGCGGTGAGATCGAGGCCGAGCGCCGCGCCGAGCAGGATTCGCGCATCGAGCTCTGGCGTTTCGATGCCGTGAACGGCGAGGCGCGCGGCAAGTTCGCGGCGCGCGTTGTCGATGCTGCGTCCTTCGAGATCGGCCGGCGCGATCATGCCGACGCGCCCTCGGCGGCGAGCAGCGCCGCCTGATGCTCGGTGGTCAGCGCGTCGACCAGTTCGCCCAGTGCTTCGCCCGCGATCACCTGCGGCAGCTTGTAGAGCGTGAGGTTGATGCGGTGGTCGGTGACGCGGCCCTGCGGGAAGTTGTAGGTGCGGATGCGCTCGGAGCGGTCGCCGGAGCCGACCTGACCCTTGCGTTCGGCGGATCGCTCGGAGTCGCGGCGCTGGCGCTCGGCGTCGTAGATGCGCGAGCGCAGGATGTTCATGGCGCTGGCGCGGTTCTTATGCTGCGAGCGGCTGTCCTGCATCATCACCACGATGCCGGTCGGAATATGGGTGATGCGGATCGCGGACTCGGTCTTGTTGACGTGCTGGCCGCCCGCGCCCTGCGCGCGCATGGTCTCGATCCGCAGGTCGCTGTCCTTGATGTCGACATCGACCGCCTCGACCTCCGGCAGTACCGCGACGGTGGCGGCCGAGGTGTGGATGCGGCCGGATGCTTCGGTGTCCGGCACGCGCTGCACGCGATGCGCGCCGGATTCGAATTTCAATTTGGCGAAAGCGCCGCGGCCCTGGATTTCGGCGACGATTTCCTTGAAGCCGCCGACGCTGCCTTCGCTCGCCGAGATGACCTCGACCTTCCAGCCCTGCAGCGCGGCGAAGCGCTCGTACATCCGGAACAAGTCACCCGCGAACAGCGAGGCTTCGTCGCCGCCGGTGCCGGCGCGGATTTCCAGCACCACGTTGCGCTCGTCCATCGCATCCTTCGGTAGCAGCGCGATGCGGATGTCCTGTTCGAGCGCGGTGTGGCGCGCGGCAAGCTGCGGCCGCTCTTCCTCCGCCATCGCGCGCATGTCGGCGTCGGTGGCCGGATCGGCGATCAGCGCGTCGATGTCGGCGAGTTCCTGAGCCGCAGCGCGGTAGGCCTTGACCGCTTCGACCACCGGCGCGAGTTCGTTCAGCTCGCGAGTGGCGCGCACATAGGCGTCCGAAGCGAGCTGACCGAGCAGTTCGTTCTCAAGCGCGGCATGACGGGCCAGCAGGATGTCGAGTTTGGCTTGTGGCAGCATGGAAAATCTCAGGCGTCGAATGTGGGCAATGCGATGGCGGCGGAGCGTGCGGCCGCCCCGCTACAACGACAGCCCCTCGGCTTCGGCGAATTCCATCAGCTTCTTGCGGATCGAGATGCTGCCCGCCGGCGCATCCAGCCACTGCGTCATCATGGTCCCGGCCTTTTTCGCGTCGAGATCGAGGATCATCGCCTTGACCGGGCCGTGCGAGGTCGCCGACAGCGACAGCGAGCGGTAGCCGAGCGCGATCAGCGCCAGCGCGCCGATCGGCTGCGAGGCCATCTCGCCGCACAGCGAGGCGGTCCGGCCCGCGGCATTGGCCTTGCGCGCGATATCGCGCAGCGCGCGCAGGATCGGCGCCGACAGCGTGTCGAAACGGTCGGTGACGCGGGCGTTGCCGCGGTCCACCGCGAACAGGAACTGGAACAGATCGTTCGATCCGACCGAGACGAAATCGACCCGCTCCAGCAGTTCGTCCATCTGATAAAGCAGCGCGGGCACCTCGATCATGGTGCCGACATCGACCCGCTCGGGCAGCGTGTGGCCGTGCTGGCGCAGATAGGTCAGTTCGCGCTCGATCATCACTTTGGCCTGATCGAATTCGCCGACTTCGGAGATCATCGGGAACATGATGCGCAGCGAGCGTCCGCTGGCGGCGCGCAGCAAGGCGCGGATCTGGCCGCGCAACAGGCCGGGGCGGTCGAGGCCGAGGCGGATCGCGCGCCAGCCCAGCGCCGGATTCTCCTCGACGATGGTGTCCATATAGGGCAGCGCCTTGTCGCCGCCGATGTCGAGGGTGCGGAAGGTCACCGGCTTGCTGCCGGCGGCGTCGAGCACGGCGCGATAGAGCGCAAGCTGTTCGCTGGTGCGCGGCAGGTTCGGGCTCACCATAAATTGCAGTTCGGTGCGGAACAGGCCGATGCCGGCGGAGCCGGTGTCGTCGATATGCGGCAGGTCGATGACAAGGCCGGCGTTCAGCATCAGATCGACATGCTGGCCGTCCTTGGTCTGGCAGGGCTTGTCGCGCAATTCGCGATACTGCTCCTGCCGCCGCGCGCGAAAGCGCACCCGCTCGGCATAGGCCGACTGGATTTCCAGCGACGGGCGCACATAGATCGAGCCGGAGGTGCCGTCGACGATGATGGCATCGCCGGTGTCGCTGATGCCGGCCGCGTTCTGCACTTCGCCGACGGCGGGAATGCCGAGCGCGCGCGCCACGATCGAGACGTGCGAATTGGCGGTGCCTTCTTCCAGCACGAGGCCGCGCAGTTTGTTGCGGTCGTAATCGAGCAGGGCCGCAGGGCCCATCGAGCGTGCGACGAGAATGGCGTTGTCGGGCAGCAACTCGCGCGAGGGCGCGTGGTCGCGCCCCACCAGTTGCCGCATCAGGCGATGGCCGAGATCTTCCAGATCGTGCAGGCGGTCGCGCAGATAGGGGTCGGTCGAGCGCAGCATGCGCGCGCGGGTGTCGGACTGCACGCGCTCGACCGCGGCCTCCGCGGTCAGGCCGGTGGCCACCGCCTCCTGCAGCTTGTGCTTCCAGCCCTGGTCGTTGGCGAACATGCGATAGGCTTCGAGGATGTCGCGATGGTCGCCGCCGTCGGCGACATCGCCGCGCTCCAGCATGCGGTCGAGATCGGCCCGCAGCTTGGTCATCGCGTTGTCGAGCCGCTTGACCTCCTTGGGGACATCCTCGGCGATGTAGTTGGTGATGACGACGCGCGGCTCGTGCAGCACCACATGCCCCATCGCGATGCCGTCCGACAAAATGGTGCCGGTCTTGTGCAGCGAATGGCGCGCGGCGGGCTCGGCGCCGGGCTTGGCCAGCGCCGACAATTCGCCCGAGGCGATCATCTCGGCGAGCACCATCGCGGTGGTCTGCAGCGCCTCGACTTCCTCCTCGACATAGGTGCGGTGAGCGCGGTTCTGCACCACCAGCACGCCGAGCGTGT
>JAFKKO010000148.1 GCA_017305455.1 Hyphomicrobiales bacterium | reverse complement strand
AAGCCGGGCGATCATGTCGAGCAGGGGCAGGCGCTGTTCGTGATCGAGGCCGCCGACACCGTGCAGGCGCAGAACGATTTCATTGCCGCCGCCACCGCGCTCAACAAGGCCAAGTCGCAGCTCGAACTGGCGCAGACCCAGGACAAGCGCGCCCGCGACCTTTACGAAGGCAAGGCGGTGCCCCTGAAGGATTATCAATCCGCGCAGGCTACGCTGATTTCGGCCCAGAACGATTTGCGCTCCTCGGAGACCGCGCTTGAGGCGGCACGCAGCCGTCTGCGCATTCTGGGATTGAGCGATTCCGCCATCACGGCGTTTCAGGACAAGGGGAGCATCGACCGCGAGACCGTGGTCGTCGCGCCGATTGCCGGAACTGTGGTGCAGCGCAAGGTCGGCCCCGGTCAGTACGTCAACGCAGGCGCCAGCGATCCGGTCTATGTGATCGGCGATCTGTCGACGGTCTGGCTTACCGCCTATGTCCGTGAAAGCGAGGCGTCTTCTGTTGAAGTAGGTGAGGATATCAGCTTTGCCGTGCTGGCTTTTCCGGGACGCACGATGACGGCCCGCATCGATTATGTGGCCGCCGCGATTGATCCCACGACGAGACGCCTGATGGTGCGCGCTACCATCGACAATCCCGGAGAGAAGCTGAAGCCGGAGATGTTCGCGAATGTGACTATCTATTCGTCTGACGATCATCCAGGTGTCGGTGTCTCCAAGCAGGCGCTGATCTATGAGGGCGATCAGGTCCGACTCTGGGTCGCGCGCGAGGACAAGACCATTGAGCTTCGTGTCATCAAGGTCGGTCTGGTGAACGGCGATCTCGTCGAGGTGAAGAGCAATCTCTCGCCGGGCGAGCAGGTCGTCACCAGAGGCAGTCTCTTCATCGACCGTGCCGCATCGGGCAGCTAACTTGGGCCTTCGCCCCCTTGGAAAGGCCCGATCTTGATCGACCGCCTCGTCTCGTTTGCCGTTAGCCGCCGCTTCCTGATGGTCGGCCTGTTCATCGCGGTCGTCATCGGCGGCCTGATCGCTTTTCAGCAGTTGAACATCGAGGCCTATCCCGATCCGACCCCGCCGATGGTCGACATCGTGACGCAAAGCGCCGGCCTGTCGGCGGAAGAGGTCGAGCGCTACATCACCATTCCGATCGAGACCCAGGTCGCGGGCATCAAGAATCTGCGCACCATCCGCACCATCTCGCTCTACGGCCTGTCCGACGTCAAACTGCAATTCTCGTTCGACTACACCTATGACGAGGCGTTGCAGCAGGTGCTCAATCGCCTCGGCCAACTGGCGCCGCTGCCGGGCAACGTGCAGCCGCAGATCTCACCGCTCAGTCCGATCGGCGAGATTTTCCGCTACCGCCTGGTGGGGCCGCCGAACTACAGCGTGATGGACCTGAAGACGTTGCAGGACTGGGTGCTGCAACGCCGCTTCCGCGCGGTGCCGGGCGTGATCGACGTCACGAGTTGGGGCGGCAAGACCAAGACCTACGAGTTGCAGGTCGACTTCAACAAGCTGATCGCTTATGGCCTGACCTTGCCGCAGATGCTGCAGGCGGTCGGCAATGCCAACATCAATGTCGGCGGCAACACCGTCGATATCGGGGCGCAGTCGGCGGTGGTGCGCGGCGTTGGCTTGATCCGCTCCATCGACGACCTCGGCAACACCATGATCGCGCAGAGCAACGGCAATCCGGTGCTGGTCAAGGACGTTGCGAATGTCACCGTCGGCGAGAAGCCGCGCCTCGGCATCGCCGGCATGAACGAGAGCGACGATATCGTCCAGGGCATCGTGCTGATGCGTCGTGGCGAGCAAAGCTCGCCGACCATCGCGCGCGTCGATGCCATGGTGAAATCGATCAACAGTTCCAGCATCCTGCCGCCGGGCGTGCGGATCGAGCGCATCTATGACCGCCAGGATCTGATCAACACCACGACGCACACCGTGCTCCACAACATGACGCTCGGCATCGTGCTGATCGTGCTGCTGCAATGGCTGTTCCTCGGCGATCTGCGCAGCGCGGTGATTGTCGGCGCGACGATTCCCTTCGCGCTGTTCTTCGCGGTGGCTATTCTGGTGTTGCGCGGGGAATCCGCCAATCTGCTCTCAGTCGGCGCGATTGACTTTGGTCTGATTGTCGATGGCACCGTCATCATGGTCGAGGCGATCTTCCGTCGCCTGACGCAGACGACCGAATTGTCCAAGACCGAGGAACAGGTAATTTCGTCGGAGACGGTGATGGGCATGAAGAGCCATGCCATCCTCAGCGCCGCCGCCGATGTCTCGCGCTCGATCTTCTTCGCCGCCGCCATCATCATCGCGGCGTTCTTGCCGCTGTTCACGCTGAGCGGCGTTGAGGGCAATATCTTCGGACCGATGGCGCGGACTTACGCCTATGCGCTGGCGGGCGGTCTGCTCGCGACCTTCACGGTGACGCCGGCGCTCAGCGCGATCATTCTGCCGGCGCATATTCATGAGACCGAAACGCGGATCATGAAATGGCTCAATCATGCCTACATGCCATTGCTCGGCTGGGCCGTGAACAACCGCCGCACGGTGATGAGCGCAGCCGCCGGCCTCGTGGTGATCACGATTGTCGCGATCCGCATGCTCGGCCTGGAGTTCCTGCCCAAGCTCGAGGAAGGCAATCTGTGGATTCGCGCAACCTTGCCTTCGACGATCTCGTTGAAGGAGGGCAACGCCTACGTCAACGAGATGCGCAAGTTGATCCGTGCCCGGCCGGAAGTGGAATCGGTGGTGTCGCAGCACGGTCGCCCGGATGACGGCACCGACGCTGCGGGATTGTTCAACGCCGAATTCTTCGCGCCGCTCAAGCCGGTCAGCCAGTGGCCAAAGACAACACACGACAAAGACGACCTCACTGCCGAGATCCTGGCCGATCTGCAGAAGAAATTCCCCGGCGTCGAATTCAACTTCTCGCAATATCTGCAGGACAACGTCGCTGAGGCGGTGTCCGGCGTGAAAGGCGAGAACTCGATCAAGCTTTACGGCAACGATCTGGTCGAGCTCACCAACACGGCGAACAAGATCAAGGCGGTGCTCGCGACGGTGAAGGGCGTGACCGATCTGTCGGTTTTCACCTCGCTCGGCCAGCCGACCATCCAGATCGACATCGACCGCGCCAAGGCGGCGCGCTACGGCCTGTCGCCCGGCGACATCAACGCCACGATCCGGGTCGCGATCGGCGGCGACAGCGCCGGCGATCTCTATGAGCCGGGCAGCGACCGGCATTTCCCGATCGTGGTGCGGCTGGCGCCCGAATACCGCAAGAGCGCGGAGGCGATCCAGAACTTGCGGATCGGCGCGCAGGGGCCGAACGGCATCACGCAGATTCCGCTCAGCGACGTTGCGACGATCCAGCTCGTATCCGGCGCGGCGTATATTTACCGCGAACAGCAGGAACGCTATCTGCCGATCAAGTTCTCGGTGCGCGAGCGCGATCTCGGCAGCGCGATCCATGAAGCGCAGGAGAAGGTCAGCGCTCAGGTTCAACTGCCGGCGGGCTCGCGCCTGGAATGGGTCGGCGAGTTCGGCAATCTGAAGGACGCGATCCGGCGGCTGTCGATCGTGGTGCCGATCAGTCTGGTGCTGATCGCCGTCCTGCTGTGGTTCAATTTCGGCTCGATGACTGACACGCTGCTTGCCATGAGCGTCATTCCGATGGCGATTCTCGGCGGCGTGCTCGGTCTTTTGTTCAGTGGCATCCCGTTCAGCGTTTCCGCCGCCATTGGCTTTATTGCGCTGTTCGGTATTGCGGTAATGGATGGCATCATCATCCTGTCGCATTACAATCAACTCATCGACCAGGGCTACGAGAAGGCCAAGGCCATCCTGATGACTGGCGAGGCTCAGTTGCGGCCGGTGCTGATGACCTGCGCGGTAGCTGGAATCGGCCTGTTGCCCGCGGCCTGGTCGACCGGAATCGGCTCGCAGGTTCAGAAGCCGCTGGCGCTGGTGGTGGTGGCGGGCATGGCGGTGGCGCCGTTCGTGATCCTGATCACGCTGCCGGTGCTGATCTCGATCTTCTCGCGGCGCACCAAGTAATCAAAACCCGGAACGTGTCACCGGCCGGAAGGGGTGCGTACGCCGTGCCAGGCATCGCGCACCTGATGGTAATGCACCTCGGGCAGGTAATCCGGCGTGTTGAGCCCGAGCGTCCGCACGTCCAGTTTTCCGACCGCGCTCAAGAGCGTGTAGGAGGCGATCACCCGGTCGCGCTGGCCCACGATCTGACGGGTGCGGGCAGCGGTGAGGTCCTGCTGCGAGTTCAGCACGTCGAGCGTGGTGCGCTGGCCCGCCTGTGCCTCGCGGCGGACGCCGGCCAGCGCGATGGCGGCGGCCTTGACCTCGCTTTCGGCGGCGGCGAGGGCGACCTTGGTGCCCTCGTTGGTGACAAAGGCGCTGATCGCGGCGGTGCGGGCCTGATTGCGGATCTGCTCCAGCACCAGCCGGCTTTGTCCGGCGAGTTCCTTGGCCTGCCGGGTCTGTGACGCGGCGAGGCCACCGTCATAGATCGGCACGTTGATCTGGCCGATCACCGAGGCCTGGCTGGTGCGGGTGGTGTCCAGGTTGGTATCGGTGTTGACCTGCCGGTTGACGTTGCCCTGAACGCTGACCTGCGGCAGCAGGCTGCTTTCGGCGACGCTGATTGTCGTGGTCGCGACATCGACGTCATAGGTTGCCGCGATCACGGCCGGGTTTTGCCGGATCGCCATCTCGATCACGGCCTGGCGCTCGCCCGGCACGAAACGGTCGACGGTCTGGGCGGGAGCCAGCGGGCCGGGCGGATTGCCGATCACCTGCGCATAGGTGGCGCGGCTGACCTGTAGCGCGACTTCGGCGGCGTTGAGGTCCGCCAGCCCGCGGCTGAGGCGGGCTTCGGCCTGCGCGGTGTCGGTCGGGGTCACGTCGCCGGCGGCCAGCCGCTTTTTGGCGATTTCCAGTGTCTCCCGCAGGAAGGAGACGTTGCTGCGCTGGGTTTCCACCAGCGCCTGGTTGGCGATGACGTTCATGTAGGCGGTGACGGCGTCGAGCAGCACGCCCTGACCGGTATTGCGCAGCGCCTCCCGGCCGGACAGCACCTGGAATTCGGCGACGCGGACGCTGTTGGCGGTCTTGAAGCCGTTGAACAAGGTCTGGGTCACGGTGAGACCGATGGTCCACGGCTTCAGGGTGGCGGTCTGGACGGTGTTGTCCGGCAGCACGTTGCGGACGGCCTGCAATCCCGTGCTCAGACTGGCGACAATCTGGGGGCGATAGCCGACGAGCGCCTGCGGCACGTTCTCATCGGTGGCGCGCTGGCCGGCCCGCGTGGCATTGAGCTGGGGACTGGACTGATAGGCTCTGACCAGCGCTTCTTGCAGGGTCTCCGCCCCGGCCGGGCCATGCAGCGCGGCGAGAATCAGCGGGCAGGAAAGCAGGCGCGCGCTCGTCCGATAAAACCCTCGTAATGCGCGCCAGATCATGATGGTCCGTTATTCCTCCGGGCGCCGCCCCCAGCACCCGCCACCCTCTCTTAATTGGCTCGGCGGCTCCTCGCAAATCATCTGCCGATGAAACTTCACGGCTGTGGCTATCGGGCCTCAAACTGTGCAAGCGGCCGCCAATTGGCTTGACCTTGCCCCGGACAGCCCTGAAATGGGCAGGCGCCAGCCCATGCCCGTTCACGAGCGCGGTCCGGATCGTTCGAATCGATGCCCAAAGTCTTTTCCAGTGCCACGGCGATCGCGGACGAGATCATTCGCGATTGCGGCAAGCGGCTGGTGGTCGGCCTGCCGCTTGGATTAGGCAAGGCCAACCACATCGTCAACGAGCTGTTCGCGCGGGCGCTGGCCGACCCCTCACTGCATCTGACCATCTTCACGGCGCTGACGCTGGAGAAGCCGCGGCCCTCGAACGATCTGGAGCGGCGTTTCATCGGTCCGGTGATAGAGCGTCTGTTCGGCGGCTATCCCGATCTGGCTTATGCCCGCCATCTGCATGGCGGCACGCTGCCGCCGAATATCGAGGTTAGCGAATTCTTTTTCCTCGCCGGCCGCTGGCTGCATCACGGCTATGCCCAGCAGAATTATATCTGCGCGAACTACACCCATGCCGCATCCTATCTGCTGACACGCGGCGTCAACGTCGTCCTGCAACTGGTCGCCAGGCGCATGGTGGACCGGCAGGCGCGCTACAGCTTGAGCTGCAACACCGACACCACGCTCGATTTCATCGCGGCGCGCGCGGCAGGCCGCACCAGCTTCAAACTGATCGGGCAGGTGAACTCTGAACTGCCTTTCATGCCGGGACCCGGCGATCTTGCCGCCGACCAATTCGACGCGATACTGGAGGGGCCGGAAGTCGAATTTCCGCTGTTCGCGCCGCCATCGGAGCCGGTCAGCGATGCGAAATACGCGATCGGACTGCATGCCGCCGGTCTGATCCGCGACGGTGGCACGTTGCAGATCGGAATCGGACAGGTCGGCGACGCACTGGCGCAAAGCCTCATCGTTCGCCAGCGCTACAATGATGCGTTTCGCGAGACTCTGGCGCGTCTTGCGCCCGGCCAGCCGTTGCCGGACAGCGCGCCGCTCCAGACCGGGCTCTATGGCGTCAGCGAGATGTTCTTCGAGGCGTTTCTCGGCCTGATCCAGGCCGGAATTATCAAGCGCGAGGTTGATGGCGCGGTGCTGCATGCGGCATTCTTCCTCGGTCCGCAGAAATTCTATCGGACGCTGCGCGACATGGATCCGGATGCGTTGTCGCGCATCCAGATGATGCCGGTGTCCTTCACCAACGAACTTTATGGGGACGAGGCGGCGCGGCGGCGTGCGCGCACGCATGCTCGGTTCGTCAACGGCGCGATGATGGCGACGTTGATGGGAGACGCGGTCTCCGATGGTCTCGAGAACGGGCAGGTGGTGAGCGGGGTCGGTGGCCAGTACAATTTCGTTGCGCAGGCTTTCGCGCTGGAGGGCGCGCGCTCGATTCTCGCGGTGGATGCGGCGCGGCGCAGGGGCGGCAAGCTGTTGTCGAACATCCGCTGGTTCTACGGCCACACCACGATCCCGCGTCATCTGCGCGACATCGTCATCACCGAATACGGCGTCGCCGATCTGCGCGGCAAATCCGATGCCGATGTGATCGCGGCGATGCTGTCGGTGGCGGATTCGCGTTTCCAGAACGAATTGATGCGGCAGGCCAAGGATGCCGGCAAACTGCCGAAGACCTACGAAATCCCGGCTCGCCATCGCGACAATACGCCGGAGCGCATCGCGACGACGCTTCAGCCGGCGCGGGCGGCGGGATTGTTGCCGGCGTTTCCGTTCGGCAGCGATTTCACCGCGACCGAACAACGCCTGATTCCGGCGCTGCAAATGCTGAAGGACGCATCCGCTGCGCCGACCCAACTGTTGAGCCTGGCGTGGCGGGGCTTCAGCGCAGCGGCGTCATCGCCGGATGTCGATGCGTGCCTGGCGCGCATGGGACTTGATCGTCCCGGTTCGGTGCGGGACCGTTTCTATCGGTTCTTGCTGCGCGCGGCGCTTGCGCGGACCTCGGCTTCCGCCGTCAGCGGTTCTTGAATCGCGGCGGTCGCTTTTCTGCGAAGGCGGTCATGCCCTCGGCGCGATCGTCCAGCGCGAAGGTCGAGCTGAACAGGTCGTTCTCCAGCTTCATGCCCTCGGTGAGCGTGGTCTCGAAAGCGCGGTTGACCGCGTTCTTCGCCATCGCGACCGCCGGTCGCGATAGGCTGGCGATCGTGCCCGCGATCTTCATCACCTCGTCCATCAATTTATCGACGGGAAAGATCCGGCTGACGAGGCCCGAGCGCTCCGCCTCCGCGGCATCCATCATCCGCCCGGTGAGGCAAAGGTCCATCGCCTTGGACTTGCCGATCGCGCGGGTAAGGCGCTGGGTGCCGCCAAGACCCGGGATGGTGCCGATGGTGATTTCCGGCTGGCCGAACTTTGCGGTGTCGGCGGCAATGATGATGTCGCACATCATGGCAAGCTCGCAGCCGCCACCCAGCGCATAGCCGCTGACTGCGGCGATCGTCGGTTTCGTGCAAGTGGTGATGCGGTCCGCCCGGCTGGCCTTGAAGCCGGCCGAGATCATGTCGTGGAAGGTCTTCGACTGCATTTCCTTGATGTCGGCGCCGGCCGCGAACGCCTTCTCGCTGCCCGTGATCACGATGCAGCCAATGGCCTCGTCGGCTTCGAGATCGTCGATGGCGGCGGCGATTTCGCTGAATACGCCGAACGCCAGCGCATTGAGCATCTTCGGACGGTTCAGCCGGACAATGCCGACGCCGTCCCGGCTTTCCACCACGATATGTTCGAATACCGACATTGTGCCCTCACGCCCGGTTGCAGATTTTGCGGCACTGTGCCTGCATGCCTTTGCGTCTGCAAGGCCGGACGTGGAGAGCTCAGGCCATCATAAGTCGTGCGGCGGATGCCAGAGTCAGCAATGTGCCGAAGGCGATAAAGATCTTGCCGATCAGCGAGGCCTGGTCCCATGCATCGTCGTTCGTGGCAGTCTGGGCAAAGATGGCCGGACGTTCGGAATAGCTTGCCATGGAGACGCTGGGTGATGGCGTTGCCGTCGCGGCATTCGCATCACGGTCGATTTGGTTCAATTGATCGGCAATTTGAATATTGCCGGCTGTGGCATCGCCACTGACGGTTTTGTCCGACTGCATCGGGACAGATGGCGGGGTTGGCGATTGCGGATCGCCGGGCGTGAGTTCGGCATGAGCATTGGCGACCGAAGACTCAGGGGTCGAAGACTCACGTCTCGAAGGCTCAAGCGTCGACGGCTCGGGCGGAGCCTCTTGTTTTGCCACCTCGCGCTTTTGCGTTTCCTCGACCTTCACGGCCCTGGTCGTGGCGCGCGCGCGCCGTTCGGTGTGACGATAGCGGGAGGATTTGCGTGCGCGATGCGCCTTGCGTTTGGTGGCATGCGTGAGCTTGAGCGGCCGTGCGGATGATGCTTGCGCGGCAGAGGCGGTCTGGGTTGCTGGTGCGGCTTGCGAGACGCCGGCAAAGCAGGGCATGAGGGTTGCGGCGGCCACGATCAGTGATCGTCTGATGACCCGATGCATGGGATCGTCTCCTGCGCCCGCCCCGGTATCAGAAAACCCGATTGCGTGACCGTATGGCGGCGGAAAATTGGAATTTTTCGCGAGTTGGGACCAAATCAAGGCAATCGCGACATCCGTGGCAGGCTTCGCGATGCGGCTCACGATCGCGTGATTGCCATCCGGACCGGTAACGCCCTAGGAACGGGCTCGTATTTTGAATCGGCGGGAGCGCTTGTGCGCGGGTCAGACAACGAATGGACCAACCTGATGCGGCTGGCCAATGCGGGTGATGATGCCGCCTACCATCGTCTGTTAAAGGCGGTGACTCCGGTCCTGAGAGCGGCCGCGCGCCGTGGCCTGGCGCGGGCCGGGCAATCCGCCGACCAGTCCGAGGATATCGTGCAGGACATTTTGTTTGCCGTGCATCTGAAACGCCATACCTGGGACGAGGATGCGCCCTTCGCGCCCTGGCTGTTCGCGATTGCCCGCAACAAGCTGATCGACACGCTGCGCCGGGGCGGCCGGCGTGTTTTCGTCAATATCGATGATTTCTCGGAAATCCTTCCGGGCGAGCAGCCTGAGGAGACGGTGTCCGCGACCGAAGTTGCAGTCCATTTGAACGGGCTGCCGGCCCGCCAGCGCGAGGTGCTGCAAGCGATTTCGGTCGACGGCCTGTCGATCCGGGAAACCGCGGCGCGGCTGGCGATGACCGAGGGCGCCGTGCGCGTCGCGCTGCACCGGGGTCTTGCCAGCCTGTCTTCCCGCATGCAGGACAAGCAGCCATGAAAACCGATGATCTGATTGCCGCTCTGGCAGCCGATAACGGTTGGCGCACGCGCCCGGTGTGGCTCTGGTTGCTGGCGGCGATGATCGCAGCTCTGCCATTGTCCGGCTCGCTGTTCATGATGAGTCTCGGCGTACGGCCGGACATCGCCACAGCCGTGCACAGCCCGTTTTTCGATTTCAAGTTTGTCATCACCATCGCGCTTGCCAGCGCGGCGGCGGCGCTCAGCCTGCATCTGTCACGGCCGGAGGCATCCTTGCGCGGCTGGATCTGGCTGCTCGCCGTTCCCGCCGGGCTGCTCGGCATCAGCATCGCCGCCGATTTCTTCGTGCATCAGCGCTCGGGCTGGGTCTCGCGCCTGACCGGGACCAACTCGATGGTTTGCATGACCTCGATCCCGCTGCTGTCGCTGCCGCTCCTTGCGGCGGCGTTGCTGACACTGCGGCGCGGAGCGACGACGCGCCCGGCGATCACGGGAGCCTTTGCGGGGCTGATGTCGGGCGGCGTCGCGGCCACCCTGTACGCGATGCATTGCGGCGACGACTCGCCGTTGTTCGTGGCAACCTGGTACACGCTCGGCTTGGCGATGATCGCGGCGATCGGCGCATTCGCTGGCCGCAGTCTGCTCCGGTTCTGACCGGTTTTATCTTCAGGCGGGCACAGCCTCAGCGGTGGACTGCCGCATGCGATAAAACCGTAGCACCTGCTGCGCCGTCGAGACTTTCAGCATGTCATAGTTGCTGTGGTATTCCTCGATATCGGTTGTATCGTCGACCTGAACGAGATTGCGGCGCATCGCGAGGATCTTTTCCAACGTCTCCCACGACAGTCCGGTGACCTTGGCGAGCACCAGCACTCCTTCGGACTTGGACTCGATCATCATATTCTCAACGGTCGAAACCGAGATGTCGGCAAGCAGGGCGATGGCGGCGCTGGTTTCCTCGAAGCGGCCGGCTTCGGCGAATTCGCCGATCTGATCTTCGTTCAGGCGACCATCGTTCTTGAGCAACTGGACCAGGCTCTGGATACGGACCGATTCCTCGCTGCGTGCCGCGCAGGCTGCTTGCGCCGCCTGCTGGACTGCGGATGATACGTTTGCGGTGTTTGCCGAATTGCTTGCCTCCAGTCGGGCGCGGACGGTGGCGGAGGCTCTGGCGATCAGTTTCAGATAATGATGGCGCGGAATGGCGGGACGCAGTGCCAGACAAACCGCAAGATTGTCGTTCTGTTCCGCCTTGAAGACCAGCATCCGGAAGCCGCTTTCGGAAAACTGGGCGCCCGGATTGTTGACCGCGCTCTCGACAACCTCGTGATTGCCGCGTTCGACAAGAACGTCGGTGACCGCGCCGCTCAACGTCTTGCGTTTTGAAATCGCCAACAGGTGGCGCTGACTCTTGGTGCGTGCGTTTTCGATCAGTGTCTTGTCGTCGAGACGCTCCGATTGCGACAGCACCGGCGCCGCAACGTCGATGGCATCGTCAAAAGCCAGCGTGCGCATGAGTTGCGGCGGCGCCTTGGCGATCGGAGCAAGGCGGTTGGCCAGCGTAGCTTTGGCGGAGGTTTCGATCTGTTCGATCAGACACCGGAAAACGTCATCGAATACGGCGATCTGATCGTCGGAATAATCGAGCGGTGCGTTCACGAACAGGTCGGTCACACGGCGAAGGCGGTCGACGCGCTTGGCGACATTGCCGCTCGCCATGGCTTCCTGAAGTTCGACAAGAAGACCTTTCGACAAGGCGGCGTGATTTGAATTCATGACTTCTGTCCAATTTACTTCAGTCAAAATGCCGACACGAACTTTCTGCTGCCGGATAAAAAAACTATCCCCGTTCGATACGGTTACGTCCCGAATTCTTCGCGTGGTAGAGCGCGATGTCGGCGCGTGCAAGAATGCTGTCCGCGCTTTCATTGGGTCGGAGCGTTACCACGCCTGCCGAAAGCGTGACGGCCATTCCCTGTGAGATGGTGCTCCAGTCGAGATCGGCGACGATCTTGCGGAGCCGGTCGAGAGTGCGGACCGCCTCGCCGTCGGACGTCTCGGGCAGAATCAGCAGGAACTCCTCGCCGCCATAACGTCCGAACCTGTCGATCCCCCGGATGTTGGCGAACATCGTGATCGCGAATGTGCGAAGCACCTCGTCGCCTGCGGGATGGCCGAACTGATCGTTGATCTTCTTGAACCAGTCGAGGTCGATCAGGGCGACCGAGCAGAGCGCCCCGGTGCGGGCCGAGCGCAGGATCTCGTCATCGAGCGCTTTCATGATGCTGCGCCGGTTGTGCGATCCGGTCAGTTCATCGAGTTCGGCCAGTTCCTCGATCCGCTGATAGGCCTCCTTGAGTTGCAGACCCTGATTGTAGAACGATTCCCGAAGTGCGCTGCTGAACATGCCGACGAACATGCAGCGACCGATCGTGATGACGAATATCGCCAGCGTGGCGAAGCGCTCAATCGGGTTGCCGTGCGGCATCGCGATCGGTTTGTCGGTCGCGAGGAACAGCGCGGATAGTCCGGCCGTCATGATGGTCCATGAGATCGCCGTCTGCCACGGCGTCGCGCGGAGCGAGCCGAATGCGAAGATCACGAACAGCGAACACAGAAAAACGATCGCGACTTCCGGCGCGACGTAAATGAAGGTGAGCATCAGCAGCAGGCTGACGCAGATCTGCGGAATGACGAGATGGTGATCCTTGAACCGATCGTTGATGTGGGCGTCGGACAGGATCGCGAACCCGGCGAGGGTCAGGAGGCTGCAGGAGAGAAAGGCAAGGCCGGTGGTAAGGGACGTGGTTCCGGCGAAGGCGAAGATCAGGAGGATAAGGGCGTCGGCGGTATAGCTTAACCCCATCATCACCAGCAGGCGCCGCCGTTGACTGGCTCTGCGCGCAAGCTTCGCGGACGTGGAATCTTCCCCGGCCGTGAGGTCTCCGATAATCGCCAGTGATGAAACGAAGCTCCGCACGGCAGTGTCCTTTGCTGAGCTCCAGTTAGGCGGAAAAGCCTTTAAGTTTCGTTCATTTGCACGGGCGGGAGCGCCTCGGCGGCAAATTCGGAAGCTTTCGTCGCATGGCGCTTTAGGCTTCGCTGCCTGAATGGAAATGAAGAGACCTGAGAGACCGCACGCATCTGATACAGCAGGAAAAAGTTCGCGGAACTCAAGCCATTTACGGTACTGAAATACCAAGCACGCCTTCTGCCCTCCGCTTGCCCTTGGCCGTGATTCAAGGGCACCTTGCCGGAACAGCGCCGTGCGGCAGTCCTGTGGACACTATGTCGGATTTCGACATAAGCAGCCCTGAACCTGTTCACGGCTTCGTGCGACCAACCTTGCGAGACGGCTATTGAGTGCATCCCAGGCGGCCACCGATGAATCCCTGATCGCCCGCATTGCCCTAGGTGACCGCCTCGCGATGCAGGTTCTCTACGGCCGGCATCACGTACGGGTGTTTCGTTTCGCGTTGCGTCTGGTGCGCAATGAACAGGTCGCGGAGGATCTCATCAGCGAGGTGTTTCTCGATGTCTGGCGTCAGGCCGGCAAGTTCGAGGGCCGTTCCGCGGTTTCGACCTGGCTCCTGGCGATCACCCGGTTCAAGGCGTTGTCGGCGCTGCGCAAGCGCAAGGATGCCGAACTGGACGATGAGGCCGCGGCGGCGATCGAGGATACGTCCGACGATCCCGAAGTCGCGGTGACGAAGAAGGATACGGGTGAAGCGTTGCGAAATTGCCTGACCGCACTTTCGCCGGACCATCGGGAGATTATCGACCTCGTCTACTATCACGAGAAGTCGGTGGAGGAGGTCGCCGAGATCGTCGGCATCCCGGAGAACACGGTGAAGACGCGGCTGTTCTATGCGCGGAAGAAACTAGCCGAACTGCTGAAGGCAGCCGGCGTCGAGCGAGGTTGGCCATGACGGGTGCGGGCAAGACCGGCGGAAATAACGGGTTCGCGGCGCCGGAGCCGGGCGAACTGGAGGCGCTGCTGCCCTGGCACGCGGCCGGAACGCTTAACCCGCAGGAGAGCCGGCGGATCGAGGAAGCGCTGGCGCGCGATCCGGCTCTCGCCCGGCAATACGCGGCGATTCGGGAAGAGTGCGCGGAAACCGTGCTGCTGAACGAAAGTCTTGGCGCGCCCTCGACCCGCGCTTTGGAGAAGCTGTTCGAGGCGATCGAGGCGGAGCCTGCGCGAGTCGCAGCTCCGGCAGGGCCGGGTCTGCTGGGACGGCTTGGCCAGTATTTCGCGGCGATGGCGCCGCGGACGTTGGCCGCCGCGGCGATCGTGGGAGCGTTTGCGCTGGTGCTGCAGGCGGGCGTGATCGGCACCGTCCTGCTCAAAAGCGGCTCCGGCAGTTTTGAGACGGCGTCTTATCAGACCAAGGCGACGACCGGCACGCGGGTGCTGGTCAGTTTCGCGCCGGACGCGCACATCGCGGATATCAATGATTTCCTTGGCCGCTATCGGGCCTCGATCGTCTCCGGGCCGCAGGCCGGCATGTTCCGTATCCAGCTTGGCGACAAGGCTCTTTCCCAGGAGGAGACGGCTCAGGTGATCGAGCGTATCCGGGGCGAGAAGGTCATAGGGTTTGCCGAGGCGACCAACTGATCGTTGGCTGCGTTTTCTCGATAACGTCGTTTGCCTGCGAGGTGCATCATGGCCGGACAACGCAACCATCATGAGGGCGGGCAGCCCGGCAGGGCAACGCGGCGGTGGTCGTGGATTTTTGCGGCAGCCGCTGCCGTTTTGATGGCGGCCGTACCGCAAGCCTCGGCACAATTCACGCATGTCGGGCGGGGTCCCAGCATCAATATGAACACGGGACCGCGGATTTCGATCAACCCGCACATTCGCTATTCGCCGAACATCAATTACGACGATCTCGGACGTGGCGGGCCGCCGCCGCGTTATCGCGCGGGGCCGCCGCGAGACTTCGATGGGCCGCCAGCCCGACGCGCGCCGAAGCGCAAACCGTCGAGCGTGGCGGATAACACGTTCGTGCCCAAGGAAGTGCTGATCGAGATCGAAGGCACGCCAGGCGATAATGAAGCCAACGCGCTGGCGCGGCGGCATCGTTTGACGCGGGTTGAAACGCAGCGCTTTCCGCTGCTCAACAGCACGTTTTTCCGCTGGCGGATTCCGGACGGCCGCAGCGTCGATACGGTGGTGCGTGAGCTCGCAGCCGATCGCAGCATCAGGTCGGCGCAGCGCAACTCGATTTTCAGGCTGCAGCAGGCGGCTGCGGCGGCAGAGAAGGGCGCGCCCGAACAATATGCCCTTGAGAAATTGCAGTTGCGGCAGGCGCACGCGCTCTCGACCGGCGAGGGGGTGCGCGTCGCGGTGATCGATTCCGGCATCGATGCGGCTCATCCGGAATTGTCCGGCGTAGTCGAAAGTGCGTTCGATGCACTCGGCGGCGGCGAGGCGGCGCATGCCCATGGCACTGGCATCGCCGGGATTATCGCCGCGCATGGCCGGCTGACCGGCGCCGCGCCATCGGCTCGGCTCATCGCGATCCGGGCCTTCGGCGCGCAGAAATCCGGCGCGACCAGCACCTCGTTCGTTCTGCTGAAAAGCATCGACTACGCGGTGTCGCATGGCGCGCAGATCATCAATATGAGCTTCGCCGGGCCACAGGATCAGGCGTTGCGGCGCGGTCTCGGCGTTGCGGCTGACAAGGGCATTACGCTGGTGGCGGCGGCGGGCAATGGCGGTCCTAAATCGCCGCCGCTTTATCCAGGGGCCGACCCGCGTGTTATCGCGGTCACGGCGACCGATGCCTCCGACCGTCTTTTCACGGCGGCGAACCGGGGGCCCTATATCGCCATCGCCGCGCCGGGGGTCGATATCCTGACGGCGCTGCCGGATAGCAAATACGGCGTGTCGTCCGGTACCTCTTTGTCGGCGGCTTTTGTCAGCGGGCTTGCCGCGCTGATGCTGGCGCGCAATCCGGCCCTGACTCCCGATGACCTGCGGCTGGCGCTGACAAAGGCCGCGCGCGATCTTGGACCTGCCGGGCGCGACGATCAGTTCGGCGCCGGCGAGGCCAATGCGCTGGCGGCGGTTGCGGCGATCGAGGCGCCGGTCGCCACCGCGTCGGGAAGCGCCGCGCCGCGATAATCGCCGGCAATCGTTTTGCGCTGGCGAATCAGCGGATGCGATGATGTCATGCTGTCTTCGCAGCGTTTTCGTATGGGTGGTCTGTTGTGTTGAGAAAGAGTTTTCTTATGGGATTTTCAGATGACTCAATCCGATCCAAAGTCCTCGCCCGAGGCCGGCCGGAGCCTGGTCGTGCGCTGGCGCCTTCTTGCGCAGAAGCGTCTCGACCATCTCGTTGAGCTTTACGAAAGTGGCCGCTGGAAGCGGTACTACGACGAACCTGAGTTTCTGGAGCTGATTCAGGAAACCCGTGCCGCGCTGAAGGTCTGGCACCAACTCGCGCCGCTGGATCCGCAACCCGGCGAACCCGCCGGGATTGCGGTAAGCGAGGTTCTCGACGACAGCCCCTCGCTGCTCCCTCCGGTTCTAGTGAACGAGGTTGCCACCGAGCGCGAGTTGCGGAAAGCCTGACGCGCCGGCGACAGCGAGATCGTTCGTCACCGGGCGGGCATGATCGAGGCCGACGATGGCGCTGCGCGCGGCGCCCGCGATGATGTTGTCTCGCACCAGAGTAGAGCCCGCGCCGTCCATGACCGACACGCCGATGCCGATAAAGGCATTGCGGATCACGTTGCCCGTGATGGCGACATTGCGCAGATATTTGCCCCAGCCGGCGATGATGCCGAAGGACGGTGCGTTCTCGATCACGTTGCCCGTTACCGACGAATCCGCCTCGATATAGATCCCGACGCCGCCGTCGTCGTCCGGCGCGGTGCCGATCGGCCGCTTCGGCAGGATGTTGCGCAGGATGTTGCCCTGCACGACGGCGAGACGGCCGCCTTCGTTGAAATTGCAGACCGAGACGCCGGTGGCGCAGATATCGACCGTGTTGCTCGCGATGATCGCGCCCTCGAAGCTGAATTCCGAATAGAGCGCGACTTCGCGGACGTCGCTGATGCTGTTGCCGATAATCTGGATGTTGGAGGCCGAATTGCCCCGCACGCCGGAATAGTCGCAGTTGCGGATTCGGTTGCCGCGCACGATTACGTTGCCGGCGCGGAAGGCGTTGATGGCGTTGCCGTGCTGGCCCGAGCCGCCGGCGGCCGCCTTGATGTCCTCGATCCGGTTGTCGATCACCATGGTGCCGTCATCGCCGACGGCGGTGCGCAGGATTTCGATGCCGTTGTCGGAGGTGTCGATGATGGTGTTCGCGGCGACCAGCAGGCCGAGCGCGTCGAACGAGACGATGGCGGTGGTTGCGATCTTGCGAAGCGTGTTGCCGCGAATTTCGCCGGAGATATTTTCCATCCAGATGCCGTTGCGGCCGCTGCTCAGGATTTCACAGTCGGTGATGCGCAGATCGCGACCACTGAGACAATGCACCAGACCGCGCCGGTCCGGCAGCGGCAGATTGCCGCCGTCCAGCGCGAGGCCGGTCAACCCGATATGGTTCGCGCCTTGACTCGTCAGCAGCGATGGGCCGCCGGTCAGCTGCAGGCGTGTTGCGCCGCGAACGCCGACAATCTGCGTGCCGTTCGGAAGATTGAGCATGCCGGTCCGGTAGATGCCGGGCGGCAGCGCCAGCGGCATCTGTGCGCTGGCCGCCTCGGTGATGGCGCGTTGCAGCGTCTTAGTCTGGTCGTCGGTCGCGTTCGGCCGCACGCCGTATTGCGTGGCGTCGCGTCCCATCGTGGACGTGAGCGAGGCCGCATCCACGCGCAAAGGGGTGGACACCGCGGCAAACGCAGCGGATGCACCGAGCGAAGCGACCAGATTTCTGCGGGTGACATCCATGATGCGGCTCCTGCGCATGATGTAATGCAGGACGGTTCGGATGGTGTGATCACGAAAGGTCAGGGAAGCGTATTGTTGGCCGCGTGGTTAAATTTGCGCGTCCGTCTTCGCGCGTCTCGCCAGTTTAACCATGATCATCATCAGGGCTTCGCCCGCATCGACCAGTTGCTCGAATGTGACGGCGCCCGACCGGGCTTTCGATACGGGCGAGGGGTGCCGCGGAACCAGCGGCACATGAACGAAGGCGGCCAGCCGTGGGCCCACGCCAGCCCCGGCCGCCTCGATGGCGCGCCAGCTCAGATAGTTGCAGAGATAGGCCCCGGCGTTGAGGGACGCTCGCGCGTCGATGCCGGTTTGTTCAGCTGCCCGCAGAAGGAGCGCGGTGTGGGGCCCGAAGCGCCGCGTGGCAGCGGCGCCCGGTGCGAGCGTCCGGTTGAGTATGCGGGTATGGTCGGCGTCGGGCCAAAGCTGGGTGATGGTGTTGCGGGCGCGGGTCTCGATCCGCAGGTAAGGTGTGCGTGTCGCGAGGCCGAACATCAGGAGGGCATCCGGGCGATGCCGCGCGAGCAGCGCCGGAAGCTGTCCATCCACCGCGTCGTAAGTCACCGGGAAGATGTGACCGATCCGCTCGACATCATCGAGAGCCGGTCGGCGTAATCGCAGCAGTCGTTCGACCAGCGGCCCTGTCGGGTTATATGGCGCGCCGGGAAACGGCTCGAAACCCGTCAGGAGCAGGCGCATCAGGTCGGGTCTTCCAGCCGCACGATGCCCTCGGTCGATAACTCGACGAGTGCCTCGCGGGGTGTGCGTCCGGCGATCGGCCGGTCGGGCGCGATGTCCATCAGCGGCACCAGCACGAAGGCGCGCTCGAACAGACGCGGATGGGGCAGTGTCAATTCCGGCTTGTCGAGGCGGGCATCGTCATAGGCGATGATGTCGAGGTCCAGCGTGCGCGGGCCCCAGCGCCGCTCGTTGGCACGGTCGCGGCCGAATTTCTTCTCGACCTTGTGCAGGACAAAAAGCAGCGCATGCGGATCAAGAGGTGTCTCGATGGCAATGCAGGCGTTGACGAACATGTCCTGCTGCTCGTTGCCCCACGGAGGTGTGGCGTAGTCGGCCGAACGGGCGAGCAGGGTAGCCTGAGTCATGCCGCAGATATGGGCGATCGCCTTTTGAAACGTCGCGCGGACGTCGCCGACATTGCCGCCGAGCGCGATCAGGACGTTGGCCATGACCGCTTACGACCGTGTGCGGGTGATGATGACGCCGACATCGTCGAAGATGGCGGCGATCGGCGCATGGGGCTTGTGAACCGTCACCTTGACGGCGCTGACGCGGGCGAACGCCTTGAGGATCGCCTCGGCCACCGCGCCGGCGGCGCGCTCCAGCAGGTAGTAGTTCTGCCCTTTGAAGGCGGCGCTCGCCGTCGCGACCACATCGGAATAGGACACGGTGTCCGCCAGCTTGTCGGTGCGTGAGGATTCCGCCAGATCAATCGACAGTTCGAGGTCGATGACGAAACGCTGACCGACCTCCGCTTCATGCACCATGACGCCGTGACGGGCATGGATCAGAAGCCCCCGGATGAAGATCGTATCGCTCATCGTTTGTCCTCGATTGCCGCGGCGACGCGCAAGGCCTGCACGGTCTCGGCAACGTCATGCGCGCGGATGATACGGGCGCCGCGTTGCGCTGCCAACAGATGTGCCGCCAGCGAGCCGCCGAGCCGCTGATGCGGCTCCGAAGGCGTCACCGTGCTGATGAAGCGCTTGCGGGAGGCGCCGACCAGCAGCGGGCAGCCAAGTCCGGCAAGCTGATCGAGGCGCGCCAGCGCGATCATGCTCTGCTCGGCGGTCTTGCCGAAGCCGATGCCGGGATCGAGCACGATATGAGCCGGCGGAATCCCCGCTTTGGCGGCGATGTCGAGCGAGCGGGTGAAGAACGAGCGCATGTCCTGCACGATGTCGATGGTCGGATCGACGCTGTCGCGGTTATGCATGATCACCACGGGGGCTTTGCGCTCGCCGATCACCCGCGCCATGTCGGGATCGCGTTGCAGGCCCCAGACGTCATTGGCGATGGCGGCGCCCTGATCGAAGGCCCATGCCGCGACGCCGGCTTTCATCGTGTCGATCGAGACCGGAAGTCCGAGCGCCACGATCTCCGGCAGGATCGGCCGCAGACGCTCGCGTTCGTCCTGCGCCGAGACCGGCTTTGCCGAGCCGTAGGGCCGGGTCGATTCCGCGCCGATATCGAGAATATCCGCGCCTTCGGCGATCATCCGCCTCGCATGAGCGAGCGCATGCTCGGGATCGAGGAATTGGCCGCCGTCCGAGAAGGAATCCGGGGTGATATTAAGAACGCCCATGACCGCTGGATAGGGCCGCGCCAACAGGGTTTGCAGCACCGGATGGTGCGGCGTCGCAGGGGTCGACGGCTGGGCATTCGCCACATTCATGGCGGGGCTTTGCGCGGTCTGCGCGCATGAGTCAAGCGGCGGGATCGCCCACCGGTTTAAAGAGAAAGGATGATCAATAGGTGATTTTCAGCGGCAGCTTGCGAGCCCGCTGGATCAGTTGCCCGACAGATTTTTCGGAAGGCAGGACGCGCACCAGCTTGCGCTTGCTGTTGGCTTCCGCCATCGCCTGTGCCAGCCGTGCCGGATTACGCTGCACGAATTCGCGCACCGTGCTGACGCCGGCGGCGCGTAGCAGTTCGGTTTTGGCCTTGCCCATGCCCTTGATGCGCATGCAGTCGGCGATGTTGGCCCATTCCAGGATTTGCTTTTCGCAAAGCCCGGTGGCCGCCGCGAGGCTCTTGCGATCCTTGTAGGTGCTGGCCCGTTCAAGCAGGGTCTCGGTTGTGCGGATACCCTGTTCCTTGAGTTTCGCCGCGGCCGGCGACGTCAGCCCTTCGATCTGTGTAATGGGATATGTCATTGGCTTAGATGGAAAAAGGGGTAGGTGCAGGCAATGGAGTTCGCAAGCAAGGCTGTTTGAGCGCCTGTTCTGACGCCGGGACGATCAATCAATCTGTGCATTGCCACCCGTCTCTTCCGGTTGAGTCCCGGATCGTTCATTGAGTTTTTATTTTGGGCGGATGAGACGCGAATTACAAGTGATCCGCGCATCGGAAGGCCGAGAATCTCTTCAATGCGTCCGATGTGTTGCCGCAATGCAAGCGAAACCGCGACGTTTGCTCGAATTGTAGTGATCTCGACGATCACGCTTGATCAGCCTAAGCCTGAAAAACAGGCGATGTTGGATTTATTTCAGAAAATTCGATCCACGCGCGTATTCTAGCCGTTGACCGGTTCCATTTGAGTTGCAAGATGCGGCTCGCATCACGAAAATATAAAGTGCGCGCGCGACACTGCGATACCGCGAGAGGCAGAATACGATGGCGAAGACACCTAACACGCCCAAGGCGGCGGCCAAGGCTTCAGCGGCTCCCGCCGCGACGGCATCGGCCGACACCGACAAGGCGATCTTCATCGGCAAGGGCGAACAGCCCGCATTCCTGACGCTCGGTCTCGCCAATCGCCACGGTCTTGTCACCGGCGCCACCGGTACCGGCAAAACAGTCTCCCTGCAGGTGATGGCGGAAGGTTTTGCCCGAGCCGGCGTGCCGGTTTTCGCTGCCGATATCAAGGGCGACCTGTCCGGCATCTCCGAAATCGGGGAAGCGAAGGATTTCATTCTCGGCCGCGCCAAGGATATGGGACTGGCGTTCCAGCCCGATCAGTTCTCGACGGTGTTTTGGGACGTTTTCGGCGAGCAGGGCCATCCGGTCCGCGCCACCGTCTCCGAAATGGGGCCGCTGCTGCTGTCGCGGATGATGGATCTCAACGACGTGCAGGAAGGCGTGCTCAATATCGCCTTCCGCGTGGCCGACGAGCAGGGCCTTCTGCTGCTCGATATGAAGGATCTGCGCGCGATCCTCACCTTTATCGCCGAGAATGCCGACCAACTCACCACCCAATACGGCAACGTCTCCAAACAGACCGTCGGCACCATCCAGCGCCAGCTTCTGGTGCTGGAAAACCAGGGCGGCGAGAAGTTCTTCGGCGAGCCTGCGCTGCAGCTCAAGGACTTCATGCGGACCGACTCCAGCGGCCGCGGTTTTGTCAATATTCTGGTCGCCGACAAGCTGATGCAGAGTCCGCGCCTTTACGCGACGTTCTTGCTGTGGCTGCTGTCGGAATTGTTCGAGGAGCTGCCGGAGGTCGGCGATCCGGACAAGCCGAAACTGGTGTTCTTCTTCGACGAGGCCCATCTTCTGTTCAACGACGCGCCCAAGGCGCTGATGGACAAGATCGAGCAGGTGGTGCGTTTGATCCGCTCCAAGGGCGTCGGCGTCTATTTCGTCACGCAAAATCCGATCGACGTGCCAGACCGGGTGCTGGCTCAACTCGGCAACCGGGTTCAGCATGCGCTGCGCGCCTTCACGCCGCGCGACCAGAAGGCGGTGCAGGCGGCGGCGCAGACCTTCCGGCCCAACCCCAGGCTCAATACCGCACAGGTCATCACCGAGCTCGGCAAGGGCGAGGCGCTGGTGTCCTTCCTCGAAGGCAACGGCACGCCGGCAGTGGTGGAGCGTGTCATGATCCGCCCGCCGTCGGCGCGGATCGGGCCGATCACGCCGGAAGAGCGCAAGGCGATCATCGCCGCGAGCCCGGTGAAAGGAAAATACGATACGGCCGTGGATTCAGAATCCGCCTACGAGATGCTGCAAAAGCGCGTCAACGCGACGGCGGCCGGGGCGGAGGGCGGAGGCGGCGTGCTGAGCCAGGTCGGTTCCATCGTCGGCTCGATCTTCGGCACCAACACCCCGCGAGGCAAGCTCTCGACCGGTCAGGTGATCGCCCGCAGCGTCACGCGCTCGGTGACCAACAAGGTTGCCGGCGATGTCGCCGCCAATGTCGGCAAGTCGCTCGGCGGCTCGCTGGGCGGTTCGGTCGGCCGCTCTATCGTGCGCAACGTGCTCGGCAGCCTGCTGCGCCGCTGATCCTCATTGACCTGCTTCTGACGCCGCGCCTATCGGGCGTCATCTCGACAAACAAAGGCTCCGCATGTCCGTTCCGTCCCAGCTTGCTTCCGTTCTTGAGCGCATCGATACCGATTTCGACGGCAGTCTGCAGCGGCTCTTCACGCTGCTGCGCATCAAGTCGATTTCCGCCGATCCGGCTTTTACCGAGGATTGCAGGAAGGCGGCCGAGCATCTGGCCGCGGATATCGCCAGCATCGGCTTTTCGACCGAGGTGCGTCCCACCGCGGGACACCCGGCGATTGTCGGCAAGAGCAACGGCATCGGTCCGGGTAAGGGCGCCCATGTGCTGTTCTACGGGCATTACGATGTCCAGCCGGTCGATCCGCTTTCGCTCTGGCACCGCCCGCCGTTCGAGCCGGTCGTGACCGATCACGCCGATGGCCGCAAGATCATTGTCGCCCGCGGCGCGGAAGACGACAAAGGTCAGTTGATGACGTTTGTCGAGGCGTGCCGGGCGTGGAAAAGCGTGACCGGCTCGCTGCCGCTTGACGTCACGATCCTGATCGAGGGCGAGGAGGAAATCGGCTCGAAAAACTTCGGCCCGTTCCTCGCCAAGCACAAGGCCGACCTCGCCGCGGATTTCGCGCTGGTCTGCGATACCGGCATGTGGGACCCCGATACGCCTGCGATCACCACCTCGTTGCGCGGGCTGGTCTATGACGAAGTCCGCATCAAGGCGGCGAGCCGCGATCTGCATTCCGGCATTTTCGGCGGCGGCGCGCAGAATCCGATCCGCGTGCTGACCCGGATTCTCGGCGGTCTGCATGACGAGAACGGCCACATTACCATTCCCGGCTTCTATGACGGCGTGAAGGATCTGCCGGCGGATGTGCTTGCGCAGTGGAAGGCGCTCAATTTGTCGCCCGAGACCTTCCTCAGGCCGATCGGTCTGTCGGTGCCCGCCGGCGAAAAGGACCGCCTCCTGATTGAGCAGATTTCCTCGCGGCCGACCTGCGATATCAACGGCATTGTCGGCGGCTACACCGGCGAGGGCTCCAAGACCGTCATCCCGGCGGAGGCGTCCGCCAAGGTGTCGTTCCGCCTGGTCGAAGGCCAGGACCCGGAAAAGATTCGCAAGGCGTTCCGCGATTACGTAACCGCGCGGCTTCCGGCCGACTGCTCGGCCGAATTCATCGATCACGCCGGAGCGCCGGCGATCGCGCTCGATTGGGGCATGAAGCCGCTCGCCGCCGCAAAGCGCGCGCTGACCGATGAGTGGGGCAGGGAGGCGCTGTTGATCGGGTCGGGCGCGTCGATCCCGATCGTGGCGGATTTCAAGCGCACCCTCGGGCTCGATACCGTGCTGATCGGCTTTGGTCTCGAGGACGACAACATTCATTCACCCAACGAGAAGTATGACCTCAAGAGCTTCCACAAGGGTATCCGCTCCTGGGCGCGGATTCTCGCCGCGCTCGCCGAAGCGCCGCGCGTGTAAGCTGTGTGAAGTCCTGAAACGTGAAAACGCCGTCCGGGATTGGACGGCGTTTGAAGGTCTCGTGTAGAGGGTGATGGCCGGAATTTATGCCCTGTCGTGCCGGCGTCAAGGCCGGCCAGGGTCGAAGTGCTTCATGGCGCCGGAATCGAGAGCAGGCTGGCGATGCTCTGGCCGCGGATGTCGTAGACCCGTGCAAACATGACATCGTCACGCTTGATCTCGGCAATAACGGGCGCGGTGAGGCCTTTGCAGTAGAACTCGCCGAGGGTCATGGCGAAATCGGCCGCATGGCTGTCCCAGCCGATCGTGAAGTCAGGACCGAGCGCGACCTGGGCAGGGCGCTGCGGTCCGCACACCGCGACCTTCCATTTGCGTCCGCTTGGCGGGATTTCCTGTCGTTCGATGATCTGCTCGCGCAGACTCTCGGAAGCCTGCTTCAAGGCGAGCCCCCAATAGTCCAGCATGTAGCGGTGGTCCGCCTCGCGGACCGTGCCGGCGAGGTAGTTGAAGTGCGTGTACTGATAAGGATGCAGCCGGATCATCTGCACCAGGGGCAGGGCAAGGCCGATCGCGAACAGCGCCGCGACGCCGCCCTGGATGGCTTGCCCGTAGTTCTTGCGCTCGATCCACTTCACCAGTTCGCCGAAGGCGACGCCCGCCAGCACGGCCATCGGAGGCACCACGAAGACGAAGTGACGGATACCGTTATAGAGCGCCGGGCGTTTCACCACCGCGATGACAAGCGGCAGGAAAGCCGCCAGCGCGATCATGCCTAGGATGGTCTTGCGCCGGGCGTCGACCTCGGGGCGAGTCGCCGAGACGATCGTGATGGCGAGCCCTGCGATGCATAGCCCGAGCATCAGTTCGGGAAGCTGCAGCGCGAACAGCGTCGGCAGATATGACCACGGCATGTCGGGCACCGAGACCATGGCGCCGTCGAACAATTCCTTCCACGGCTTCTCGAAGAAGTTCGAGAAGTAGGTCACCGCATGCAGCGGATTGCCCGGCTCGATGATCGACCACGGCCAGATCAACCCCATCACCAAATAGCCGAGCAGCAGGCCCGGCAGCAGGAAATAGCTCGCGCGCCCGAGTCGCAGCGCCGCCTCGCTCCAGCCGTGAGTCTTGATCTCCGCGCGCCATATCGGAATAAAGGCGATGACGGCGTAGATCAGCGCGAGGCCGCCGAGGACGCGGCAGCCGAGCGATAGCCCCGCGCCGAGGCCGACGATCAGAACCGTATGCGGGGAGGGCGCGGGGTATTCCTCGGCGAGCCGAACCAGCCCGAGCATGAGGAAGATCATCGCCACCGCGAAGGGCGCGTCCTTCGGGTTCATGAACATGTGCCCATAATAGGTCGGGCACAAAGCAAGCAGCAGTAATGCTGCAAGTCCGGCCATCGGGCCGCCGATCCGGCGCGCAAGGCGCCAGGTGACGCCGAGGCCGATCAACCCGACGATCGCGCCGAGCAGGCGGCGGGTCTCGAACAGCTCCAGCGGAATGATCTTGTGCAGCAGCGCAGCCGCCATGTCGAAGCCGCCGCCATACATATAGAGATTGGCGAAGGAGAGCGCGGCCGTGTCCTTGAAGCCGGAGCTGAACATCCGCAGCAGCAGGTCGGCATATTCGGCATGGGTGTAGTCGTCCCAGCCAAGACCGTAATCGCGAAAGGTCAGGCCGGCGACGAGAGCGACGATCGCCAGCGTGACGTAAGCAAGCTCATCGCATATCCGATCCATCGAACGCCGCGCGGGCATCGCCGGAGCCGAACTCGTGACAGAAGACATGATGCTGCGAGTCCGATTCCCCGAGCGCCGGTGGGGATGGCCGGTTCAGTGCGGAATATATCCACAATTGGGTGGTCAAGTAATTGCCGATTGTGGCGCAAATTACCTAATGCATTGCCATAATCGGGGTTAGATCAAGGCGTCGCCGGGGGACGGCATGGCACTCGCAGGGGCGCCATGCGTTAGACAGCGCACCGGCGCAGCGCAGACGGTCAAACGGGAGCGTTAGGTCAAACCGGACGTTTCAGTACAATAGAATTTCGATTTACCAGTTGCTGTAATGGTTTGACTGTTAAAATTACTATTTGTTAAGGCCGATTATCTGCCACTATTATATTCAATGAAGACCGCGATGGGTTCGTTCGACGGTTTGGAGTTTACGTATGATTGCCCTGTTGTTAGCCGGAATGGTCGCGCTGTGCGGTGGGGGCCTGACCGTCCTGTATGGGATTTCGATCAAGGAGTTCAGTCTTGGCGGCACGATGATCCTTGCTGGAGCGGTTGTTGCCTGCACCGGCTTGCTGCTGATCGGTCTCGGCCTTGTCCTGCGTGAACTCAAAAACCTGCCGCATCGTCTTGGTGGTGAAGCCGTCGCGATGCCGCCGCCGGTGATCGCGCTGACGCCGGATCTGCCGCGCCCGCCCCTGGCGGCCGAACCGCAGGCTCCCGTTCCGCCGCGGCCGGCACCGCGTCCGCATGGTCGCGCAGATGTGCTGTTCTCGCGCGAGGAGGCTGCCGTCGAGACCGAACTGCCGCCGCTCGATCTGACGATGCCCGAGCGCGCGACGCCTGAGCGTCCGGTATCGCCGGCGCCGCTGTCGCGCGCGACGCCGCAGCCTGAAGCGCCGAGCGAGTCGGCTCCGCCGTGGTCGGACGAGCAGCACGCCCGCACGCGCAGCATTCCACCAATTCCGCGCGCGCGCGACCGCGTGTCAGAGCCTTCAAGCGAGCGGGCCGGCCTTGGCGAGCGACCCAGCCTTGGCGAGCGGCCCAATCGCAATTTCCTGTTTTCATCGCGCCGCCGCGAGCAGGCGGCCGAGCCACCGGCACATGAACCTGCGCCGGAGGAATCATCGGCGCGTGAGGCAGGCGCCGATCCGCACGACATGTTCGAGGCGCCGTGGACGCAGCCCGAGCCTGCGCGCGCCGAGCCTGAGTTGACGCCGGAGCCGGAAGCCGCGCCCAGGCCCGCACGATCTGCGAGCACTCCGCGCTATCAGCCGCCGCGCCGCAGCGAAGCGGCATCGGTGACCGTGGTGAAATCGGGCGTGGTCGATTCCATGGCGTATTCGCTTTACTCGGATGGCTCAATCGAAGCGCAGATGCCGGAGGGCATGGTGCGGTTCGAATCGATCGAAGCGCTGCGCGCGCATCTCGAACAGCGCGGCTGACGCATCGCGGCGCGCGATCGCGGGTCGTGACGCGATGGCGCGTCGCAATCCTTTGATGTGTTCACGGCGTTTTACTTGCCATGAACTCAGTATTAAATCATAGTTACAAGTAATGATGCGCCCCCCGAGATGAGCGCATCGGTCGCAAAACGAGCCGGGACCGACCGCAAGCTGGTCCGGACCGGTCGCGGCGACGTCGCTTCCGTAACCGCCACCAGCGAAGTCATCAGCCATGAGCGAGTCCGGTGCAAAAGGTTTCGTCGAACTGACGGCGAGCATCGTATCGGCCTATGTCAGCAACAACACCACGACCGCCGCGGAGATTCCCGGACTGATCGCGCAGGTGCATGCCGCCTTGCAGCGCGTGTCCAACGGCAGCGCCGAGACGGTGTCCGCCGAACCGGCGCGTCCGGCGGTGTCGGTGAAGAAGTCGATGACGCCGGAATATCTGGTGTGTCTGGAGGACGGCAAACGCTTCAAGTCACTGAAGCGGCATCTGCGCAGCCGCTACGGCATGAGTCCGGAGCAATATCGCGAGAAATGGGGCCTGCCGGCGGATTACCCGATGGTGGCGCCGAATTACGCGGTGGCCCGCTCGCAGCTCGCCAAGAAGATGGGGCTGGGCCAGCAGCGCCGCCGCAAGCGCTAGACTGGCACGCCGCCAAATACTTGATCTGCCACTCTCTTCACCAGAAAAAATTTGACCGGGGACAGCTATCCCCGGTGGCCGCAATCTCGCTAGGATGTAGGTATAAATTCCTAATGAGGTGTCGCGATGATCGAGCATTCCTGTCTTTCCGGTCCGGTGTTGGTGTCAGCCGTGAAGAAAGGAACCGCCCCGTCGTCGCGGCGGGTGAAGCTCGCGTGCGCCGATAAATCGTCGGCACCTGCTGCTGCTGAAGGCGCGCTGTCGTCTCTCGCGGCCGCTCCGCGGCTGCGAGCTTCATCGCGCACGCGGCAGGACCTTGCCGCCTGCCGCCGCGTAACCTCACGCGTGGCGGAGGATTTCGGCGTGGCGCTGGCGGAACTCGTCGCACCCTCGCGCGGATCGCCGCGCGCCGCGCTGGCCCGGCAGGTCGCGATGTATCTCTGTCACATCGGATTGGCGCTGAGCTTCGAGGCGGTCGGCCGCCTGTTTGCACGCGACCGCACCACCGTCGCCCATGCCTGCCGGGTCGTTGAGGACCGCCGTGACGACCGCTGGTTCGACCGCCGCCTCGCGCTGCTGGAACGTGCTTGCGGCTTTGCGGCGTGCGGCGAGCGCGAGGAGCGCGGCCGATGACCAAAACCGCCCGCTCGCACAAGCTCGCGCGGCAACGTGCCGTGACGTCAGCCCTGCCGGACGGTGTCGGGATCGACGCCGCCCGCGCAAAGCATCTCGATCTGTCGGTTCGCGAGATCATGACGGCGGAGGGCGTCACGCGCGTCGTGGTCAACGACAGCGAAAGCCCGCTCGCCTGGCTGGCGCGGCGCAAGGGCCGCGACGGCCATGCCATGATCGACCACAATCAGTTTATCGCCGGCGAGAAGCTGCGCGCCGATTTCACCCGCGGGCAATTGTCGCCGCGTGTCACCTCGAGCTGGTCGGGCGCGGGCCGGGTGCGCGGCGGCGGTCACGGCGCCGGCGAGATGATGGATGTCGTGGTCGCGGCGCGGCAGCGGATGCGCCTTGCGCTCGAGGCCTGCGGACCGGAATTGTCCGGCGTGCTACTCGACGTGTGCTGCTTTCTGCGCGGACTGGAAGATGTCGAGCGCGAACGCGGCTGGCCCTCGCGCTCGGCCAAGGTGGTGCTGCAGCTCGCGCTCGATCGCCTGGCGCGGCATTACGGATTGCGGCCGCGAGCGGAGACCGGTCGCGGCGCTGCGATCCGCACCTGGCTTGCGGAGGACGTGGCGTTTACGAGCGAAGTCGGCGGGTAGCGGGTTTGTGATGATCCTCATGGTGAGGAGCGAGGCGCAGCCTCGCGTCTCGAACCATGAGGGACGGGCAGGGCCTCATCCTTCGAGACGCGGCCAAGGCCGCTCCTCAGGATGAGGATGTATCGTTGATGGCAGCCGCAATACCAATCCGTCATGCCCGCGCTCGTCGCGGGCATCCACGTCTTCGCGTTTTCGCAGCAAGAAAGACGTGGATGGCCGGGTCATAGGCGAGTGGAAACGACGCCGTTCTTCGAACGGCTATGCCCGGCCATGACGACTTTTCTCTGATCCGATTTCGATCGAAGGATGGCGATTACGCCGCTGCGACGTTCTCGCGGGCGTCGGCGCGGATGCGGTCGACCATTGCGCGCAGGCCGTTGGAACGCTGCGGCGTCAGGTGCTCGCGGAAGCCGAACTCGTCGAACAGCGCCAGCGCGTCGGTGTCGAGGATTTCCTGCGCGGTCTTGCCGGCATAGAGCGTCAGCAGGATCGCGACCAGCCCGCGCACGATATGGGCGTCACTGTCGCCGCGGAAATGCAGCACCGGCCGCTCCGGCGTACCGCGATCGGGCTGGCGCGCGAGCCAGACCTGGCTGGTGCAGCCGCGCACCTTGTTGGCGTCGGTGTGTTCGTCTTCAGGCATCGGTTCCAGCGAACGGCCGAGCTCGATGACATAACGATAGCGGTCGTCCCACTCGTCGAGCAGTTCGAAGTTTTCCCGGATGTCATCGATGGTCATCATGGTCTTGCTTGGCATGGCTGCGGCGGGCGCCGTTGTCGGCGGCCTGTCGTGCAGCGCGGGACTGGAACCTGTCCCTATATAAGAAGAGTCCGGCCCGAAAGCGAGTTCGCCGAAGGGCAAAAGCGGGCTTTCCGGGCGGAAAATCGGCAGGATTCGCAGAATCGGGACCATTCCACATGCGGAGTTTGGAACGGCCCCGGATCAGCGGCGCACCGCTACGCGCTGCGCGGCATCCGGGGCAC
>JAFKKO010000147.1 GCA_017305455.1 Hyphomicrobiales bacterium | reverse complement strand
AACAAGTCCTACGCCTCGATGGCGAAGATGAAGGCGATCCAGCCGCAGCTCACCGCGCTCAAGGAGAAATTCCCTGACGACAAGGTGAAGCAGCAGCAGGAGATGATGGAGATCTACAAGAAGGAGAAGATCAATCCGGTCGCTGGATGTCTTCCGATCGTCATCCAGATCCCGGTGTTCTTCGCGCTCTACAAGGTGTTGTTCGTCACCATCGAAATGCGTCACGCCCCGTTCTTCGGCTGGATCCACGACCTGTCGGCGCCTGACCCGACCAACCTGTTCAACCTGTTCGGCCTGCTGCCGTTCGATCCGAGCCAGGTCCCGCTGCTCGGTCACTACCTCATGCTCGGCGGCTGGCCGCTGATCATGGGCGTGACGATGTGGTTCCAGATGAAGCTGAACCCGACCCCGCCGGATCCGACCCAGAAGATGATCTTCGACTGGATGCCGGTGATCTTCACCTTCATGCTGGCGAGCTTCCCGGCCGGCCTCGTGATCTACTGGGCCTGGAACAACCTGCTCTCGGTGCTGCAGCAAAGTGCGATCATGCGCAAGAACGGCGTCAAGATCGAGTTGTTCGACAATCTGAAATCGACGTTCGCCGGCGGCAAGAAAACAGGATAACGCGCCGGCCCCTCGTTTTTCTCCTCATGCCCGGACCCGTTCCGGGCATGATGCTTTGGGGAGCCTCATGACCACGCCTTCCGATGCGGAACTGATTGAAGCCGGGCGCAAACTGTTCGCCGGCGACTGGCGTTTCATCTGGGCCTCGCCCTCGATCGAGACGCTGCCGCCGATGAAGGGCGTCGAGATCGCCTTCGCCGGCCGCTCCAATGTCGGCAAGTCCAGCCTGATCAACGCGCTGACCGGCCGCAACGGGCTGGCGCGCACCTCGCACACACCGGGCCGCACCCAGGAATTGATCTTCTTCGACGGGCCGCCATCCGCTAGCGACGGCGATGCCGGCCTGCGTCTCGTCGACATGCCGGGCTACGGCTACGCCGCGGCCTCGAAGGTCAAGATCGCGTCGTGGACCTCGCTCATTCATCGGTTCCTGCAGGGCCGCGCCAATCTCGCCCGCGTCTATGTGCTGATCGACTCCCGCCACGGCTTCAAGGATGTCGACAACGACGTGCTGACCACGCTGGACAAGTCCGCCGTAAGCTATCAAGTGGTGCTGACCAAGGCCGACCAGGTGAAGCCGGCCGAACTGGAACGCACCATGGCGACCATGCTGGAGACACTGCGCAAGCATCCCGCCGCTTTTCCGGAATTGCTGGTGACGTCCTCGCGCACCGGCGCGGGCATGGCCGAACTGCGCGCCGCCATGGTCAAGCTGCTGCGGGAGCGCGCCTGATGACCTCGTCTTTGCCGCTTCGCATCGCCATCATCCTTGCCGGCGCGATGGGCGCCTGCGGTGTCGCGCTCGCCGCCGCCTCGGCGCATCTGCCGGACGCCACGCGGCTCGGCTCCGCCTCCTCGATGCTGCTGTTTCATGCCGCCGCCATCCACCGCGCCGCGGCGCTGACCCGGCACACTCTGGTGCGGCATTCGCTCGGCGTGCTTGCGGCCTTCGGTTTCGTGCTCGGCGGAGCGCTGTTCGCCGGCGACCTGGCGATGCGGCAATATCTCGGACACGGCCTGTTTCCGATGGCGGCGCCGACCGGCGGCACCATTCTGCTGCTGAGCTGGCTGGTGCTGGCGCTCGGCGCGGCGTGGCCGCGCCGCAGCTAGGCGAATCATGCAGAGCTGGCGCTTTGCGCCCGTCACATCAATCGGCTAAACCCGTCTCGCCCGCCCCTTCGAAACAACCCCATGATCGCCATGCCCGACAGCATCAGCCCCCTGGACCAGGCCCGCATCCTCTCCGAAGCCCTGCCGCATATGCAGCGCTATGATGAGGAAACCATCGTCATCAAGTATGGCGGCCACGCCATGGGCGAGGAAGCACTGGCCAAGCAGTTCGCCCGCGACATCGTGCTGCTCGAGCAGACCGCGATCAATCCGGTGGTCGTACATGGCGGCGGGCCGCAGATCGCGACCATGCTCGGCCGCCTCGGCATCAAATCCGAATTCGCCGCCGGCCTGCGCATCACCGACGCCGCCGCCATCGAGATCGTCGAGATGGTGCTGGCCGGCTCGATCAACAAGCAGATCGTCGGCTACATCAACGAGGCAGGTGGCAAGGCCGTCGGCCTCTGCGGCAAGGACGGCAACATGGTCACCGCCGTGAAGGCGAGCCGCACCACGGTCGATCCCGGCTCCAACATCGAGAAGGTGGTGGATCTCGGCTTCGTCGGCGAGCCCGACAAGGTCGATCTTACGCTGCTCAACCAGTTGATCGGCCATGAGCTCATTCCGGTGCTGGCGCCGCTCGCCACCTCCGCGGACGGCCAGACCTATAACGTCAACGCCGACACCTTCGCCGGCGCGGTGGCGGGCGCGCTGCGCGCCAAGCGCCTGTTGCTGCTGACCGACGTGCCGGGCGTGCTCGACAAGTCGAAGAAGCTCATTCCCGACATGTCGGTGAAGGACGCCCGCAAGCTGATCGCCGACGGCACCATTTCCGGCGGCATGATTCCGAAGGTCGAGACCTGCATCTACGCGCTCGAAGCCGGCGTCGAGGGCGTCGTCATCATCGACGGCAAGAAGCCGCATGCGGTGCTGCTCGAACTGTTCACCAATCAGGGCACCGGCACGCTGATCCACAAGTGACGATGCGGGTGAACCCAGGACGATTCTTTACCGTCATGGCCGGGCTTGTCCCGGCCATCCACGTCTTGGCAACATATTGCAGTGAAGTCGTGGATGGCCGGGACATAGGCGAGCGAAGCGACGCCGTTTCTCAAACGGCCATGCCCGGGCATGACGAAACGAGAGCCCCAGCCAGAACAACTCTGTTTTTCTCAGCGATCGGCTCTCTATTGCTGGTCTCCACGACCGCCCAGGCCGATCTCAAGCTCTGCAGCCGCATGAGCTATGTGGTCGAGGCCGCAATCGGCATCGACAGCAAGACCGCCACCGCGACGCGCGGCTGGTTTCGCATCGATCCCGCTGCCTGCCGCGTGGTGGCGCAGGGCACCTTGAGCGCCGACCGCATCCTGCTGCATGCCCGCGCGCTGCCGCTCTATGGCGCCTCGCCGGTGGCACAGAGCGGCACCGACAGACTCTGCATCGCACAGGACAATTTCGTCCTCGCCGCCGCGCGGCAGTGCCGCGGCGGCCAGAGCCTTGCCGCGTTCACCGAAGTGAAACCGACGACCGACGAGGCCGGCAACACCATCGCCTATCTCGCCGAGGACAGCGAATATGACGACGAGCAGGCGCGGCTTGCCGCGATCCAGCGCCTCTTGGTGATCGCGGGCTACGACGCCGCACCGATCGACGGCGTCGACGGGCCGAAGACGCAAGCCGCCCTCGCCGCCTTTCTCAAAGCGCGCGGCCTTGCCGCCGACATCCTCACCGCGCCGAATTTCTTCGACACCATGATCGAGGCGGTGCAGGCGCCGAGCGGCTCCGGCGTGACCTGGTGCAACGACACCGGCTATCGGGTGATGGCCTCGATCGGCACCGACGACGGCAAGGCGCTGGCCAATCGCGGCTGGTATCGCATCGAGCCCGGCAAATGCCTGCATCCGGACATCACCGGCCAGCCGCGCCGCGTCTTCAGCTTCGCCGAAGCGGTGGACGCCGATGGCCGCACCATCAAGCGCGAAGGCCGGCCGCTGAATTGGGGCGGCTCCATGAGCTTCTGCACCCGTGACACCCAGTTCGAGTTCAACGACCAGAGCGACTGCGCGGGCCGCGGCCTTACCTCAACCGGCTATGCGCTGGTCGAGACCAGCGCCACCGGCAAGACGTTGCGTTTCACCGCGCCATGACTACATTTCAGGCGATAGACGAGACATCCGGCGAGGTGCCGGGCGACGGCTCTCTGATCCGCCAGCAAGAGCTGGACAGACCATGACAGATCCTTTCTCTCCTCCCTCTTTGCGCGGCTTCGAGCATATCGACACCTGGGTGTTCGATCTCGACAACACGCTGTATCCGCATCACGTCAATCTGTGGCAGCAGGTGGACGCGCGCATCCGCGATTTCGTCGCGGAGTATCTCGGCGTCGCAAAGGACGAAGCCTTCCGCATCCAGAAGGACTATTACCGCCGCTACGGCACCACCATGCGCGGCATGATGACCGAACACGGGCTCAAGCCCGACGATTTTCTCAGCTATGTCCATGATATCGACCATTCGCCGCTCGAACCCAATCCGGCGATGGGCGCGGCGATCGAAAAGCTGCCCGGCCGCAAGCTGATCCTGACCAACGGCTCGCGCGCCCATGCCGACAAGGTGACGCAGTGCCTCGGCATCGGCACGCATTTCGAGGGCGTGTTCGACATCATCGCCGCCGAGCTCGAACCGAAGCCGGCGCGGCAGACCTACATGCGCTTTCTCGATCTGCACGGCGTCGATCCGGCGCACGCGGCGATGTTCGAGGATCTGGCGCGCAATCTCGTCACCCCGCACGAACTCGGCATGACCACGGTCTTGGTGGTGCCCGACGATACTGTCCCGGTGCTGCGGCAGGATTGGGAGCTGGAAGGCCGCGACGCCGGCCATGTCGATCACGTCACCGACAATCTGACCGGGTTTCTGGCGAGTATCCGCGACTCAAACGGCTCCACGGCTTGAGCGCGCCGCAAGGCAGGCTGGGCGAACTTGACTCCGGGGTGCCGAATCCGGAGAAAGACCGGCAAACTTATCCCGCCTATGGCCCTCTCAAAGGACCCTCAATGTCTCTTTCCGCTCTCGAAACCACGCTGGACGCCGCCTTCGACGCCCGCGATACCGTCAACGCCGCCACCAAGGGCGAAGTGCGCGACGCCGTCGAACTCGCGCTCGACCTGCTCGACAAGGGCGAGGCCCGTGTCGCCGAGCCGCAGGCGGACGGGACGTGGAAGGTCAACCAGTGGCTGAAGAAGGCGGTGCTGCTGTCGTTCCGGCTCAACGACATGGGCACAATCAGCGGCGGCCCCGGCGGCGCGGCCTGGTGGGACAAGGTGCCCTCGAAATTCGAGGACTATTCCGAGCAGAAATTCCGCGAGGCCGGTTTCCGCGCCGTGCCGGGCGCGATCGTGCGCCGCTCGGCGTTCATCGCCAAGAACGTCGTGCTGATGCCGTCCTTCGTCAATCTCGGCGCCTATGTCGATGAAGCGACCATGATCGACACATGGTCCACGGTCGGCTCTTGCGCGCAGATCGGCAAGAACGTGCATATCTCCGGCGGCGTCGGCATCGGCGGCGTGCTCGAGCCGCTGCAGGCCGGGCCGGTGATCATCGAGGATCACTGCTTCGTCGGCGCGCGCTCCGAAGTCGCCGAAGGCGTGATCGTGCGCAAGGGCGCGGTGCTGTCGATGGGCGTATTCATCGGCGCCTCGACCCGCATCATCGACCGCGCCACGGGCGAGGTGTTCGTCGGCGAAGTGCCGGCTTACTCGGTGGTGGTGCCGGGTTCGATGCCGGGCAAGCCCTTGAAGGACGGATCGCCCGGCCCCTCGCTCTATTGCGCCGTGATCGTCAAGCGTGTCGACGAAAAGACCCGCTCCAAGACCAGCATCAACGAACTCTTACGCGACTGATCCCATGAGCAAGGCGCTCGACATCGCCCGCGACCTCGTGCGTTGCCCCTCGGTGACGCCGGCGGACGCCGGCGCGCTGGGCGTGCTTGAATCGCTGCTGAAGAGCGCGGGCTTTGAGACCCACCGCCTCACCTTCAGCGAGCCGGGCGCAGACGACACCGACAATCTCTACGCGCGGATCGGCACAGGCGCGCCGCATCTCACCTTCGCCGGCCATACCGATGTGGTGCCGCCCGGCGACGACGCGGCGTGGAGCCACGGCGCCTTCGCGGGCGAGGTGAAAGACGGCGTGTTCTACGGCCGCGGCGCGGTGGACATGAAGGGCGCGATCGCCTGCTGCGTCGCCGCCACGCTCGACTATCTCGCGGCCCATGGCGGCAAGCCGCCGAAAGGTTCGATCTCGTTTCTGATCACCGGCGACGAGGAAGGCCCCGCCGTCAACGGTACGGTGAAATTGCTCGAGTGGGCCGCCAGGCGCGGCGAAAAATTCGATCACTGCCTGCTCGGCGAGCCGAGCAACGTCAACGCCCTCGGCGACTGCATCAAGGTCGGCCGGCGCGGCTCGCTGTCCGGCACACTGATCATCGAAGGCAAGCAGGGCCATGTCGCCTACCCCGACCGCGCCCATAACCCGATCCCCGATCTCGCGGCGTTGGTTGCGGTGCTCAATGCCGAGCCGCTCGATCACGGCACCGATCACTTCCCGCCGTCCAATCTCGAATTCCTGTCGGTCGATGTCGGCAATCCGGCGTGGAACGTCATTCCGGCGCAGGCCCGCGCGCGTTTCAACATGCGCTACAATGATTGCCACACCCAGCCCTCGCTGCGCGCTTTGATCGAGGAGCGTATCGCGAAAGCCTGCGGCAACCGCATCAAAGCGCATGTGACGTGGGAGCCGTCGAACGCCGACGCCTTCCTGACCCAGCCCGGCGCGTTCACCGATCTTGTGGTCGCAGCGATCGCGGAGGTCACCGGCTGTACGCCGAAGCTCGACACCGGCGGCGGCACGTCCGACGCGCGTTTCATCACAAATTACTGTCCGGTGCTGGAATTCGGCCTGGTCGGCCAGACCATGCACCAGATCGACGAGCGCACCCCGGTCGCCGACATCGACGCGCTGACAAAAATCTATCGCGGTGTGCTCGACCGCTATTTCGCATGAGGCTACGCGCATGAGCGGCGGCATCCTGGTCCTTGCGGCGATCGAGGACGAACTCGACAAGGCGCGCGCGCCGGCCGGCGTCGAGGTGATCTATACCGGCGTCGGCAAGATCAACGCTGCGAGTGCCGCGATGCTGGCTCTGATGGTGCTACGGCCGCGCCTCGTGATCAATTACGGCACCGCCGGCAACATTGCCAAGGTGCATCGCGGGCTGGTCGAGGTTGCCCATGTCGTGCAGCGCGACATGATGGCAATGCCGCTGGCGCCGCGCGGTCGCACGCCGTTCTCGCCGGAGGTCGATAGACTGTCCTCAGGCCATGGCACGGTGATCTGCGGCACCGGCGACAGTTTCGTCACTGCCGCCGATCCGTGGCTGACCGACAACCAAGTTGACGTTGTCGACATGGAATTATTCGCCATCGCCCATGTCTGCCAGCGCCATGCGTTGCCATGGCGGGCGTTCAAGTTCATCACCGACGATGCCGACGAATTCGCCGCCGATCACTGGCAGGAGAATGTCGCGGCCGGCGAGGCGCTGTTCTGGGACGAGATGACGGCGATCGCGGGATAAATCCCACGTCGTCCCGGCGAAGGCCGGGACCCATAACCACCGGCTTCGCGTCTGATACTAGACGGCCTCACCGCATTTCCCAATTGAACTCAGGGAGTATGGGTCCCGGCCTTCGCCGGGACGACCAATATTCTCAGGTTAACGAACTCAATAATCCACCCGCACCAGATAGAGCCCGTCCGGCGGCGCGACGGGACCGCATGCCTTGCGGTCTCGTGCCTCCAGCGCGGCGCGCAGATCGTCCGCGCTCCAGCGGCCATAACCGACCCACACCAGCGAGCCGACCATCGAGCGCACCTGACTGTGCAGGAACGAGCGCGCGTTGGTGACGATATCGACATTGTCACCGTCGCGCGAAACGCTGAGCACATCGAGCGTCTTGTCCGGCGATTTCGCCTGACATTCGGTGTCGCGGAAGGTGGTGAAGTCGTGCTTGCCGATCAGCACCTGGGCAGCGCGATGCATCGCATCCGCGTCGAGATGTTGCGGCACGCGCCAGGCATGGCCGAGTTTCAGCGCGAGGTTGGCGCGGTGATTGACGATGCGATAGATGTAGTGCCGCCGGATCGCCGAGAACCGCGCATCGAACGTCTCCGGCACGATCTCCGCCGAGAGCACGCCGATCGGATGCGGCCGCAGATGCGCGTTGAGCGCGTCGCGCACGCGGTCGGCGCGATATTCGCGCGCGAGATCGAAATGCGCGACCTGCCCCAGCGCATGGACGCCGGCATCGGTGCGGCCGGCGCCGGAAACCCGCACCATCGCGCCGGTCATCGCCGTCACCGCAGCTTCCAGTGCGCCCTGCACCGAGGGCACGTTGTCCTGATATTGCCAGCCGCAGAACGGCGCGCCGTCATATTCGATGATGATCTTGTAGCGCGGCATCAGAGCGCCCGCGCCGGCGGCTTCAGCGGCGTGCCGCGCAGGAAGTCCACCGCCTGCATCGGCTGCTTGCCGGCGCGCTGCAATTCCAGAACGCGGATCGCGCCTTCGCCGCAGGCGATGGTGAGACGATCGTCCAGCACCGTGCCCGGCGCGCCGGAGCCCGTGGCCAATTCACAGCGCAACACCTTGATACGGGTTGGCACGCCATCCAGTGCAATCTCGAACCACGCCCCGGGAAACGGCGAGAGGCCATGGCAATGCCGCAGCACCTCGCGCGCCGGCTTCGTCCAGTCGATCCGCGCTTCGGCCTTGTCGATCTTGGCGGCGTAAGTGATGCCCTGCGCATCCTGCGGCGTCAGCTGCAGGCGGCCGCGCTCCAGCGCGCCGATCGCCCGCACCATCAGATCGGCGCCGAGCGGCGCCAGCGCGTCATGCAGGTCCTGCGCGGTCATCGCGTTATCGATCGGCAGCCGTTCCGCCATCGCGACATCGCCGGTGTCGAGCCCGACATCCATCTTCATCACCATGACGCCGCTCTCGGCATCGCCCGCCATGATGGCGCGGTTGATCGGCGCGGCACCGCGCCAGCGTGGCAGCAGCGAGGCATGCAGGTTGAAGCAGCCGAGCGGCACCGCATCGAGAATGTTTTTCGGCAGGATCATGCCATAGGCCACCACCACGGCGGCATCGGCGTTGTGGGCGCGGAACTGCGCTTCGGCATCCGGCGTCTTCAGGGTCGAGGGCGTCAGCACGGGCAGGCCAAGCCGCCGCGCCTCGCGCTCCACCGGCGTTGGTTGCAGTTTCATGCCGCGCCCGGCGGGCTTCGGCGCACGGGTATAGACCGCCGCGATCTCATGGCCATGCGCCGCCAGCTCCAGCAACGTCGGCACCGCGAAGTCCGGCGTGCCCATGAAGATCAGACGGAGCGGCATAACGACCTGCTTCAGTGACAGATGAGACTTCCGTCATGTCCGGGCTTGTGCCGGCCATCCACGCCTCTTGGTGGTCAAGTATTTCAAGACGTGGATGCCCGGCACAAGCCCGGGCATGACGAGAAAGCGCAATTCAATAGCTATTTCGCCGCAAGGCGTGCGGCCTTGGTGAATTTCTTCATCACCCGGTCGCGCTTGAGCTTCGACAGATAGTCGATGAACAAGACGCCGTTGAGGTGGTCGATCTCATGCTGGATGCAGGTGGCGAACAGGCCCTCGGCATCTTCCTCATGCACCTTGCCGTCGAGGTCCATGTAGCGGATGCGCACCTTCGCCGGCCGCTCGACCTCCTCGTAATATTCGGGGATCGACAGGCAGCCCTCCTCATAGACCGAGAAGTCCTCCGACGAGGTGAGCACCTCGGGATTGATGAAGACGCGCGGGTTGGTCTCGCCTTCCTTCTTCGACAGATCCATGGTGACGAGGCGCAGCGGCACCGCCAACTGAATGGCGGCAAGCCCGATGCCCGGCGCGTCATACATGCTCTCCAGCATGTCGTCGGCGAGCGTGCGGATTTCCCGTGTCACCTGCTCCACGGGTTTGGAGACAAGCCGCAAGCGCTTGTCCGGCAGGCTGATGATTTCGCGAATGGCCATGGCCGCGATGTAATGGCCGCGGCCCATCGGGTCAAACCGATATTGGCCCGATCGCCCGGTTTGCCCGCGAATGCCGTTAAGGCGGCGTTAACCATAAAAATCAGGGATTTGTTAACCATAAATGTTCCCGCTTCGTTCGCTCCAAAGCCCGAATCGCGCTACAAGGAGCGTATGAACGAGACCCTGTTTGTCCTCGGGGACATCCCGATCCGCACCGGCGTCGCGCTGATGGCGTTCGCCGCGCTGGCTTTGACGCTGCTGGTCGCGATCGCGATCATCATCGCCCGCGCCGGGCGCAAGGGCGCTGCGATGGCGATGGCGCAGGCGATCCGCGCCGATGAGCTCGAGGAACGCCTCAGCCAGATGCTGCATGCGCAGAGCCAGGCCGCCGGGCGCGTCGATGCGCTCAGCCAGGCGCTGGTCGGCCGGCAGGCGGAGATGGCGCGCGCGGTGAACGAGCGGCTGGATTCGGTCACCCACCGCGTCGGCCAGTCGATGGAGCAGACCACGCGCAACACCATGGAGAGCCTGCGCGCGCTGCACGAACGGCTCGGCATCATCGACAACGCGCACAAGAACCTCACCGATCTCACCACGCAGGTGACGACGCTGCGCGACGTGCTCGCCAACAAGCAGTCGCGCGGCGCGTTCGGCCAGGCGCGGATGGAAGCCATCGTGCAGGACGGCATGCCGAAGGGCAGCTACGAATTCCAGCACACGCTGTCCAACAACAAGCGTCCCGATTGCGTGATCTTCCTGCCCGACCAGCGGCCGCTGTGCATCGACGCCAAATTCCCGCTGGAATCGGTTACCGCGCTGCGCGACGCACGCACCGACGAAGAGAAAAAGTTCGCCACCCAGCGCCTGCGGCAGGACGTGATGAAGCATGTCGGCGACATCGCCGACAAATATCTGATCGCCGGCGAGACGCAGGACACCGCGCTGATGTTCGTGCCCTCGGAATCGGTCTACGCCGAAATCCATGACGGCTTCGACGACGTGATCCAGAAGGCTTACCGCGCCCGCATCGTGCTGGTGTCGCCCTCGCTGCTGATGCTGGCGATCCAGGTGATGCAGCAGATCCTGAAAGACGCACGGATGCGCGATGCCGCCGACCAGATCCGCACCGAGGTCATCAACATGTCGGACGATCTCGCCCGTCTGCGCGAGCGCGTGCTGAAGCTGCAGAAGGATTTCGGCAACGTCAACGAGGACGTGCGCCAGATCCTGATTTCCGCCGACAAGATCGAGAAGCGTGCCGGCCGGATCGAGGAGCTGGATTTCAGCAACGAGCCTGCAGCCGAGGTTGCACGCGGCACCGGCGCAAGAGGAAGCGATCTGTTCCCGCCGATGCAGCGCAAGCTGCAAGCCGGGGAATGACGGGCTCACCTCTCCGGGCTTGCATTGTCATGGCTGCGCGCCGCCGGGCGGATCATCATCGTGACCGTCGACGAGCCGGACGCGGCAGCAGGTTGCGCCGAGATTCCCGAACTTCTCAAGGATCATGAGATAACCGCGGACGTCCGTCATGTCCGGACGGAGCCGGGCAACATATCGCGGCCCGCTGCTCGCGGAGGCCGAGGCGCGCGCCGCCGATTGCATCGTCATGGGCGCCTTCCGTTTCGGTCAGGTGTTCGAACGGGTATTCGGAGGCGTGACGCACGAAATCCTGGCCCGAACGCGGCTGCCGGTCTTCATGATGCATTGAGCCGGCGGCGGGTTTCGCGAAGCCGGACCCACAACGCAAATCAACGCGAAATCATTCCGCGGCCTTTTCGATCGAGGCTGGCGCGTTGATCCGCCGTTCTTCAGCCTTCAGCCACTCCAGCGCCTTGGCGCGCTTGCCCGACAGCAGTTTGGCCCATTGCGTCGAGCGGATCGGCTTGTCGTCGCCGTCCCACCACATCTCCTTGACCAGCAGGAGGCACCACCCGCCGGCGTTCGGCCTGGTGATGAGATACTGCTCGATAGAAAAGCTGAACGTGCTGCCGGCGAAGTTGTGACGCTGTCTGACCCAGTTCGCGCCGCGGTGCGTCCATGTGGTGCGGCGCAGGTCCGAATGCGCTTCGCCGACAAGCAGATGGATCAGTCGAAAAAAGGAGGGATCAGCAAAAGTCCGCACGTTCACGTCCTCATCTGTTTGCGGTCCACGGCGATCGACCAAGGCCTGCGCCGCAATCATGGCCCGGTTTATCTCTGTTGGATATGCTGCGTATCGTTAATCGACACGACCCGGACGGCTCCGTCCTCATAGCTGATGATATTGAGACAGCAAGGATTCTGCGCCCGCCGCCCATAGGCGCAAAGCGGCAGCAGGTGAAGCAGCAGTCCGGTTGACGCGGGCATCCCCGACCGGCACGACGGTATCGTCCGGAAACTGCTCGCCCATGCTACGGAAAACACCAGCTGATCGCAGCACGATATCCTGAGCGCGCGGGCGAAGGCCGTTTCGGGACAAAGCCGCCTTTCGGACATCATGTCCGCAAAAAGGGAGGGATGAATTGGCGCAGAGCGAACGGATCGAATCTGCTAACACCTCCTCATGACCGCACCCGAAAGCGCAGAACCGGCCGCCCCTTCCCGCACCTCATGGTATGAGGCGATCGCGGTCTATCTGCAGCCTCGCGTGCTGATCGTGATGTTCCTCGGCTTTTCCTCCGGCCTGCCGCTCGCTTTGTCCGGCTCGACGCTGCTGGTGTGGATGCGCGAGGCCGGCGTCGATCTCGGCACCATCGGCCTGTTTGCGCTGGTCGGCACGCCCTACACACTGAAATTCATCTGGGCGCCGCTGGTCGATGCGCTGCATGTGCCGGGGTTGACGCGGCTGCTTGGCCGCCGGCGCGGCTGGCTGGTGTTCGCGCAATTCCTCCTGATCGCCGCCATCGTGCTGCTGGCCTTCGCCGATCCGGCGCGCTCGCCATTTTTCGTCGCCATCGGCGCGCTGCTGGTCGCGGCGACCTCGGCGACGCAGGACATCGTGGTCGATGCCTTCCGCGTCGAGAGCCTGCCGGAATCCGAACAGGCCGCCGGCATGGCCGGCTATGTGGCAGCCTATCGTATCGGTATGCTGATCTCGACTGCCGGGGCGCTGTTTCTGGTCAGCGCGTTCGAAGGCACCGGCCTTGCGCGCGGCACCGCCTGGATGTGGGGCTACATCACCATGGCGGCCCTGGTGCTGATCGGCACCGCGACCGCGCTGTTCGCCACCGAGCCGGAACAGTCGGCGCGGGCCGAGCGCGCGACCGGCGGCGAGAGCGCGTTCCACCGCGTCACCCAAGCCGCGATCGGCGCGTTCTCCGAATTCCTCGCCCGCAAGGACGCCGCGGCGGTGCTGGCTTTCGTCGTGCTCTACAAATTCACCGATGCGTTTTCCGGCACCATGACCGCGCCGTTCGTGATTGATCTCGGCTTCTCGCGCAACGACTACGCCGCCATCGTCAAGGGCGTCGGCCTCGCCGCGACGCTGCTTGGCGGCTTCGCCGGCGGCTTCGTCGCCAATCGCTATTCGCTGGTGGCGAGCCTGTGGATCGGCGGCCTGTTGCAGGCGATCGCCAATCTGTCGTTCTCATGGCTCGCGCTGGTCGGCGTCAATCAATACGCGCTGGCGGTCGCGATCACCGCCGAGAACTTCACCAGCGCGATCGGCACCGTGATCTTCGTCGCCTATCTCTCCGCGCTGTGCAAAAGCCCGCTGCATACCGCCACGCAATACGCGCTGCTCACCGCGCTTGCCGCGGTCGGGCGCACTTATCTGTCGTCGGGCGCGGGCTATGTTGCCAAGGCCACCGGCTGGCCGCTGTTCTTTGTGATCTGCGTGCTTGTGGCGATCCCGAGCCTGCTGCTGCTGGCGTGGCTGCAGCGCCGCAACCATTTCGCGACGCTGGGCCGAACAGGCTGATTACGCCTCATCGCAACAATATCAGTGCTGCGTCACCAGGCTCCAGTCGGAGACGATGGCATCGCTCCATTCGCCCGCAGCCTGCGCGCAGGACACTTCCTTGGCGCGGATCGACACGGTCTTGCCGATGAAAGGCTTGAGTGCAGCCGTTTCGGCATCGCTGCGGGTGACGATCTGGAAAGTCTCCGGTCCGGTCTCGAGATTGCACAGCCCGGCGGGTGGCGGCAGACGCCGCGGCGTGCTGGTGAGCTGATAAGTGACCGTCCGGTTCTTCCGCTTGCCGCTGCGCATCGCGGTCAGTTCTCCGGACAGGATGTCACCCGCTCGCAGCGCCTTGGGCGCCTGCGCCTGCGCCGGCGTAGCCGCTAACGTCAGGCCGGCGCCAACGCAGCCGGCCACGACAACCGCAGCCACCGTATTGCGAAAAGCACCAGTTCGGAAAGGACGTGTCGGCATCATGCTCCCGTGGTTGCGTCTCAAAACAATGTCCGCTGCCGCATCGCCGCCGACAGCGTGCCCTCGTCGAGATAGTCGAGCTCGCCGCCCACCGGCACGCCATGGGCGAGCCGCGTCACCTTGACGTCAGCGTCCTGCAACATGTCGGTGATGTAGTGCGCCGTGGTCTGGCCATCGACGGTTGCGTTCAGCGCCAGAATAATCTCGCTCACCTGCGGCTCGCGCGCGCGCGTCACCAGCGCATCGATGGTCAGATCCTGCGGCCCGATGCCGTCGAGCGGCGACAACGTCGCCCCGAGCACATGATAACGGCCCTGCGTTGCATGGGCGCGCTCCAGCGCCCACAGATCGGCGACATCGGCCACCACCACGATGATCGAGGGATCACGCCGCGGATCGGTGCAGATCGTGCAGGGGTTCTGCGTGTCGATATTGCCGCACGTATGACAGACCTCGATCTTCTCGATCGCCACCTGCAGCGCCGTGGTGAGCGGCGCCATCAAGGCCTCGCGCTTCTTGATCAGATGCAACGCCGCGCGCCGCGCCGAGCGCGGGCCAAGACCCGGCAGCCGCGCCAGCAGTTGAATCAGGCGCTCGATCTCCGGGCCTGCGACGCTTCCCGACATCAGCCGAAGCCGAGTCCCGGCGGCAGACCGAGTCCGCCGGTCAGTGTCTTCATCTTCTCCTGCATCGCCGCTTCCGCCTTGCGGCGCGCATCATTGTGCGCGGTGACCAGCAGATCCTCCAGCACCTCGCGCTCCTCCGGCTTGATCAGCGACGGATCGATGGCCACGGCCTTGACCTCCATCTTGGCGGTCATGCGCACGCGAACGAGTCCGCCGCCGGATTCGCCTTCGACCTCGACGGTGTCGAGCTGCTCCTGCATCTCCTTCATCTTCGATTGCAGTTGCGCCGCCTGCTTCATCATGCCGAGAAAGTCAGCCATCGATGATCCTCTTTCAGAAAGTTAGAAATCGTCGTCGTTGTCTGGCAGCTCGCCGGGATCGCCGTCCTCGGAGACCGGCGGATCGACATCGTGCGCCACCTGCTTGACCGATTCGATCTTCGTGCCGGGCCATGTCGCCATCACCGCCTTGACGCGCGGATCGTCCTGCACCGCCAGTTCGAGCTTGGTGCGGCGCTCACGCGCCTGCTCGCGCAGCGTCGGCTGTCCCGCCTCCCGGGAGGTCGCCACGGTCCAGTGCCGGCCGGTCCAGTCCTTGAGCTTCTTCTGCAACTCGCCGAGCAGCGCGCGCGAGGCTTGCGGCTCCAGCGCGACTTCGAGCTTGCCGTCCTCCATCCGCACCAGACGCAGGTCGGATTCCAGCGCCGCCTTGAGCTGCACATCGCGCTTCTCACTCGCCAGCGCCACGATCTCGGCGAAGGACGACAGCCGCAGCACCGGCTGCGCGGCGGCACTCGCCTGCGGCACGGGCACTGGCATCGGCTGACGCGCGATGGTCTCACCTGCACGTCCGCTTGCTGACGCCATCATGCGCGGCGGCGCGTGATCGATCGCGGACGCCATCACCGGGGCACGGCCGATGCCGCCGCCGGACGGCGCGCCACCGGACGACGGCTCAGCGCCACCGTTTTGCTCGATCATCCTGAGCGCTTCATCCGGTGTCGGCAGATCGGCGACATAGGCGATGCGCACCAGCACCATTTCCGCGGCGGCCTGCGGCCGCGTCGCGTTCTGCACCTCGGCGATGCCCTTGAGCAGCATCTGCCACATCCGCGACAGCACCCGCATCGACAGTCTGGTGGCGAATTCGCGGCCGCGCACGCGCTCGGTCTCGCCCAGTGCCAGATTGTCCGCCGTCGCCGGCACCACCTTGATGCGGGTGACGAAATTAACGAACTCGGCAAGGTCGCTCAGCACCACCACCGGATCGGCGCCGGTATCGTACTGATCGCGGAATTCCTTGAAGGCGCTGGCGATGTCGCCGCGCGCCAGCGACTCGAACAGATCGATCACGCGGGTGCGGTCGGCAAGGCCCAGCATCTGCCGCACGTCTTCGGCGCGCACCGAGCCCGCCGCATGGGCAATCGCCTGATCGAGCAGCGACAGCGAATCGCGCACCGAACCTTCGGCGGCGCGCGCGATCAGGCCGAGCGCCTCGGACTCGGCCTCGACATTCTCGCGCTTTGAAATATTCGCCAGATGCGTCATCAGCACGTCGGCATCGACGCGGCGCAGGTCGAAACGCTGGCAGCGCGACAGCACCGTGACCGGCACCTTGCGGATTTCGGTGGTGGCGAACACGAACTTGGCGTGCTCGGGCGGCTCCTCCAGCGTCTTGAGGAAGGCGTTGAACGCCTTCTCTGACAGCATATGGACTTCGTCGATGATGTAGACCTTGTATCTTGCACTCGACGGCGCATAGCGTACGCCGTCGGTGATCTGGCGCACATCGTCGATGCCGGTGTGCGAGGCGGCGTCCATTTCCAGCACGTCGATGTGACGGCTTTCCATGATCGCCTGACAGTGCACGCCTGGCGTCGGCATGGTGATGGTCGGTCCCTTCACCGAGCCATCGGACAATTCGTAATTCAGCGCGCGGGCGAGAATCCGCGCGGTGGTGGTCTTGCCGACGCCGCGCACGCCGGTCAGAATCCAAGCCTGCGGAATCCGCCCGGCCTCGAATGCGTTGGAGACGGTGCGCACCATCGCTTCCTGGCCGATCAGATCGTCGAAGGTGGTGGGGCGGTATTTGCGGGCGAGCACACGATAGCTCGCGCCCGCCGCCGGCGCAGCGGAGCCGCCGCCCAGCGCGAAGCCGGCCTGGTCGTCGTTCGGAGGCGTGATGGGGGCGCCAGCGTCAGGCATCGAACGGTCCGCGTTTCTCGTCAGGCTTGAGGTTGCCAGCGGGTTCGGGGTTGCAGACAGTCCGCGCAATACACGATCGCCGGACGGCGTCCCCGAACAGCAGGGTGTCCGGCACCGTTCCGGCGCGCACGAAAAGAGGTAGGAGACTGACGAGCGACCCGATCCGGACCTCGTTAGGGCTGCTTCCTTCCGGACCTGACCCGGTTGGCGAGAGGCTCGTCCACCGCCAATCTCCCGCCCTCTATTTGGAGCCAAAGGGCGCGGAAAGCAAGCCGCCGGACGCCCCTTCTCCCCGTCACCGATCCGCCGCACCTTCCTTCGGTTTGGCGGCGAAAAAGCCAGAAAAACATGGCCGCCATCGGCAAAGCGGGGCATGAGTGAGGCAGGCATGATTGCCGGCCATACAGAATCGGAGTTGCCGATGTCCCAGAACTGGTCGATGCATCCGCAGCTCATGCAGGACACCGTGAATATCGGCGACCTGCCACTATCGCGCGTGGCGGTGATTAAGGACGCCAACTACCCTTGGCTGCTGCTGGTGCCGCGTCGCCCGAGCGTCTCCGACCTGATTGATCTCAGCGACGTCGAGCAGGCGCAACTCACCACCGAGATCAATCGCGTGGCGGTGGCGCTGAAGGCCATCACCAAGCCCGACAAGCTCAACATCGCCGCGCTCGGCAATGTGGTGCCGCAGCTTCACGTCCATATCATCGCCCGGCGCACCACCGACGCCGCCTGGCCACGGCCGGTGTGGGGCGCGGTGCCGCCGCTCGAACACGATCCGCAGGAACTCGACACTTTTATCGCCGCTCTGCGCCGGCGCATCTGGCTTGTCTGACGCAACACAAAGCTGACCTGCGATACAGGCCATGCACGGCCCTCATGCGGTCGCATTCGCACCGCACGATTTGCGGTGGCGGAGCGCTTACGTGTGAGTTCCTGAATGCGGGAACCTCGTCTGCCCTCATTGATTGGGTTCTGACACACCACCGAATCCGCTGGCGCGCTCTTCCGCCGGCTTGAGGAGGTCCCATGAATTTTCACGGCAAGCCGCCCGACGGCACGCGAATCCTGTGCATCGGCATGCCGGTGCGCGATCTCGTGTTCCGCGTCAGCGATCTGCCGGCCCGCGGCCACAAGAAGCGCGCCATCCATTTCAGCGAATTCGGCGGCGGCAATGCGCTCAATGCGGCGGTTGCAATCGCGCGGCTCGGCGGCCAGGTGCTGCTGTCGGGACCGATGGGCGATGCGCGGGAGAAGGCCAGCGCCGCGATTTTCGACGATCTCGCCAAGGAAGGCATCGACGCCAGCGCGATGGTCCGCATGCCGGGCCTTGTCACGCCGATCTCCAACATCATGATCGATCACACCGGCGAGCGCACCATCGTCACCTATCGCGACCCGGCGCTGTTCAAGGCGACGCTGCCCGAGACCAGTGAATTGCTGCGCGATTGCGCGGCTGTGCTGACGGAAAATCGCTGCGCGCCGTTCGTCACCGATCTGTGCCGCGAGGCGCAGCGCCGCGGCATTCCGGTGGTGCTCGACGCTGACCATGTGATGGGGCTCGACGATCCGCTGCTGCGCGCCACCTCGCACATCATTTTCTCCAGCGAAGCGTTGCACGCCACCGCCGGCGTCATCGACGACGTCGAGGCGCTACGCAAGATCGCGGCGCTGACGCCGTCCTTTGTCGCCGTCACCAAGGGCGCCGACGGCATGATCTGGCTCGATGCGAACAGGGAGCCGCATCATATGCCGACTTTTCCGATCGAGGCGGTGGACACGCTGGGGGCCGGCGATGTGTTCCACGGCGCCTTTGCGCTGGCGGTCGCCGAAAAGCAGCCGCTGGAGGACGCGATGCGGTTTTCCTCCGCCGCCGCCGCACTGAAATGCACCCGGTTCGGCGGCGCCTTCGGCTCGCCGCAGCGCGCCGAAGTCGAGGCCCTTTTGCGCCAGAACGCGGCTCTGACATCGGCCTGAGCCGCGGCCCGTGAAATTCCTTGCTTAAGAATATTTTTCTATGTATCAGGGTATATAGCCATGAATATAGAAGAAAGTTCTTTGAATGTCTGAGATCGCCGCTCCCATACTCGATACTCCGCGCCGGCTCGACGCCATCGACCGCAAGATCCTGACAGTACTGCAGGAAGACGCCTCGCTCTCGGTGGCTGAAATCGGCGACCGGGTCGGGCTGTCCTCCACCCCGTGCTGGAAGCGCATCCAGCGGCTGGAGGGCGAGGGCATCATCCTGCGCCGTGTCGCGCTGGTGGATCAGAACAAGATCGGGCTTGGCATCACCGTGTTCGTTTCGGTGGAGAGCAGCGACCATTCCGACGCCTGGCTGAAGACATTCGCCGACGCGGTCAGCGCCATGCCGGAGGTGATGGAGTTCTACCGCATGGCGGGCGACGTCGACTACATGCTTCGCGTCGTCGTGGCCGACATGCAAAGCTATGATATCTTTTACAAAAAGCTGATCAGCGCGGTGTCGTTGAAGAACGTCACCTCACGCTTTGCGATGGAGAAGATCAAGTCGGTGACGGCGCTGCCGGTGCCGGCCGCCAGCGCGGCCTGACGCGGCCCCATCCCGCCCCACGGCACAGACCCGGATGATCCTCATGATCGTCCGGGCTTTTTGCCAAATAATCGCTTTAAGCGATGAAACAGACATATATAATGAATTGGAGTGATTGATCGGAATTTGCGATCATTTGGCCGGAACAAGGAGCTCGGCCATCATGACCACCACCACCGCTGCCGCGGATCTCGCTGCGGAACAACCCCGCCCAGTCGTCCGCTTCCGCATTGCGAGCGGCATCTGGCCCGGCCTGTTCCTGACCACCCTGATCGCGGCGGCCGCCTTCGGTATGCAGCGGCTGCCGGTGATCTCCACCTTCAGCCCGCTGATCCTGGCGATCCTGCTCGGCATGATCTTCCACAATCTGGTCGGCACGCCGGCCAACGCCAAGCCCGGCGTCACCTTCTCGCTGCGGCGGATCCTGCGCGGCGCCATCATCCTGCTCGGCCTGCAGCTCACCATCACGCAGGTGATCGAAGTCGGCGCGGTCGGCTTCGGCATCATCGTGATCTGTCTGGTTTCGACCTTCCTGTTCACCGGCTGGTTCGGCCGGCTGATCGGCGTCGATCCCAAGCTTTCCGAACTGATCGGCGCGGGCACCTCGATCTGCGGCGCGTCCGCGGTGATCGCCACCAACACCGTCACCCGTGCGCCAGACGAGGACGTGGCCTATGCGGTCGCCTGCGTCACGGTGTTCGGCTCGATCGCGATGTTCGCCTATCCGACGCTCACGCATCTCTTGCATCTCGACCCGCGCGCCTACGGCCTGTGGACCGGCTCATCGATCCACGAGATCGCGCAGGTGGTCGCCGCCGCGTTCCAGGAAGGCAAGCAGGCCGGCGAGTTCGGCACTATCGCCAAGCTGTCGCGCGTCATGCTGCTGGCGCCGCTGGTGATCTCGCTCGGCGTGATCGCGAGCCGCCGCACCCACGGCACCTCGAGCGCCAAGGCGCCGCTGCCGTGGTTCGTGTTCGGCTTCATCGCGCTGATCGGCCTCAACAGCATCATCACCGTTCCGCCGGAAGCCAAGACGATCATCGTTTCGGTCACCACCTTCATGTTGTCGATGGCGCTGGCGGCGATGGGCCTCGAAACCGATATCGGCAAGCTCTACGCCAAGGGCCTACGGCCCCTGATGCTCGGCGCGGCATCCTCGCTGTTCATCGCTCTGCTCAGCCTGACGCTGATCAAGCTCACCTCTTAAGGGTTATGAATGACGCTGGAGCAGCTTCGCATCTTCGTTGCCGTTGCGGAGCAGGAGCACATGACCCGTGCCGCCAGCGTTCTCAATCTCACCCAATCAGCGACAAGCGCGGCGATCGCCGCGCTTGAGACGCGCTACGCGATCAAGCTGTTCGACCGGATCGGCCGCCGCATCAAGCTGACCGACGCCGGCCGGCAGTTCGCGGTCGAGGCCCGCGCCGTGCTGGCGCGCGCCGCCGCCGCCGAGGCTGTGCTCGCCGACCTCGCCGGCCTGACACGCGGCTCGCTGTCGCTGGCGGCGAGCCAGACCGTCGGCAATTACTGGCTGCCGCCGCTGATCCACCAGTATCACCAGCGCTATCCCGGCATCACCGTCGCATTGAAGATCGGCAATACCGAACAGGTCGCCGCCTGGGTGCGCGACGGCCTCGCCGATGTCGGCTTCATCGAGGGCGAGACCGAGGAGCCGGGCCTTGTCGCCACCGAGATCGCCGAGGATGAACTCGCGCTGGTGGTCGCCGCCTCTCACCCTTGGGCGAAGCTGCGAACGCTGGCGCCCGCGCAACTCAAGGCCGCAGACTGGGTGGCGCGCGAACAGGGTTCGGGCACGCGCCATGTGTTCGAGACGGTGCTGGCGGGCTTCGGCATCGCGCGCGGCGACATCGCCATTACGCTCGAACTGCCGTCCAACGAATCGGTGCGCGCCGCCGTGGTCGCCGGTGCCGGGGCCACCATCATCTCGCGCATCGTGGTCGCAACCCTGTTGAGCGCCGGCACACTGGTCGAACTGAAAATTCCGATTCCGTCACGCCGCTTCTTCCTGCTGCGCCACAAGGAGCGCCACGTCACGCAGGCCGAGCGCGAGCTCGAGAGGCTGATCGCGGAGACGCATTAGAGCCAGCGTAGAAGCCGTCATGGCCGGGCTTGACCCGGCCATCCACGTTTTTGTTGCTACCGTATCCTGAAGACGTGGATGCCCGGCACATCGGCGTACTTCAGAACGCCGTTCTTCGAACGGCTATGGCCGGGCATGACGAATCTACTGACTTCAGCGGCTCTCTTGTGAGTCCGTCCTCAAATCTTCTGATTATATTCGCCGACTTCCGGATGGGTGCGCAGCACGCTGTCCATCGCCTCGAACATGTCGCGCATGCGCTGCTCGGAGACCGGGCTTTCCACCACCACGACAAGCTCGGGCTTGTTCGAGGATGCGCGCACCAGACCCCAACTTCCGTCCTCGCAGGTGACGCGCACGCCGTTGACGGTAACAAGATCGCGGATCGGCTGGCCGGCGACCTTGTCGCCCTTCGCCTTCGCCGCCTCGAAATGCTTCACCACCTGATCGACGATGCCGTATTTGGCCTCGTCGGCGCAGTGCGGCGACATGGTCGGCGACGACCAGGTCTTCGGCAGCGCATCCTTCAGGTCCGCCATCGACTTGCCCGGCGCATGGTCGAGCATCTCGCACACGGCGATGGCCGAGACGAGGCCGTCGTCATAGCCACGGCCGACCGGCGGATTGAAGAAGAAATGCCCGGATTTCTCGAAGCCTGCCAGCGCGCCGAGCTCATGGGTGCGGCGCTTCATGTAGGAATGGCCGGTCTTCCAGTAGCTCGCCTTGGCGCCCTGCTGCTGCAACACCGGGTCGGTCACGAACAGGCCGGTCGATTTCACATCGACCACGAATTCGGCGCCCTTGTGGATCGCCGACATGTCGCGCGCCAGCATCACGCCGACCTTGTCGGCGAAGATCTCCTCGCCGGTGTTGTCGACCACGCCGCAGCGGTCGCCGTCGCCGTCGAAGCCGAGCCCGACATCGGCCTTGTGCGCCAGCACCGCATCGCGGATCGCGTGCAGCATCTCCATGTCTTCGGGGTTCGGGTTGTATTTCGGAAAGGTGTGATCGAGTTCGACATCGAGCGGGATCACATCGACGCCAAGCTTCTCCAGCACCTGCGGCGCGAACGCGCCGGCGGTGCCGTTGCCGCAGGCCACTACCGCACGGATGCGGCGCGCGAACGGCTTGCGCTTGGTGAGGTCGGCGATGTAGCGCGCCGGGAAATTTTCGTGAAACTGATAACCGCCCGCGGGCTTCAGCTTGAAGTCGGCATTGAGCACGATTTCCTTGAGCCGGTTCATCTCGTCCGGGCCGAAGGTCAGCGGGCGGTTGGCGCCCATCTTCACGCCGGTCCAGCCGTTGTCGTTATGCGAGGCGGTGACCATGGCGACGCAGGGCACGTCGAGATCGAACTGGGCGAAATAGGCCATCGGCGTTACCGCGAGGCCGATGTCGTGCACCTTGCAGCCGGCGGCGAGCAGGCCCGAGATCAGGGCGTATTTGATCGAGGCCGAATAGCCGCGGAAATCATGCGCGGTGACAATCTCCTGCTTCACCCCCATCTCGCCGATCATGGTGCCGAGGCCCATGCCCAGCGCCTGAATGCCCATCAGGTTGATTTCCTTGCCGAACAGCCAGCGCGCATCATATTCGCGAAAGCCCGTGGCCTTCACCATCGGCTCGGATTCATAGGCATAGGTATTGGGCTTGAGCTCGGCTTTGGGCTTGGGAAACATGCATTGGCCTCGTGGCGGAAAAGATCGAATATCCAGCAAGCCATAGACAAAGCGTCCGGCCGTGGAAAGGCGGGAGCGAACATTTAAAAACCAATTGCGGCGGTTTGCAGCCGCCCCTTGCGACCAAGGATGCCATGACCGACGAGCGCTTGCACTACCCCGCCACCCAGCGTAACCGCGACGCCATCCTTGGCGTGCTGCGCGGCGTGCTGCCGCCAGCAGGGCTGGTGCTGGAGATCGCCTCCGGCTCCGGCGAGCACGCGGTCCATTTTGCCCGCGCCTTCCCGAACACGACCTTCCAGCCCTCCGATCCGCAGCCGGAGGCGGTGCGCAGCATTGCGGCCTGGATCGCGAACAGCGGGGCGGCGAACATCCACCCGCCGCTGACCCTTGATGTCACCGCGCCGGACTGGTCGCGCGCCCTCGATGCAGCCGATGCGATACTGTGCATCAACATGATCCATATCGCGCCATGGGAGGCGACCGAGGGCCTGATACGGGGCGCAGCGCACATCCTGCGCCCCGGCGCGCCGCTCTATCTCTACGGGCCGTATCGCCGCGCCGAGGTCACCACCGCGCCGAGCAACGAGGCGTTCGATGCCGACCTGAAAGCCCGCAATCCGCAATGGGGTCTGCGCGATCTCGCCGATGTGACGGCGCTCGCCCACGCCGCGGGATTCGCGGGGCCTGAGGTCACCGAGATGCCGGCGAACAATCTGAGCGTGGTGTTTCGAAAGGTGTAAGGCACGGTGGCTGATCAACTCTCCGAACTGTCATGGCCGGGCTCGACCCGGCCATCCACGTTTTAAATCCACGCATTAGACGTGGATGCCCGGAACAGGTCCGGGCATGACGAACGAGAGAACGCGATCAGGAACGAGAGCCTTACTGCTCCAGCACCAGCCGGCCGCCGCTGTATTCAAACCGCTTGAGTTTCGACAGAAACGCCATGCCGAGCAGATTCTGGCCGAGCGCCTTGTCCGGCATCACCAGCGCTTCGACATCGCGCACCACCACGCCGCCGATCTCGATGCGGTTGATGCGCGCCCGCGCCGCTTTCGCCGGGCCGTTCGCGGTGTTGACATTGGTGGTGTAGTCGCTGTCGAACGGACGGATGCCGATCCGCGCCGCGTCTTTTTCAGTGAGCGCGATCACGGTCGCGCCGGTGTCGACCAGAAAACCGATATCGCGGCCATCGACCCGCGCATCGGCCTGGAAGTGGCCGCGGCTGTCGGGAGCCAGCGCGACGCGGCGTGCGCCGGCGTCGGCAGGCATCGCGGCGTAAGCGTTCATCACCTTGGCGCGCTCGGCCACTTTCGCCTGTGCGGCATCGTCCGTCATCCGGTTCGCCACCTCGGCCATGAAGGTGCCGGAGATGGCAAGGATTGCCGCCGCGATCATAAGGGTACGCATACCAACGCCCGCCGGTTGATCTTCTTCGCCGATCACATCATGCCAAGGCGGAGATTGGCCCAAGACAGCGCGACAGCGCGGTGTTTTTCGGCCAAAACGGTGAGCGAAGGGTTAACGCGAGCGGCGCGGCTCAGGTTCCGCGCGGCTTGACCCGGCGGGTCGGCGGCGCGCTCGCCGGGTCCTCCGGCCAGGGATGGCGCGGGTAACGCCCGCGCAGGTCGGCACGCACGGCGGCGTAGGAGCCGCGCCAGAACCCGGGCAGATCGCGCGTCACCTGCACCGGGCGATGCGCCGGCGACAGCAATTCCAGCACCAGCGGAATCCTGCCGCGCGCGATCGAAGGATGTACCGTCAGCCCGAACAGTTCCTGCAACCGCACCGCGATGGTCGGGCCCTGCTCGGCCTCGTAGTCGATCGCAAGCTGGGTGCCGGTCGGCGCCTCGAAATGCGTCGGCGCCTCGCGGTCGAGTTGCGCGCGCTGGCTCCATGGCACCAGCGCCATCAGCGCATCTGAGAAATCGCCTGCCGAGCAATCCGCCAGCGCGGTCTTGTCGAGCAACGCCGGCGCCAGCCAGTCCTGCCGGGTCGCGATCAGCGCGGCATCCGACAGATCGGGCCATTCATCGGGGGCGGCGGCGCGCAGGAACATGACGCGGTCGCGCCATTGCTTGAGCGCCTTCGACCATGGCAGGCGTTCGAGGCTTGCGCCCGCCAGGCCATCGGCCAGCACGCGCGCAGTTTCTTCAGATGGCGTCACCGCAAGCGGCTGCTCCGACAGCATCAGCGCATGCAACCGCCTGCGCCGCCGTGCCCGCAGCGCCATCGCCGCCTTGTCGAAGGTGATCTCCTCATCGACGGTGATGTGGTCGGCAAAGCGCGCCTCGATCTCGGCTTGCGTGATCGGCGCGGCGAGTAAAATGCGCCCGCTCGCCGCCGTGCCGGTGAGTTCGGCGACGGCAAGATACGGCTCGCGCGCCAGCGCCGAGGTCTGCTCGACACTCGCGCCCCGACCATTGGCCAGCGTGAAGCTCGCCTTGCCGCGATTGCGCGCGACGCGATCGGGAAAGGCGAGCGCGAGGATCATTCCGGTGGAGAGCGGCGCATCGGACGGCGATGATTTCACCTGCGCCATCCAGCGCTGCGCCAGTTGCCGCGCGCCTTGCGCGCGTGGCGAGCGGTCGCGGCGGAAATTGTCGAGCCGCGCGTCGAGATCGACGCTGTCGCCGCCAAGCCCGCGCTCGGTGAGGATCGCCGCGATCAGCGCCGCCTGTTCGCCCGCGCCTTGCCTCGCCGCATCGACGATCATGCGTGCCAGACGCGGCGGCAACGCCAGCGCGCGCAGGCTCTTGCCTTCCGCGGTGATGCGGCCTTCGTCATCCAGCGCATCGAGTTCGCGCAGCAATGCACAAGCCTCGCTCCACGCCGGCGCGGGCGGCGGATCGAGAAACGCCAGCGAGGACGGATCAGTCACGCCCCATTCGGCAAGATCGAGCACCAGCGACGACAGATCAGCCGACAAAATCTCCGGCCGCGTGAACGCTTCAAACGATGACGTCTGCGGCTCGTCCCACAGCCGGTAGCACACGCCGGGTTCGGTGCGGCCGGCGCGGCCACGGCGCTGATCCACCGCCGCCCGCGAGGCGCGGACGGTTTCGAGCCGCGTCAGGCCGATGTCCGGCTCGTAGCGCGGCACCCGCGCCAATCCTGAATCGACCACGATGCGCACGCCCTCGATGGTCAGCGAGGTCTCGGCGATCGAGGTCGCCAGCACCACCTTGCGCTGGCCCTTGGGCGCGGGTGCGATGGCACGATCCTGCACGGCGGCATCGAGCGCGCCGAACAGCGGCACGATCTCGATGGCCGGATCGCTGACCCGCTCGGCCAGAAACGTCTGGGTGCGGCGGATTTCGGCGGCGCCCGGCAGGAACGCCAGTACCGAGCCGGCATCGGCACGCAGCGCGCCAGCGATCGCGTCCGCCATCTGCCGCTCGACCTGCACATCCGGCTTGCGGCCAAGATAGCGCGTCTCCACCGGATAAGCGCGACCCTCGCTTTCCACCACCGGCGCATCGCCGAGCAGTTTCGCGACCCGCGCGCCGTCGAGCGTTGCCGACATCACCAGAATGCGCAGATCCTCGCGCAGGCCCTGCTGCGCGTCACGCGCCAGCGCAAGACCGAGATCGGCATCGAGCGAGCGTTCATGGAATTCGTCGAACAGCACCGCGGCAACGCCGCTCAGCTCCGGATCGTCGAGAATCTGCCGGGCGAAAATGCCTTCGGTAACGACCTCGATCCGGGTCTTGCGCGACACCTTCGAGCCGAAGCGGACGCGGTAGCCGACAGTGTCGCCCGCGCGCTCGCCGAGCGTCTTCGCCATGCGGTCGGCGGCGGCGCGGGCAGCGATGCGGCGCGGCTCCAGCACGATGATCTTCTTGTCCTTCGCCCACGGCGCATCGAGCAGCGCCAGCGGCACCCGCGTGGTCTTGCCCGCGCCCGGCGGCGCCACCAGCACGGCGGTGTTGCCGCGCGCCAGCGTCTGCGTCAGTTCGCCGAGAACCGCGTCGATGGGAAGAGGTGTGGTGAATGTTGTCGTCAATGATCGCCCGCATCTTCCCCTCTCCCCTTGTGGGAGAGGGTGGTTTCGAGCACGGCGAGAAACCGGGTGAGAGGAACGCCAGGAAACAAACTCACCCGGCTCGATCTCGTTTCACTCGATCTCGCCACCCTCTCCCACGAGGGGAGAGGGAAGAAAAGAGCCGCCCCCGACCTCTCCCCGCAAACGGAGAGAGGTAAAAAACTACGCCCCCCGCCCGACGCTTTCATAGACAAAGCCGAGCGCCTGCATGTCCTCGCGGCGATAGATGTTGCGCAGATCGACGATCACCGGCTGCTTCATCTCGCGTTTCAGCCGCTCAAGGTCGAGCGCGCGGAACTGCACCCACTCGGTGACGATCACCAGCGCGTCGGCATCCTTGGCGCAGTCGTAGGGATCGGCGGCATAGGCGATGTCCGGCAATTCATGTTTCGCCTGCTCCATGCCGACCGGATCGTAGGCGCGGACCCGCGCGCCGTGGTCGAGCAGGCCGGTCACCAGCGGGATCGATGGCGCCTCACGCATATCGTCGGTCTCCGGCTTGAAGGTGAGGCCGAGCACCGCGATCTGCTTGCCGCGCAGCTGGCCGCCGAGCGCGTTCGCGACCTTGCGCGCCATCGCCCGCTTGCGGTTGTCGTTGACCGCGAGCACCGCTTCGACGATGCGCAGCGGCGCCTCGTAATCGAGCGCGGTCTTGACCAGCGCGCGGGTGTCCTTGGGGAAACAGGAGCCGCCGAAGCCCGGCCCGGCGTTGAGGAATTTCGAGCCGATGCGGTTGTCGAGACCGATGCCGCGCGCCACCTCCTGCACGTCGGCGCCGACTTTCTCGGCGAGATCCGCGATCTCGTTGATGAAAGTGATCTTGGTGGCGAGGAAGGCGTTCGCCGCGTATTTGATCAGTTCGGCGGTGCGGCGGCCGGTGTAGAGGATCGGCGCCTGATTGAGATAGAGTGGCCGGTACACCTCGCCGAGCGCCTTGCGCGCGCGCTCGTCGTCGGTGCCGACCACGATGCGGTCGGGATGCTTGAAGTCGCGGATCGCCGCGCCCTCGCGCAGGAATTCCGGATTCGACGCCACCGCAACGTCGGCCTGCGGATTGGTCTCGCGGATGATGCGCTCGACCTCGTCGCCGGTGCCGACCGGCACGGTGGATTTGGTCACCACCACGGTGAAGCCCTGGAGCGCGGCGGCGATGTCACGCGCGGCGGCATGGACATAGGACAGATCGGCATGGCCGTCGCCGCGCCGCGAGGGCGTGCCGACCGCGATGAACACCGCATCGGCCTCGGCCACCGGCCCGGAGATATCGGTGGTGAAATCCAGCCGCCCGGCCTTCACCGAGGTTTCGACAAGCTGCTCGAGACCCGGCTCGAAAATCGGCATCACCCCGCGCTTGAGCGAAGCGATCTTGCCGGCATCGGTGTCGACGCAGGTGACGCGATGGCCGAAATCCGCAAAGCAGGCGCCGGACACCAGCCCAACATATCCCGTGCCGATCATCGCAATCCGCATGTCTCACCTTACCGAACAGGGTTAACGCCACCGCTCAAATTGATGGCGAATTGGGCTGGGTCTTAGCGCGTTCAGGACGTCCGGGAAACCCGGCCGTCCCGGCAAAATCGCCGATCCCGGCATGACATTTGAAGGAATAAACCTGAAAGCAACGCCTTGCCCGCAAGATGCCGGCAAACTGGACCGAAACGGGACATCATGAGCACAAACGGCACACCGGGCCCGGTCTTCCCAGGCACGCCGGGACGGGTCGACTGGGTCGACTACGCCAAGGGCATCTGCATCGTCATGGTGGTGATGATGCATTCGACGCTCGGCGTGGAGGCCGCAACCGGCCAGCACGGCTTCATGCATCTCGTGGTCGCCTTCGCCAAGCCGTTCCGCATGCCGGATTTCTTCCTGATTTCGGGCTTGTTCCTCGCCCGCGTCATCGACCGCGACTGGCGCACCTATCTCGACCGCAAGGTGGTGCACTTCGCGTATTTCTACGTGCTGTGGGTCGCGATCCAGTTCGCCTTCAAGGCACCGAGCTTCGCCGCCGAGCAGGGCTTGGGCCATGTCGGCTATCTCTATCTGGAATCCTTCATCGAGCCGTTCGGCACGCTGTGGTTCATCTATTTGCTGCCGATCTTCTTCGTGGTCACCAAGGCGACGCGGCGCATCCCGGCGTTGATGATCTGGAGCGCGGCGGCGGCGCTGGAGATGAGTCATCTCTCCACCGGCTGGACCGTCATCGACGAATTCGCCGCGCGCTTCGTCTATTTCTATTCCGGCTATCTGTTCGCGAATTACGTGTTCGCGCTCGCCGACCACGCCCGCAACCGACCCGCGCTGGCGCTGCTCGCGCTCGCGATCTGGGCGGTGACCGACGCCGTGCTAGTCTATACGGGTCTCAGTGAGTGGCCGGTGATTTCTCTCGTGCTCGGCTTTGCCGGCGCCTGCGCCATCATCACCACCGGCACGCTGCTGGCGCGCGCGAAGTGGCTCGACGGCCTGCGCTATTGCGGCGAGCACTCGATCACGATCTATCTCGCCTTCTTCCTGCCGATGGCGGCGACACGGACGCTGCTGTTGAAAACGCACCTGATCACCGATATCGGCGTGATCTCGCTGATCGTCACCACAATCGGCGTGATCGGCGCGCTGCTGATCTGGTGGAGCGTGCGCAACACCCGCTTCAACTTCCTGTTCGAGCGGCCGGATGCGTTCTGGATCGCGCCGAAGAAACTGCGTCCCGCCTTGCAGCCGGCGGAATAATTCGCGCTATTGCAGCATTGCCGGCGTGACGCCGTCCTTCATCTCTGTGACCCGCTCGCGATAGGCCTGCGCGTCGCCGAAATCGGCGAAGCCGGCATAATGCGGGTGCGGGCCGAGCACGCGCCGCGCATGCTTGATCGGACACCAGTAGATCTCCGTGCGCGAGGCAACCTCGCGGATGAACGCGATCGCCTGATTGAAATACGAGCAATAGGCGCAGTTGAATTTCTCGATCACGTTCAGATAGGCCAGATGGTGGCGGTCGAACACGAGATAATCGCGGCGGCGGACCTTCGGGATACCGTAGATCGGAAAGCACACCGCCTGATAGATCATGACGAGGATGTCCAGCACGATCATCGGGACGATCACCGCATAGATCATCGGCGCGGTGAGCAGCACCAGCGGGCGGGCGCCGGCGAGATAGCGCAGCGCATGGGTGCGCATCCTGGCATGCAGACGCCGGACATTGTCCTCGAACACGATGCGGCGATTTTGGATATCAAAGCGCAGCGCCTCGCGCCGCTTCGTCAGTTCCGCTTCGATATCGGCTTCGGCCGAGTGCAATTTCGCGAGCAATTCGGCAAACCGCTCATCCATCATCCGTTCCTCAATGCATGAGCCGACCGTTGGAAAAGACCCGCTTTCAGAAAGTTTCCGGGTAGCATCCGTGCGGTTCGGGGTGATATTGCTGGGTCCTCTCCTATATGAGCGCCATGGCAAAGTCCCCCGCAAAATCAGCCCCGCGATCCGGCGACCACGTCTTTCTGGTGGACGGCTCGTCCTACATCTTCCGCGCCTATCACGCGCTGCCGCCGCTGAACCGCAAGTCCGACGGCCTGCAGGTCAACGCCGTGCTCGGCTTCTGCAACATGCTGTGGAAGCTGCTGCG
>JAFKKO010000146.1 GCA_017305455.1 Hyphomicrobiales bacterium | reverse complement strand
CGCCGACCAGCCGCACGTCCTCGCCGGTGATGGCGGAGGCGAGCGAGCAGCCGGCGCGCGAATCCGGGATCAGCACCGTCTTTGCCGGGTTGAGGATCTTCGCGGTCTCGGCCATGAAGTGCACGCCGCACTGAACGATCACGTCGGCCTTCACCTTGGTGGCCTCGATCGCAAGCTTCAGCGAGTCGCCGACGATGTCGGAGACGCAGTTGAAAATCTCCGGCGTCTGGTAATTGTGCGCCAGGATCACGGCGTTGCGCTCGCGCTTGAGCTCGTTGATCGCCTTGACGTAGGGCGCCATGAACGGCCATTCGATCGGCGGAATGACGGTTTTCACCCGCTCGTAGAGGTGCGCGGTTTCGCGCTCGACCTCCGGGGTCCACTCCAGCGAAGGCATCGGCAAGGCGCGCGCGGGGTTCTCGACAGCGATGCTGCCGGGGGCCTGCGGCGCGGACTGCGTCGGTACGGCGTGGCCCAGATCGTCGGGGCCGTAGATTCCAGCGAGAGCCATATCCTTACTCTGCCTCCCTGACCATATACTCGTTATGAGCATATATGTGGTCTGAGAAATCCGGCACAAAGGCCGGCATTCCGATTGTGATGTTGCCGAAACGGCGGCCGCGATTGGCTTGGCGTCCCGGTTGCCCGTTAGTTATTCTCAAAGCGAGCAAAACAAATATAACAGGTCCAGGCCCCGCTCGCCAGAGCTATCTGAACAAAATTCCGTGCCTTGAAAATATGTCGCCGACTGCCATTAGCCACTGCAGCATTGGTTCGATTTGACCCGTCAGGGCAGGAGTTTAGTGTCGGTCCGAAGCAATTTCGGGAGCGCGCTGTGGGGACTTTCAAGGCAATCCGGATCGACAAGGCGGAGAAGGGCACCACCGCCGCGCTGACGCAATTCGACGATGCCGAACTGATGGAAGGCGACGTCACAGTCGCCGTCGAATGGTCGACGGTGAACTACAAGGACGGCCTCGCCATCGCCGGCAAGGCGCCTGTGGTGCGGCGTTTCCCGATGATCGCGGGCATCGACTTCGCCGGCACGGTGATCGAGTCCGCGCATCCCGGCTGGCGCGCCGGCGACAAGGTGATTGGCACCGGCTGGGGCATGGGCGAGACTCATCTGGGCGCCTATGCCGAGCGCGCGCGGGTCAAGGGCGACTGGCTGGTGGCGCTGCCCGCGGGCATGAGCGGCCGCGACGCCATGGCGATCGGCACCGCGGGCTTCACCGCCATGCTGGCGGTGCTGGCGCTGGAGAAGCACGGCCTGACCCCGGATGACGGCGCGATGATCGTCACCGGAGCGGCGGGCGGCGTCGGTTCGGTGGCGATCTCGTTGCTGGCGAAACTCGGCTTCCATGTGATCGCCTCCACCGGCCGCACCAATGAGGCTGGCTACCTGCGCGACCTCGGCGCGGCGGAGGTCATCGACCGCAACGAGTTCTCGGCCCCGGCCAAACCGCTGGCCAAGGAACGTTGGGCGGGCGGCGTCGACAGTGTCGGCTCGACGACATTGGCCAATCTGTTGTCGATGACGAAGTATCACGGCGCCATCGCGGCCTGCGGCCTTGCCGGAGGCATGGATCTGCCGTCCTCGGTCGCGCCTTTCATTTTGCGCGGGGTGTGCCTTTTGGGCATCGATTCGGTGATGTGCCCGCTGCCGAAGCGGAAGGTCGCCTGGGAGCGCCTTGCGAAGGACCTGGATAAGGCAAAACTTGCTGAAATCACTCACGAAATCAGCCTTGGCGAAGTCCTGGAGACGGCGCCGAAGATTCTCGCCGGCCAGATCCGCGGCCGACTGGTGGTGAAAATAGCCTGAGGACGTTCAGACTTTGCAAACCATGCTGCTCCAATGTTGCCATGGTTGGTATGGTAATCAGCGGGTTAAGCGCCGGGCGCGCCGCGCCGTTGTCTGAACCCGTTAGTTTCGTGAGTTGGAGTCGCCGCATGTTTGCGCGTTTTGCCCTTGGAGTCCTGCTTGCGGGATCGTTCTGCGCGTCGGCCTACGCCGAGACCCTGGGCCCGGACGAGGCGCGCAAATTCGTCATCGGCAAGCTGTTCTCCTTCAACTGCTTCGACGGCACCCGCGGCGCCGGACGGATTTACGACGACGGCTCGGTCGCGGGCTCGGTGCAGTTCAGCGGCAAGGGCCAGGTACGCCATGTGCGGCTGCCGATCAACACGCTGCAGGTGCGCAGCGGCGCGGTCTGCGCCTCGCTCAAGGGCATGCCGTTCGAGCCCTGCTTCAACCTCAACAAGTCCGACGAGATCAGCTTCCGCGGCTCGGTCTCCGGTCTTGGCTTCGCCTATTGCGACTTCCGCCGTCAGGGCAATGTCCGCACGCTGCTGACCCGCGCCATCACGCGCTCGCGCAAGCCGCGCTCGCTGCATCCGCCGGAGATGAAATCGGCCGACGCCTCGCGGGTCGAGCAGACCCGCTCCGAGCCCGCGCTGGAACTGCGCAAGTCCAAGACGGATTGATCGGTCTTTTTTGCTGACCGAATTCTAGCGCCGTCCGCGCACCCGCAGGCCGGGGGCGGGGCGCTCCTGCAGCACCTCGCGCCGGAATCGAAATAGCGCCGCAGGCCGTCCGCCGGTTTGCGTGGAGACTTCGCCGGTGGGCTCCACCAGCGCCTCGGCCTCGACCAGACGACGGAAATTCTGCTTGTGCAGATGACGGCCCGAGATTGCCTCGACCGTGCGCTGCAGATCGGTGAGGGTGAATTCCGGCGGCAGCATCTCGAACACCACCGGCCGGTATTTCAGTTTGGCGCGCAGCCGCGCGATCGCGGTGGCGAGGATGCGGCGATGATCGAACTTCATCGGCGCGCCGAGGCTCGGCAGGCTTTTGCGCGCCAGCGCGGCGGGGCGGCCGTCGCGCCTCGCTTCCTCGATCAGCCCGGCCTCGTAGAGCAACTCATAGCGATCGAGCACGCGCTCCTCATCCCAGTGCGCGCCCTCGAGTCCGAAATACAGCCTGACACGATCATGCCGGCTGAGCGCATGCGTGGGGTTGGGTTTTTCGGAACGTCCCGCCCATTCCGTCAGCGCCGGGATGATGATGTTGTCCAGCATCGCCGGTTTCTCGGCGCGCCAGTTTTCCCACGGAAAATAGCGGTACCACGGATCGAACGTCGCGCCGGCCACCTGCGGCTTCGAGGTGTTGTCGGCGGCGCGGGTCAGCGCGAGGTAGCCAATCGACACCACATGCGCGTTGGTGTCATCGACCTGCGCGTGGCGGCCGCGATCGCCGAAAGTGTAGAGCTGTTCGACATAGCCGAGCTGCAATCCGGTCTGCTCCTGCACCCAGGAGCGCAGTCCGATCTCGAAGGTGCGATGCGCCACCGCGTTGAACGGGCCGAAGGGCAGGCCTGCGAGTTCGTCGCCCGCGCCGGGCGCGGTCAAAATCAGCGGCTCGTTGCCTTCGATGGAGACGATCGCCGCGGTCAGTCCGATCTCGATCGGCGGCAGAAGTTGTTCGCCCGCCGCCGGATCGGCGCCATTCGGCGATAATGACTTGTCATGTGGTTTTAATGTTGAGTTCATTCGATGTTAATGTGGAATGGCCGGCTCTCGATCGCCATGTTGCCGGGCCCCATGCTGTCGAGCGCGCGCACCATGCGCCCTTCGCGGCCAAGCGCGCGGTCCGCCAGCGTCACCAGAAGACGGTTCGGGCTCGCGCTCGCCGACGCGGCGCGGATCTGATGGGCAATCTCGGTCTCGTCGCGATGCGGATTGAGCGCGCAGGCGGTCATGAACGCGCTCGCGGTCGAGCGGCTGATGCCGGCGAAGCAATGGATCACCAGCGGCGCGGCGCGATCCCATTTGCGCACAAAGCCCAGCGCCTGCTCGACATGGCCGAGCGTGGGCGCGGTGAAGCCCATCGCGGTTTCGGTGATGTCGTCCATCGAAATGCGAAGATGGTTCTCCGCGCGCACCGAAGCCGGGCGCGTGGCTTTTTCCACCTTGCCCATGACAGTGAGCACATGTGTCGCGCCGCAGGCTTCGACGGTGGAGTGAAGATCGGAAAGCGAGCAGACGTAGATCATGATCATCCCTGAAATCCGGCTTGTTATACGTCACCGCGCCGGACGGCGGAAGCTGGATCGGAGAAGGCGCGAGGCACAGCTTCCGGAAACCGGAACTTTAGTCGAGCAGCGTGTTGAGGCGGGTGATAAATCGTTTCTCGGCCTTGGTCGCCGACCACGGCGACAAATAGTCATGCTGAATGGCGGACGGCAATTTCGGGTCGCGACCAAACAGCCGTTTGGCTTCCGTCACGCTGAAGCCGGCAAGATGCGTCGCCTCCAAATAGGCCGCGCCCATGTCGGCTGCCTTGATCAGTTTTTCGATCTCGGCCGGCAGCACCGCGGGCAGACCGAAGCGCAGATGGATCGCCGACAGCAGGCGTTTTTCCACCTGCTTGTAGGAGCCACCGATCACCGCCTTGAACGGCGAGATCATGTCGCCGATCACGTATTCCGGTGCGTCGTGCAGCATCGCGGCGAGCCGGACGCGATGATCGATGCGCGGCGACTGCGCGCGCATCACAGCTTCGACCAGCAACGTATGTTGCGCGACCGAAAAGATATGCGGGCCGTGGGTCTGCCCGTTCCAGCGGGCCACGCGGGCGAGGCCGTGCGCGATGTCCGTCACTTCGATGTCGAGCGGCGAAGGATCGAGCAGGTCAAGCCGCCGCCCAGACAGCATGCGCTGCCAGGCGCGCGGCGCGGGTCCTGACGTTTTCGCGGCGCTCATTTGGCCTTTCCGCGCGTTGCCGTCGCGCGCGCCGACTGCTTCGCGGTGCTTAACCTGCCGTGACAGTGGCAGGCGACGAGATGATCGTTGACCATGCCGGTGGCCTGCATGAAGGCGTAGACGATGGTCGGTCCGACGAATTTGAAGCCGTGCGACAGCAATTCCTTCGACATCGCGACCGAGACCGGCGTTGCAGCGGGTACGCTCGCGGTGGTCTTGAAGGCGTTGACCATCGGTTTGCCGTCGACAAAGCTCCAGAGCAATTTGGAGAAGCCGGGTCCTTCTTCCATGATTTTCAGATAGGCCTTGGCGCTGCCGACCGTGCCTTCGATCTTGGCGCGGTTGCGCACGATGCCGGCATCGTTCATCAGTGCTGCGATTTTCTTCGCATCATAGCGTGCGATCTTCTTCGGATCGAAGCCGTCGAAGGCTTTGCGGAAATTGTCGCGCTTGCGCAGGATGGTGATCCACGACAGCCCGGCCTGAAAGCCGTCGAGAATGAGTTTCTCGAACAGCGCGCGGTCATCATATTCCGGCACGCCCCATTCGGTGTCGTGATAGGCGACATATAGCGGGTCTTCACCGGGCCACGGACAGCGATGCAATCCGTCGGCGTGCAGGCGTGCCTTGGTCATGCGGGGGCTTTCGTCTGAGGCCGGACATCGTCCGGCGAGACGAGCGTGATCGGGATGCCGCTCGCGAGCAGTGGCTCGCCGGCATCGAGCGCATCGCTGGCGCGGTCCATCCGCAGCAGCGCGAGGCCGTGCCCATTCGCCGACGATCCCATGGTGCCGATCGATTTCTCGCCGGCCGTGATCGCGCTGCCCGGCTCGGGCGCGCCATCATTGACCACGACGCGGATGACGCGGGTGCGCGCGGTGCCGCGATGCTGCATTCGGGACACCACCTCCTGGCCGACATAGCAGCCCTTGCCGAAATCGACACCGTGCAGGCGGTCCATGTTGGTCTCGTGCGGAAATGCGTCGCCATAGCTGAAATCGAGACCGCCGCGCGGCGCCCCGCAGGCGATGCGATGCGCCTCGAAAGCGGAGGCGTCGACCAGCGTGGCGCCGAGCGAGGCTGCGGTCTGCTGTGCGTCGTCCGGGCGAAGGATGATCCGCGATCCAAGCCGCGCATCGCGCGGATCGGCGAATGTGACATCCGGTTTGGCGGTCGGCTCGCCGTCCCAGATCGCGAGCACGCCAAGCTGGTCGGACAGATTTTCGATCATGACCTTGGCGCGCAGCCGGTAGAAGGTGAGGCGGTCGGCAAATGGTTTGGCCAATGCCTTCGGGCAGTCGAACAGCAGCACGCCGTCGGCTGCCTCGGTGACCAGAAAATCGGTGATGATCTTGCCTTGCGGCGTCAGCAGCGCGCCGAAGCGCGCCGCACCCGGCTGCAACTGTTCGACATCGGTGGTGACGAGGCCGTTGAGAAAGCCGCGGGCGTCGGGGCCGCTGAGCTTCACTACGCCGCGATCGGGGAGCAGGGCTGCTTTCATGGCAAAAGGCTGTTCTGTCAGACTAAGGGGAAAGATTTTAGTTTCCTGGGGTTTTTCGGGAAAATGCGCGCCGCGCATATCCCTCGCCAACGTAAGACTGTAGAGTGGCTGCAACAAGACCCGCGTGGGTTTGTCCTCTCCGAAAAACGGCGTTGCAAGCGATGGCTCAGACTTTTGATACGATTCTCAGATCAGGCACGATCGTCAATCAGGACGGCGAAGGCGTCGGCGACATCGGCATCGCCGGGGGGCGGATCGCCGCGATCGGCGGGCTTGGTCAGGCCAGCGCGGGTGAGGAGATCGACTGTCGCGGTCTGCACATCCTCCCCGGGGTAATCGACACGCAGGTACATTTCCGCGAGCCGGGCCTGACCCACAAGGAGGATCTGGAAACCGGTTCGCGCAGCGCGGTGATGGGCGGCGTCACGGCAGTGTTCGAAATGCCGAACACCAATCCGCTGACGGTGACGGCTGAAGCCTTTGCGGACAAGATAAAGGCCGGCCATCACCGGATGCACTGCGATTTCGCCTTCTTCATCGGCGGTACGCGCGAGAATGTCCGCGATCTGCCGGAGCTCGAACGCGCGCCCGGCTGCTCCGGGGTCAAGGTGTTCATTGGCTCCTCGACCGGCAGCCTGCTGGTGGAGGATGACGAGAGCCTGCGAAAGATCTTCCAGGTGATCCGCCGCCGCGCAGCGTTCCATGCCGAGGACGAGTATCGTCTCAACGATCGCAAGGGACTGCGCGTCGAGAACGATCCGCGATCGCATCCGGTCTGGCGCGACGAGATTGCCGCGCTGAAGGCGACGCAGCGCCTTGTGGCGCTGGCGCGCGAGACCGGCAAGCGCATCCATGTGCTGCACATTTCGACCAAAGACGAGATCGAGTACCTGCGCGACCACAAGGACGTCGCCACCTGCGAGGCGACGCCGCATCATCTGACGCTGGTCGCGCCGGAATGTTATGAGCGGCTCGGCACCCGCGCGCAGATGAATCCGCCGGTGCGCGGCGCCAGCCACCGCGAAGGCATCTGGCAGGGCATCGCGCAGGGCATCGTCGATGTGCTCGGCTCCGACCACGCCCCGCATACGCTCAAGGAGAAGTCGAAGATCTATCCGAATGCGCCCTCGGGGATGACCGGCGTGCAGACCCTGGTGCCGATCATGCTCGACCACGTCAATGCCGGCCGTCTGTCGCTGGCGCGCTTTGTCGATCTGAGCAGCGCGGGACCGGCGCGGATTTTCAACATCGCCTGCAAGGGCCGCATCGCAGCGGGTTACGACGCGGATTTCACCGTGGTCGATATGAAGCGGCGGGAAACCATCACCAACGCCTGGACCGCGTCCAAAGCGGCCTGGACGCCCTATGACGGGATGGACGTCACCGGCTGGCCGGTCGGCACCATCGTCCGGGGCCGCCGGGTGATGTGGCAGGGCGAAATCGTGACGGCCGCGACCGGCGAGCCGGTGCGCTTCCTGGAGACGCTGCAGCCGGCGAAGTGATCTGGCCTATTGCTTGAACCGCACCACGGAGAATTCGCCGCTGCGAATCCGGCCGGGCAGGCCCTCGACGAAATTGGCGACTGCGTCCTCGCCATAGGTGGTGACGAGTTCGTTGAAGGCGGCGAACAGGCTGGCCTGGGCCAGGCAGTCGCCGTCGATGCCGTCATGCAACGCCTCGGCCCACGCCTCGGTCAGATAGGTCAGCGCGACCTGTTTCTGCTCCTGATCGGGTATCGAGGTGGGCAATGGAGCAAGACGGGAACGGTAGGACATGAACTCGGTCAACCTGCGACATGCGCGCGAGGCGCTGTTGAATGATCGAGCTTTAGCATGCGCGGCGGGCCCGCCTAGTCAGTTCTTTAGGAAAGGTTAACGCCGCCTCTCAACTTGATGAAATGCGGCCGGTGTGACCCGGAATCGCCGTCAGTTGGCGTAGCGGGCGGTCAGGTTGCGCGAGATTTTCGAGCCTTCCTCGAGATAGCGCCGAATCGCGACATTCGCCGCAGGGGTGCAGGTCCGGTAGGTCTGCTGGAAGCCGTTATACCCACGGTTGAAGGCGGCGATCATGCGGTTGCGGCGCTCGCCGGACGGGGTTTCGGCATCGACCAGCGCCTGCATCTCGCTGCGCCATTTCTGGCCTTCATTGGTGCCGCAGATGCCGCGCAGATAGTGCAGGGTGCCAAGGATCTCGGCGAGGCGCTGCAGGTCGGCGTCAAACGGCGCGGCGGCCTCCTCGGCCCGGACAGGGCCGGAACCGAAGGCCGCGCAGATCAGCAGCATTGCCAGGAAACGTCGCACCATGACGATGGTCATAGCCTTCCGAATGAGCCGCAGACAAGGCGGACGGGATCAGCCGTTCATCAGGCGTGCGGCCACCGCGATGATTTCTTCCAGCCGGTCGGTGAGGGGCAGATCGCCGATGGCGTGAGGATCGAGCCATTTGGCGTCCTCAAGCTCGTCATTAAGGCTGATCTCGCCGCTGACCCAGTGTGCGGCGAAGGGCAGGATCACGAAATGGCCGATGCCGCCGTTTTTGGCCGGCAGGTATTCGCGCCAGCCCAGCATGTCCTTGATGTCGATGACGAGACCGGTTTCCTCGGCGACTTCGCGGGCCAGTGCTTCCGCTAGTGTCTCGCCGTATTCCACCCGGCCGCCCGGGAAAGTCCAGTAGTGGTTGGCGGGTGGCCGGTTACGGCGGACCAGCAACAGTTTTCTGTCGCGGAAAATAGCCGCGCTGACCGCGATCTGCGGTCGGGGGCGAAGCTCGCTCACGGTGGGGATCCTATTTTTCCATGATGCGGTCGATATCGGCCTGATCGGGCGAGCCGTGGATCAGTCCTCCCGCCAGCGAGAGCAGGGGCTTGATCCAGCCGGTCGTCTGTTCGGCCAAGATCGCGCGGGTGTTGTCCCGTGTGGTTTCCCGCATTGCCGCGCTAACGGCAATTAAAATCTCGGTCATGGCGCCGATCACACGGTCGAACTCCACCCGCAAGGCGGTCTCGGCCTCCTCATAGGCCTGAATAATCAACCCCTGGGCTTTGAGATTGGACGCCTGGAAATGCTCCCGATAGGTGCGTGGCTGCCAGTCCAGAAAGTCTTCGACGCATTCCGGCATATCCGGAATCATCTCCAGTAACATGATGGCTTCGTTGAAGTGATTGAGGTAATCGGTCGCAAGACCGGTGCGCGGATTGATGTTGGCTGCCAACAGGGACTGCACGCGGGCATCCCCGACGTCGGGGATAGATGTTGCGATGCTGTCGGATCGCGAGGTGGTGAGTGCTGGAGCCATTCTGCCGCAGTGTCACGGCTTTGCGTTAAAGCCGGCTAAATGGCCAGCGGTCTGACGGATCGATTAACCGGGGAGCTTGGGGCGTCACGATGTGCGGTCGGTATGTGATCATCTCGGCGCCCGAGGCCATCCGCCGGTTGTTCGATTATGCCGAACAGCCGAATTTTCCGCCGCGGTATAATATTGCGCCGACACAGCCGGTGCCTGTGGTGGTCATGGAAAACGGTGCGCGGCATTTCCGGCTAATGCGCTGGGGCCTGATTCCGGCCTGGGTGAAGGACCCGCGGACATTTTCCCTCGTCATCAACGCCCGCAGCGAAACGGTGCTGGACAAGCCGGCGTTCCGAAACGCGATGCGTCGGCGGCGCTGCCTGCTGCCCGCCGACGGCTATTACGAATGGCAGGCGCAGTCCGGCGCCAAGCAGCCGTTTTTCATTCGCCCGCTCGATGGTCGGCCGATGGGTTTCGCCGGTCTCGCCGAAACCTGGACCGGGCCGAACGGCGAGGAGGTCGATACGGTGGCGATCATCACGACGGCGGCGCGGCCAGAGATGAGCCATCTGCATCACCGCGTGCCGGTAACGATCGGTCCCGAGGATTTCGGCCGCTGGCTCGGCGGCAATGATCTCGATGCGGAGGGGGCCGCTACGATGCTGATCGCGCCGCCTTCGGGTTCGCTGACCTGGCATGAGGTCACGAGTGCGGTGAACAAGGTTGGCAATGACGATCCGCGCCTGATCCGGCCGATGACCGACGAGGAGCGGGTGGCGGCTGAAACGGCCGCCCCTTCGAAGAAGCCGGCTCGCGCGGAGAAGCCGCGACGGCAGGCCGGTGCAGCGGGCGATGGCGGGCAGGGTTCGCTGTTCTGAAGCTCGCTGTTCTGATCTATGGCGTCCGGTACGCAGGCGGCGCGTTGATCGCGCTACAGCACCTTGCCCGGATTGAGGATGTTCAGCGGGTCGAGCGAGCGCTTCAGCGTGCGCATCAGATCGAGCGCCACCGGGTCTTTGACATGAGCGAGTTCGTTGCGCTTGAGCACGCCGATGCCATGCTCGGCGGAGATCGAGCCGTGATGCTTGAGAACGATGCCGTGGACGAGATCGTTGACCTCGTGCCAGCGGGCGATGAAGGCCTGCTTGTCCGCGCCGGGCGGCTGGCTGATGTTGTAGTGGATGTTGCCGTCGCCGAGATGGCCGAAGGCGACCGGCCGTGCGCCGGGAATGAGCCTTGCGACAGCCGTATCGGCCTCCGCGATGAACTGCGGCACGGCGGCTACCGGCACCGAGATGTCGTGTTTGATCGAGCCGCCCTCCGGCTTCTGCGCCGGCGAAAGGATTTCGCGTAACGTCCAGAACGCGTTGCGTTGCTCCAGACTGGCAGCGATCACCGCGTCGCTGACGATGTCCTGTTCCATCGCCTCGGTAAGGATCGCTTCGATGGTCTCGCGTGCATCCTCGCGCGGTGAGGAAACCTCCAGCAGGATGTACCAGGGCGGTGCGTTCGGCAGCGGATCGCGAATCGAAGCGCCATGTTTGACGGAGAAATCCACGGCAATCCGGGCAATCAGCTCGAAACTGGTCAGGCTGTTTGCGGCCTTGCTCTGCGCCAGCGCCAGCAGCTTGACGGCCGCATCGGGGGAGGTGACGCCCGCATAGGCGGTCTCGACGCTGCGCGGCATCGCAAACAGCTTCAGCGTCGCGGCGGTGATGATGCCGAGCGTGCCTTCCGCGCCGATGAACAGGTCACGCAGGTCGTAGCCGGTGTTGTCTTTCTTGAGTTTCGATAGGCCGTGCATGATCCGGCCGTCCGCCAGCACCACTTCGAGGCCGAGCACGAGATCGCGCGCCACGCCATAGGACAGCGCCGCGATGCCGCCGGCGTTGGTGGAGAGATTGCCGCCGATGGTGCAACTGCCTTCCGAGCCGAGCCAGAGCGGAAACAGCCGGTCCACCGTGCCGGCGTGGGTATGGGCGTTCGCGAGAGCAACGCCGGCTTCGCAGGTCATGGTGTTCGAGAGCGGGTCGAGATCACGAATCCTGTCAAGCCGGCGCAGCGAGACGACAATCTCGCCATGATGCGGAGTCTGTCCGCCGACCAGCCCGGTGTTGCCGCCCTGTGGCACCAAGGCGGTTTGAGTTTCGGTGGCGAGCTTGCAGATCGCTGCGACCTCGGCGGTGGAGCCGGGGCGCAGGATCAGCGGCGAATGTCCGCGGTACAGACCGCGCTCTTCCACAAGATACGGCGCCATCTCCTGCGCATCGGTGACGGCGTATCTGTCGCCGACGATGGCGCTGAAGCGGGCGAGCACCTCAGGAGAAAGACCGGGCGATGCGGACGGAGGCTGGTTCATGTCGTCACTTTCCGTCGCATGCGCGTGCGGCTCAGTCGCGTCCGACCGCCGCGCGTTGCAGGCGGTCGTTGATGGCTTCGCCGATACCGTGATCCGGAATCGGCATCACCGCGATGGCGCGGGCGTTCTTGCCGTCGAGCGCGCGCAGATAGCCGAACAAATTGGCGGCGGCCTCGATCAGATCGCCGCGCGGCGACAGGTTCAGCATATGTGCCGGTTTTGCATTCGGCAGCGGAGGGCCGAAGGCCAGCAGAGCCTCGTCCGGCGCGATGCTGTCGGCGTTGAGGCGCACCGGCGTATGCGGCGCGTAGTGGGAAGCCAGCATGCCGGGCGCGAGCGGATGCGGGCCACTGGTCGCGGGCGCGGCGGGACGCGGCGCAAGCTTGACGCCGAGCACGCGCTCGATCTCTTCGCGCGGCACGCCGCCCGGCCGCAGCAGCACCGGCCGGTCGAAGCAGCCGACGATGGTGGATTCGACGCCGACGCTGACCGGACCACCATCGACGATCAGGTCGATCCGTCCCGACAGATCCTCGCGGACATGGGCTGCGCTGGTCGGGGAAACATGGCCGGAGATATTCGCCGAGGGCGCGACGACGGGCCGTCCCAGCGCCTGCAGAATCTCATGCGCAACCGGATGCGCGGGCATGCGCACCGCGATGGTGTCCATGCCGGCGGTCGCCAGATCCGACACCATGCACTCTCCGGTCTTGTGCAGCACCAGCGTCAGCGGACCCGGCCAGAAGACCCGCGCCAGTTTGAGAGCGTCCGCATTGAAAAGAGCGATCCGCTGGGCGTCCGCCAGCGTCGCGACGTGTGAGATCAGAGGATTGAACGCCGGCCGGCCCTTGGCCTGATAAAGCCGCGCAATGGCCTGCGCGTTGGTGGCGTCCGCGCCGAGGCCGTAGACGGTTTCGGTTGGGAACGCGACCAGGCCGCCTTCCGCCAGGCACTGCGCGGCCTGCCGAGGCCCGTCCTCGGAGGCTGAAATGGTTCGGGTGGTCAGTGTCAGGGTCATGCGGCGCGGCTTGGAGAGAATGATGATGAGTTCTTATACCGCTTCTTGCGGTGGGCGAGAGCCGCCGCTATAAGACGCGCCATAAAGTCGGAGTGTGGCTCAGCCCGGTAGAGCACTGCGTTCGGGACGCAGGGGTCGCAGGTTCAAATCCTGCCACTCCGACCAGTATCTCCCTATAAATATTGAACTTTTCAGATCAGCGGCCAACCTTGCTCCAGGTTTCGCCGCCGCAGATCACGCCGACGCACCCCTCGACCCGGAGGCGCGCGGGGCCTTCCATCGCAACCTTGCTGACATAGAATCGCCCGTCATCGGCATTGTAGATGTGCCCCGCCCACCGGCCGGGGCCGGTCGGCCGCATGTTGTTGAACAATTGCAGCCCGATCATCGGCCGCTTGGCCAGTGCCGGATTGGGGTTCTTGTCATCGGTGAATGGCTTGCCGGTCTCCGGGTTGATCGGATCGCGCAGGCCGACCACCTTGCCGCAAATGCCCGCGCCGCAGGAATTGATCTTGATTCGGGCATCGCCTTTCTCGGTCAGCCAGGTACCGGCCGGCGAGCTCTCCTGCGCGTCCGCAAACGAGCCCGGGATCAGCGCCATGGCCATTGCGAGGCCTAAACCGGCGCAGAATTGATGATCGAACCTTGAAGTCATGATTTGCCCTTTGTGGAGGCCGGAGCGCGAAGCGAGGGAATGACGTCAGCCAGCGATAACACGGCCGGCGCGGGATGTTTCCCTTACCGAAAACAGGCACGGGTTGCCATCCGGTAAAAAATACTTGCTCAATGCCTGGCGGGATTGACGCAGGGGACGTCCCACCGCGTTTGCTCGCCGGTGAGCAGCCATGTCCAGCCGGAATCGCGGTTGCGCCCGTTCGCCTGGTACGTCATACGATCTGGCCGTTGTAATTCGTGAGTTCGCAAGATGGCTGATCCGATTCCCGAGGTTCTGAAGGCGTTTGCCGCCGGCGAGATCGTTGTCGTGACCGACGACGAGGATCGCGAGGGCGAGGGCGATCTGATCGCTGCCGCTTCGCTGTGTACGGCGGAGAAGATGGCGTTCATCATCCGCCATACCTCCGGCATCGTCTGCGCGCCGCTCACCGCCGAGGACGCGCGCCGGCTGCGGCTCGATCCGATGGTGGCGGTTAACGACAGCAATCACACCACCGCCTTCACGGTTTCGATCGACTACAAGCCCGGCATGACCACCGGCATCTCGGCCGAGGAGCGCACCGCCTGCTGCCGCGCGCTGGCCAACCCGAATGTCGGCGCCGGAGACTTCGCCCGGCCCGGCCATATCTTTCCGCTGATCGCGCGCGATGGCGGCGTGCTGCTGCGCTCCGGCCACACCGAGGCCGCGGTTGATTTGTGCAAGCTGGCGGATCTGCCGCCGGTCGGCGTCATCAGCGAATTGATGAACGACAACGGCACGGTGATGAAGGGCGATCAGGTCGTGCAGTTCGCACGGACGCACAACCTCAAGCATGTCACCATCGCCGACATGATCGCCTATCGGCAGGCGCGCGAGAAGCTGATCGAGCGGGTGTCGAGCTTCAGCGTCGAGAGCCCGATCGGCGTCCTGCAGGGATTTGCCTATCGCTCGCCGTTCGATCCGATCCACCATGTCGCGTTTGTCTATGGCGGCATCGGCGAGGGGCGCAACGTGCTGACGCGGTTTCACAAGCCGAACATCGTCAGGGACATTTTCTACGGCTCGGCCAAAGTCAACGCCGCGCTCGAGCGCTTCAAGGCGAACGGTAGCGGCGTCCTGATCTATCTGCGGGACGGCGCGGCCGGCGTTCCCGTTGCTCCGATTGCCGAGGAGCATTCGGCGGAGGCCGACCGCAACCGGCAATGGCGCGAAGTCGGCGTCGGCGCGCAGATTCTGCGCGACCTTGGCGTCAGCTCGATCCGCCACCTCACCTCATCGCTGCACGACTACAAGGGCCTGTCGGGTTTTGGCATCGAAATCGTCGCCAATGAGCCCTTCGACGGCTGAGTTGTGATAGTCTGACCGCCCTGCGGTACCCCCGGCGACCAAGGCCGTGGTGAGGTCCGCCGCCGGAGACCTGAGAGGATCAACATGAGCATGCGGCTGCAAAGCAAGGACAAGCCGGTCCAGGCATCTTTCCGGTGGGATGATCCGTTTCTGCTCGACGACCAGTTGACCGAAGACGAGCGCATGATCCGCGATACCGCGCATGCCTACGCGCAGGAGAAGCTGCTGCCGCGGGTGATGGACGCCTATATGGAGGAGACCGCCGACCGCTCGATCTTCCGTGAGATGGGCGAGCTCGGCCTGATTGGCCTGACGCTGCCGGAAGAATATGGCTGCGCCAATGCGAGCTATGTGTCTTACGGTCTTGTCGCGCGCGAGATCGAGCGTGTCGATTCCGGCTACCGTTCGATGAACAGCGTGCAGTCCTCGCTGGTGATGTATCCGATCTACGCCTATGGTGACGAAACCCAGCGCAAGAAGTATCTGCCCAAGCTTGCCTCGGGCGAGTGGGTCGGCTGCTTCGGCCTCACCGAGCCGGATGCCGGCTCCGACGTCGAGAGCATGAAGACCCGCGCCGAGAAGGTGTCGGACGGCTATCGCCTCACCGGCTCGAAGATGTGGATTTCCAACGCGCCGATGGCGGACGTGTTCGTGATCTGGGCGAAGTCCGCGGCGCATGACAACAAGGTGCGCGGCTTCATTCTCGAGAAGGGCATGAAGGGTCTGTCGGCGCCGAAGATCGGCGGCAAGCTGTCGCTGCGCGCCTCGATCACTGGCGAGGTGGTCATGGACGGCGTGGTGGTGCCGGAAAGCGCGTTGCTGCCGAATGTTTCGGGTCTGGCCGGACCGTTCGGCTGTCTCAACCGCGCGCGCTACGGTATTTCGTGGGGCGTGATGGGCGCGGCGGAAGACTGTTTCCACCGCGCGCGGCAATACACGCTCGACCGCAAGCAGTTCGGCCGCCCGCTGGCAGCGACGCAACTGGTGCAGAAGAAGCTCGCCGACATGGAGACCGAGATTGCGCTCGGTTTGCAGGCCTCGCTGCGCGTCGGCCGCCTGATGGACGAAGGCAAGATGGCGCCACAGATCGTCTCGCTGGTGAAGCGCAACAATTGCGGCAAGGCGCTGGATATCGCGCGGGTTGCACGCGACATGCACGGCGGCAACGGCATCTCCAGCGAATTCCATGTCATGCGACACGCCCAGAATCTGGAGAGCGTGAACACCTATGAAGGAACGCACGACGTGCATGCGTTGATTCTTGGCCGCGCCATCACCGGCATTCAGGCGTTTTCCTGAAGTCCGCAGTCGGGTTTGGGTGTGAGCGTTAACGACGACATTCCGTTCAACCGGAATTTTCCACTGGTCCCCGGCGTGGTCGATGAGCCGGCGCCCGGCGTGCGCCGCCTGCTCTGCAACAATCCGGGACCGTTCACCTTCACCGGCACGCTGAGTTACATCGTCGGCAGGGGCAAGGTGGCGATCGTCGATCCCGGTCCCGCCGACGATGCCCATCTCGATGCGTTGCTGCATGCCGTGCGCGGCGAAACCGTGACGCACATCCTTGTCACCCACACTCACCTCGATCATTCGCCCGGCGTTCCGCGCATCAAAGAGGCGACCGGTGCTACGGTCTACGCGGAGGGACCGCATCGCGCCTCCCGTCCCATGCACGCCGGCGAGACCCGCAAGACGGAATCCGGAGCGGATCGTGCCTTCCGCCCCGATGTTCAGCTCAAGGACGGCGAGGTGGTAACCGGCGACGGCTGGGCGCTCGAGGCGGTGACGACGCCGGGTCACACCGCAAATCATATGGCCTTCGCCTGGCCGGAGCGCGGTCTCACCTTCATCGGCGATCATGTGATGGGCTGGTCCACCTCGATCGTCTCGCCGCCCGACGGATCGATGGTCGATTACATGGCCTCGCTGGAGAAGCTCACGCGGCGCAGCGAGCAGCTTTATTTCTCCGGCCACGGTCCCGAAATTCCCAATGCGGTGCGCTTCGTGCATTTCCTGATCCGTCATCGCAAGGCGCGCGAAGCCTCGATCCTGCATCGCCTGCGCAAGGGCGCGGCGGACATTCCGTCCATCGTGCGCGCGAGCTATATCGGCATCGATCCGCGCCTTATTCGCGCCGCCGGCTATTCGGTGCTGGCGCATCTGGAGGATCTGGTGGCGCGCGACATCGTCGTCACCGACGGCGATCCTACCATCGACAGCGTCTATCGCTTGCGCGGGCCCTTGGGCTGAGGCTGTGCCGGCGCCAGCATTTTCTTTTCCGGCTTGGCGTTGTCGACGATCTCGTTGAGGTCGTCCGACAGCTTGATGACGCGCGCGGCGTTGCTGCCGAAATCGTGCTCGAAATAACGCGAGGAGGAACGGATATCGACCCGCGAGCCGTCCTCATGGGGCGTGACGCGGATCGAGACGTCCTCACGGAACCCCATCACCGGCGTGCGGGCCACGGCCTCGATCCGACCGATCCGTTGCGGCGGTTGCGGCGGCCGCTCGTCGATGATCAGCCATTTGCGCTTTGTCACGAGTTGCAGGGTGATGTCGTAGGCCCGCTGCGGCGAGACATCGAGCATGATCGGTTCGATCTCTGGATAGGCGACGCGCTGCTGTTCGGCCGAATAGAGGCCGGCATATCCTGCCGGGTTGGCGCCGTCCGCGGTGCGCAGCCGCGCCAGCGCGTCGAAGCGCGGCGGATCGATCGGGTCGGTGGTGATGTCGTGGATCGGCGGCAGCTTCTTGTACTGATAGGCGAGGTAAGCCGGATAGGCGAGGATCAGGATATCGAGCAGCAGCGCCGTCAGGACGCGGGTCATGCCGCGCGAGCCGTTCTGCCAGATCGCGGCGAAGGCGGCGAGCGACACCAGAATGGACAGACCGGCGCAGGCCAGCGCGCCGAGGAAGGTCATCAGCGCCGGCTTGAAGTCGAGAAAGCCGAACCGGACGATCAAAGTCGAGACGATCGCCGCCACCAGCGCGAATATCGCAAGGCGGCGGGCCCAGGAGGCCAGCGCCGACATCGGCTCGCTCTGATAGGGGGCGTAAAATCTGCGGGCCATTCAGGGATATCCGTTCGGCCCCGTCGCGAGGCGTGTGGCTGCGATGGAGGACGTAGCCCATTTTGCCGCCCGATGTGAAGCCGTTCGCGATTGAATGGCCGCGCCGGCGGTCAGGAGGCGAAGGCCGCGTTCCAGAGCATTGTCAGGCCGGACACCAGCATCAGGCCATCCATGATGTGGCGGAACACATCCGGCGACAGCTTAAGCAGGTACGGCTTGGCGATGAAGGTGCCGACCATGATCGACGAGCCGGTGACCAGACCCTTGGCAAGATAGTCCCAGGGCAAAGCGCCGACGGCGCGGAAGGTCACGATCTTGCTGATGTAGATCGCGAGCGAGCCGGCGGCCTCGGTGGCGAGGAACGCGCCTTTCACCAGTCCGTAACTGACGAACACCGGCACCGAGATCGGTCCGGTCGACACCACGATGCCGGTGAGAAAGCCGATAAAGGCGCCGGCGAGCGCCATGTGCCAGAGATTGAGGCGCAGCATGTGCTTGGCGAGCCAGTGCCGTGTCGGAATCATCGACAGCAGAAAGATGCCGATCGCGGCATCCACGGTGTGGGAAGGCAGGATCAGCAGCGTCCGCGCGCCAAGATAGGCGGCGGGCGCGCCGGGCACGGCGTAGGCCGCGAATGCGCGCCAGTCGACCTCGCGCCACCACGCCAGAATGCGCGAGAAATTGGCCATGACCGCCGCCACCGCCATGATCGGGACGGCGGCTTTCGGTCCATAGATCGAGGCCAGCACCGGAACCAGCATGATGGAGGAGCCGGTTCCAACAATGCCGCTGAGAATACCGGCCGCCAGACCCACGACGAGGACGACGATCAGCCCCATCTTTCCATCTTGCTTTCAGTTGTGCCGGCCAAGGCAATGAGGCGGGGTGAATTTGCGGATAATGTGCACTATCAAGGATTCATTCCGCTGACCATTGATCGAACGCCCAGTGGTCCGCTGTTTTGCACGACGCGCCGCCGGAATGTCGAGAGGCGCACCAATCAGGATTTGGAATGCCGGTCCGTAAGCGTTGTTTTCTCTGGGCGATGCCATGGGGGCAGGGCGGGGGAGCCAGCCTTTTCATTTTCCGGAATGGTGTTCGCGCGCAGGTATGGGCCTGCACGCTGCTGTTCGGCGGTCTGATTGCGACAGCGGGTTTCGCCGCTCAGGTGCCGCTGCCAAGGTCGCGGCCGGCGGAAGCGCCGCACAGTGCGCCGGCCGTGCAAACGGATCAGCCGGACGTGCCGGCGGATGCCGCGCCGCCATCCCAGGCCGCGCCGGCCATCGCTCCGGCCGAGCCGGCGCCTTCGGCATGTCGCCTGGCCCTGACGGAAGCCATCGCGATCGCGCCGTCGCTGCCGCCGATCCGCGGGCCGGGCGATTGCGGCGGCGACGACATCGTCCGGCTTGAAGCCGTGATGGTGTCACCGGATCAGCGCGTGGCGCTGAAGCCGCCGGCGGTTCTTCGCTGCACGATGGCGATGGCGGTTGCGAACTGGGTTCGCATTGACGCCGCGCCGCTTGCCGCAAGTCTCGGCAGCGCCCTCAGCGAGGTGGACAATTTCGATTCCTACGAATGCCGCGGCCGCAACCGGGTGAAGGGCGCGAAACTTTCCGAGCATGGCCGCGCCAATGCGCTGGACATCCGCGGCTTACGCTTGGCGAACGGCACCATGCTCTCGCTGACCGACCGCAACCTGTCGCGCGATCTCCGCGAGAAGGTGCTGCATTCGGTCTGCACGCGATTCACCACGGTGCTGGGTCCGGGGTCGGACTGGTACCATGAGGACCATATCCATCTCGACATCGCCGAGCGCCGCAACAACTACAGGCTGTGTCAGTGGAACGTGGACGATCCGATGCCGCAGATCGCCCCACTGTTGCCGGCGGTGCGGCCCGACGAAGCGCCGCCGCGCGAGACGGCGGAGGAAGCAGGAGAGCCGGACGGCCGGACGGAGCCACCGGCGCAGGCTTCGGACGCGGCAGATCGCAAACCGCCGCAGGCTGCATCCAGCGCCAAGCCGGCCATGCGGCCGGCGCGTCGGCCCTGATAGCAGCGGGCACGCCTGAGGCGTCTGCCCGAAATAAAAATGGCCGGGCAAGCCCGGCCATGATGTCGGTGTGGCGATGATCCTCAGTAGGAGGTGGTGCCGTAATTGCCGCCGCCCTGCAGCGCCATCTTCGGATTGTAGGGCGAGTCGCCCTGCTTGGGATCGAGCACCACCACCACGGTGTTCAGCTTGGCGCGGCCGTAGAGATCGATGACGTCCTCGTTGGTCATGCGGATGCAGCCCGAGGAGATCGAGGCACCGATATATTCCGGCTGGTTGGTGCCGTGGATGCGGAACAGCGTGTCCTTGTTGCCCTGATAGAGATAGAGCGCGCGGGCGCCGAGCGGGTTGTCCGGGCCGCCCGGAACGGACTGCGGCAGGCCCTCGATGCGCTTGTGGATGTCCGCGGTCGGCGTCCACTTCGGCCATTCCTGCATGTTGCCGACACGCGCGATGCCCGAGAACGCCAACGCCTCTTCGCCGACGGTGATGCCGTAGCGGATCGCCTTGCCGCCTTCGAGCACGTAATAGAGATAGTGGTTATCGGAATCGACCACGATCGAGCCAGGCAATTCCTTGCGGTGATAGTTGACGATGGCGCGGCGGTACGGCTCGGCCACGGCGACCTTCTCGTAGCGGGCCTTGGCGAGCAATTCCTTGTCGCGCGGCTTCAGATTGGCCTCGGGTGATTTCTCGTAAGTCGTTGTTTGCATGCACCCGGCCAGCATGGCGCCGGCGATCGCGGTGGCGATCAGGGAGGCAAGTTTCGATCCGAACAACGACATGGCTCAATTCCAAAGTCAGGGGTGCTGTTTCGCGCCGAATTTAGGGCGAGAAGCTTCCGATTCGATTACGTACGGTTTTCGCAATGCGCCATTTTCTAGCATCGTGCTTCCTGCTTGTCCGCCCAAACTACCACCTGTGGCGTTCTGACGCATGGACAACGCATTGTTTGACTGAGGCAATTTTGCATCGACGGGTGCCGGCCGCCCTTTCGGAAAGGGCGGAACGGCATCCTGACGATTGCAAATCACCCGCAATCGGGAGGTGGCTACTGATAGGTCGATCCGCCTCCCTGCAGCGCCATTTTCGAATTGTAGGGCGAATCGCCCTGCTTGGGGTCGAGCACCACGACGATGGTGCCATTCTTGACCCGGCTGTAGAGATCGATGACGTCCTCGTTGGTCATGCGGATGCAGCCCGAGGAGATCGAGGCACCGATATATTCCGGCTGATTGGTGCCATGGATCCGGAACAGCGTGTCCTTGCCGCCCGAGTAGAGGTAGATCGCGCGCGAGCCCATCGGATTGTCGGGGCCGCCCTTGACGAAGGTCGGCACGCCGAGCCGCGAAATCTCGCTTTGGGTCGGGTGCCAGTCGGGCCATTCGGCCATCGCGCCGACCTTGGCGATGCCGGACCAGGCCATTGCCTCTTCGCCGACGGTGATGCCGTAGCGGATCGCCTTGCCGCCTTCGAGCACGTAATAGAGGTAGTGGTTGTCGGAATCGACCACGATCGAGCCCGGCGTTTCCTTGCGGTGGAACGCGACGATGGCGCGGCGGAACGGCTCGGCGACTGGCGCTTTGGCGTAGCTCACCTTGGCGAGATATTCCTTGTCGCGCGGCTTCATCGCCGCCTCGCTGGCGGGCTCGTAGGTGGTCTGCATGCAGCCTGCCAGCAGCAGGCCGGCGAGCAGCACGGCGAATTTCAAGGCGGAAGACGACATCGACCCAATTCCGATTAAAGTAGGCGCGTCAGCAAGTCGCATAGATAGCGGCAACTAGTCACATGGCTTTTATATCGTAATTCTGATTGCCGCGCGGTTTATAAACCCCAGCTATCGCCGCTTTTCCAGCATTTCGCGGTCGGATTTGCCACGCGGGCCGGGAGCTGTGGCTTTGTTGCCGCACCCCGGCGGCCGTCCACGGCTCTTGCCGGGCGAATCCTGCCCGATCCTCCGTGAGAGGTGGTCCGAGCCCGTTTTTCGGCGTCCTATTTTGGAATTGCCCGCTATGCCGGGGAATTATTTCCGCACGAAAGCGTTGCTGTCTGAGCAGTGGACGGACCGGCTCCCGATGTCATCGCACCATCGCTTGCGCTTGCCAGAATCGAGTGAATTTGCCTTGTGAGTAGACCAGACACCGCCCCGCAGACGGGAGTTGTTCATGTTATCCGTTTTCGCTCCTTCGGCGGCCTCGCTGAGAAGGCTCGACATCACCGACCTTGAGGCCTTGCCGGCGGATGCGGTTTGGCTCGATCTGAAATCGCCCGTGCAGGGCGAGGACAAGCTGGTCGAGAAGCTGATCGGCATCGAGATACCGACCCGCGAAGACATGCAGGAGATCGAAATCTCCTCCCGCCTCTACATCGAGAACGGCGCCCGCTATATGACGGCGACGCTGATGTGCGCGACCGACAGCGGCAATCCGCGCACCACGCCGGTGACCTTCATCCTGACCGAGCATCGTCTGGTGACGGTGCGCTACGATGAGCCCAAGCCCTTCATGCTGGTGGCGGCCAAGCTTGGACGTTCATGCGCCCCCCACATCACCGGCGACATGGTGCTGCTCGAACTGCTCGACGGCATCATCGATCGCTGCGCCGACATCCTTGAGCGCGTCGGCGGCGAGGTCGACAACGTCAGCAACGAGATTTTCGAGCCGTCCGCCGACCGCGGCCACGCGCGCAAATATTCCCAGATCCTGCTGACCATCGGCCGCAAGGGCGACCTCACCTCCAAGGTGCGCGAGAGTCTGGTGTCGATCGGGCGCGTGATCTCGTTCATCACGGTCGAGACCGAGACGGCGAGCCGCTGGAGCAAGGAGCAGAAGGCGCAGTTCAAGACCCAGCAGCGCGACGTGCAGTCGCTCACCGATCACGCCTCCTACCTGTCGAGCAAGATTACTTTCGTGCTCGATGCCATGCTCGGCGTGGTCAACCTCGAGCAGAACAACATCATTAAGCTGTTTTCGGTGATGGCGGTGGTGCTGATGCCGCCGACCCTGATCGCCTCGATCTACGGCATGAACTTCAAGGCGATGCCGGAACTGGAATGGCCGCATGGCTATCCGGCGGCGCTCGTGGCGATGCTGATGGCGGCGGTGTTTCCCTACGTGTTCTTCAAGTGGAAGAAGTGGCTGTAGCGTCGTTTGCGTTCGGTCTTGGTGAAGCGACGTCGACGGTCAGAGCCCGGAGCGGAACATGAGCAATGCCTGCGTCGTGATGACCACCGTTGCGAACGCCGAACAGGCGCGCATGATCATGACCGCGGTGGTGGAGGCGCGGCTCGCCGCCTGCGCGCAGACGCAGGGCATTTCGAGTTGCTATCGGTGGGACGGCAAGGTGGTGAGCGAGGACGAGCAGCTCATCGTGTTCAAGACCATGTCGGACGCATACGAGGCGCTGGAAGTGAAGCTGCTCGCGCTGCATCCTTATGATACGCCGGAGATCATTCGTCTGCCGATCGAGAGCGGATCCGCCAAATATCTGGCGTGGATCGCGAGCGAAGTCGGCTGAGCTATGAAGCTTTGCCGCGTCTCGCTCATATCTTGAGCTTCGCCATCGCCGCCTTCAGCGAACCTGCCGCGCGAGCGTAGTCGGCCCACGCTTTCGATTTCTTAAGCAGCGCGGGCGCGGTTCGCATTGTGTAAGCCTTCGGGTCGAGGCCGCGTCGCACCTGCGCCCATGTGAGCGGCATCGACACCGTTGCGCCTTCGCGCGCGCGGGGCGAGAGCGGCGCCACCGCCGTCGCCGTCCGGTCGTTGCGCAGATAGTCGAGGAAGATTTTGCCCTTGCGCTGCTTCTTCGACATGTTGAGCAGATAGCGCTCCGGATCATCGGTCGCCATCTGCTGGCAGATCGTCTGCGCGAAAGCTTTCGCGTGCTTCCAGTCGATACGATCCTTCTTCGCGTCCTTCAGCGGCGCCACGACATGGATGCCTTTGCCGCCAGTGGTCTTGCAGAAGCTTTCCAGTCCTACGGCAGTGAGCCGTTCGCGCATCTCGCGCGCGGTGTCGATCACCTTATTGAAGTCCACGTCAGGGGCGGGGTCGAGATCGAACACAAAGCGGCCTGGCACGTCAGGTTCATTTTCGGCGCAATTCCATGGATGCAGTTCGAGACCGCCGATCTGCGCCGCCGCGATCAGGCCCTCGATCCGGTCGATCTGCACATAGGGTTTGCGGTCGCCCGAGACGGTCACCTGTTCGAATAGATTCGACATTCCCGCGCTGGCATGGCGCTGGAAGAAGGTCTCACCGTGAATGCCATCGGGCGCGCGAACGATCGAGCAGGGCCGTCCCTTGATATGATCGATCATCCATTCGCCGACGCCCTCGAAGTAATGCGCGAGATCGAGCTTGGTGACGGGCTCGCCGTCGCCGCCATCGGGCCACAGCGCCTTGTCCGGCTTGGAGATGACCACGCCCATCACCGTCGCGCCGTTGTCGGACGCGCGATCCGCGCGCGCGAGGGTGCTCCGCTTTGATCTTGCCTTCGCAGCTTTGCGTGGTGATGCAGGCTCGGCAATTGGCGCGTTGCTGGGCTCGTCGACCACCACGTCGTCCGGCGTCTTGTCCTTGCGCAGGCCCTTGAACGAGGCTTGCCGCACCATGCTGTCGCCGGTCCAGCCGGCGAATTCGATCTCGGCGACCAGCTCGGGCTTCACCCAATGCACGCCGGTGGTCTTCTTCGGCGCGTTCTTGCCGCCGAACGGATTTTGTTTCGCGGCAACGGCTTTCAGCGCTGGCATGATCTGCTTCACCACGGCCTGGCCATAGCCGGTGCCGACAATGCCGACATAAGCAAGATGTCCGTCGCGCGGCACGCCGGCCATCAGCGAACGGAATTTCCCGCCGGTGGTTTTCCAGCCGCCGATCACCACCTCATGACCGGCGCGGCACTTCGCCTTGGTCCAGGCTTCTCCCCGTCCGGAGCGGTAAGGCGCGGTGCTCTTCTTGGAGATGATGCCTTCGAGCGACAACTGGCAGGCGGATTTCAGCACTGCGTCGCCGCCGGTCTCGAAATGCTCGACATAGCGGATCACGCCTTTGCCGTTCTTGCCGTTCAGCAGCGCCTTCAGCCGTTCCTTGCGCTCAAGAAGGGTGAGGCGGCGCAGATCCTCGTGTCCGGCGAACAGCAGGTCGAAGACGAAGAAGACCAGATGATTGGTCTTGCCGTCCGACAGTGCTGCTTGCAATGCCGCAAAGCTCGGCGAGCCGTTGTGATCCAGCGCCACGATCTCGCCGTCGATAATGCCATCCGGCAGTTTGCCGCCGGCTTTGGCAATCGCGGCGAATTTGTCGGTCCAGTCGAGGCCCTTGCGCGTGCGCAGAACGGCCTTGCCATTCTCGATCCGCATCTGCATGCGATAGCCGTCGAACTTAATCTCGTGCACCCAGTCCGCGCCGGCAGGCGGCCGCGCCACCGATTTGCACAATTGCGGCGCGATGAATTCCGGCAACTCCTTGGCCGTTCGCGTGCCGGTCTTGGTAGCTTCGCGCGGCGTCGTTGCCGCCTTGGGTTTCGGCTTGCCGGTTTTGCCGCGCGCCTCCGCGGCCAGTCCCTGGTTTGAATTCCAGACGTCGTCCGCTCTGGCGCGCGCCGCCGCGCGGGTCATGAACGGTTTCGGTCCGCGTCCTTTGCCCTGCGCGATCTGCTCCATCGAGCGGCCGGAGGCGACCGATCTGTCCATGTCGAGAATGTCGTTGGCGCGGCCTTCTTTCGCATATTCGTCGCGATGCTTGATCAGCAGCCAGTTGGTGCGCTTGTCGCCGCTGCGGTCGTGACGCATGCGCACCAGCACCCAGCCGCCATGCAGCTTCTCGCCGTCGAGCGTGAATTTGAGGTCGCCTTTCTTGAAGCCGCGCTCGGGATCGTCGCAGCTCCAGGTGCCGCGATCCCAGAGTTGCACGGTGCCGCCGCCATACTGGCCTTTCGGGATGGTGCCTTCAAAGTCGCCGTAATCGAGCGGATGGTCCTCGACCTCGACGGCGAGGCGCTTGTCTTTCGGATCGAGCGAGGGGCCGCGCGTCACCGCCCAGGATTTAAAAACGCCATCGAGCTCAAGCCGCAGGTCGTAATGCAGGCGCGTGGCGTCGTGTTTCTGGATCACGAAACGGCGCTGCTTCGAGGATGCAATCTTCGCCGTGCCGCTCGGCTCGGCCGTTTTGCTGAAATCGCGCTTGGTGCGGTAAAGCGAAAGCTGATCGGCCACGGCAAACCCTCGCGCGAATGCGGCCGGTCATGGCGCGCCGCAGGAGCGAGAACGCGCCGCCGGCGCGGAGGTTCCCGTCACGCGCGGCAGTCTACGCTAAACGTGCTGGCCGCCATTGATGTGGATCTCCGCGCCGTTCACGTAAGATGAGGTCTCGGTGCACAGCACGTAGATGATCTTCGCGACCTCGTCCGGCGTGCCGAGGCGCTGCAGCGGGATCTGCTCCTCGACGATCTTGTCGGTGCCGGGCGAGAGGATCGAGGTGTTGATCTCGCCGGGCGCGATCGCATTGACGCGGACGCCGAGACGGCCGAAATCATGCGCCATCTCGCGCGTCAGCGCGGCGAGCGCCGCCTTCGACGTGGCATAGGCCGAGCCCGCGAAAGGGTGCACGCGCGAGCCCGCGATCGAGGTGACGTTGACTACCGAGCCTTTCGCCGCTTTCAGCTCGTTGATCAGGCCCTGCGCCATCATGATCGGCGCGAAAAAATTGACCTGAAAGATTTTCGTCCACGCATCCATGTCGGTCTCGACCGCATTGAGCCGCTTGCCGCCTTCGCCCTTGGGCGAGATCGCCGCGTTGTTCACCAGCGCATGCAACTGGCCGCCTTCGAGCCGTTCGCGAATGTCGTCGATCGCGCGCGCGGTGTCGGCGACATCGGACAGATCGACCTGCACATGGTCTTCCGGCCCCGCGCCCCACGGACACTGCTCGGGGAAGGGATGCCGCGAGCAGGTCAGCACGCGCCATCCCGCGCTGGAGAAGCGGATCACCGTGGCATGGCCGATTCCTCGGCTCGCGCCGGTGAGGAGCAGCGTGCGGCGCGGCTGGTTGGTGGCTTCCATCGTCGTGGGCATGGGCATCTCGTTTTGCGCGGACCGCGCGTTAAAAAGGAAAAAGCGAAAAAGATCACGGGTAGAGGCGGGTCTTGCTCCAGCCCCCGGCCTCGCGGCGGAACACGATGCGGTCGTGCAGCCGGAACGGCCGGTCGTGCCAGAACTCGATCGCCTGCGGCTCGATGCGCCAGCCGCGCCAGCCCGGTGGGCGCGGCACCTCGCCGAGGGCATGTTTGGCGGCGTAGAGCGCGATCGCCTTTTCGAAGGCGAGACGGCTCTCCAGCGGCTGGCTCTGCTTGCTGGCCCAGGCGCCGATCTGCGCCTGCTTGGGCCGTGAGGCGAAATAGGCGTCGGCTTCCTCGTCGGTGACCGGCGTGACCTCGCCGCGGACGCGAACCTGCCGGCGCAGCGACTTCCAGTGAAACAGCAGGGCCGCCTTCGGGTTGGCGGTGAGCTCCTGACCCTTGGCGCTGGCGGTGTGGCTGTAGAACACGAAGCCGTCCCCATCAAAGCCCTTCAGCAGCACCATCCGCACGTCCGGCATGCCGTCGCGATCCACGGTGGCGAGGGCCATCGCGTTGGGGTCGTTCGGCTCCGAGGCGCTCGCCTCCTTCAGCCAGGCGGCAAAAAGCTCAAAAGGTTCAGTGCTTTCGGTGAAATCACCGGAAATTAACGGAGTCGGGTGTTTGATGGAATCTGGACTGGTCATGTCTGGAGTAACCTGAGTTGCGTGTACCTGCGCCCGCCAGAAGCGTTCTGCGTCCCCATTATAGGGCATGCCGGCGCGCGGGCATAACCCCGATGCGCCGCCTTGCCATGACCGTGACTGTGATGGTGATGGCCGTGGCGGTCGGCGGCTGCAGCTTCCGGCTCGGTAGCATGTTTGGCGACAAGAAGGACGATCTGGCGGCTGCCGACGTGACCGGCTCGATCACTCCCGTCCGGGTAAGCGACGACACCCATCTCACCGACAGCGATCTCGCGCTGACGCGCAACGCCGCCTCCGAGGTGATGACCCGCGGCGGCAAGGATGCGAGCCAGCCCTGGGAGAATCCGCAGACCGGCGCGCGCGGCGCGGTGACGCCGCTGGCCTCGGCCTATCAGGGCGATGGCGGCCGGACCTGCCGGGATTTCCTGGCGAGCTATGTCCGGGGCACCAATGAGGGCTGGTTGCAGGGCGAGGCTTGCCAGACGCCGGGCAACACGGCATGGGAAATTCGCAGTATGAAGCCGTGGCGGCGGTCCTGAGGGCCGCCGGCGTTCGCAAGACCGGTTGTGCCGTTGCGAAATCGCTAGTTCCACCCCAAATGAAGCACGGGCCGTCCGGTCCGACTTCGAATTCCAAAGGAGACCCGACGAATGCGCGACCCCTATGAGGTCCTGGGGGTGCAGCGAAGCGCAAGCGCTGCGGAGATCAAAAGCGCATTTCGCAAGCTCGCCAAGAAACACCACCCCGACGCCAACAAGAACGACGCCAAAGCGGCGGCGCGCTTTGCCGAGATCAATTCGGCCAACGAAATCCTCGGCGACGAGGAGAAGCGCAAGCAGTTTGACCGCGGCGAGATCGACGCCGAGGGCAAGCCGCGCTTTCAGGGCTTCGAAGGCGGCGGCTCGCCGTTCGGCGGGCGCGGCGCCCGCAGCGGCCGGGCCGGGCCCGGCGGCTTTGAGTACACCTTCACTTCCGGCGGCGCACCGGGCGGCGGCGGCAGCTTTGGCGGTGGCGGCGGCTTCGAGGATATTCTGAGCAGCATGTTCGGCGGCCGCGCCGGCGCCGCGGGCATGGGCGGCGGCTCGCCGTTCGGCCAGCGCGGTTTTGAATACGAGTCCCCCGTCGCGGCCGATCTCGATATCAACGCCACCATGAGCGTGACGCTGGAGGAAGCGGCGCGCGGTGCCTCCAAGCGTGTGCGGCTGCCGACCGGCAAGGAACTCGACGTCAAGATTCCGGCCGGCGTCACCGCCGGGCAGCAGATCCGGCTGAAGGGGCAGGGCGAGACCGCGCCCGGCCATCGCCCCGGCGACGTGCTGATCACGGTGACGATCGCGCCGCATCCGTTCTTCAAGATCGACGGCAACGACCTGCGCATCGATCTGCCGGTGACGCTGTACGAGGCGGTGCTCGGCGGCAAGGTGCGGGTTCCGACGCTCGGCAACGCGGTTGAACTGACGATCCCGAAGAACACTTCGAGCGGCCGGACTTTCCGCCTCAAGGGCAAGGGCCTCTCCGCCAAGGGCGCCAGCGGCGATCTGTTCGTCACGGTGCGGATCGTGCTGCCTGACGGCAACGATGCCGAACTGGAAGCGCTGATGGAGAAGTGGCGCAGCGCGCATCCCTACAATCCGCGCCGCGATCTCGGCTGATACGGGGTTTCTTCCCCCTCTCACCTTGCGGGAGAGGGTGCCGAGCCACAAGCGCGTTCACGCGCGTCTTCAACGCGCTATGGCAAGGGCGGGTGAGGGGGTCTTGCACCACACGATAGATTTTCTCCTCACCCGGCTCGATCTCGTTTCACTCGATCTCGCCACCCTCCCGCAAGGGGAGAGGGTTATTGCGCGCGGCGCTCGATCCGCGCAACAGATGTGCTCTGGCCGATTCAAATTTCAAACAGCCAAACAAAATCATTCCCGCGGCGCGCGAGCGCCCGAGTGATGCGATACGCATTCCCGCCCTCGAAGGCCGAGGGCGCGCGGAACGCCGGACGCGCGATGCGTCCGTGGTCTCGTGCGCATGATGAAAAAAGCACACGAGCAGTCTCACCACGAAAGCACCGGAAGCATCCGGCGTTCCGCACGCAGTGGTTTTAACGGCTTGCTTCGCGCTCTCCCCGGTGACCGCACGTTTGTTTGTCACCGTCGTTGCGACTGAGGATGTGTCCGTCTCCGGTTGGAGGCGGCTCTCCGGGACAACTTGACGCCACGTCCGGGGCGTCAGGACCACGCGCTTTGGGCCGTCCGTGCAGCGCCGTCGTCAGCGCGCCCTCCGCAGGTCACGCCGCCCCCTGAAAACAAGGCGACGCCCTCCCGCTTCAAACCGCGCCTGACGCTGCCGCGTCCACCGCATCCCGCCTCGCGTTTGTGACGATCGCGATCCGCCCCTCGGGTGAGACGGGATGTTGAGGAATATAATCCTATATGCAAAATAGTCAAGGACAATGTCCGCAAGCGAACACAGCGGTTCGTTCGCAATCGCCTCCGAGTGTGAGCGCGCGCGACGCGCTGAGAAAATTCGTCGCAGATGATTTGGCGCGATCTTGCGGGAACGAGAATCCACGCGAGCAGTTGCACCCGCATCAACACAGGAGACGACGAATGGCAACGGAAACGCGCGAAACCCACAGCCTGATCGGCAGCGACAAGGTGGACGGCACCGCCGTGTATGGCCCTGATGGCGAGAAGATCGGCTCGATCGAGCGGGTGATGATCGACAAGCTCAGCGGCAACGTGTCTTACGCCGTGCTGTCGTTTGGCGGCTTTCTCGGCTTCGGCGACGAGCATTATCCGTTGCCGTGGAGTTCGCTGAAATACAACACCAGCCTTGGCGGTTATCAGACCATGGTCCCGGTCGATAAGTTCAAGAGCGCGCCGAACTATGAGGACGACGCGGAGTGGGACTGGGCGAGCCCCGACCGCAGCCGCAGCGTCAATGAGTATTATCGCGGCCTGATCGTGTAGGGCCTGACGAAGCGTAGGGCATACCGCAAAAAAAGTCGTCCCGGCGCGGGCCGGGACGACTTGGGACGAAGAAAAACCCGGCGCGATGATCGCGCCGGGTTTTTTGCCGGGCTGTGCAAATTCCAGTTTTTCAAAGTCCGGTTTTTTCGGTCTGATCGTAAACCAGACGCGCGACCTGGGTCAGCCGCTCCTTGTCGGTCGGACCCGACACCACATAGCCGACGCCGCGATCGGCCCAGAACATCGCGCCGTCATTGTTCTGCGAGGCATAGCGCATCTGCGTCGCCTCGTTCTTGGCGCGCGGGGTGTAGAC
>JAFKKO010000023.1 GCA_017305455.1 Hyphomicrobiales bacterium | reverse complement strand
TCTTCTTGGTCCACGACATCTCGGAGACGTGGATCAGGCCTTCGATACCGGGCTCCAGTTCGACGAACGCGCCGTAGTCGGTGATGTTGGTGACGCGGCCGGTGAAGCGCGCGTTGAGCGGATACTTCGCCTCGATGCCCTGCCACGGATCGTCCAGCAACTGCTTCATGCCGAGCGAGATGCGGTGGGTCTCGTGGTTGATCTTGATGATCTTGACCTTCACGGTCTGGCCGATGGTCAGCACCTCGGTCGGGTGGTTGACGCGGCGCCAGGCGATATCGGTGACGTGCAGCAGGCCATCGATGCCGCCGAGATCAACGAACGCACCGTAATCGGTGATGTTCTTGACCACGCCGTCGATGATCTGCCCCTCTTCGAGGTTCTGCACCAGTTCCTGACGCTGCTCGGCGCGGGTCTCTTCGAGCACCGTGCGGCGGGAGACGACGATGTTGCCGCGGCGGCGATCCATCTTGAGGATCTGGAACGGCTGCGAGTTGTTCATCAGCGGCGCGACGTCGCGGATCGGGCGAATATCGACCTGGCTGCGCGGCAGGAACGCCACGGCGCCGTCGAGATCGACGGTGAAGCCGCCCTTGACCTGATTGAAGATGACGCCGTTGACCTTCTCGTTGTTCTGGAAGGCCTTCTCGAGCTTGCCCCAACTCTCTTCGCGGCGCGCCTTGTCGCGCGACAGCACGGCTTCGCCGAGCGCATTCTCGATCCGGTCGAGGAACACCTCGACTTCGTCACCGACCTTGACGTCGTTCTCGCGGCCCGGACCGTTGAATTCACGAAGCGCCACGCGGCCTTCGGTCTTCAGGCCGACGTCGATGACGGCCATGTCCTTCTCGATCGCAACAACCTTGCCCTTGATGACGGAGCTTTCCTGCAGGTTGCCGCCTGCAAAGGACTCATCGAGCATCGCGGCGAAATCTTCGCGAGACGGATTATAAGAGGTAGCACTCGAAGCCATTTGTTCTCCAGATTGCGGTCTGCCGGCAGCGGGTTTCGGGCGTATCGCGCATCCAGTGTCAAAGGTCCGCAAACTTTGACGACCGTCGTGCGAATCCAGCGGATTCGCAAACGGGCCGGCGGGAAGCCTGTATGAGCGATACGATGAATGTCGCGCGCAAGGCGCGTCTCAAGCCGTCCGGAGCCGGGACGAATATCGACCTCGATGGCGGCGGAGCGGGCGTTCCTCCAACGCGGCGAAGGCTTGAAACCCTCGCCGGCCCGCTCGGACGGCCTCGATGCTGTCGATGGCGGATCCGGACGCGCTGCATATAGCCGCCACAGCGCAGCGGGGCAAGTGCCGAAGCGACGCAAGATGGCCCGGCGGTCTGCCGCGGACGGCCGATAAGACCCTGACCGAAAGGGAGATTCCGGCGATTTCCGGGGCGGAGGCGCGGCTTCTGCGGATTCGCTGCGCGGCTCAGACCGCGCCCATCGTCAGCGCCCGGCGCGGACGGCCTCCACGATCGCGATGGCGGCCCGCACGCCGCCCTCGATATCGAGATGGGAATTGTCCAGGACATGGGCATCGGGCGCCGGCCGCAGCGGCGCCACCGGACGATTGCGGTCGCGCTCGTCGCGGCGAAGGATATCGGCCAGCACCAGAGCCTCGTCGGCATCCTCGCCGCGGCCTCGGGCTTCCATCGTGCGCCGCCGCGCCCGCACCGCCGGGTCGGCGACCACGAAAATCTTCACATCGGCGTCGGGGCAGATCACCGTGCCGATGTCGCGGCCGTCGAGCACCGCGCCGGGCGGATCGGCGGCGAACTGGCGCTGGAAATTGACCAGCGCCTCGCGCACCCGCGGAATCGCCGAGATCACCGAGGCGGCGTTGCCGATCTCCTGGGTCTTGAGCACCGGGTCGCCGAACTTTTCCGGATCGAGTTCAAGCGCGGCCGCGACCGCGCGCGCTTCGTCGGCGAGATCGGCGCCGGCGTCGAGCAGCGCCTTGGCCACCGCACGATAGATCACGCCGGTGTCGAGATGGCGGAAGCCGTAATGATGCGCGAGGCGCTTGCCCAGCGTGCCTTTTCCCGATGCGGCCGGCCCGTCGATGGCGATGATCATGCGAATTCCGCCCCGAGGCCGCGCATCATCGGGATGAAGTCGGGAAAGCTGGTGGCGATGAAGGCGGTGTCGTCGACCTTCACCGGCGCATCCGAAGCCAATCCCATCACCAGCGCCGACATCGCGATGCGGTGATCCATGTGGGTGGCGACAAGGCCGCCGCCCGGCACATGGCCCTTGCCCGCCACGATCAGATCGTCGCCGGAAATCTCCACGTCAACGCCGTTGACGCGCAGCATGGCGGCGGTGGCCTCGAGGCGATCGGATTCCTTGACCCGCAATTCCTTGAGGCCGCGCATGATCGTGGTGCCTTCGGCGAAAGCCGCAGCCACCGCCAGCACGAGATATTCGTCGATCATCGACGGGGCGCGCTCCGCCGGCACCTCGACGCCGCGCAGCTTCGAGGCCCGCACCCGCAATTGCGCCATCGGCTCGCCGGCATCGCCGCGCTGTCCGCTCTCCTCGATCGAGGCGCCCATCTCGCGCAATGTCGTGAACAGGCCGGTGCGCAGCGGATTGGTCATCACGTCGGTCAGCACAAGATCAGAGCCCGGCACGATCAGCGCCGCGACCAGCGGGAACGCCGCCGAGGACGGATCGGCCGGCACCACGACATTCGCGCCGTGCAGCTCGGGCTGGCCGGTCAGCGAAATCCGGCGACCATGCGCGCCTTCCGGTTCGGAAACGATGTCGGCGCCGAAATGCGCCAGCATCAGCTCGGTATGATCGCGGCTCGCCTCCTGCTCGATCACCGTGGTGACGCCGGGCGCGGACAGGCCGGCGAGCAGCACCGCCGACTTGATCTGCGCCGAGGCAACGGGTGTGCGATAGACCATCGGGATCGGGTCGCGCGCGCCTTGCAGCGTCAAAGGCAGCCGGCCGCCCTCGGCGCTCGCGGTGACACGCGCGCCCATCAGTTCGAGCGGATCGAGAATCCGCCGCATCGGCCGCGAGCGCAGCGAGGCGTCGCCATCGAAGGTCGCGGCGATCGGACAGCCCGCCACCGCGCCCATGGCGAGGCGACAGCCGGTTCCGCTGTTGCCGAAATCGAGCGGCGCGGCCGGTGCGGCAAAGCCGCCGACACCGACACCATGGACCGACCAGGTTCCCGAACCGGTGCGCTCCACCTGCGCGCCCAGCGCCGCCATCGCCTTGGCGGTATTGAGGACGTCCTCACCCTCCAGAAGCCCGGAAATACGGGTTTCTCCCACCGCCAGCGCTCCCAGAATCAGCGCCCGGTGGGAAATCGACTTGTCTCCCGGCACCCGGACCCGACCCTTGAGGGCGGGACTGCGGCGGGCTTCCAGCGGGGTTTGGCGATCGGAAACGGTCAAGATTTCGGCTCCTGCGGACAGCCGGCTCCTACCACGAGGCCCGGACCAGGTCACGCCTCGGTGACGATGCATGACAAGCGCTATTGACAGCGGCGGCGCAACTAGCCAAGTGAAGCACCGTTTTCCAAGAACTCTCCCCAGGACGCAGCCCGTGGCCAAAGCCGATCTCGGAACCAAACGCACCTGCCCGGTGACAGGCAAGAAGTTCTACGACCTCAACAAGAATC
>JAFKKO010000022.1 GCA_017305455.1 Hyphomicrobiales bacterium | reverse complement strand
TCGAGGTGCCGCCGCCCATCAGCGTGATCGGCCGGTGCCCGGTCTGCTGCAGCCAGTACAGCATGGTCACCGAGATCAGGTTGCCGATATGCAGGCTGGTCGCGGTCGCGTCATAGCCGACATAGCCGGTGATCGGTCCCTTGCAGCAGACGGCGTCCAGACCCTCCGGGTCGGAAATCTGGTGGATCAGCCCGCGCTGTTGCAGGACATTGAGAAAATCGGATTTGAAGGCGGTCATGGTTGCGGCTTTGACGGGACAGTAACGGATCGGCCGCATTGTGGAACCGGAGCGGCCATGGTCCCGCTGGATTATAGGAAGCTGTCCACCGGGACAAGTTTTCAGGGTATTTGCGATGGTCTGCAGGGCAATCGGTTTGATGAGCGGCACCTCCCTCGACGGGGTGGATATCGCATTGATCGAGACCGATGGCGAGACGGTCGCGGCTTTCGGCCCGACCGGCTATCGCGCCTATGGCGATGCCGAACGCGCCCTTCTGCGCGAGGCCTTGGCTGCGGCGGCATCCCTGACGGATCGCACCGCACGGCCTGGCATTGTCGCAGAGGCGGAAAGACTGGTGATGCAGGCGCATGCCGGTGCGGTCGAGGATTTCCTGCGCCAACATGACCTGGCGCGCGGCAGCATCGATGTGGTCGGCTTTCACGGCCAGACCGTTCTGCATCGGCCCGAGGCGCGATTGACCGTTCAGATCGGCGATGGCGGCGCGCTGGCGCGCGCGTTGAAGCTGCCTGTGGTGCATGACCTGCGGGCCGCCGATGTCGCGGCGGGCGGGCAGGGCGCGCCGCTGGTGCCGGTCTATCACCGCGCGTTGGTAAAGATGGCAGAATGCGCGCAGCCCGTCGTGCTCGTCAATATCGGCGGTGTCGCCAATGTCACCTACGTTGACAACGATGTGTTGATCGCCTGCGATACCGGACCGGGCAACGCGCTGCTCGATGATTTCATGCTGCGCAGGACGGGCGTTGCGATCGATCGCGGCGGCGAATATGCGGCGCGCGGCCGGCCCGACCCGGACTGGATCGCGCGCGCCATGGCGCATCCGTTTTTTGCGGTGAGGCCGCCGAAATCGCTCGATCGCAACGCTTTCGCAGCCTTCAACGTCGAAGGTATGTCCGTGGAGGATGGCGCTGCCACTCTCACGGCTTTCACGGCGATATCGATCGCGCGCATCGCGGCCCAGCTTCCGGCGCGCCCGAAAAGCTGGATCGTGGTCGGTGGCGGCGCCAACAATCCGACATTGATGCGCATGCTAGGCGGGGAGGTCGCGCCGGCCGGGCTGCTGACAGGCCACGATCTGGGCTGGTCGGGCGATGCCATCGAGGCGCAGGCGTTCGCTTTTCTCGCCGTACGCAGCCTCAAGGGGCTGCCGCTGACCTTTCCTGGCACGACGGGAGTCGGCGCGCCGCTCGGCGGCGGCGTGCTGTCAAAGCCGTGATGTTTTCAGCGCTGCGTTAGCGGACGTTCGCGAGCCGCATGTCGAGATAGCCGGTGACCGCCTCCATCAGCGGTTCGAGCCGATCTTGGAAGAAGTGGTTCGCGCCGGGAATGATCTGCTGTTCGATGACGATGCCCTTTTGGGTCTTCAGCTTTTCGACCAGCGTGGTGATGTCCTTGGCGGGAGCCACGATATCCTTGTCGCCATGGACGATCAGGCCGGACGACGGGCAGGGCGCGAGGAACGAGAAATCGTAGCGGTTCGGCTCCGGCGCGATGGAAATGAAGCCTTCGACCTCGGGACGGCGCATCAGAAGCTGCATGCCGATCCAGGCGCCGAACGAGAAGCCGGCAACCCAGCAGGCGCGGGCCTCGGGATTGATGGTCTGCGCCCAGTCGAGCGCCGCGGCGGCGTCGGACAACTCGCCCGTGCCGTGGTCGAACGAGCCCTGGCTGCGGCCGACGCCGCGGAAATTGAACCGCAGCACGGAGAAGCCGCGCGCCACGAAGGAGTAGTAAACCTGATAGACGATCGGGTGGTTCATGTTGCCCTGAAATTGCGGGTGCGGATGCAGCACCATCGCAATCGGGGCGTTCTTCTGCTTCGCCGGGTGATAGCGACCTTCAAGGCGGCCCGCCGGGCCAGTGAAAATGACTTCAGGCATCAAAGTTCCCTGATATGTTCGATCGACGTTATGCCGGCCGGAGCATCCTTACAGCAAGCGCGGAACGGCATCGGCCAGAACCGACGCAGGGCGAACGTGAATCCGCTAAGGGCCGCGTTCTACCATAGGCCCAGGGGCAAAAAGCAAGCATCTTGCGCGCGGTGTCGCCGTGTTAGGTTGTTATAAAATGGGCCAATTTCGGCAAATCCGGCGCGGGGCGCCCGGTAAGTCCGATGGTTGGCGAGTGCAAACGTGATGTTGCCGTGATGATGGGCAGGCGAATCTATCTCGACTGGAATGCAACTGCTCCGCTACGGCCCGAGGCGAAGGCGGCGATGGTTGAGACGTGGGATTGGATAGGGAATCCCTCGTCCGTGCATTCGGAGGGCCGCGCCGCCCGCCGGCTGATCGAGGATGCCCGTGCCGTGCTGGCCGCGGCGACAGGGGCCAAGCCGCACAATGTGATCTTCACCTCGGGCGGAACGGAAGCCAACGCGCTGGCGCTGACGCCCGGTTTGCATGCCGCCGGGAGCGAGCCGGCGATGCGGCTTATCGTCTCGGCGGTCGAACATCCGTCGGTGCTGGCTGGCGGACGGTTCACCGGTGCGCAGATCGTTCGGGCTTCGGTCGATCGATCCGGCGTGGTGGACGTTGCGCAGCTCGAAGCAATGCTGGCAGGGAAGCCGCCCGCGCTGGTCTCGGTCATGCTGGCCAACAACGAGACCGGAGCGATCCAGCCCATTGCCCGTATCGCATCGATCGTCCATGCGGCAGGCGGCCTGCTGCATGTGGACGCGATCCAGGCATTTGGCCGTATTCCTATTGATTTTAAGGAGTTAGGTGGCGATCTTCTCACGGTTTCTGGCCACAAGATCGGTGGCCCAAAGGGCGTCGGCGCGCTGGTGATGTCGGACGGCGTATCGGGGCTGACGCCCCTGATCGCGGGCGGCGGCCAGGAGAAGCGGCGCCGGGCCGGAACCGAGAACGTTCCCGGAATTGCCGGATTTGGCGCAGCAATAAAGGCGGCGCTGGCGACGCGCGAGGCAGCGCAGCTCCGTATCGAAACCCTGCGGAACCGGCTGGAAAGCGGATTGCGGGCCGCGGATCGGGACGTCGTGGTCTTTTCCGAGGACACCCCGCGACTCGCCAATACCACCCTGTTTTCCCGGCCTGGAATGAGGGCGGAAACCGCCGTGATCGCCTTCGATCTCGAAGGAGTCGCGGTGTCCTCCGGCTCGGCCTGCTCATCCGGCAAGGTGCAAGCCTCCCATGTGCTGGCCGCAATGGAGGTCGAACCTGCTCTGGCACAAGGCGCTTTACGGCTGAGCCTTGGATGGGACACCACCGAGGAGGATATCGAGGGTGCGCTAAAGGCTTGGAGAAAGCTGGCTGGCGTATTAGGTAAGGAACGTCAGACGATCGCTTGAATGGCTCTAAAAAAGGGGCTATTTCAAGAACGAACGAAATGCCAGAAGTTCCCACTGCGGTCCTTGAAACCGCGAGCGGAGAGTTAAAATGCCAGCCGTACAAGAGACGGTCGATCGCGTTCGCGAGATCGACGTCGATCA
>JAFKKO010000145.1 GCA_017305455.1 Hyphomicrobiales bacterium | reverse complement strand
ACGCGGCTGAACTTCCTGTTCGAGCGGCCCGACGCGTTCTGGATCGCGCCGCGCAAACCCGCCGCGCGGCTGCAACCGGCGGAATAGGCAAGGGAACAGGGGATCGGTTGCCCAAACGGCTGTGAAATCGGCGGCCGAGCCCTTACATTGCGGCCATGTCGAAGAAGCCCGCGCCCGCCGCCAAGCCCGTCCCCGCCAAAGCCCTGTCGAAAGGCGATCACGTCTTTCTGGTGGATGGCTCGTCCTACATCTTCCGCGCCTATCACGCGCTGCCGCCGCTCAACCGCAAGTCCGACGGCCTGCAGGTCAACGCCGTGCTCGGCTTCTGCAACATGCTGTGGAAGCTGCTGCGCGACATGCCGCAGGACGACCGGCCGACCCATCTCGCCATCGTGTTCGACAAGTCGGAAACGACCTTCCGCAACGCGCTCTACCCCGACTACAAGGCGCATCGCCCGCCGGCACCGGATGATCTGATCCCGCAATTCGCGATGATCCGCGAGGCGGTGCGCGCCTTCGACCTGCCCTGCCTCGAACAAGGCGGGTTCGAAGCCGACGACCTGATCGCAACCTATGTGCGGCAGGCCTGCGAGCGCGGCGCGACCGCCACCATCGTATCGTCAGACAAGGACCTGATGCAGCTCGTCACCGACTGCGTCACCATGTACGACACCATGAAGGACCGCCGCCTCGGCGTGCCCGAGGTGATCGAGAAGTTCGGCGTGCCGCCCGACAAGGTGGTCGAGGTGCAGGCGCTGGCCGGCGATTCCGTCGACAACGTGCCCGGCGTGCCCGGCATCGGCGTCAAGACCGCGGCGCAACTCATCAACGAATACGGCGATCTCGAAACGCTTTTGGCGCGTGCCGGCGAGATCAAGCAACCCAAGCGGCGCGAGGCGCTGATCGAGAATGCCGAGAAGGCGCGGATTTCGCGCAAGCTGGTGCTGCTCGACGACAAGGTGGCGCTCGACGTGCCGCTCGACGATCTGGCTGTGCACGAGCCCGATCCGCGCAAGCTGATCGCCTTTCTCAAGGCGATGGAATTCTCGACACTGACGCGGCGCGTCGCCGAATATTCGGAAGTCGATGCCTCGGAGATCGCGCCGGACGAGCGGCTGAAGAGCGCCTTCGCCAAGGGCGCGATCGATCAGGATTCGCCGGAGACACCGCCGCTCGGCGGCGAGCCCGATACGCGGGCGCAAGGCACATCTTCTTTACCTCTCCCGCTTGCGGGGGGGGTCGGCGCGCGAAGCGTGACGGGTGGGGGCCTCTCTCAAACAAAGGCCCCCTCCCCACCCTCCCCCGCAAGCGGGGGAGGAGGCACACCGCAAGCCCTCGCCGCTGCACGGCTGGAACAGGCACGCGCCACCAAGGTGGACCGCAGCAAATATACGACCGTCCGCACGCTGGACGAATTGAGCCGCTGGATCGCCGGCGCGCGCGAGCGTGGCCATGTCGCGGTCGATACCGAGACCACCAGCCTCGACCCGATGCAGGCGGAATTGTGCGGCTTCTCGCTGGCGCTGACGCCGAATGAAGCCTGTTACGTGCCGCTGGCACACCGCCAGGGCGGGGACGGCAGCGGCCTGTTCGCCGGCGGCTTCGCTCCGGACCAGATCAGCGAGCAGGACGCGCTCGCCGCGCTGAAGCCGCTGCTCGAGGACGAGGCCGTGCTCAAGATCGGCCAGAACCTGAAATTCGACATGCTGGTGTTCGCGCAGCGCGACATCACTTTGCGCGGCATCGACGACACGCTGCTGATGTCCTACGTGCTCGACGCCGGGCGCGGCGCGCACGGCATGGACCCGCTCTCCGAGCAATGGCTGGGCCATACGCCGATCAGCTATGGCGAGGTCGCCGGCACCGGCAAGAACCAGGTCTGTTTCGATCAGGTGTCGATCGAGCGCGCCACCGAATACGCCGCCGAGGATGCCGACGTCACGCTGCGGCTGTGGCAGGTGCTGAAACCCCGCCTCGTCGCCGAGCGCATGATGAGCGTCTACGAGACGCTGGAACGCCCGATGGTGAGCGTGCTGGCGCGCATGGAGCAGCGCGGCATCACGGTCGATCGGCAGACGCTGTCGCGGCTGTCGGGCGAGTTCGCGCAGGTCGCGGGACGGCTGGAGGCCGAAATCCGCGACATGGCGGGCGAACCGATCAATCCCGGCAGTCCCAAGCAGCTCGGCGACATCATGTTCGGCAAAATGGGGCTGCCCGGCGGGCAGAAGACCAAGACCGGCGCGTGGTCCACTTCCGCCTCCGTGCTTGAGGACCTCGCCGAGGAAGGCCATGAATTCCCGCGCCGGATTCTCGACTGGCGTCAGGTCTCGAAGCTAAGATCGACCTACACCGACGCGCTGCCGGCCTATGTGCATCCGATCACCAAGCGCGTGCACACCTCCTACTCGCTCGCCTCCACGACCACCGGGCGGCTGTCGTCATCGGAGCCGAACCTGCAGAACATTCCGGTGCGCAACGAGGAAGGCCGCAAGATCCGCAAAGCCTTCGTGGCAACGCCCGGCCACAAGCTGGTGTCGGCGGATTATTCGCAGATCGAACTGCGCCTGCTCGCCGAGATCGCCGACATTCCCGCGCTGAAACAGGCGTTCAAAGACGGGCTCGACATTCACGCCATGACCGCGTCGGAGATGTTCGGCGTGCCGATCAAGGACATGACCGGCGAGGTGCGCCGCCGCGCCAAGGCGATCAATTTCGGCATCATCTACGGCATCTCGGCGTTCGGCCTCGCCAATCAGCTCGGCATCCCGCGCGAGGAAGCCGGCGCCTACATCAAGAAATATTTCGAGCGCTTCCCCGGCATCCGCGCCTACATGGATGCAACGCGCGATTTCTGCCGCGAGCACGGCTATGTGACGACGCTGTTCGGGCGCAAGTGCCACTACCCCGATATCAAGGCCTCGAACCCTTCGATCCGCGCCTTCAACGAGCGCGCCGCGATCAACGCCCGCCTGCAGGGCACCGCCGCCGACATCATCCGCCGCGCCATGATCCGGATGGACGATGCGCTGGCGCGGAAGAAGCTCACCGCGCAGATGCTGCTACAGGTGCATGACGAACTGATCTTCGAGGTGCCGGACGACGAAGTGGAGCGGACGCTGCCGGTAATCCGGGAGGTGATGGAGCACGCGCCGCTGCCTGCCGTCGCGCTGTCGGTGCCGCTGCAGGTCGAGGCGCGGGCCGCCGACAACTGGGACGAGGCGCATTGACCTTCCTCCTCCCTTGCAACCCCATATTTTGCGGAAGGGACGCGCAGGGCCTTTTCCCTCTTTCCTTGCGGCAGAGGGTGGCGCAGGTGAGCGGAGCGAAACTGAGCCAGGTGAGGGATTTTGCGTATATTCCCCTCACCCGCTTCGCAGGCCTTGCCGCTCAGCACCTTCTCCCGCAAGGGGAGAGGGAAACATCGTCCCACATTGACTGTTGATGAGGGCTGCAGATGATGGTTGATCGCATTGTGACGCGCTAGATTGCGTTTGCTCCTCACATCCAATCCGAGATTGCCGTGTCCCAGCCTTCCTCCCGCGCCCGCCTTGCCGACATTATCCGCGCCCGGTCTTTCGGCCGCGGCGAGATTACCTTGGCCTCGGGGCGCAAAAGCGACTTCTATTTCAACCTCAAGCCGACCATGCTTGATCCGGAAGGCGCGGCGCTGCTCGCCGAACTGTCGCTCGATGCGCTGAAGGACGAGAGAATTGACTATATCGGCGGCCTGGAGATGGGCGCGGTGCCGCTCGCCGGCGCGATCGCGCAATTATCGTGGATGCAGGGCAAACCGATCGCCGCCTTCTTTGTGCGCAAGAAGCCGAAGGAGCACGGCGCACGGCTCGCGGTCGAAGGCCTCGCCAAGGGCGAGACTCTCGCGGGCAAACGCATCGTCATCGTCGAGGACGTCACCACCACCGGCGGCTCGGCAATTAAGGCGGTGGACGCGGTGCGCGAGGCCGGCGGCGAGGTGGTGATGGTGTTCACCATGGTCGACCGCGAGGAAGGCGCCACCGAGAATTTCCGCGAGGCGGGCATCGAATTACGCTCGCTTTACAAGGCAGGCGAGTTTTTGAAGGGATGATGCCGAGTTCTTTGCTGCATACGCTGTCCTCCTTGTTCCCTCCCCCCTTGTGGGGGAGGGTCAGGGAGGGGCCGCAGGCACTGAACTCGCGCATACCCCCCTCTCCACCTCTCCCCCACAAGGGGGGAGAGGGCCGACTGCGAATCGTGGCGACATCGTCGTTCATCGCGACCATGATGCTGTCGCTCGCGATCATCGCCCCCACCCCCGCTTTCGCCGCCGAAGGCCTCGATGGCGCGAAACTGTCGGTATTATGGGCGTTGCCGTTCGTCGGCATCCTGCTGTCCATCGCCACCGGCCCGGTGTTCTATCCGCATCTGTGGGAGCATCATTTCGGCAAGATCACCGCGCTGTGGTCGGCGCTGATCGTGGCGCCATTGCTGCTCACCGCCGACCTCTCCACCGTGACGACCACCTTGGCGCATACCGCACTGCTCGAATACATGCCGTTCATCCTGCTGCTGCTGGCGCTGTTCACGACAGCCGGCGGCATCTATCTCGAAGGCAACCTGCGCGACAGCGTGTTCACCAACACCGTGCTGCTCGCTTTCGGCTCCGTGCTCGCCAGCATCGTCGGCACCACCGGCGCGGCGATGATCCTGATCCGGCCGCTGATCCGCGCCAATGACGATCGCAGATTCAACGCGCATGTCATAGTGTTCTTCATCTTTCTGGTCGCCAATATCGGCGGCTCGCTGTCGCCGCTCGGCGATCCGCCGCTGTTCATCGGCTTCCTCAAGGGCGTCGATTTCTTCTGGACCACGCAACATCTGTGGCTGGAGACGCTGACCGTCGGCGGCATCGTGCTCGCGGTGTTCCTCATGATCGATCTCTATTTCCACCACCGCGAGGGCCGCTTTGCACGCCTGAAGGACCCGACGCCCGACAAGCCGCTGAAGTTGCATGGCGGAATCAACCTCGTGCTGATCGCGGTGATCATCGGCGCGATCCTGATGAGCGCGCAGTGGAAGCCCGGCATCGCGTTCACGGTCGCCGGCACCAAACTGCAATTGCAGGATTTGTTGCGTGACGCGATCTTCGTAGCGGTCACATTTGTGTCAGTGCTGGCGACGCGCAAGGCGCATCGCTACGCCAACGGCTTTAACTGGGGACCGATCCAGGAGGTCGCGATCCTGTTCGCCGGCATCTTCATCTGCATCGTGCCGGTGATGGCGATGCTGCAGGCCGGCGCGAACGGCCCGTTCGCCGCGCTGCTCGGCCTTGTCACTCATGCCGACGGCTCGAACAACGCCGCCGCCTATTTCTGGCTGGCCGGCGGCCTGTCGTCATTCCTGGACAACGCGCCGACCTACCTCGTGTTCTTCCAGCTTGCTGGCGGCGATCCGCAGGCGCTGATGACGACGCAGGCGGCAACGCTGGCCGCGATCTCTTCCGGCGCGGTGTTCATGGGCGCCAACACCTATATCGGCAACGCGCCGAACTTCATGGTCTACGCCATCGCGCGGCAGGCCGGGGTCAGGATGCCGAGCTTCTTCGGTTACATGGTCTGGTCGGCGCTGGTGCTGCTTCCGACCTTCCTGCTCGCGACCTGGCTGTTTTTCTGAACAAGCGAGGAGCGCAAGCGACGAAGCGATCCGGAGGTCAACTCTATCCTCATCCTGAGGAGCATCGCTACGTAGCCAAGTTTACGCAGGCGACGCTATAGCGACGCGTCTCGAAGGATGAGGCCAACAACTGTGGCCTCATGGTTCGAGACGTCGCTTCGCTCGTCCTCACCATCAGGGACTGGATGGCCTCGCTGCGCTCGCAATCACGGCGATTCAATTTCGCACCTGGCTCCTCTAAACCTCGCATTTACCATCTCTCACTAAGGTCGTTGACGCCGCGACAAAACCCGTCACGGCCGGAGCAATCCGCCTGTTCGCGTTGCGTCAGTGGAGTGAGCGTTGCGTCAGAGTCTGCCTGTTCCGCATCGGCGGCTCGGTCCCGCGATGCTTGCGCTCATGCTGGCGCTTCCGATCAGCGCCGCGCCGCGCGCGGCCAGCGCCGGCTTCTTCGATTTCCTGTTCGGCGATCAGCCACGCAACACCGCTCCCGCGCAGCCGTCCAGCCCGTTCTCCGGCCTGTTCGGCGACGACGCCCACGCGCCGGCCCCGACGCCCGCGAGCAGCGGTCGCGGCGCGGCCTATTGCGTGCGCACCTGCGACGGCAAGTATTTTCCGCTGACGCCGCAATCCGGCGCGACCCACGCGCAGATGTGCCAGTCGTTCTGCCCGGCGAGCCCGACCAAGGTGTTTTTCGGCGGCAGCATCGAAGGCGCGACCGCCGCGAGCGGCGAGCGCTACAGCGAAATGCCGAACGCCTTCGCCTATCGCAAGGCGCTGAAGGCCGGCTGCACCTGCAACGGCCGCGATCCGGCCGGCCTTGCGTCGGTTGATCTGTCGCTCGATACCACGCTGCGGCCCGGCGACGTGGTCGCCACCGCCAGCGGCCTCGTCGCCTATTCCGGCGTGCGCGGCGGCAACGGCCAGACCACCGAGTTCATTCCGGTCGCGAACTATCCCGGCCTGACCGCCGATGTCCGCGCCAAGCTCGGCGAGATCAAGGTCGCGCCGGTTGCGGTCGATGTGGCGAACGACGCCGCGCGCGACATCACCGGCTCGCTGCCGCAGAGCATCGCGCCGAAGGCTGCGACCGCACCACAGGGCGCCGTCGCATCAAAGACCCGCGCGCGGCTGTAACGCAGAGCAGCAGCGAAAAGATTCTCACCGCCCGACAATGACGCCGATCACGTTCGGCGCGGCGAGATATTTCTCTTCCATCTCCATCCGCGCCAGCGCCTTGTTCTCCGGCGTCAGCAGGCCGCGCTGTTCGGCAAGGATCATCCAGCAATAGCCCCACCAGTCGGTGAGAATGCCCTCGTCGCCGACAAGGTCGTAGCCCTGCTCCGCCGCGAAGATCCGCGCCCGCGCTTCGTCCAGCGTATCGAGAAAATCGTGATCGGCAGGCGAGAGCATATCGTCCATCAGATCGTCGGTGGTGTAGCCCCAGATCGACTGGCAGACCGCGTTGAACTCGCGGTCGATCTGGTCGTCATCGATGACCTGACGGCGCGCGCTCGCATGCAGGCGGCTCAGCGTGCGGGCGAAGTCGGCGATGCGCGTCAGCGCCATGGTGTCGAAAGCAATATTGGACATATGGTCCTCACAAACAGCGACGGCCCAAGATGTGGTAGCTGCACAGCATCGAATCACAATGATTTATCAATGACTTGTAAATATGTTCTTAATTTGTTCTAATGACAAGAGGTTTATCTGACGACCCGGCGCGCGCGCCCTCGCCCCACTGGAAAGAACGCAGCGGCTGAACAGCGCTCGCGGGATTTCGCACCACGATTTTAATGCCGATTTCCTGCCCCGCTCAGGCGACGTGTTTTTCGATCCCGGCGAAGCTGCTCAGGCCCAACCAGTCCGCAAGGCCGGCCTCAAGCGCGCGGCTGCCGGTCACCGCCAGACTGTCGTTTTGCCTCGCCCGAGCAATCGTCGTGTAGCCCATCCAGATTTCCGTCATCGTCCGCAGGTCCGTGACCAGATAGAGATCGACTTCAAACCCCGGATCGATCACACACAGATCGACCTCGTCGCCGGGCCCGACCACGAGCCACCAGTTGCGCCGGTTCTCCGGCAAATCCTTCAGGATGATCTGGATGGTATGGCGGCGCCGCGACGGCATCGCTTGCGGCACGATCCGGCGCCGGATGTCCCACATCAGCAGACTGGGATCCAGATTCTCCAGCGACGATTGGGTGGTGATCCATCTATGGCCCCACAGGCCGACCTGTTCGATGATCGGCTTGAGCTCCTGCCCGGCAGCCGTCAGACGATATTCGTAAAGATCGGAACCCGCCGCCGATTTCAGCCGGGCGACGATGCCGGCCGCCTCAAGCTCCTTGAGCCGTTTCGATAACAGCGCCGGCGACATCCGCGGCACACCGCGGCGCAATTCGTTGAACCGCGTCGATCCGCAAACCAGTTCGCGCAAAACGATCAGCGTCCATCGTGTGCAGAGAATTTCGCACGCCATCGCGACGGGGCAAAACTGGCTGTAGCTGCCTTCGGCCATCGGCATCACCACGCTCGGATGATGTCCGCGTTTTACGCCTTCTCCGTCATCGCCACCAGTTCAGATTCTGTACCGGACCGATTCAGTTCGTGAACTGGCCGGCTCCTCCAAAAGGATCTGAGAATGCCGACTTGGCGGCGAGACGACCGCAAATCAAGCAATGGAGAACGACAATGCCATTGGTCAATATCGAGCTGGTCGAAGGCGTGTTCGAGAAAAGCCAGAAACAGGACATGATCCGCAAGGTCACCGATGCGATGGTGCAGGTCGAAGGCGAAGCGATGCGCGGCGTCACATGGGTGCGCATTCACGAAGTCGCGAGCGGCGAATGGGGCATCGGCGGCAAGGCGCTCACCAGCGCCGACGGCAAGGCGATGCAGCGCAACGGCAGATAACTTCAAAACAAAGGGCGGCTGCGAAACAGCGCCCTTTGCATCGATCGACCGCCGGCCTCACTCCGCCGCGAGCTTCGCCTCGGGCGCGGCGGCGAGCACCTCGGCATCGACGTGGCTCTCGAATTTGGCGAAGTTCTTCTGGAACATGCCGACCAGCGCGCGCGCGGTCTTGTCGAACTCGGCCTTGTCGGCCCAGGTATTGACCGGATCGAGGATGTCGGACGGCACGCCCGGCAGCGAGGTCGGCACCGCGAAGCCAAAGTAAGGATCGGTGCGGAATTTCACGCTGCGCAGCGAGCCGTCGAGCGCGGCGGAGAGCAGCGCGCGCGTCACCTTGATCGGCATGCGGCTGCCGACGCCATATTTGCCGCCGGTCCAGCCGGTGTTGACCAGCCAGCAATCGACATTGTGCCGCGCGATCAGTTCGCGCAGCATCTGGCCGTATTCGGTCGGGTCGCGCGGCAGGAACGGCGCGCCGAAGCAGGCGGAGAATTCCGGCTGCGGCTCGGAGCCGAGACCGCGCTCGGTGCCGGCGACCTTCGCGGTGTAGCCGGACAGGAAGTGATACATCGCCTGCGCCGGATTGAGCTTGGCGATCGGCGGCAACACGCCGAAGGCGTCGGCGGCGAGCATCACCAGATTGCGCGGCTGGCCGGCGCGTCCGGTCTTCGACGCATTGGGAATGAAATCGAGCGGATAGGCCGAGCGGGTGTTCTCGGTCTTGGAGCCGTCGTCGAAATCCGGCTTGCGGGTCAGAGGATCGATCACGACGTTTTCCAGCACCGCGCCGAAGCGCATGCTGGCGTCATAGATCGCCGGCTCCGCCTCCTGCGACAGCTTGATGGTCTTGGCGTAGCAGCCGCCCTCGAAATTGAAGATGCCGCTCTCGCCCCAGCCATGCTCGTCGTCGCCGATCAGCGTGCGCGCGGGGTCCGCAGACAGCGTGGTCTTGCCGGTGCCGGACAGGCCGAAGAAGATCGCCGAGTCGCCCTCGGAGCCGACATTGGCCGAGCAATGCATCGGCATCACGCCCTGCGCCGGCAGATAATAGTTCAGCGTGGTGAACACTGACTTCTTCATTTCGCCGGCATAGCGGCTGCCGCCGATCAGCACGATCTTGCGGGTGAAATCGATCGCGACCACGTTTTCCGAACGCACGCCGTGGCGTTTCGGATCGGCGCGGAAGCTCGGCAGATCGACAATGGTCAGCTCCGGCGTGAAGTCGGCAAGCTCGGCCGCCTCGGGGCGGCGCAGCAGCGTGCGGATGAACAGCGAGTGCCAGGCGAGCTCGGTATAGACCCGCACCTTGATGTGGAATTTCGGATCGGCGCCGCCATGGAGATCCTGCGCGAACAGCGTCATGCCCTCGGCGTGCGCAATGAAGTCCTCATGCAGCGCCTGGAACTGCTCGGGCGTGATCGACTGGTTGCCGGCCCACCACATCGTGCCGTCGGTATTGGCATCGCGAACGGTGAACTTGTCCTTCGGACTGCGGCCGGTGAACACGCCGGTCTCGGCGCACAGCGCGCCATCGGCGGTGAGTTCAGCCTCGTTGTTGCGCAGCGCGTGCTCGTAGAGCGGCGCCGTTCCCAGATTCCAGTACACCTCCGCCAGATTCCTGAACCCGAATTTGTCGGCGCCGAAGGCGCTGTTACGCACACCGGTTTCCTTCACGAAAGCTCTCCCATAAGCCGCGCCTGGGCGTGTGATTGTTTTTCCGAGGTCGGAAAGCTTAGTGCAGGATCATGACGCCCCGCGCTCAGCCTTTAGTCGTGCGCCCCATCAGACGAATGCGTGATTCCGGTTTTCCTGTGATCGCGGCCAAAATGGCCGCAGCCGCCATCAGGCCGCCTGCGACCGGGCAAGCTCGGCCAGTTCCCTCAGTGTTTTTCGCAACGCCATCGGCTCGGTGATGCGCTGCGGAAAAACCAGCCGCAAGGTCCGGCGGTCGTCCTGCAGATCGAGCCCCTCCGGATCGCAGCCGGTGCAGCGCCAGTTACCCGCCTCGGCGCCAAGCAGGCGCGTGGCATAGAGTGCCATCGCCTCGCGGTGATCCTCGTTCATATGCGCGACGATATCGGCTTCGGCCGCGACCAGTGTCTCCGCGCCATCGAGACTGGTGAGAAACTGTTCAGGTCTGAGATCGACGATGCGGCCGAAGCCCGCGACCAGATGCGCGCCCTTCACCTCGATCCGGAAGAAGGCGAAATCCGGAAAATCGGCGAACCCCTCCGCCCCCGGCTGCGCCGCGAGATAACGCCGCCGCACCGATGGCATCGTTTCGTCGGCCTGCCGCGCGATCCCCGCAACCATGATCCGCGCACCTTCCAAAGGATCGCCCGGCGCGCGCTCGTCCAGCATCAGCGAGACCCGCGGATCGGCCAGGATGTTTTTGGTATGGACCGCGAGGCGCGAGATCAGCAGCAAGGGCGAACCGTCGGTATCCGTCGCGGTCGTCACCAGCGAGCAATAAGGATCGCCGCCCTCCGCCATCAGGGTGGCGAGCGCGCCCTGCCGGCTGCGGCGCAGCAGCGAACGGACGATATCGGCGGATTTCACTCCCGGTGTCGGCATCATCGTTGCGGATCCTTCCCTGAATCTGTTGGTTTTTTTCGGCTGCGGGGGGTTCTTTTGCCGATTTCGGGGTTATATTGACAGAAAGTGGCGTCAAATCCGTGTTCAAGGAACCTGGGCCACATTTCAGCCCAGCTTTGCATAGCTCGTGGCGTCGGCAACTCTGCCTTATTTTGTTCGGCATCCTTGGCTTGAACCGGGGAGCCGTCCGCAAACAAGTTTCGGAAAAGTGACCTATGCCAACAATCGCTCTCGTCGATGACGACCGCAACATCCTGACCTCGGTCTCAATTGCACTGGAGGCCGAAGGCTACCGGATCATGACCTATACCGACGGAGCCTCCGCGCTCGAGGGCTTCAAGACCTCGCCGCCGGACATGGCGATCCTCGACATCAAGATGCCGCGCATGGATGGCATGGAGACCCTGCGGCGGCTGCGGCAAAAATCCGATCTGCCGGTAATTTTCCTCACCTCCAAGGACGAGGAAATCGACGAGCTGTTCGGCCTCAAGATGGGCGCCGACGACTTCATCCGCAAACCATTCTCCCAGCGCCTTTTGGTCGAGCGCGTCAAGGCGGTGCTGCGCCGCGCGGTGCCGAAGGATCCGGCCGCCCAGCAGAAGGAGCTCGACACCAAGGCGCTGGAGCGCGGCCTGCTGCGCATGGACCCCGAGCGCCACACCTGCACCTGGAAGAACGAGCCGGTGACGCTGACCGTGACCGAGTTCCTGATCCTGCAGGCGCTGGCGCAGCGTCCGGGCGTGGTGAAGAGCCGCAACGCGCTGATGGACGCCGCCTATGACGACCAGGTCTATGTCGACGACCGCACCATCGACAGCCACATCAAGCGACTGCGCAAGAAGTTCAAGGTGGTCGACGACGATTTCGAGATGATCGAAACGCTCTACGGCGTCGGCTATCGCTTCAAGGAAGCCGCCTGACGCATCGCAACGTTCCTCCGCCGCGACCGGCCCGGCGCGGCGGTTCTGCAATCATTCGGGTGTGGGCCGAGGATCGCGCCCGAAGCACATGACCTAGGATAGCAACCAAGGCGGGTTTGCGATTGCTCGATCGAACGCAGCCGGATCAAACCATGGACGACGATCGCGCCGGGGCGATGACCGCCTCCGAGATCGACGTTGCCGTCGGCACCGAGGAGACGGAGCAGCGCCGCAACTGGCAGCCGCGCCATCTGCTGCAGCGCGCCGGCCAGTATCTGGTCGCGCTGACCTTCTCCAGCCTCACCCGCCGCATCGTCTCGCTCAACCTGATCGGCCTGATCGCGCTGGTCGTCGGCATCATGTATCTCTCGCAATTCCGCGCCGGCCTGATCGATGCGCGCGCGCAGAGTCTGCTGGTGCAGGCCGAGATCATCTCGGGTGCGATCGCGGCTTCCGCGACGGTCGAGACCAATACCATCACCGTCGATCCCGACCGCCTCACCGATCTGAAGACCGGCGAATCGCTCGGCCCCGCCGAGGAAATCCTCTCCAACCTCGATTTTCCGATCAATCCGGAGCGCGTTGCCCCGGTGCTGCGCCGCCTGATCTCACCGACCAAGACGCGCGCCCGCATCTATGACCGCGACGGCGTGCTGCTGCTCGACAGCCGCAATCTCTACGGCCGCGGCGACGTGCTGCGTTTCGAACTGCCGCCGCCCTCCGCCGACAAGCCCGGCCTTGCCGAGCGCACCATGATCGCAATCCGCACCTGGCTCAATCGCGGCGACCTGCCGCTCTATCGCGAGCTCGGTCCGGAGAACGGCAACGGCTACGCCGAGGTGCATCAGGCGCTCGACGGCCGCAAGGACAGCATGGTGCGGATCAACGACCGCGGCGAGGTGATCGTCTCGGTCGCGGTGCCGGTGCAGCGCTTCCGCGCCGTGCACGGCGCGCTGATGCTCTCGACGCAGGGCGATGACATCGACCAGATGGTGACCGCCGAACGCCTCGCCATTCTGAAAGTATTCGGTATCGCCGCCGTGGTGATGATCGCGCTGTCGCTGCTGCTCGCCTCGACCATCGCGGGGCCGGTGCGCCGCCTCGCCGAAAGCGCCGAGCGCGTCCGCCGCCGCATCAAGACCCGCGTCGAAATTCCCGACTTCTCCCGCCGCAGCGACGAGATCGGCCATCTGTCCGGCGCGCTGCGCGACATGACCGACGCGCTCTACAACCGCATCGAAGGCATCGAGCGTTTCGCCGCCGATGTCGCCCACGAACTGAAGAACCCACTGACCTCGATGCGCTCGGCGGTGGAAACGCTGCCGCTGGCGCGTTCCGACGACAGCCGCAATCGCCTGCTCGCGGTGATCGAGCATGACGTGCGCCGGCTCGACCGCCTGATCTCCGACATCTCCGACGCCAGCCGCCTCGATGCCGAACTGCAGCGGCAGGACGCCGAGCCGGTCGATGTCCGCCGCCTGCTCGAGACGCTGACCTCGGTCGCCAACGAAACGCGGCAGGGCAACAACGTGAAGGTCGAGACCCGCTTCGAGGGTCCGCGCACCGACAGCTTCTCGGTGCCGGGTCATGACTCGCGGCTCGGGCAGGTAATCTCCAACCTGCTCGCCAACGCGCAGTCGTTCTCCGAGCCGGGCGCCAAGGTCCGCGTCACCTGCCGCCGCCGCAAGACCGAGATCGAGATCGTGATCGACGACGACGGCACCGGCATCCGCCCCGGCGCGCTGGAGAAGATCTTCGAGCGCTTTTACACCGACCGACCGCATCAGGGCTTCGGCCAGAATTCCGGTCTCGGCCTGTCGATCTCCAAGCAGATCATCGAGGCCCATGGCGGCAGGATCTGGGCCGAGAACCGTGCCGGCCCGGCCGATGCCGACGGCGATGCGCGGATCGCCGGCGCGCGCTTCACGGTGCGGCTGCCCGCGATATGACGGGAAACGACAGGCCCAGCACCCAGCCCAGCATCCACGGCTCGGCGGTCAAGGTCGGCGAGCACGCCATCCTCATTCGCGGCGCCTCCGGCAGCGGCAAGTCCAGCCTGGTGTTCGACCTGATCCTCGCGGGACGCGCCGGCATCGTGTCGCCCGCCGTGCTGGTGGGCGACGATCGCGTTCGTCTCATCAATCAGGACGGGACCCTGATGGTCCTCGCGGTCCCCGAACTGGCCGGCCTGATCGAGATCCGCGGGCTCGGGCTGCGCCGCTGCGACTTTGTGCCCGAGGCGCCGGTGGGCCTGGTGGTCGATCTCGCCGCCCCCGACGGCGCGCGCCTGCCGGGGCCGGAGGCGCTGCGAATGTTGATTTCCGGGGTGGAATTGCCGCGAATACCGGTGGCGGCCGGCCATCGGGCGCTGCCGCTGGTGCTGGCTTTCCTGACGACAGGCTAAGCCCGCGGCGGCCGGCGAACCAGCCCTGCCGATTGCCGGAAAGGAATTGGTAACCATATAAGTCTCATCATGGCGCCCCGTTTGACCGCCGCTACCCCTCTGCCTGCGAGGGGATAAGGCCAAGATGCCCTCTTGCGCCCCGGCTCCGAATGGTCAACATGTGGCCCTTTCGTGCGGCGCACAACGCGCCCGCGAGGAGTCTTTGATGATTGGCTTGGTATTGGTGACCCACGGGCGTCTTGCCGACGAGTTCAAGGCGGCGCTTGAACATGTCATGGGTCCGCAAAAACAGATCGAGGCGATCACCATCGGCGCCGAGGACGATGCCGATTTGTGCCGCAGCGACATCATCGAGGCGGTGAAGCGCGTCGACAGCGGCGACGGCGTCGCCATTCTCACCGACATGTTCGGCGGCACACCCTCCAACCTCGCGATCTCCTGCATGAGCCGCCCCAAGGTCGAGGTGCTGGCCGGCATCAATCTGCCGATGCTGGTGAAACTCGCCAAGGTGCGCGAGGAAAAGGCCCTGCCCGACGCCATCGCCGCCGCGCAGGAAGCCGGCCGCAAATACGTCACCATCGCAAGCCGCGTGCTGGCCGGAAAATGAGCGACGCAGCCGACAATCGGGCCCGCGCCTCCGGCGATCTGGTCCGCGAAATCCCCATCACCAACAAGCGCGGCCTGCATGCGCGCGCCTCCGCCAAATTCGTGCAGACCGCCGAGAAGTTTGACGCCGAACTCACCGTCACCCGCAACGGCGAGAGCGTCGGCGGCACCTCGATCATGGGCCTGATGATGCTGTCCGCCGGCATCGGCACCTCGATCACGGTGTCGGCCAAGGGCCGCGAGGCGCAGGCCGCGCTCGACGCCATCACCGAGCTTGTCACCAACAAGTTCGGCGAGGAATAGCATCCGCTTTACCTCTCCCTATAGAGAGAGGTCGGATCGTCTCAAGCGCGTTTACGCGCTATGGCGATCCGGTTGAGGGGTTGCGATCCATCGAGAATTCTATTCCCCCTCACCCCACTCCCTCTCCCCAGCGGGGAGAGAGCAGTGCTGCGCCCAGCCTAAAACTTGAACCGTTATTCGTCCTCGCCCTCGCGCAGCGGCGGCATGATCCAGATCTTCCAGCGCACCGCCGGTCCCGCTTTGCCGTGGAAATAACGGCGCGCGGTGATGCTGATGTTCTCCGCACCTTCCGTATTCGCTGCCATCCACGCCTCGCAGGTGGCCAGCCGGAAATCGGTGGTGTCGCAGATACCGATGAAGCCGCGCTGCTTCGCCTCCTCCAGGCTCGACAGGCCCGAGCCCCACAATTCGCCCGGTGTGAACGTCGCCGGATGATCCGGGCTGTAGAAGGTCATCGGCGTGCCGGCCTCGGTACTCGCCACCACCACCGCCCAGCGCCGGTTGAAGCGCGCGCGCCAGGCCTCGGTCAGTTGCAATGCGAATTCCGAGCGCGGCGCGAAGGACGCGCCCGCCGGACCATGCTGGCGCACCGTCTGCGCCGCGATGATCGGCGAGATCACCAGCATGATGAAGGTGAAGCCGGCCCAGATCAGCATCAGGCGGATCAGCGCCATTTGCGGCACCCGCAGCGCCGGGATCGCGACCAGCGCCAGCGGCACCAGGAAGAACAGCGGGATGCCCCAGTCGCTCTTGACGGTGATGTGGAATAACGGCGCGACAAACTGCGGCACGAAGGCGAGAATGATCGCGATCGCCCAGATCTGCCGCGCGCGGGACAGATTGACGTTGGCGTTGGGCCCGCGCGCCCATGGCCGCTTCACCGAGGCGATGAATTCGCCCACCACGCCGCGCTGGCGCAGCGAGCGCCACCATTGCAGCCGCCAGGCCAGCGCAATGGCGCCGCACGCGATCGGAAACAGCAGGAAGGCGAGATGATGCAGCGAATAGGTCGAGGCGCGCCGCACTGTCTCCAGGATCGGCCGCGCGCCATAGACATCACCGGCATAGATCAGCGGCGCGAACTCGACCTGCTTCAGCCACCACAGATGCGGGCTGATCGCGAGCAGCATCACCGCGAGCGCGACCCACGGCGCCGGCGAGCGCAGGAAGGCGAGTCGGTCCGGATGCAGCAGCGCCGCGAGCCCGACCGCACCGATCACCGTCAGCGCCCAGTATTTCGTCAGGAGAGCCGCGGCGCCGGCCAGGCCGAGCCAGACGCCGGAGCGCGCGCTGCGCTTGTCGAAGGCGTCGAGATAGGCCAGCACCACCAGCGGCAGCATCGCAAGCTGCAGGACGTCCGGGTTGTATTTGAAGCCCTTGAGATTGAACATCGGATAAAGCGCCAGCATCACCATGGCGAACATGGCGCGGCGCGGCCCGACCACGCGGCGGGCGATCAGCCAGCAGATCACGAGGCCGCACGCCGCCGCCGTCATCGCCAGCGCATAGGCGGCCCAGTCGGTGGCGGGAAAGATCCGGAACCAGACGCCCGAGACCCAGCCCGACAGCGGCGGATGCTTGCCGTAGCCGAGCAGGAATTTGCGGCCCCAGGCATAGGCCTCGGTGACGTCGAAATGGAGGTCCTGCGCACCCTTGAGCGCGGTCAGGATCATGGTCCAGAGCAGCGCGTGGATCGCGGCGAAGGCGATGACAAAGCGCGTGCTGGTCTTGTCGTCATGGGCGAGCGCCGCCACCCATGCGGCCAGACGCCGCGACACCGGCACATGGCGCAGCCGGGCCTTCTGCCGGGATTTGAGGCCGGTTTGCGGCCGCACCGCGGGACTCGCTGGATGTTCCATCTCCAACTGCTAGCAGCGCCCGCAGGCCACGGCAATTGCCGCCCAAACGGGGCCCGTTTCGCCAGCCAAATTCCCTGCGGCAGCACCGAATTCCGCTTTGCCGGCAAATGCCCAGATGCTATCTCGCCGCCATGACAACCAGTGCCGCCGATTTGACGTTCCTGCAGTCGCAGCCGCGAATTCCTTACAGGAACGTCAAATCGAAAGCGGCACTGGAAACTGAGGAGTTGAGAGTGCCCGTTTGCTTCCGAAGTTCGTTTCAGAGGTTGCCGTGATGCCGGACGAACTTCGGAAGCCGGGCACTCGGCCAATCTCGAACATCCGCAACTTCTCCATTGTCGCCCATATCGACCATGGCAAATCGACGCTGGCCGACCGCCTGATCCAGACCACGGGCGGGCTGGAGGCGCGCGAGATGAAGGAGCAGGTGCTCGATTCGATGGACATCGAGCGCGAGCGCGGCATCACCATCAAGGCGCAGACCGTCCGCCTCAGCTACAAGGCCAAGGACGGCCAGACCTACGTCTTCAACCTGATGGACACGCCCGGCCACGTCGACTTCGCCTATGAGGTCAGCCGCTGCCTCGCCGCCTGCGAAGGCGCGCTGCTCGTGGTCGATGCCTCACAGGGCGTCGAGGCGCAGACCCTCGCCAACGTCTATCAGGCGATCGACAACAACCTCGAGATCGTCCCGGTGCTCAACAAGGTCGATCTGCCCGCCGCCGAGCCCGAACAGGTCAAGCAGCAGATCGAGGACGTGATCGGCATCGACGCCTCCGACGCTATCATGGTCTCGGCCAAGACCGGCATCGGCATTCCCGACGTGCTGGAAGCCATCGTCACCCGCCTGCCGCCGCCGAAGGGCGACCGCGACGCAACGCTGAAGGCGCTCCTCGTCGATAGCTGGTACGACGTCTATCTCGGCGTCGTCGTGCTGGTGCGCGTGGTCGACGGCGTGCTGAAGAAGGGCGACCGCATCCGCATGATGGGCACCGGCGCCGCCTACGACATCGAGCGCGTCGGCGTGTTCACGCCGAAGATGGTCAATGTCGATGAGCTCGGGCCCGGCGAGGTCGGCTTCATCACCGCAGCGATCAAGGAAGTTGCCGATACCCGCGTCGGCGACACCATCACCGACGACCGCAAGCCGGTCACCGAGATGCTGCCGGGCTTCAAGCCGGCGGTGCCGGTGGTGTTCTGCGGCCTGTTCCCGGTCGACGCCGACGATTTCGAGACGCTGCGCGCGGCGATGGGCAAGCTGCGGCTCAACGACGCCAGCTTCTCCTTCGAGATGGAAACCAGCGCCGCGCTCGGCTTCGGCTTCCGCTGCGGCTTCCTCGGCCTGCTGCATCTGGAGATCATCCAGGAGCGGCTGTCGCGCGAGTTCAATCTCAATCTGATCGCGACCGCGCCCTCCGTGATCTACAAGATGCACCTCAACGACGGGCAGGAGATCGAGATTCACAATCCGATCGACATGCCGGACGTGGTGAAGATCGCCGAGATCGAGGAGCCGTGGATCGAAGCGACGATCATGACGCCGGACGAATATCTCGGCTCGGTGCTCAAGCTGTGTCAGGATCGCCGCGGCAACCAGAAAGAGCTGACCTATGTCGGCACCCGCGCGATGGTGAAATACGATCTGCCGCTCAACGAGGTGGTGTTCGATTTCTACGACCGGCTGAAATCGGTGTCGAAGGGCTACGCCTCGTTCGACTACCACCTCACCGACTACAAGGCCGCCGATCTCGTCAAGATGCAGATCCTTGTCAACAACGAGCCGGTCGATGCGCTGTCGATGCTGGTGCATCGCACCCGCGCCGAAGGCCGCGGCCGCGCCATGGTCGAGAAGATGAAGGAGCTGATCCCGCCGCACATGTTCCAGATCCCGATTCAGGCGGCGATCGGCGGCAAGGTGATCGCGCGCGAGACGGTACGCGCGCTGCGCAAGGACGTTACCGCGAAATGCTACGGTGGCGACATCACCCGCAAGCGCAAGCTTCTGGAGAAGCAGAAGGAAGGCAAGAAGAAGATGCGGCAGTTCGGCAAGGTCGACATCCCGCAGGAAGCCTTCATCGCCGCGCTCAAGGTGGATAGCTGAGAGCGATCCACTTTCATCTGATGAAAATTCCGCACTGAACCAGTCCGCCGGTCCGCACATCATACCGCGCTCCGGACACTGCGCCGGCACGATGCGCGCTTGACACCACCCCATGATGCCACGACGCTGCCTGCGCGTTCATCTCAGGCAACGGAGACGGCAATGGCCTACAAATTCGAAGTCTACAAGGACAAGGCGGGAGAATTCCGGTTTCGCTTCAAGGCCTCGAACGGCGAGACCATGTGCAGCTCGGAAGGCTATGCGCAGAAGGCCTCGGCGCTGAGCGCGATCGACTCGATCAAGAAGCACGCGCCGGATGCAACGCTCGACGACCAGACCAAATAGCCAGCGGTCCTTTTCAATTTGACGATTTGAACGACAAGAGGCCGCCGCGGCCAGTTTGGCAGCGGCGGCCTTTTTGAGTCCGGCTGTGCGGTGATCGCCGCGTGTCAACCCATGACGGCAGGTTGTGCCGAACCGAGCACGGCATGCTGGGCGGCGAGCAGTTGCACGATCTCGGCGTTCGGCCGCGCGCGGCTGAACAGGAAGCCCTGCGCTTCGTGGCAGCCTTCGGCGCGCAGGCAGCCCAGTTCAGCCTCGGTCTCGACGCCTTCGGCGGTGATGGTGACGCCGAGACTCATGCCGAGGCTGATGATCGAGCGTACGATCGCATGCGCCTCGTGATTGGCGGCAAGATCGCTGACGAAGGAGCGGTCGATCTTGATCTTGTCGAACGGAAAGCTGCGCAGATAGCTCAAGCTCGAATAGCCGGTGCCGAAATCGTCCATCGAGATGCGCACGCCAAGCGCGCGCAAGGCGTGCAGCGTCGCCAGCACATGATCGCTTTTCTCCAGCAGCAGTGTCTCGGTGATCTCGAGTTCGAGCCGCCTCGGCGGCAGGCCGGACTGCTTGAGCGCGTCCATCACCATTGCCAGCAGATTGCCGACCCGGAATTGCAGCGGCGACAGATTGACCGCGACGCGCGCATCTCCCGGCCAGCTTGCCGCATCCATGCAAGCGCGGCGCAGCATCAGATTGCCGATCGGATTGATCAGGCCGGTTTCTTCCGCAACCGGGATAAACTCCGCCGGCGACACCGTGCCGCGCACCGGATGCGGCCAGCGCACCAGCGCCTCGGCGCCGGTGATGCGCCCGCTCTTCAGATCGATCAGCGGCTGATAATGCGCCTGCAGCGCGCCGTCGTCGATCGCCGCGCGCAGCTCCATTTCGATGTGGCGGCGCTTCTGCGCGCGCGCGTCCATGTCCGCCTCGAAGAAGCTGAACACGCCGCGCCCCTCGCTCTTGGCACGCGACAGTGCCATGTTGGCGTTCTTGAGCAGCTTGTCGGCGTCTTCACCGTCGCCGGGGCCGATCGCAATGCCAATGCTGGCGCCGCACATCACGGTGTGGCCGTCGAACACATACGGATCACTGTTGGTCATCAGCAGCCGCTCGGCCAGCAGAGCGGCATCTTCCGGCCGCGTCACGTCCGACTGCACGATGGCGAATTCGTCGGAGCCAAGCCGTGCGATCGAATCTTCCTCGCGCAGCACCGATTGCAGGCGGCGTGCGACGCCGACCAGGACCCTGTCGCCGATGCCGTGGCCGAGCGTATCGTTGATCGCCTTGAAGCCGTCGAGATTCAAGAACAGCACCGCCACTTTCTTGCGGTTGCGGCGGGTGTGGATGAGGCGATCGTCAAGCTGCCGGCAAAGCAGCGCGCGGTTGGCAAGACCGGTGAGATTGTCGTGCTGGGCGGCGAATGCCAGATGCGCCTCGGCGCGCTTGCGCTCGGTGATGTCCATCAGCGCCAGCAGGGCCGCAGGGCGCTCCTCGAAAGTCAGGCGCCGCGAATAGACCGCGACATCGATCAGTGAACCGTCAGCCTTGGTGTGTTGCCAGGTTCGCGCGTTGCGCTCGTCGATGCTCTGGTCGCCATCCCATGGCAGGTCGGGCTCGAAGGCCTGAATATCGTGGATGGTGAGCTTCTCGAACTTCTCGCGCGGATAGCCGTAATGGGCGAGCGCCGCCTCGTTGACGCCGACGACCCGTTTGGTGTCGATCTCGCACACGATCATCGGCACCGGGTTGCTCTCGAACAGCAGACGGAAGGAAGCTTCGCGCTGCTTGAGCTCGGTGATGTCGACGCGCAGGCCGACCACGCCGCCGTCCTTGGTGGCGCGCTCCTCGATCAACAGGCAGCGCCCGTCGGTCAGAGTCACTTCGCGGCGGTTGGTGGGCTTTGCAAACTGCGCCATCCGCTCGGTGATCCACTCTTCCTCGCGGCCTTTCGCTTCGGGATAGCACTCCTGCGCCACGCCGGCCCGCACGATGTCCTCGAACCGGGCGCCCGGCCTGAACATATGTGAGGTGGCGTTGTAGATTTCGGCGTATTTCCTGTTCCAGAGAACGAAGCGCCCTTCGGCATCGAAAAACACGATGCCCTGCGGCAGCAGATCGATCGCCTCGTGCAAACGGTCATGCGCCTTGCGGGCTTCGGCAAGCGCGGTCTCCCCGTCGCTGCAATCGCGCAAAGCGTCGCCAGTCGCAGAGCCCGGACGCGCGCGCAGTCCCAGTTTCGGAGCAGCCTTCAGCCAGCGTCTGGTGCGCTGTGCCGCCACTCTGCGTTTTTTTGGTCTTATTGGCCGAGCAACCGGCATTGTTCCGCGACCCCACCTGCGTATTGCCGGCAGTGTTCAGGCAACTGTCTAAGAAACAGTATCCTGGACCACTCACCGCCGGTTCCGTGATGCAGGACCGTCATGCGCCGGCGAGACAAGGGTTGAGACAAAGTGGACCGGCTTAAGAAATACCGAAGGCCGACCCGCATGAATTGTTGGCGGCCGCGCACAAATTCCTCCGCAATCGGGGCTTTCAGAGAATAACCTCCTCCACTTCCTCGCCAAAGCGCCGCCGCCGGCCGCAGGAACCGGCGCGCCCCCGAGGCGTCTCAATCGACAATACGGTTAAGGCCCGATGAATATCCCGGACGCTGCCCCGGAAGCGCATCTCCCGATCCCCATCATGAATCCTGCGGCGGGCGCGGTCTCGTCGGAACGGCCCGGCTCGGCTATAAACTCATCATGCGAAGCCGCCGCGTGATTCTCGGGCCGATGCGAACGACGGTGGCCGCCGCGCTGCTGGCGCTCGCGGCGAGCGCCCCGGCGAACGCACAGACCAAGGGCACGCTCGATCCGAAGCCGCTGCCGCCGCTCGCCGATCCGAACGATCCGCAGCTCGCCGCCAAGGAGATTTTCGGCCGCAAGGCAACGCCGGCCTCCTCGCCGGTGCGCTCGATCGGCTTTTACGCCAAGGGCTGCCTCGCCGGCGCGCAGGCGCTGCCGATCAACGGTCAGACCTGGCAAGTGATGCGGCTGTCGCGCAACCGCAACTGGGGCAATCCTGAACTGGTCGCGCTGCTCGAACGGCTGTCGACCAAGGTCAACAAGGTCGCGGGCTGGCCGGGCCTGCTGGTCGGCGACATGTCGCAGCCGCGCGGCGGGCCGATGTTCACCGGCCACGCCAGCCATCAGATCGGGCTCGATGCCGACATCTGGCTGACGCCAATGCCGCGCCGCATGCTCTCGCGCAACGAGCGCGAGGAGATGTCGGCGGTCAACATGGTGGCGGCGAACCGTCTCGACATCGATCCGAAGGTGTGGACGCCGCAGCATCTGTCGGTGATCCGCGCCGCGGCGCAGGAGCCGCAGGTCGAACGCATCTTCGTCAATGCCGCGATCAAGAAGGCACTGTGCCGCGAGGCCAAGGGTGAGCGAAGCTGGCTGTCGAAAGTGCGACCGATGTACGGCCACAATTATCACTTCCACATCCGCATCAAGTGTCCGCATGGTGCCGCCGCCTGCGAGCCGCAGGCGCCGCCCGATCACGGTGAGCATTGCAGCGCCGGCGATCTCGCTTATTGGTTCAGCGACGCGGTGCTGCATCCCAAGCCGCCGGCGACGCCGCCGAAGCCGAAACCGCCACTCACCCTCGCCGACCTGCCGCCTGAATGCCGTCAGGTGGTGCTCTCCCCCTAAAGTCGTAGGCACCCGTTCAATTGCGATTCCGCAATTGAACACGGCATGAACAGCACCTATTCCTCCGGCTAGGCTTGATGTCACGACACCGCTATATTTGCCGGAATACAGTTATTCCTTATCTCGCAGACCCCCACCGAAGCACGCCGTGTTTCAAAAATTCGGAGAATGTCCATGCGCATCAGTGCACGCAACCAGATCAAGGGCAAAGTGGTCGAAGTGACCAAGGGCGCCACCACCTCCCATGTCCGCGTCGATATCGGCGGCGGCCAGATCGTGACCGCCTCGATCACCAACGAGGCGGTCGATCAGCTCGGCCTCAAGGCCGGCGGCGCGGTAACCGCGGTGATCAAGGCCTCCGACGTCATGATCGCGGTGGACTGATCCTGCCGCCGAAGATCGGGCGCGGATGAGATCCGCGCCCGCGCGTTCATTGATCCGGCCACGATCCGGCCGCTCGATATCCGGCGACGCGATATCCGGTCACTTGATCCGGCTATTCGATCTCTCGCCAAGTCCGTTGGCAAATTTCCTGCCCATCCCTTGCGTGCCAATCAGTCGTTGCCCCGCGAGGAATCGATACGCCGATACGCCGCTAAAGGCTTTACCTTGGCGTTCCGGCTCTCTAAATTCCCCCCGCACGATAATTTCCGGCATGCCGTAAGCGGCTGGAAAATCCGGAACGGCGCTTCCGATCATCGTTGCAGAATTTTCATTCTGACATCCGCGCGACGATTCGCCGCGGAATGATACGGAGCGCCACTATGAAACTCATCACCCGTTCCATGCTTGCCGCCGCGCTGATCTGCGCGCCGCTGGTCTCTCAGGCTCTTGCCCAGGACAGCAGGCCCGCCGCACCCGCGGCCACCACCACCGCCGAAAAGACTCTGATCAACTTCGCCGCCGCGTCGATGAAGAACGCCCTCGACGAAGTCGACGCGGCCTACACCGCCAAGACCAAGACCAAGATCGTGGCGAGCTACGCCGCAAGCTCGGCGCTCGCCAAGCAGCTTGAGCAGGGCGCGCCGGCCGACGTCTTCATCTCCGCCGACATCGCCTGGATGAAATACGCCATCGAGAAGAAGAGCGTGAAGGAAGCGACCAGGGTCGATCTGCTCGGCAACACCATCGTGCTGATCGCGCCGAAGGATTCCAAGATCGACAAGGTCGAGATTAAGCAGGGCTTCGACCTCGCCAAGCTCGCCGGTGACGGCCGCATCGCCACCGGCGACGTCGCCGCAGTGCCGGTCGGCAAATACGCCAAGGCCGCGCTGGAGAAGCTCGGCGCCTGGCAGGCCGCCGAAAAGAAGTTCGCAATGGCCGAGAACGTCCGCGCGGCGCTGACGCTGGTCTCGCGCGGCGAGGCGGTGCTCGGCATCGTCTACTCGACCGACGCCAAGGTCGATCCCGGCGTGAAGATCGTCGGCACCTTCCCGGCCGACTCGCACCCGCCGATCATCTATCCGATCGCGGAGACCACCAACGCCAAGCCGGGCACCGACGATTATGTCGCCTTCCTGAAGTCCTCGGCGGCGAAGGCGATCTTCGAGAAGTACGGCTTCGCTTTCCTGATCAAGCCAACCTCGTAACAACGGACCGACACCCGCTCGACCGTGTTCGATATCTCTCCCGCTGAATGGACGGCGATCCTGCTTTCGCTCAGGGTCGCCGTCGTCGCCACGCTGGTTTCGACGCCGATCGGCATCGCGATCGCGTGGCTGCTGTCGCGCCGCGATTTCTGGGGCAAGGCCGTCGTCGAATCCGTGCTTTATTTGCCGCTGGTGCTGCCGCCGGTCGTCACCGGCTACATCCTGCTGCTGACCTTCGGCCGCAAAGGACTGATCGGCGCATGGCTCGCCGACAATCTCGGCATCGTATTCGCCTTCCGCTGGACCGGCGCGGCGCTGGCCTGCGGCGTGATGTCGTTTCCGCTGCTGGTGCGGCCGATTCGCCTGTCGATCGACGCCATCGACACCCGCCTCGAGCAGGCTGCCGGCACGCTCGGCGCCACGCCATGGAAGGTGTTCTTCACCGTGACGCTGCCGCTCGCCGCGCCCGGCATTCTCGCCGGCATGATCCTCGGCTTCGCCAAGGCGCTTGGCGAATTCGGCGCCACCATCACCTTCGTCTCCAACATTCCGGGCGAGACCCAGACCATTTCCTCGGCGATCTACGCGCTGCTGCAGACGCCGGACGGCGACCTTGCCGCGCTTCGCCTCGTCATCGTCTCGGTGATCATCGCGGTGATCGCGCTGGTGATGTCCGAAGTGTTCGCCCGCCACGCCACCCGCCGCCTGCACGGACGCTGACCATGCTCACCGTCGACGTCACCAAACAGCTCGGCAGTTTCCTGCTCCAGATCGCCTTCCAGAGCGACAGCCGCGTCACCGGCCTGTTCGGCGCCTCCGGCTCCGGCAAGAGTTCGCTGATCAACCTGATCGCCGGCCTGTCGCATCCGGATCGCGGCCGCATCGTCCTTGACGACATCGTGCTGTGCGACACCGAGGCCGGCATCGACGTGCCGCCCTACAAGCGCCGGATCGGCTACGTGTTTCAGGACGCGCGGCTGTTTCCGCATCTCAACGTGGCGCAGAATCTCGATTACGGCCGCCGCATGAATCATCTGCCGCGCGATCCGGCGCATGTCGAGCGTATCCTGCACATGCTCGACATCGGCCCGTTGCAGACGCGGCGTCCCGGCCAATTGTCGGGCGGCGAGCGCCAGCGCGTCGCGCTCGGCCGCGCACTGCTGGCAAAGCCGCGGCTGCTGCTGCTCGACGAGCCGCTCGGCGCGCTGGATCACGACCGCAAGGGCGAGATCCTGCCCTATCTCGAACGGCTGCGCGACGAGGAGCAGGTGCCGATGGTCTATGTCAGCCACGATCCGGACGAGATCCGGCGGATAGCCGGCCATGTCGTGCTGTTCAAGGCGGGCCGCGTCGCTGGCTTCGGCGGCATCGAGCTGCTGCCCGCCAGCGCGGCGGCGTAATTCGGCCACGACGAATAAAAATGAAAGAGCTTCAGCGCAGCGGCGTCAGCGCCTCGCGCAGCCGGTCGAGACCCTGCACCAGTGCCGGACCGCCGCACATCGTATAGCGCGAGGACAGATCGATCCGGCGCCGTTCGTCGTAACGCGCGCGCAAGGCCGGATGGGTGATGAACAGCGCGCCCTGATCGGCGGCCTCGCGCGGCGGATCGAGCAGCACCAGCACGTCCGGTCCCTCGACCAGCAGCGTCTCCATCGACACGAAACCACCGAACCCGCCCGGCACGGCGGCGAGCGGCCGGAGGCCCGCGGCCGTCAGCATCGCGGTAATAAGACTCGCCGAGCCTTCGGCATAGCCGCCGCGCTGTATGATCGCGGCGGTGCGCGGCGGCTTCAAGGCAGCCGCGCCGAGCCTGGCCTCGGCCTGCTCAAGCTGTTGCGCCAGCGCCGCGCCGCGATCGGCATGGCCGAGCAGCGTGCCGATCTCGCGCGCCTGCTGCTGCGCCTGCGCAACATTGGCGACGAACGCGACCTCGACCACGCGCAGCCCCGCGGCGTCCAGCATCGCGCGGGTCGGCCGGTCGGTCGGACCGGCGAGCACCAGATCGGGCGCGAGATTGATGACGGATTCGGCGTCCCAGCCGACCCGCGGAAACGGCGCGGCGGCCTGCGCCGTCACCGACAGGCTGGTGTCCAGCGCATAAGGCGACAGCGCGGCGATCTGCGCCGGATCGGCCAGCGTCAGCAGCAACTGGTCGGCGCATAGATTGAAAGAGACCACGCGGCGCGGGGCGCCGTCCGCCCATGCCGGCAGCGCCGCCGCCAGCAAGCCGGCCGCGAACAGGCCCGCCACAATCCGGCCGAGCCGCGCGGCAACAGAGGTTTTCTTGGTCATGACGACCTGTTATGCCACGCCGGTCGCGCGGCGTCATCGCCCTGCATTTCAAAGGCCTCACGTATTCTCCATGCACCTGCACCGCCAAGGACGCTGGCTCACCGCAACACTCGCCCTTCTGGTGCTGGCGCTGCTGGTCGCCTCGCTGATGACCGGCCCTGCGCAGTTCTCGCCGCAGACCGTGGCGCAGGCACTGGTGTCCGATCAGGGCGTCGCCTCAATCATCGTGCGCGACATCCGCCTGCCGCGCACGCTGCTCGCTGCGCTGATCGGCGCCACCTTCGGCATCGCCGGCGCGGCGCTGCAGGGGCTGATGCGCAATCCGCTGGCCGAACCCTCGCTGTTCGGCGCGCCGCAGGCCGCCGCCGCGGCCGCCGCCGCACTCATGGCATTTGGATTCGCGAGCGCCCTGTCGATCTGGGTGCCGCTCGGCGGCATCGCCGGGGCGCTGCTCTCGGTCGGCATGCTGGTCGCGATCGCCGGACGCCGCGCCTCGCTGACGGTGACGCTGCTGGCGGGCCTTGCGCTGGCGAGCTTCGCCGGCGCCGCGATCGCGCTGATCCTCAACCTCGCGCCCAATCCCTATATCGCGCTGGAGATCGCGTTCTGGCTGCTCGGCTCGCTGCGCGACCGCAGCATGGCGCATGTCTGGCTCGCCGCGCCCTTCATGCTGGCGAGCTGGGTGGTGCTCGCCGCGACCGCGCGCGACTTCCGCGCGCTGACGCTCGGCGAGGACGCCGCCGCCTCGCTCGGCGTCAATGTCGAGCGCACCCGCATTCTGGTGGTGATCGGCGTCGCGCTCGGCATCGGCGCGGCGGTGTCGGTTGCCGGCGCTATCTCCTTCATCGGCCTAGTCGCGCCGCATCTGGTGCGGCGGTTCTACGGCTTCGATCCGGCGCGCATCCTGCTGCCCTCGGCGCTCACCGGCGCGGCGCTGCTGATCGCCTCCGACATCGTGGTGCGGCTCGTGCCCGGCGCGATCGAGATCAAGATCGGCGTCGTCACCGCACTGATTGGCGTGCCGTTCTTCCTGGCGATGATCTTCCACGAACGCCATGTGCTGGAGGACAGCGTGTCATGAAGGACAATGCCGCACCGCGCCTTGCCGCCCGTGAGATCAGCGTCCTCCGCAGCGGCCGCCGCATCGTCGAGCGCGCCAGCCTCACCCTCAATGCCGGCGAGCTGACGATCCTCGCCGGCCCCAACGGCGCGGGCAAGACCACGCTGGCGCGGGCACTGGCCGGACTGCTGGAAGCCGACGGCGCGATCGCCTTCCACGGCAAACCGCTGTCCGGGTTCGCGCCGCGCGCGCGGGCGCGGGCGCTGGTCTATCTGCCGCAGGGCCATCAATTTCACTGGCCGATGAGCGTGGAGCACATCGTCGCGCTCGGCCGCGAGCCGCATGCCGACCCGTTCGCGCTGCCGACCGACGCCGACCGCGCGGCGATCGCCGAGGCGATAGCAGCGACCGCGATCGAGGATCTGGCCGAGCGCACGGTGACCACGCTGTCCGGCGGCGAGCGCGCCCGTGTCGCGCTGGCGCGGGCGCTGGCGACGCAGGCCGATGTGCTGATCGCCGACGAGCCGATCGCCTCGCTCGACGAACGCCACCAGCTCGTGATCATGGAATTGCTGCAACAGGTCGCCCGGCGCGGCGCGGCGGTGCTCGCCATCATCCACGACCTCGCGCTGGCAACGCGCTTTGCCGATCGCGTCGTGCTGATGCATCAAGGCAAGATCATCGCCAACGACACGCCGGCGCTGGCGCTGACCCCCGAGCGCATCGCAACGATTTTCGGCGTCTCGGTGCATCGGGTGGAGACGCCGGACGGCCCGCTGCTGGTCCCCTCGCACGCGCTGTAGAGAGTTTCATATTTTAACGGAAACGCTGCACCATTGAAGGTGTGCTCCCTCTTCCCGTTGGGGAGAGGGTCGGGGTAAGGGGATCTCAATCTATCGATAGATTCTACGCCCTCACCCGACTTCGCTTTCGCGAAGTCGACCTCTCCCCACGGGAGAGGTAACGAAGAAGCGAAATGAGCGTGACCGTTTCCGCGAACGGCTACATGCCCGCCAGCGACTTCCATGCCCGCTGGATGCGGCGGCGGATCACGGTGGCGCGCCTTTGCGGCGGCGGCGCCGGCAACGCCTCCTCCTCTTCGTCGGGCAGGCGCAGGCCGACCACGTTGACGCGGGTGTTGCCGATCGAACGCGCCACCAGCACGATGGAATCGAGCGGCAACGTGGCGCCGACGCGCGGGGCGTATTCGAGATTGATGTCGAAATAATCGGCCAGCGACAAATTGGCGAATTGCGGATCGATGCTGACGCCATAGGTCTCCGCCACCGATCCCAGCGTGGCGGTGCCCGCGACCACGAAATCGCCGAGCAGATGCGGATCGGGCGCCGGCATTGGCGGCATGTCGACAAAGAAACGGTCGAGCGCCGAAGCCTTTTCAGGCGGCGCCAGCAGATAGACGTAATCGTCCTTCACCACCGGGGCGGCTTCGGCGGGAGAGAGGATTTTCTCGTCGCGGATGACGAGCGTCATTTTCGACCAGGAGGGAATCACGCCGCGCCGCAGGAACAGGCTGTTGGCGCGTACCGGATAGCCGACCAGCTGCTGTTCGAGCTGGCCGGGCAGATCAAGTTCGATGCGGCGCGGTCCCTTGTCGGTGCGCGGCAGCGCGACATGCAGCCAGCGCGCCGCGATGCCGAGCGTCCAGCCCTGCAGCACCAGCGAGGCGAACACCACGACGAAGGCGACATCGAAATAGATGTGCGCGTTCGGCAATTCGAGCAGCAGCGGGATCGAGGCAAGGAAGATCGCCACCGCGCCGCGCAGTCCGACCCAGGCGATGAAGATCTTCTCGCGGAGCTGGAAGCGGAATGGCTGCAGGCACAGGAACACCGCGAGCGGCCGCGCCACCAACATCAGCACCATCGCCACCGCGAGCGCCGGCAACAGCGTGGCCAGCAGCCGCTCAGGCGAGGCCAATAGGCCGAGCAGCACGAACATCACGATCTGCGCCAGCCAGGTGCCGGCGTCGAGAAAGGCGACCACCGAATTATGCGCACGGGTCGGCCGGTTGCCGATCATAATGCCGGCGAGATAGACCGCGAGGAAGCCGGAGCCATGGGTGATCTGCGTCAGCCCGAAAATCACCAGCGCGGCGGTGGCGACAAACGGCGCGTGCAGGCCCTGCGGCAATGACACCCGGTTGAGCGCAGCCACCACGATCATGCCGCCGAGCAAGCCGATCAGGGTGCCGAAGAAGGCCTCGCGGACGAACTCCAGCACCACATGGGTCGCGGTGTTTTGCCCCATCGACAGCCACTCGACCAGCACCAGCGTCAGGAACACCGCGAACGGATCGTTGGTGCCGGATTCGACCTCGAGCGTCGCGCCGACACGCGGGCGCAAGCGCAGGCCCTGGGCATGGACCAGCAGGAACACCGCCGCGGCGTCGGTCGAGGCCACCACGGCGCCGACCAGCAGCGCTTCGGCCCACTCGATGTCGAGGGCGTATTTGGCGACCGGCGCAGTGATTAGCGCGGTCAGCAGCACGCCGCCGGTGGCGAGCAGCGCCGAGGGCGCGAGCACGGTGCGGATGCTGGAAAAGCGGGTCTTCAGCCCGCCGTCGAACAGGATCAGCCCGAGCGCGACCGAGCCGACCAGATAGGTCAGGCGCACGTCGTCGAACTGCAGGCCGCCCGGACCGCTGCTGCCGGCAAGAATACCGACCCCGAGGAACACCAGCAGCAGGGGGGCGCCGAACCGCAGCGCGAGCAGGCTCGACAGGATGCCGGCCATCACCAGGGCGGCGCCAAGCAGGATCGCAATGCTGACGGAATCGAGCGACGCCATGAATGTTCGGGCCCTGGAGCAGTTGATCCATGCTTATCGTCGCGACCGCCCCTCGCCAACCGATTTGTCGCAATCATCACAAATGCGCCGGATTTACTGGTACAGGTCGGCACAATCGCGATTGTCAGACGGCCCTGTTTCCCGAATATACAAAGCTTGAGGCATGCGGCGGCGAGTCGCAGGGTGCGACGCTCTGCCCGGCCGCGTGCTGCTCGAACGAGATCCCCGATGGACTGGAATGAAATTCTCGAAAGCCTGCAGATGGCGGCGCGCTCGGTCGGCGCGGAAGTCACCTCGCCCTGGTTCTATCTGCAGGTCGGCGTCATCCTCGCCGCCGCCGGCATCGCCCTTGCCGCCGCGAGTTTCCTGCGCGCCCGGATCAATCCGGCGGAGATGGCGATGGGCTGGCCGGCGCCGCTGCGGCTGCTGCTGCGGCGCTTGATCCATCATGCCGGCGTCGCGGTGTTCACCGCGCTGACCGCCCTCACCCGCGGAGTGCTGGTGCATTCGACATGGCCGAGCCGCAGCTATCTGCTGGCCGTGGTGGCGAGCCTGGCCAGCGCCTGGCTGATCATCCGCCTCGCCACCAGCCTGATCCACAACGGGACCGTGGTCCGCGTCGTCTCGGTGGCGGCGTGGACGGTGGCGGCGCTCAGCATCATCGGCCAGCTCGGCCCGGTGGCCGAGGCGCTGGACTCCGTCTCGATCACGGTCGGCACGCTGCGCCTGACCCCGCTGCTGCTGATCAAGGCCACGGCCTTCTTCGCCATCGCGCTGTGGCTGGTCAACCTCGCCGGCAACTTCATCGAGATGCGGATCACCCGCGCTCACGACCTCACCCCTTCGGTCCAGGTGCTGCTGATCAAGCTGATCCGGGTGGCGCTGTTTATCGTCGCCATCGCGGTGGTGGCCGGATCGGTCGGCATCGACCTGTCGGCCTTCGCGCTGTTCTCCGGCGCCGTCGGTGTCGGTCTCGGTTTCGGCCTGCAGAAGATCATCGCCAATTTCATCAGCGGCGTGATCCTGCTCGCCGACAAATCGGTCAAGCCCGGCGACCTCGTCACCATCGGCGACAGTTTCGGCCGCATCAACACCATGAACACGCGCTACATCTCGGTCGCCGCCGGCGATGGCCGCGAATTCCTGATCCCGAACGAAGACCTCATCACGCAAAAGGTGGTGAACTGGACCTACACCGACAAGAATACGCTGGTGAAGGTCAATTTCAGCACCAATTACGACGCCGATCCCGACCGCGTCTGCCAGCTTGCGATCGAGATCGCCGCGAAGACGCCGCGCGTCACCAGGCAGAAGCCGCCGAATTGCCTGCTGACCGAATTTGCCGAGGCCGGCATGAAATTCGGCCTCACCTTCTGGATCGACGATCCGTATGCCGGCATGGACAATGTGCGCAGCGACGTGATGCGGGCGCTGTGGCGGGCGTTCAAAGACGAGAACATCCGCGTGCCCTATCCGGTGCGCGAAATCCGCGTGCGCGGCGGCGCGCTGCCGGTGGAGACGGTGATCGAGGAGGTTCCCGGCGAGTGAGCGCCGTTCCGTCCGGGACGGCGCTTGCGCAAACCCCGCGATGCATTAGATTGAGGGCTCATCCTCCTTTCGCGAGAATCCTCGCTCCTGAGCGATCTTTCCGCCTATGAGCAGCCTGCCATGACCTATGTCGACGCCACCGACGCCTCGCTCCGCAAGACCGGCCAGATCAAGCTGCACGGCAAGGGGGCGTTTGCCGGCATGCGCAAGGCCGGCGCGCTGACCGCGCTCTGCCTCGACGAACTGACCCATCTGGTGCGGCCGGGCGTGCACACTTCGGAGATCGACGATTTCGTCCGCGGCTTCGCCTTCGACCACGGCGCCTACCCGGCGACGCTGATGTATCGCGGCTATCGCTATTCGACCTGCACTTCGATCAATCACGTGGTCTGCCACGGCATGCCGGGCGACCGGCCGCTGAAGGAAGGCGA
>JAFKKO010000144.1 GCA_017305455.1 Hyphomicrobiales bacterium | reverse complement strand
GGTCTGCAGTCGATCGGCGACAACCTGTTCACCGACACGCCGGCATCGGGTCCGCCGCAGGACGGCCTCGCCAACAATGACGGCTTCGGCGACATGCAGCAGGGCAACCTCGAACAGGCCAACGTCGAGGTGGTCTCCGAAATCTCCGATCTGATCGCCGCGCAGCGCGCCTATGAAATGAACGCCAAGGTGGTCAGCGCCGCCGACCAGATGATGCAATCGACGACGGGCATGTTCCGCTGACGCGCGACACAACCATGAGAATGACGATGACCATGCGCCCCCTCTTCCTTGCGATCGCCCTCCTCGCCGGCTGCGTCCCGGCTCTGGCGCAATCCGAACAGGATGCCGTGAAGGCGCCGGTGCTGCGCGCCCATGTCATCGTCACCAGCGAGGTGGTGCGGATCGGCGACCTGATCGACAATGCCGGCGCGGCCGCGCAGATCGCGGTCTACCGCGCGCCCGATCTCGGCACCACCGGCTCGCTGCGCACCGCGCAGGTGCTCGACACCCTGCGTGCGCATCAGGTCATCGGCGTCGATACGCACGATATCCGCGAAGTCTCCGTCACCCGCTCGGCGCGGACACTGTCGGAAAAGGATATTCAGCAGCAGATCGCCAAGGTGCTGGAGCAGCGCAGCGGCCTCGGCAACGCCGAGAACCTGTCGGTGACGTTCGACCGCGAACTCGGCGACCTGCAACTCGACGCCTCGAACAGCGGCGATCTGCGCGCCAGCGTGGTCCGCTACGATCCGCGTAGCGGCCGCTTCGATGTCATGTTCGAGGTCGCCAATGATCTGAGCTCCGCGCCGACCAGGCTGCGCTTTACCGGAATTGTGGTCGAGACCGTGGAAGCGGCGGTGCTGACCCGCAATGTCGAGCGCGGCGACGTGCTGAAGGCGTCCGATGTCGTGGTCGAACGCCGGCCGAAGGCGGAGACTGGAAACGAAGCCATCCTGCGCAGCCGCGCGCTCGGCATGCAGGCCCGCCGCTCGCTGCGCATGGGCCAGGCGATCAAGATCAGCGATCTGGGCAAGGCCGACCTGATCACGCGCGACCAGAGCGTGACCCTGATCTACGAAGCGCCCGGAATCTACCTGACGGGCCGCGGCAAGGCGCTCGAGAACGGCACCGAGGGCGACACCGTCAACATCCTCAATCTGCAATCCAAACGCACCATTCAGGCCGTCGTGGTCGGACCGGGACAGGCGGCCGTCACCGCGGTGACGCCACGCGCCACCATCACCGCTGCGCTGGCCCGCAACGCTGCCGACGCCCCATCCGCGAAAACCGAGTAATGTCCATGTACCAGGTCCGTTCCCTTCATCGTATCGCGCTTGTCTGTGGCCTGATCGCCATCGGATGCGGCGCCAGCGGCTGCTCCTCGATCGAGCGCCTCGCGGCGATCGGCGAGCAGCCCAAGCTGTCGGCGATCGAGAACCCCACCGCGCAAGCCGGCTACAAACCGGTGTCGATGCCGATGCCGGCGCCGCAGGCGGCGTCCTACAATCCGAATTCGTTGTGGCGGAACGGCTCGCGCGCCTTCTTCAAGGATCAGCGCGCGCATCAGATCGGCGACATTCTCACGGTCACCGTCAACATCACCGACAAGGCCAACATCGCCAACGAAACCCAGCGCAGCCGCACCAACAGCGAAAACTCGGGCGTCTCCAGCTTCTTCGGCATCAACAAGATTCCCGGCACCAACGCCGCAATCCCCCCCGGACGGATGCTGACGGCGGACTCGACCGCCTCAACCGACGGCAAGGGTTCGGTAAATCGTCAGGAAGCGCTGCAGACCACTGTCGCCGCTGTCGTGACGCAGCTTCTGCCAAACGGCAATCTGGTGGTCGAAGGCAAGCAGGAAATCCGTGTCAACTACGAGGTGCGCGAACTGATCGTCGCCGGCATCGTCCGCCCCGAGGATATCCAGAGCGACAACACCATCGACTCCACCAAGATCGCGCAGGCCCGTATCGCTTACGGCGGGCGCGGCCAGATCACCGACGTGCAGCAGGCCCGCTACGGCCAGCAGGTGATGGACGTGCTGCTGCCCTTCTGACGACTCCCCCGCGCGATGCTCCCACGTCGCGCGTCTTCCGGGCTCCCACGCCGATCCGCGAACCTAGGCGCGGCGAGGCGTCACGATGCGGTCTTCGTCAGCTCCCCTGACGGAGACCGCAATCGTTTTGGTGGACTGTGATCAGTGGGAATTGTCCTGCCGGGACTTGAGGTAGCTCGTCGTTTGACGATCGGCCCACATCAAGGTCCCGGCAAAGAGCAATATCAGTACGGAAACACCAAGACTTACAATGATCGCGTCTGTCGGCATGTAGCCCTCCTCCTCAATGGCAGGACGATGCTACAAACGAGGCCGACGAGGTTCTTTGACAAAAATCAAATGACAGGACGGCAAGGAAGAAAGACCGTCAGCCCAGCCGCTCGGCGACCATCCGCCCGATCGCGGCGAACACCTGCTCGTGCAGCGCGGCGTTCGGCTTGCCGCCTTGGGTATAGACAGCGACGATGACGGGCGTGTCCGGCTTTGGCCAGACCACCGCGATATCGCTGACCGCATCCTTGCCGTTGTTGCCGGTCTTGTCGCCGATCCGCCAATGCTGCGGCAGGCCGCCGCGCAGACGCTTGGCGCCGGTCTTGCAATTGATCAGCCATTCCGTCAGTTGCCCGCGCGAGGCCGGCGACAGCACCTCGCCAAGGACCAAACGCCTGAGATTGCCGGCCATCGCCGCCGGCGTTGTCGTGTCGTGCGGATCGCCCGGCGGCGAATTATTGAGTTCAGGCTCGTTGTGATCGAGGCGCGACATCGTGTCTCCGATCGAGCGCCAGAAATCGGTCAACGCGGCGGGACCGCCAAGATGCGCCAGCAACAGATTGGCGCAGGTATTGTCGCTCAGCTCCACCGCGCCCCGACACATCTCGCCGAGCGACATGCGGGCCTTGGCAAGATTTTCCTGAGCAACTGGCGCGTAGTCGAGAAGATCCTTCTCGCCGAAGGTGATCGCCCGATCGAGACGGTCCACGCCCCGGTCCACTCGCGCAAGCACGCATGCCGCGAGCGAGGCCTTGAATGTACTGCACATGACGAAGCGCTCGTCGGCGCGCCAGGCCAGCATCCTGCCGGAGGCGACGTTCTCGGCATGAAGGCCGATCCTGCCGCCGCTTTCATGCTCATAGGCCTTGAGAATGGAGAACGGCTCGTCGGCAACAGCCGGCCACAACGCCAGGCCAGGGACGGCGGCGAGCAAGGCACGTCGATCAATGATCATGAGAATTCCTGAAGCTGAGGCGCCGCCCAGCTTCAGTATCATTGCGTCGGGACGATGACCGTCCGGCTATTCGTCGCGATAGACCTTCTCGCGCTTCTCGTGGCGCTCCTGCGCCTCGACCGACAGCGTCGCGATCGGCCGTGCCTCGAGCCGCTTCAAGGAAATCGGCTCGCCGGTCTCTTCGCAATAGCCGTAGGTGTTGTCTTCGATGCGCTGGATCGCGGCGTCGATCTTGGAAATCAGCTTGCGCTGACGATCGCGCGCGCGCAGTTCGATTGCGCGGTCGGTTTCCGACGAGGCGCGATCAGCCAGATCGGGATGATTGACGTTTTCCTCCTGGAGCTGCTGAAGCGTCATCTTCGCCTCGCGCAGGATCTCGTCTTTCCAGGCGAGCAGCTTCTCACGAAAGTATTCGCGCTGCCGCTCGTTCATGAACGGCTCTTTCTCGGAAGGCCGGTAGTTTTTGGTCTTTTCCAAACCCAGTCTCTCGTCCGTGCAAGGCGACGGAAACGGCCCCGTCGCGCGCCGCTTATATAGCGGTGGCGCATGACAAACAATATCGGCAAGAGGGCGGACCGGGCCCTCCACACAGGGTTTCCGCAAGGAACTCTGGCACCTTGGATGCCAGTAAAAGCGCTGTTTTCCGAAGTGTTCGGTTTGCGGCGCTATTGGCCGGCCTTGGCCAGCTCGACCTCGACGCGCAGCTCGATTTCCGAAAGCACCTGATCGAGGCCCTGGTCTCCGGAGGTGGACTTGAGATCAGCGGCCGCCGCCCGCAGGCGGGCCACGGTCGACGAATCGAGCGAGCCGGACAGCAGACCAAGTTTCATCTCGTCGAGCAGATCGAGCGCGTTGCGCCCGCGCGCCACGGAGCGCTTGCGCCGTTCGGTGCTGTCCTCGACGCCCTGCATCGCCAGCAACGCATCGATGCCTCCGGCGGCGCGCGGGGCCTGCGCCGGGCGGCTCTCCACCGTGGTCGCGACCTCTCCCAGCGAGAAACCGCTCGAGCTTGAGCGGCGGGTCGCCGAGGACGGCGATCCGAGGGTGGCACCATTGGGTCCGTAAATGCGCATCATGGCCTCGCGCGGCTGCATCCGGATTGTTGCAATCAATTCAGCAGGCCGTCACCCGGCCGGCTCCGGAAACGGCAACCTGAGCAACAACCTCGGTCTTTATGGTTAACAGCCGGTAAACGCCCGGCAAAATCTGCCGGATACGGCAAGTTCGCCATGGCCGCCCGGCGGCGGCCGACGCCACAGATCAAATAAATATCAATATATTCAACATGATAAATGACAGCCCCGGTTGGCATGCCTCTCGCATGGTTAAGGAAGGCCAAATTCCGTGGGGAGCACGGAATACGCCTTTCAAACCTCGGCGGGGAGCAGAGGATGTTTCGGGTTATTCGGGGAATCGCGCTTGCGATGGTCGCGCTGATGGTGTCGGCGGCGGCAGCGAACGCGACGTCGCGGATCAAGGATCTCGCCAATATCGAGGGCGTGCGTCAGAACCAGTTGATCGGCTACGGTCTTGTGGTCGGCCTCAACGGCACCGGCGACACGCTCAACAACATTCCCTTCACCAAGCAGTCGCTGCAGGCGATGCTGGAACGCATGGGCGTCAACATCCGTGGCGCCACCATCCGCACCGGCAACGTCGCGGCGGTGATGGTGACCGGGAACCTGCCGGCTTTCGCCACCCAGGGCACCCGAATGGATGTCACGGTGTCCGCGCTCGGCGACGCCAAGAGCCTGCAGGGCGGCACCCTGCTCGTCACCCCGCTGCTCGGCGCCGACGGCAACGTCTACGCGGTGGCGCAAGGCTCGCTCGCGATCGGCGGCTTCCAGGCCGAGGGCGAGGCCGCCAAGGTGACCCGCGGCGTTCCGACCAACGGCCGCATCGCCAACGGCGCGCTGGTGGAGCGCGAAATCGAATTCGCGCTGAACCGCCTGCCGAATGTCCGCCTCGCGCTGCGCAACAGCGACTTCACCACCGCCAAGCGGATCGCCGCGGTGGTGAACGACTTCCTCGGCACCAAGACCGCGGAGCCGGTCGATCCCTCGACCGTGCAGCTCAGCATTCCCGCCGAATTCAAGGGCAACGTGGTGGCCCTGCTCACCGAGATCGAGCAATTGCAGGTCGAGCCGGATCTCGCCGCCAAGATCATCATCGACGAGCGCTCGGGCATCATCGTCATGGGGCGCGACGTGCGGGTCAACACGGTCGCGGTCGCGCAAGGCAACCTCACCGTCACGATCTCGGAAAGCCCGCAGGTCAGCCAGCCCGCGCCGTTCTCGCAAGGACGGACCGTGGTAACGCCGAACACCCGCGTCGGCGTGACGGAAGACGGCAAGAAACTCGCGCTGGTCAAGGACGGCGTCTCGCTGCAGCAGCTTGTCGACGGCCTCAACGGCCTCGGCATCGGTCCGCGCGACCTGATCGGCATCCTGCAGGCGATCAAGGCCTCCGGCGCGATCCAGGCCGACATCGAGGTGATGTGATGAGCGTCACGGCCTATACCGCACTGTCGAAGACCGCCGCGCCGATCATCAACGGCCACCGCGACATCCAGCTTGCCGAAGCGCTGACCAAGGTCTCACCGCAGGCTCAGGCCAAGACCAGGGCCAAGGCCGAGGATTTCGAGGCGGTTTTTCTCAACTCGATGTTCTCGCAGATGATGAGCGGCCTGAAAGGCGACGGGCCGTTCGGAGACACGCCGAGCACCGGCATCTGGCGTTCGATGATGACGGAAGAATATTCGAAGTCGTTCGCAAAGGCCGGCGGCGTCGGCATTTCCAACGACGTGTTTCGCACACTGATCCTGCAACAGGCTAACCGCGCCAGCCACTGATCGATCCGGAGCACAGACCATGCCCGCATTATCGTCTTCTCCCGCTCCGGCGCCGGCTCCATCCGTGTCGACGCCGGCCGATGCGCGCCGCCTCGCCGCAGGCATGATCGAGGTGATGAGCACGCTTCTCGCCATCGTCGAGCAGGAAACCGAACTCGTCCGCGCCGGCAAGATCAGCGAGGCGATGAATCTCGAGCCGCACAAGAGCGAGGCATCGCGCCAATACGTCCAGGCGCTAACCGAACTCGGCAACAGCCGGGATTATCTGACGCGTTCCACTCCCGAACTGCTGGCCACGCTGCACCGCCATCACGACACCTTCCGCGCCATGCTGCAGGTCAACCTCACCGTGCTGGCGACGGCGCATGCCGTCTCGGAGGGAATCGTGCGCGGCGTCTCCGGCGAACTGCAACGCCGCAACCTGCCCCAGGGCTACACCGCCGGCGGACACCGCGCCGCGCCGGCGCCGCGCCAGGCCGCGCCCCTCTCCATCAGCCGCGTGCTGTAGCAAAGCCCGCGACGGCGCACGACAGTTCGCGCACAAGCCGTCGATGCTTCATCACATCCGCGCCCAGCCGGCGCGGATTTGATTTAAATTGCACCATCACTGTCAGGATGAAATTCACGGGAGGACACTAGTCTTCACTCCGGAGGGTTGGATTTGACTCAACGCAAGCCAGGAGGCTGCCATGAGTGCGGATTTCAGCATCAGGCCGGTGGGGGCATCGGTCGCAATACTGGCACCAGGACCGGCACCCGACGCAGCAAAAAGCGCGGTGCCGACCGAACTGCCGCCCGACAAGGCCGTCAGCGCTCCGGCAGCATTGCCGCCGGCGGCCAATCGGATTCCGACCGGCAACAGCGACCTGTCACACCAGGTGATGATTGACCGTGCCGCCGCGGAGATCGTCTATCGCGTGGTCGACAACCGCACCAGCGTCGTGGTCCGGCAGTTTCCCGACGACGCCAAACTGCGCGCCCGCGCCTATCTGCGCGCGCAGGATGAAGCAAGGCAAGAGCAGACGGTTGCACGCACCGATCGCACGGCCTGATTTTCGGAGTTAGTTCTGCTCGGCGTAAGCGGTCTCGAGCGACTGTGCGCCGGTTGCCGGATTCGTCATCACGGTCTTGAGCTGCGCCACGCCGGCGCGCGTCAGCGTGAACTTCGAATCGCCGAACCTGAAGGAATTGTCCTTGATCAGGATGTCCTGATACTTGACGGTCGAACCGCTCTGGTAGCGGACCTTGGCGCGGAAGCCGGTGACATTCGAAACCTGAAGCGTGAACTTGTCGCCATTAGCGTAGGCTCCTTTCCAGGAGCCTTCATAGCTCGGCGCATCCACGGGGACATAAGGCGTGTTCGAGCGGCTGACATTGGCGCCAACCGTGACATAGTTCGACGCGATAATGCTGTAGATATCGCCCATATCGCCGCCTTCCCGGACGATCAGGCCCGGCCTGAAAGCCCGGCCGCAAGATTGCAGTTGATCTCGATGAGCGGCTTGAGGAGTTCGGGCTTCGGATTGATCTGCATTTCCATGGTCTGGGCCATGACGAAAGTGCCGATATTCGCGATATTCTGACGAACCTCAAAGCTCTGGGGGCTTTCGTCGCTGGTCACCGCGCTCAACAGGATCGACCAGAGCTTGCGATTGAACAGCAGGGCCGCGCCGACGTCGGTGTCGCCCTTGTCCCAGTTGCTCATCGCATTCTGTAGCTTGTTGGCCGCCTTCAACAAAGCCTGCGCTTCGATCTCACGGGGAGAAGACGTAGTCTGGGCAGTGCGAGCGTAAGCCTGAGCGGCATTCGACATGTGTAACCCCGGTCTTGAGACGGACTCTCTCCGCCACTTTTAAAGGTACCCTTTTAAAATATCATTACTGGCAGCACACACACCGCCAGCTTAAATGAAAACGGCGGTTTTATCCGCCGTCTCCGCTTTTTCCAAAATCGCCGATCTCAGCGCAGGAGCTGGAGCACGCTCTGCTGCGACTGGTTGGCGAGCGCCAGCGCCGAGACCGCGATCGACTGGCGGGTCGACAGCGCCTGGCTGTTCGCCGCTTCCTCGTTGGTGTCGGCGATGGTCAGGTTGGTCGAGCCGGTCTGCAGCACGTTGATGAGCTGCTTGGAGAAGTCCTGACGGATCTGCACGATCGACAGGTTGGAGCCGAGGGTCGATGCCTGCGAACGAAGGAAGCTGCCCGCAAAATTCAGCGCGTCGAGCACCTTGTTGGTGGCGACGTTGTCGATGAAGTCGATGCCCTGGGTCAATGTCCCCAGACCCAGGCCGGCCGGATCGAGATTGATGCCGGTGATGTTCAGCGTCGACTTGCCGGTCTCGTTGAACACCAGCTTGAGCTGGTCGCCATTGAGCAGGTTGACGCCGTTGAAGGAAGCATCCTGCGAGGTCGTTTTAATCTGAGCGATGACGTTGTTGTACTGGGCGACAAGGCCCGCGCGCGTCGACTGCGAGGTCGAATCCTCGGTCGGCGGCTGAACCGACGCATTCTTGAACATGCCGGTGGCGGCGGTCGTCGCCGTGCCGGTCGCCACGGCGAGCGTCGAGGACGCCGCGTCGTTGATGGGGGTCAGCGTGATCGAACCGGTCGAGTCGATGCTTGCCTGCAGGTTGCTCGGAAGCAGCGCCGCGTTCAACTGGTTGATGTTCGACACCTGATTGCTGCCGGTGCCGAAGGTAATGGTCGTGGTGGCTCCGCCCGCCAGGCCGACGGTCAGCGTCTGGCCTTCCCGCGAGGAGGTCGGAGCATAGGTGTTGTCGGCCAGACCCAGCTTGGAGAGAACGCTGACGGTGCCACCGAACGTGATGTTGCCGGTGATGTTAGCCGCGTCGTTGCTGACGGTGAGCTGGTTGCCGGTGATGCTCGATGTGCCGCCGGTGATGCTGTCGATTGCCGACAGAACCGTTGCGACGGTGCCGCCAGTCGAGCTCGACAGGCTGATGCTCACGTTGCCCGAGGCGTCGGTCGTGGACGGCGGATCGCCCGCGACGCCGGTGACGAACGAAATGCTTTTCCCGTTGACTGTGAAAGAGCTGCCGTTGGTGAAGCCGGCCGTCGCAAGCGTCGTCGCCGATGCGAGTCCGGCGGTCACCGTACCCGTCGTCGTCGCCGCGACGTCGGGCGTTCCGAGCAGGTTGGCGCCGGTCGCGCCGGGGACAGGGTCGCCGCTGGCGCGGGACTTGGTGTAGCCCACGTTGGTCTGCAGCGCCTGGTTGGCGATCGACTTCGCGCTGTCGATCAGCTTCTGCAGCGAGGTGATGCCGGTGTTGGCGGCCTGCAGCACCTGCACGCCGTTGCCGATGCTGTCGAGCAGGTTGCTGATGTCGCTGGCGCGGGCGTCGAGCGACGCCGCGGTGAAGAAGTTGGTCGGATTGTCGAGCGCGGTATTGACCTTCTTGCCGGTCGCCAAGCGATTCTGGGTCGTGGCCAACAAATCCGCAGTCGATTGCAACGACAGCAGGTTCTGGCGAACTGACGCCGTAAGAACGATATCGGACATGTGAGTACCTTCCTTGGAGTATGCGAAACCGGCTACTGGACGGCACCGTGAACAGACGACACGACCGTCTTTCCCAGAATTCTTAGGAGGTACGGTTTAAATTATGGTTAAAGAGCACTTAAATTTCTTACTTTATGAAATATGAACGGCGGAAGCGGTGGCGGCTCGCCCCCTTTCAAAGCGACAACACCCGGAAAAACAAAACAAAAACGGCGGGGTTTCCCCCGCCGTTTCCGTCTTTTCGTGAGCCGCCGAGATCAGCGCAGGAGCTGAAGCACGCTCTGCTGCGACTGGTTGGCAAGGGCCAGCGCCGAGACAGCGATCGACTGGCGGGTCGCCAGCGCCTGGCTGTTCGCCGCTTCCTCGTTGGTGTCGGCCAGCGTCAGGTTGGACGAACCGGTCTGCAGCACGTTGATCAGGTTCTTGTTGAAGTCCTGACGGATCTGCACGACTGACAGGTTCGAGCCGAGGGACGAAGCCTGAGCGCGCAGCGAGCTGCTGGCGTCGTTGAGCGCCGACAGGATCTTGTTGGTCGAGGCGTTGTCAACGAAGTCCGTGCCCTTGGTGAGCGAGCTGAGGCCGAGGCCGGCAGGGTCGAAGGTCACGCCGGTGATGCTCAGCGTGGACTTGCCGGACTCGTTGAACACCAGCTTGAGCTGGTCGCCATTGAGCAGGTTGACACCGTTGAAGGAGGCGTCCTGCGCAGTGGTGCGGATCTGGTCAATCACAGTGTTGTACTGGTTGACAAGGCTCGCACGGCTGTTCTGCGCATTGGCGTCTTCCACCGGAGCGCTGACCGAGATGGACGCACCGAACAGGCCCGCACCGGCGGCAACCGCCGAACCACCAAACGCACCGATCGTCGCATGGGCATGATCGTTGGTGGTGGTGAAGGTCAGCACGCCCGACGAGTCGATCGAGGCCTGCAGATTGTTCCCGGCAAGCGCCGTGTTCAACTGGTCGAGGGTCTTCACGCCGCCGGTACCGAACTTGATGCTGGTGGCGGTGCCGCCATCGGTCGCGCCGATGGTCAGCGTCTTGCCTTCGAGCGCAGCCGGAGCACCCGGCGTGCGGGCAGTCGTGCCGGCGGTCAGGCCGAGCTTGGCGAGGCCCGAGCCGCTGATCGTCAGATCGCTGGCGGTGCCGGTGTGCAGGGTGATGGCGCCGCCGCTGAGCGAGGACGTACCGCCCGTGATCGCGTCGATCGCATCGACAACGTCCTGAACCGAACCGGTCGTGATGTCGATCGACAGGTCGCCGCCGGCCGCCGTACCCGTGGTGCCAGCACCCGAGTTGAACGAAATGGTCTTTCCGTTGACAACGATGGTGTCGCTAGCGGTGAAGTTGGTAGCAACCGAGTCGGTGCTGGCCGCACCCGACAGCAAGGTCCCAGACGTCATCGGAGCCGGCGTACCCGCCTTGTTGTTGATGACGGTACCGGCAGTCGCAGCAGCGTCGGTCGGAGCGCCACCCGGTCCGAGCAGGTTTGCGGCCGTCGCGCCAGTGATGGCTGCGGTGCTCGCCTGCGACTTGGTCGAATAGCCCGAGGTCGCCTGCAGCGCCTGGTTGGCGATCGACTTCGCGCTGTCGACCAGCTTCTGCAGCGAGGTGATGCCGGTGTTGGCAGCCTGCAGAACCTGCACGCCGTTGCCGATGCCATCGAGCAGATTGTTGATGTCGCTGGCGCGAGAATCGAGGCCAGAGGCAGTGAAGAAGTTCGTCGGATTGTCGAGAGCGGTATTGACCTTCTTGCCGGTGGCAAGGCGGGTCTGCGTGGTCGACAGGAGGTCGGCGGTCGACTGGAGCGACAGCAGGTTCTGGCGGACCGAAGACGAGAGAACGATATCAGACATTTGCTTTACCTTTCTGGTGAGAGCACGTCGTGTGTGGGCGTGACGCCACCTTTACTGGTGACGATGGCCGGAACATTGGGGCGAACGCTCTAAGAAGGTATGAATCGGTTCGTATAGGTTTTTCGCATCTGTCTGCGCTTCCGAAACCCCACGCCTTCGACGATTTCGTTGAAAACACTGGATATTTTCCACACGCCATGGAACCGCGAAGGCGCGGCGCGTTTACCTGCCTTTAACCATGATCGGAAAGGATCACTGTGCGGACGACGAGGCGTCGTCAAATCCGGGAACAACAACCGCATCAAATCCGGGGACAACAGACATGGCCTTGAAAGTAGAGCTCAAGCCGCACGAAAAAATCATCATCGGCTCATGCGTAATCACCAATACCGAGCAGCGCGCCAAAATCCTGATCGAGGGCGAGCGCATTCCGATCCTGCGCGAGAAAGACATTCTGACGCCCGCCACCGCCGACACGCCGGCGAAGCTGCTCTACCTGGCGGTGCAGTTGATGTACGTCACACAGGATCCGCAGGAGCATCACGCGGTCTATTTCGACCTGGTACGCGATCTTCTGATCGCAATGCCGAGCTCCGCGGCGGCGATTCAGGAGATCAATAACCACATCTTAAACGGCGACTATTATAAAGCGCTCAAGGAATCGAAAAAGCTGATCACTCACGAGAGCGAACTTCTCGCGCTCGCAAGAGAAAAGATCAGCGGCATGACCTCCGGCCCCCTTCAAGGCGCCGCGTAACACCGCACACACCGAAGACAGACGAACGGGCTCCCAGAAGGGAGCTTTTTCGTTTGCGGATGCCTTGGGAGATCGCGACCGGGCGGGCGCGCACGCCCGCCGGACTATCACAGGAACTTCACCAGGCTGAGCTGATAGAGCGAGGACGTGGTCTGATAGGCCGCCTGAAGGCTGGTCTGCAGCGCGAGAATTTTGGACGCAACCTCTTCGTCCGAAACGCCCTCGATCGAATCCAGCATGGTCTTCGCCATCGACGTGGTCTGCGTCTGTCGCGTGGTGGCGGCTTTCACCGCCGCCTGCGTGCCCGCGAAGTCCGCCTGGATGTCCTGAATCGACTGCACGCCCGGCTTCACCGCCAGCGCATCGCCGACGCGCTGGTTAAGCGCCGTCATCTGGGAATTGGCATAGCTGTCATTGACCGTCGTCACGGCCGCGTAAGTCGCCATCACCTGCAGAGCGTTGCGCAGCGCATCTTCATTGGCGCGCGCGCCGTATTGAACCGTGATCGATTGATCGATGCCGACGACCGCGGTGCCGCGCGCCGAATCCGATCCGCTCTCGCCGGTGTACCAGATCACCGTGTCGGCGGAGCCGCTGCGCAGGCCCGTCGCATCGGCAAAGCCGGTCGCCGGGGCGCCGATGTTCACGCGCTGCGGCGGGTCGTCAAAGAAACCGTCCGACGCAGTCATCGCCGACGCCGCAACGAGGGGGCCCCTCACCAGGGTCTGGATCGACTTGTCGAGCGCGGTCTTGATCTGGGCGGCGGTCGCATCCGGATCGGCCCCGATCGTGAAGCTGCCGTCGGGCGGCGGCGAATCCGTCGTCGCCGTCAGTCGAATCGCTTCCGACGTGCCGTCCGGAAGGTTGAAGGTGAAGGTCACCTTGTCGCCGACGCTGGCGTTTGCGGTCAGGTTGACCGACATCGCGGCCGGCGGCGCCGGTATCACCGGCGGCGGATTCGGCGGCTGCGTCACCGATGCACCGGCGATCGTGGTCGAGATCGATGCGAGCTTGAGACCGAAAACGGATCCCGTTGTATCCTCGTTGACCGAGACCGACGGTCCGGTCTGCGTGGTCTGCAACCGGCCGGTGAAGCCGGTGCCCTGATCGGCCATCCTGCGTTCGTCGATCACCTGCTTGAGACCGGCGAGCGCCGTCGTGCCGTTGAGAATGTCGTCGGCCGAGGCTGTCGCCGGCGTATCGGTGGCGCGGCCCGAAAACAGATAGCGGTCGCCCGATTGCGCGTTGAGCAGCGACACCGCCTGCGTGAAATTCGCGTAGGCGATCTGCTGGCCCGGCGTCTGCCCGTTGTTGTCCAGCACCAGCGAGGATCCGCTCGCGGCGGTCTTGGTCGAAGACGCCGCGTCCGCCAATCCTTGCAGGGACAGGTTGACCACGTTGATGCGGGTGTTGAGGTTGGTCGCCGTGTTGGCGTAGCCCGCCAGCATGGAAATCTGCGAACGCAGTCCAGTGGCGACGCTGCTGTCGATGCCGAGACCGGAATAGGTGGTCGATTTCTTGCCGCTCGCCAGTTGCTGCGACAGCGTGTCGAGCTGGCTTCTCAGGTTAAGGATCGACGTTCCGATATAGGATGTCCGTCCGCTAACGCCATCGATGGTCATGAGAACCTACCTCAAACTGCCTGCAGAAGCGCAGCGAACATGCTGTTGGCCGTCGACATCACGCGCGCATTTGCCGAATAGGCGTTTTGCAGCGCCAGAAGATGCGCCATCTCTTCATCGATGTTCACGCCCGACGATGCGTTCATCTTGTTCTGCAACGTCGCCAGCACGACGTCCTGCCCGTCCGAAAGCTGCTTTGCGGCGCTCGCCGCCTGCCCCTGCGCGGTGGTGACTTGCTGGATGAAGCTGAGCAGCGATCCCTTGAACGGCGTCGCCGTCGAACCGATGCCGGTCTGCGGCGAATAGAAATAGGAGCCGCGGGTGAGCTGCGACAGCATGAAGTCCGAGCGCGTGGTGTCACCGGATTCCGTCAGCGGCGAAGTGTTGTAGACGATCAGCCGCGACGGATCGGCCAGCAGTTCGCTGTTCACCGTGATCCGGCCCGCAAGGCCGACCTGCTGCGATCCATTGGAGGTGAACGCGCCGGTGTAAAGCGAGCCGCCATCCTTGAACAAAGCGAGCTGCGGGCTGCCGCTGGTCAGCGACCCCACGGTCGTGGTCATCGAACCGGCGTTGATGGCGGCAAGCCCGCCGCCATCGTCGAGCACGGTCAGCGACGAACCCGAGCCGGAGAAGTGCAGGTTGGCGCTGCTCAATGCCGCGTTCAACTGGGCGGCGACCGATGCCATGCCGCCCGAGAAATCCACGCCGATGACGTCATCGTTCGGATCGATCGTGTCGGTTTTCTTCAGCGGCAGCACCGAGGGATCGTTGACCATCACGATCGACAGATTGCGGGTCTGACCGCTGAGATTGTCGGTATAGGTCAGGTGGATGACGTTGCCGTTCTGCGGCTGCGCCGGCGAGAAATCGAAGCTGTATCCGTTCTGGCTGCCGGAGGTCGCCGGCGTGCCGTCGCTGGTCTTGTCCGACAACGCGGACGCCATCGAGGCGGCCAACTGGTCGATCTGGGTCTGGGCCTGAACCAGCGTCTTGTCGCGCAGTTCGAGATAGCCCGCGATCGCGCCCGAACGGATCGAGTTGGTCGCGACCATGTCGATCGAACCACCCTGCGGAAACGACAGCGTGATGGTGCCGAGATTGCTCTTGGTCGGATCGGCATCCCAAAACGTGTTCGGCGTCACGGTGCCCTGCTGATTGAACGACAGGGACGCGGCCGCGCTGGCGCCGACGAGCTGCACGCCGGAATTGGTGAGGATGCTGATCTGGTTGGAGTCGCCCTGAACGACGCGAACGTCCATGAGCTGCGAAAGCTGGGTGACGTACTGATCGCGCTGATCCATCAGGGAGGCGGAAGCGGCATCATTGCCGGAGACGCCCATCAACTGCTTGTTGATCGCCGCGATCTGCTGCATCGCGTTGTTGGCGACCTGCACCGAGTTGTTGAGCGCGGATTCCGCATCGCTGCGCAGACTCTGAATGCCCTGGGATGTCGAATTGAGCTGCTGGGTCAGCGCCTGCGCCGCATTGATCACCACATTCCGGGCCGACGGAGAGTTCGGACTGGTGGAGAGCGCCTGCAGCGCGTTGGTGAAATCGTTGAAAACAGATTCGATGGTGGTGCCAGAACTCGGATCGCCGTACACGCCCTGCAATCTCTGCAGCATGCCGGAGCGGGCGCTGGCGTAAGCCGCGCCCGATGTCTCCGTCAGAACCTGGCGCTGGATGTACTGATCAAGCTCGCGATTGACGCCGGTCACCAGCACGCTGGTGGCGCCGGCCGACGTCGTCTGCACTTGCGAGACGGATTTTCGGATGTAGCCGGGCGTCTCCGCGTTGGAGACGTTCGACGACACCAGGGAAAGCGCGGCCTGATTGGCCCGCAAACCGGCCATTGCGATCGAAAGAGCTTGGCTCAGACCCATAACACACTGTCCATCTCAAATCGGATCATCGGCGCGCTGACGGATCAGCGCAGCACGTTGAGCAGATCCTGCGCCATCTGGTTTGCCGTCGTGATGACCTTGGTATTGGCCGAATACGCCTGCTGGGTGACGATCAGCTTGGTGAATTCGTCGGCGATATCGGAGTTCGAACCCTCGAGCGAGGAGCCGACAATCTTGCCGCCCTTGCCAAAGAGCGCCGCGCCCGATTCATCGGTCGCCTCGAACGCGCCGCCATCGATGCGCTTGAGGAAGTTCGGACCGTTGAACGTCGCAAGCACGATCTGGGCGAGATCGATGTTGCGGCCGTTCGAGTAGTTGCCGACCACGCGGCCGTTGGTGCTGATCGACACGGTCTGCAACTGTCCGGCGGGGAATCCGTCCTGACGGATGTCGTTGACCTGAACGTTGCCGTTGGCATCGGCGAACTGGGTCACGCCGCTGGCGCCGAAATTGACGATCACGTTGCCGAGCGGCACGCCACCGATGGTCGGACTGTTCAGCGTCACGGACGGAACGGCCGGGTTCATCTGGCCGTTCGCGCTGAAGGTGAAATCAACACCGACGTTCTGCCATGCCACGGCGGAACCGGTCGCGTTCGGATCGACCTGATAGAACAGATTCCACTTGTCGACATGGCCCGCGCCGAGCGTTGCGCTGTCCACCTTCGCCCAGCGGAATTGCAGGCTGACCGGCGAGCCCGACACGTCGTAAGCGGTGGTCGCGCCACCCGAGATCGATTGAGCAACGAAATTCTGCAGGTCGGAGCCGATCACTGTGCCGGTGCCCGCGGTGCCGCCGCCGATCCGGTTTGCGGTGGCGGGAGTCGACAGGCCGAGTGCGGCGAAGGCACCGGCATTCGATGTGGTCACCGACAGGTCATTGGCAAGACCCGTGTTCAGGGTCACGACGCCGCCCGCGGAAACGCTCGAAGGGCTCGTGGTGTTGCCGTTGGCCGCATCCATCTTGGTCAGCAGATCCTGGATCGTGGCATCGATCGGAATGTGCGTGGCGTCATCCAGACCACCCGACGCCGTGAAGGTGATCGTCGTGGCGGGCGAGCCCGCAATGGTGATGGTGTCGCCGACCGCAAAGTTGGTCACGATCGAGTTGGTGTTGGCGGCGCCCGACAGAAGCGTCGCGCCACTGATCGGCGTCGGTGTCGTCAGCTTGCTGCTGACGGCCGTACCCGAGGTCGAATTGTTGAAATACGGCGCCGGTGGGGTTCCGACCGTGCGCGGGTTCGCGGTGAAGTCCGCCGGATTGATCAGTTCCGAACCCGGCACCGAGGTATCGTGCTTGGTGGTGAGCGGATAGCTTGCGAGGTTGGCGCGGTAGGTCACCGACGTTGTCGGCTGCGCCGGCAGGAAGTCGCTGCCGAAGCGCAGCACCTGCGGCACGCTGCCGGTGACGTTGCCCGTGGTCGGGTCGATCGGGATGCCTTCGAGATAGTAGCCGGCGCCGTTGACGAGGTAGCCGTTCTTGTCGAGCGTGAAGTCGCCGCGGCGGGTATAGCGATCGACGCCGTCGAACACCGGCTGGTTGTCGGTGAAGTTGCCCGGCTTCTGAACGGCGAAAAAGCCGTCGCCATTGATGGCCATATAGGTGGCGACGGCGGCGCTCTGCACGTCGCCCTGCACCGTGTTGGTCTCGCGCGATGCGCTGGTGACGCTGCCGGCGAGCTGCTTGGTGACGCCGGTGTCGGGAATGAGATCGAGGAAGCTGGTGTCGATGCGCTTGAACGCCGTGGTCTGCGAGTTGGCGATGTTGCCGGAGATGTTTTCCAGCGCATACGACTGCGCGCGCAAGCCTGCGACGGACGTTGTGAGAGCCCCAAAGATACCCATTACATAATCTCCAGCTTCAAATCGGGCGGCTGACTATCGGCCGCATGTCGAAGATGGAGTCGCAAACCTCGTGCCAGAGTCGAAAACGCTGGAAATACAATGCACTAAATAAAACGCCCCGGTGCCGGGACCGGGGCGCAATTGCCTAGCGCGGCAAGAATTGCCGCAACCGATCAGGATGGCGCGGCGGCGGCCGGCTTGAAGTTGAGGGCAAGGCCATCCATGCAATAGCGCAGCCCGGTCGGCTTCGGGCCGTCCTCGAAAACGTGACCGAGGTGGCCGCCGCAGCGGCGGCAATGCACTTCGGTCCGGGCAAATCCAAGGGTGCGATCGACACTGGTGCCGATGGCGTCCGGCAGGTGGTCATAGAAGCTCGGCCAGCCGGTGCCGCTCTCGAACTTGGTGTCGGACGAATACAGCGGCAGGTCGCACCCGGCGCAGGCGAAGATCCCCCTGCGGTGCTCGTTGTTAAGCGGGCTCGAATACGGCCGCTCAGTGCCGTGCTCACGCAGGATGTAATATTGTTCGGGTGTGAGAACCCGCTTCCATTCTTCCGGCGTCTTCTCGATCTCGAACTTGCCGGCGGCCTGCACCGGACCGGAGAAGCCGAACCATTTCCAGGCGGCGACCATGCCGAGTCCGGCAACAGAAGAAAGAAGCATTCGGCGATCCAGCATGACAGGCTCCGTGTGATCAGAATTCCGGCGGTCGCAACAATGTACGCCCCGCCCCCACCCGCCGTTACGCGGCACCCGTCCCGCGCCGCTCACAATCTCGCGACTGCCGTCAGAATGAATCCTGCTGCGAGGGGCGCTGCGTTGCGGAGCTTCGTCGCACCACCTCCACCGAGCGGGCCTTGATCGCGGCCAGCCGCCGGGCGCGGGCCATCTCGCGTTCCTGCTCCCGTGCCGCGGTGCGCTCCCGTAGCCGCGCGAAAGTGCCTGCCAGCGCCGCCGTCCGGCGCGACAGGATATTGGCGGCATGGCCAACCACCCGGCCGGCGGCCCCGCCGGTCCAGACCAGTTCGAACGGCGAAAACAACTTCCAGCGATCGTCCCTTTCCAGAATGGCTTTCGCGATCAGTTCGCCGGCCGCCGCCGTGGTGTTGAGACCCTGCCGCCCGAACCCGCTGGCGACCCAAAGCCCCGGCCGCAACTGGCCGATCTGCGGCATGCCGTGAACGGTCCGGCCGAACGCAGCGCTCCACACGTTCTCGATGCCGACATCCGCAAGCTGCGGAAAAACGGTCCGGATCCGATGCCGGATCACCTTGCCGAATTTCTCCGGATTGGCCTGCCACGTCGTCTCCGGGCTCGACCACATCAGACGGTTGCCGCCAACAATCCTGAAATGATCGATGCCGTCATCGTCCGACACCGCGCCTTGAAAACCGATCACCCCATCGAGCCGATCGCCGAGCGGCGGCGTGAGCGCCGCATAACGCCAGACCGGCAGCAGCGTGCCGGCAAGGCGCAGCGCCGGCGCGCCGATGTGAAGATTGCCGGCGAGCACGACATGCGACGCGCGCAATCGGGCCGAGGGCGTCATGATCCGTTTGCGGATTCCGCCAGGATCGATACTGACGACAGGGGTGTCTTCGAAGATGCGCACGCCGGCCTGCTCGGCGAGCCGCGCAAGACCATCGAGATAGCGCCCCGCATCGAGCTGAAACGCATTCGGAAAATGAAGCGCGTGAAAATAGCGGCTGGTCCTGAGCGTGTTGCGAACACGCTCGACCTGCCAGCCTTCGACATCCGTGCCGAAATCCTCGCCCAGCATCTGCAGCCGGCCGATCAATCGATCGCCGGCATCCACCGTCGAGACTTCAAGCGCTCCGCCCGCCACTACCGTTTCCGGACAGGCCGCAGCGGCGTTCGCGCGAACATAATCGGCGCCACGTTGCGACAGTGCCCATAGCTCGCGGGTGTCCTCGAAGCCAACCCGCGCGATCAACTCCTCGACGGGGACGGCGTAACCCGGCATCACCGCGCCGAGATTGTGACCCGACGCATTCCAGCCGACACGGCGACCTTCAAGCACCACGACGCTGGTGCCATTGCGCGCCAGTTCGTACGCCACTGTGAGGCCCGCAAGCCCAGCCCCCACCACGCAGACCTCGGTATCGGTGTCGCACCCGAGACGGGGCCGCTCGACTTTCGACGCACCACGGACCTCAAGGGGCGGTTCCACGCCTGCCGTGGCCTGATCTGTCGCAGATGGGATCATGGGATTTTTCTTAGACGATCCCTATGATGCTTGTCACTTGCGTTGTGGTAGCTTCCGGGCGGCCGCGCGAGGGCCCACCTGTTCACGAGCATGCGAGGATATATGCGACGTCTGATTCTCCTGCGTCACGCCAAGACCGAAAGAGACGCCCCCTCCGGAGAGGATCATGACCGCCGCCTGGACCAGCGGGGCGAAACCGACAGCCGGGACGTGGCGGTCTGGCTGACCGCCAACGGATACCGCCCCGACCTCGCTCTGGTTTCGACCGCGGCGCGCGCGCGGCAAACCTGGGACCTGCTCGCGCCGCACATGCCGGATGCCCGCGTCGATTACCGCGATGCGCTTTATAATGCCGATGCGCTGGATATCCAGCATCTCATCCGCGATCTGGAGAGCGATCCGGCGGTGCTGATGGTGGTCGCACACAATCCCGGCCTGCACGAACTGGCGTGGCGACTGATCGGACAGGGCGACCAGCGCGAGCGTGACGAGCTTGCCCACAACCTTCCAACCGCCGGCACGGTGATCGTCGATTTCGCCGGTCCCTGGCGCAAGATCAGCCCGCACAGCGGCACGCTCAGGGTTTTCACCAGTCCGAAACGCCTGCGGCTATTGTCGGACGCACGCGGCTAGGCCTCGCCTTGCATCCGCGCCTCGCGCCATCCTACAAGTTCAATCTTAGTAATCTTGGATCGAATGGCGCAGCCGCCTCAAGCTTACAAACACCCATGACCGGAACGGGCTATTTTCCACGACATCTCATTCTGACCGGCGCAGCCATCTTCGGCATGCTGCTGGCCCTCGGGGTGCACATTCTCGGCCAGCGTTTCAATCTTGATCTTGGAGCGCTATGGGCCTCCGACAACGGCCGCCTCATCCCCGCAACCGCCGCGGTCGCCTGGTGGCTGATCGCAGCCGTCGGCCTCGTCGGCGGCTATGTCACTGCGGCGCTGTTGCGCAGTGCCATATCGGGACATCTGCCGCGCCGGATGCGGCAGGCGCTGATCGCCGGTGGTCTGCTGCTGCTGGCCGCCGCCGGACAGGCCGCATCGGGACCCAGCGCCATCCCGACGGTCTCCGGCCTGCTGGCCGGAATCGCTGCGCTCGTGCTCGGCGCCTTGATGGCGTTTTGCGGCGCCTATTTTGCGCTGGAGCGCGCTTAACAAAAAAGCCGCCCGGATACCCGCGCGGCTTTCCTGTTCAAGGGATCTTCGGGTCAGCTTGCAGCCTTCAGATTGATCTTCGACTCGGCAAGCTTTGTCAGCTTCTGGTCAGTTGCGCGTTCCTCATCCAGCGTCTTCTGCAGGATCGCGGCGCAGTCGTTGCGACCAAGCTGCTTGGCCCACGCCACCAGCGTGCCGTAGCGTGTCATCTCGTAATGCTCGGCGGCCTGGGCCGCGTTGATCAGGGCCGCGTCGAGCACGTCCTTATCCTCAACCTCGCCGGACACCTCTTCGGCTTCCTCAATGATGCCGTCGATTGCCGGACAATCGACCGCCTTCACTTCCGCACCGTGCATCTGGAAGACCTGCTCAAGACGCGCGACGTGCCCCTCAGTCTCTTTGAGATGCGTCAAAAAGCCCTGCTTGAGTTGGCTGCTGGTAGCCTTGTCGGCCATCTTCGGAAGTGCTTTCACAAGCTGCTTCTCGGCGTAATAGATATCTTGAAGCTGATGGACGAACAGATCGTTCAACGTCTTGATGTCCTTTGTGAAGAGTCCCATCGCACCGTTTCCCTTGCTCTGAAGGAACAGCACCGCCCGCCCGAAGGACAGGGGCCGCCGTTCCAGTGGTGTCGGGGTAACTTGAAGCCGCTCCGCATGTTTCACAGCGCCGCAGGTTTTTTTGACGGTAAAAATATCGGTTTTGGCGCATCCGCTCTGCAACCATTCCGAATGGAATGTCTCATCGGCAGATATGACAAACCTGCAACACCTCGGCGCGAACACGTCATCCGGCGGTCACAAGCCATGCATGAATGCCGGACGTGAACGCAAAAATGACCTGTTTTTCCGTCATCCGATTTGCCATATGGACGATCAGCCGCTTGCGCTTCATGCACCCCAATCGGCTCAGGATCGGGACCGCCGTGCCGGGAGGATGAATGCAAGGCCGTTGGAGCGCGCTGCGGCGCGCCTTTCATGAATGGGTCGGATGGAAGCGACTCGGCATCATTGCCAGCCTTGCCATCGTCACGATCGCGATCATGCATCTCGTCAACACCCTCAAAGGTGTCGACACCGGCATGGTCCTGACCGCGCTTGAGAACAAGTCGCACGGCCAGATCGCGCTGGCGGCACTCTGCGTGTTATGCGCATTCTTCACGCTGACGTTCTACGACCTGTTTGCGCTGCGCACGATCGGCAAGATGCACGTTCCCTACCGGATCGCCGCGCTGTCGAGCTTCGCCAGCTATTCGATCGGCCACAATATCGGCGCCACGGTTTTCACCGGCGGCGCGATCCGCTTCCGCATCTATTCGGACTGGAATCTGTCGGCCATCGACGTCGCGAAAATCTGCTTTATCTCGGGCCTGACCTTCTGGCTCGGCAACACCTTCGTTCTCGGCATAGGCATGATCTGGCACCCCGCCGCCGCCAGCGCCATCGATCTCCTGCCCGAAAGCGTCAATCAACTGATCGGTGTCGGGATTCTCGCCGGCATCGCCGGCTATCTGACATGGATCGCTCTGGGGCGGAATCGCCGCGAACTCGGCAAGGACGGCTGGAAAGTGGTGCTGCCCGCCGCGCCGCTGACGCTGTTGCAGATCCTGATCGGCGTGGTCGATCTCGGCTTCTGCGCGCTGGCGATGTACCTCCTGATCCCGGAGCAGCCTTACATCGACTTCGTCTCGATGTCGGTGGTCTTCATTCTGGCGACGCTGCTCGGCTTTGCCAGCCACGCGCCGGGAAGCCTCGGCGTATTCGATGCCGCGATGCTGGTCGGCCTCAAGGAACTGGGCCGCGAGGAATTGCTGGCGTCGCTGCTGGTGTTCCGGATTCTCTATTTCCTCATCCCGTTCGCGCTCGCCATCACGGTGATGGGATCGCGCGAAATCTGGCTCAGCGTGATTCAGCCCTGGCAACGGCGCAAGGCCGGCGGGCTCAGCCCCGCCCGCGCCACCGTGCAGCCGACCAAGCCGCAACCGCCGCACGGCTGACGTCATGCCGGCCTGCGGGCCATTCTCTCGACTTGTCCCGGTGCTCGCGATCCCGCCGTACCCAATTTTCGCCGTACCCTTGGGGTTGAAACGGACATGATCAAATTCCGGCACCTTTTGTTTTTTGCCGTATCCGTTGCGGCGTTTTCGGCTTTCTCGGCTTTCTCTCCTGTATCCGCGCAGAACGCCGCGACGGCGAGCGGCATGCAGATTTCCTGGGAGGTCCGCAACCGGTTTCGGCTTTTCCGCGAGGAGCGTGATTTTCTGCTCCACACCGAAGGCCTTGCCGGACGCAGCATTCTCGCCACCGAACAGGCACTCGAACTGCAGAGCGACGGGCGAGGATGGGCGCGAAACACGGTCGGCCGGTTGTGCATCGATCCGTCCGGGCGCGTGCAGGAGCCCTGCCTCCGCGACAACGTCAAGGAAAGCTATCTGACGCCGGCCGATCATCCGGTCACCATCCGCCTCACCGGCACAATTCCGGTTGGTGCGATCTGCGCCTGGACGGTCGATGACGGCGAAGGTGCGCCGCGCCAGCTGACGCTGGATTGCAACGAGGCGATCAATCTGCGCGCGCGCTATGGCCGCGTCACCGCTGTCGGCGTCGATGTCTCAAGCGGCAGCGAAGCACCGCAGCATCTGACCGAAAGCATTCAGGTCCGCGATATTTTCATCGCCGGCCTTGGCGACTCCATCGCCTCCGGCGAAGGCAATCCCGACCGCCCGGTCGCGCTGGCCGATGTCGGGTTCTGCTTCCGCTCCTATCTCGGCGGCTCGACGGGCCAGTATTTCCGACCGAGTCGCGCCAACTACAAGGGCTCGCGCGCCTGCGAGACGCCCGACACCTCGGCGAACGCGCTGCTGGCGTGGCAGCGCCTCGGCGCGCAATGGTTCAACCCCGCCTGCCACCGCTCGCTCTACAGCTACCAGACCCAGGCCGCCCTCGCGCTCGCCATCCAGTACACCCACATCGCGGTGACCTATTTGCCGCTCGCCTGTTCAGGAGCCACGATCAACGAGGGTCTGCTTGGCCCGCTGCGCGCGCGCGAATGTCTTGTGACCAAGAATACGATGAATTGCGAGGGCACCGTCAGCGCGCAGGTCGCTGAATTGCGTGAGGCGGTCTCGGCTGCGAAACGCCGTCAGCCGGGCCGTCAGCTCGATCTTATCCTGCTGTCGGTCGGCGCCAACGACATCAATTTCTCCGGCCTTGTCGCCGATGTCATCGTCGAGAACGGCACCGAGCGCGCGCTGTTCCGGCGCACCGGCGTGCTCGGCTCGATCGACGATTCACGCGCATCCCTGGCGCGCGATCTGCCGCAACGCTTCCGCCGCCTGCGCGAGGCCTTGAAGCCGCTGGTGGGCGGCGACCTCTCCCACGTCGTGTTCGTGTCATACGGTAATCCGGCGCTGGTGAATGGCGGGGTCTGCCCCGGCGGACAGGCCGGTTTCGATATCCACCCCTCGTTCAACGCCGATCCGGAGCGCCTCGGTGCCACCGCGGGTTTCGTGCAGAACGAATTCCTGCCGATGATCAAGAATCTCGCGCAATGCACCGGAGGCGTGCTGTGCGGCGGCGGCGGCGACATCATGACATTCGTCGACCGCCATCAGGAAGCCTTCCAGAATCACGGTTTCTGCGCGCGTGCGAGCAGCGATCCGCGGTTCGACCAGCAATGCTTTCTGGCCAGCGGCAACAGCTTCAAGGACAATATCGTGGAAGCCGCCAACAATCCGCTGACCTGCGGACAGGCAGCCAGCGATTTCCGCGCCTACCTGCCGCGCGCGCGCTGGATCCGCGACGCCAATGACAGCTACTTCACCGCGATGACCTATCCGCTGGCTGCGAAATCATCGGCGCAGCCCTCCGACATCCATGACGCCACATGGGGCGTGCTGTCGGCGGTCTATGGCGGCGCCATCCATCCCACCGCGGAAGGCCATGCCGTGATGGCCGACGCCGCGTTGCCGGCGATGGCCGCCGTCCTCGGGCTTGGCGCGCCGGAAACCGAGATTGTCAGCGAACCGATCGCGCCGATCCCATCCGGCTCCCGCTAGAGCGGTTCGGCTAGCCCAACATGGCTAACGGTTTATTAAATTCGCTGCGACATACTGTCTCGGCGAAAGGAGAGAGGCATGACCTCTATTGCAGCAACTTCATCAAACCACATCTCACCTCGCCAGCTGCTTCAGAACGAACTGTTGTCCGAAGTGTCCTCCGGGACGGTGTCGTCCACGGATCAATCCGCTTTGTCCTCCGCACTCGACGACATCGACTCGTCGTTGAGCGCAGACCGATCGGCGGCCCAATCATCCGGCTCCAGGCCGGGCGATCTCAAGTCGAAGATCGACGATCTGATCTCCAGCGAAGTCAGCAACGGAAAGCTGACCAGCGATCAGGCCACCGAGCTTCAGAACATTTTCAAGAATGCTTTCGCCAACGGGCCCGATGGCGCGGGCGGTCCGGGTGGCCCAGGTGGTCCCGGCGGTCCTCCGCCCGGCCCTCCTCCAGGCGGCGACAGCCAGTCGTCGAGCGCGACGGATTCCTCCGGGAGCAGCGACAGCACATCGCAGCTTCTGCAGGACTTCCTCAAACTGCTTCAGGACGCACAATCGTCGAGCTATTCGGCGAGCGGCACGACGGCAACATCGTCACTGTCGGCCACGCTTCTCGATTACAGCGCGTAAGGAAAATACCGGCCTCCAGAACAGAGGCCGACTGTCCCGACGTTTCCCCATAAAACCCGAATGCCACACGGCCTCTGTTCAAGAGACCGTCATGCCATCAGTTGACGCCAAGCTTCTTCTGCAGGCTCGACGACGAGGTAGTGTACTGAAACACCAGACGCTTTTCCGGATAGACGTAGCGATGCGCCTTCTGCGCCATCAGCGCGCCTTCGTGGAAGCCGGACAGGATCAGCTTGAGCTTGCCGGGATAGGTGTTGATGTCGCCGATGGCGAAGATGCCGGGCACGTCGGTCTCGAACGCCGACGTCTCCACCGGAATGAGGTTGTTCTCGAGCTTCACGCCCCAATCGGCGATCGGGCCGATCTTCATCGTCAGACCGAAGAACGGCAGCATGGTGTTGCAATCGACCTTGAAGGTCGCACCGTCATTGCCCTTGACCAGAGCGCCGGACAGCACCCCGTTGCTGCCCTCAAGACCGGTGACCTGACCGATCTTCAAATCCATTTTGCCGGATGCGACGAGTTCGCGCATCTGCTCGACGCTGTGCGGGGCGGCGCGGAAATCATCACGACGATGCAGCAGCGTGACACGGCGCGCCAGCGGCTGCAGGTTGAGCGTCCAGTCCAGCGCGGAATCGCCGCCGCCGACGATCAGCAGGTCCTTGTCGCGGAATTGCTCCATCTTCCGCACGGCGTAGAACACCGAAGTTCCTTCATAGGCTTCGATGCCCGGCACCGGCGGGCGCTTGGGCTGGAACGATCCGCCGCCCGCCGAAATCACGACCACCTTGGTCTCGAACACCTGGCCGGCATCGGTGGTGACGCGAAACAGCGGATCGCCGATCTTCTCGATGGTCTGCACCATCTCGCCCAGATGGAAGGTCGGGTTGAACGGGCGGATCTGCTCCATCAGCGCCTCGGTGAGGCCCTGCCCCGTCACCATCGGAATGCCCGGAATGTCGTAGATCGGCTTTTCCGGATAGAGCTCCGCGCACTGGCCGCCCAGCTTGTCGAGAATATCGACAAGGTGCACCTTCATATCGAGCAGGCCCAGTTCAAAAACCGCAAACAGGCCGCACGGGCCCGCGCCAATGATCAGCACATCGGTCTTGATCGCTTCGCTCATGGACTATTCTTCGTCGCTAGGAGGGGGAAACAGCAGAAATGCCGTCTTTCGGCGGTTTGTCTAGCCAAGGACGGTGACGGGGGAAAGTGATAAATTCCGCTCCGCAGCAGCGCAACAAGTTATTGTTTATCTAGAGCTTTTTAAAAGCCCGCAACGTGGCGGACGCCCGGTCCGCTCTCGGGGACTGGAAATGCGGCTTTTTCGGCCGAATGGCAAAGGCCGCGCGCGCTTCAGGCCTGACGCTCCGGCGTGGTCACGACCAGACCATCCAGCTCCTCGGTGACCTTGATCTGGCACGACAGACGCGAGTTCGGCCGCACGTCGTAGCCGAAATCCAGCATGTCCTCTTCCATCGGGGTCGGGGCGCCGACCTTCTCGCGCCATGCCTCATCGACATAGACATGACAGGTCGCGCAGGCGCAGGCGCCGCCGCATTCGGCCTCGATGCCCGGCACCGCATTACGAATGGCCGCTTCCATCACAGTCGCGCCGGCGTCGACATCGACGGTGCGCGTGGTGCCTGCGTGATCGATGAAATTGATCTTGACCATGATAGCTCGTACTGCCGGACAATGAATGTTGGCAGTCCTATACCGGCTTGGTCAGTCCCGCGCTAGCATTAAAAGCCAGCAAAAATAGCCTGAAATCAGCGCTGAATCTCATCAAGGAGGATGTCCACGGCGCCGCGTGCATCAGCGACCGCCTGGGTCAGGACGCGCACCGCGTCCGCGATGCCGGACTGCTGGCGCAACGCTCCCTCGAGCGCATGAGCGGCATCGCCAACTGCAAAGGCGCCGATGGCACGCGCCGAACCTTTCAATGTATGCGCCAGCGCGGCGGCGTCGGCCGGCAACGCAGCGAGCCGGGCCATCATCTGTCCCGACTGCGTCTTGAACATCGTCAGAACCTCGCGTTCCAGATCCGTCTCTCCCAGCGTCATGCGGCGCAGATGCGCAACATCGATGGCGGATTGGTCCGGGACCAGGGGCGGAGACGGCATCCAGGGAACCTGTGTGAGATACGGCAGCATCGACTTCCCCGCTTGATCGGAGCGTGTTCGTCGAAGCCAAGCACAATGATCGTTAACGAAACCTTTCACGAGCTTGTCGTGATTTTGCCATGATTTTGCCACCTCGCCAACACGATGCGCCGGCGTCGACCAGATATCCGCCGATGGCCGCAACACGTCCGCCGGCGGTCGTTAACGATGATTAAAATGTTCTTAACGCCGGCCATTTCATTCGACCGATTGAGCCAATAGGATGTTCGCGGAAATAGGGGACAAGCCGGCATCGCGGCCATCATGAGCCGTAAAGTCACGGATCTGGGGTGTTGAGGCATGGTACACGACTCCATGCCGCCCCTCCCGAATGCGTAAACAAGGGCGTAGCGTTACATGGCGAAGAATCCGAAGGTCAAAGACCCCACCGAAGTTGCCCTCTCGGCGATCCAGGAAGCGCTCAATATCTCCGATACGCCCGGAAGCGAAACTCAGGCTGCCGAGCCCGCGTCCCGCGATATCCTGCGCGTGCCTGCCGAGGAGTTCGGCGAGATTCGCGCTCCGCGCGGCGCCGCCAACGATGATCGCGAAGCGATCGGCGCAATCCTGCAGGCCATTCAGAACGGCCGCCCCCGTCGCAGCACCTATCTGGTCGCGGGGATTTTCTCGGCCCTGTGGATCGGCGCGGCCGCACTGCTCGGTTTCGCTTTCCTGCCGACGCTCGAAGCGATGATCGGTTCGAACGGCGGCACGCTGGCGCTGGTCGGCCTCGCCTGCGCCATCATCGCCCCCCTCGTCCTGTTCTACTTCATGGCCAGCATCGCCTGGCGCGGCCAGGATCTCAGCCTGATTGCGCAGTCGATGGCGCAGATGGCGGTGCGGTTCTCCGAACCCGAGCACGTCGCCAACGACGCGATCGTCACCGTCGGTCAGGCGATCCGCCGTGAAGTCGCCGCCATGGGCGACGGCGTGGAGCGTGCGATCGCCCGCGCCGGCGAACTTGAAATTCTCGTCACCAACGAAGTCGCCGCGCTGGAGCGCGCCTACAGCGATAACGAGGTGCGCATCCGCGCCCTGCTGCAGGACATCTCCGTGCAGCGCGACAACCTCGTCGGCCAGGCCGAGCAGGTCCGCAACGCGATTTCCGGCGTGCAGATCGACCTGCGCCAGGACATCGCGCTGATCAGCGACGCCATCGCGGCGCGCGTCGACGAAGTCGCGCTCAACATCACCCAGACCCTCGAGGAGCGCAGCGAACATATCACCAGCGCGCTCGGTGCGTCCGGCGACAGCATGATCGTCGCCCTCGGCGAGCGCGGCGGCGACCTGCTCGACCGCCTCGAGGAAGCGTCGAGCCAGACCTCGCAGGCCATTCTGGACGCCAGTGAGCGACTGTCTTCCAGCCTCGACTTCAAGACCAGCCACGTTCATGAGGAATTCGCCGATCTGGCCGAGCGCGTCCACGAGATGCTGAACGAGCGGATCGAGCGCATCACTGTCGCCTTCGCGCAGAAGTCGACCGAGATCATCGACGGCATCGTCGACCGCACCGAGACCGTCCACGATTCGCTCAAGAACTCGGGCGACTCGCTGCTGAACGAAATGGACCTGCGCGCGGCGGATCTCGTCACCCGGATCGACGACGTCGGAAACCGCCTTGCCGACCGCATGTTGACCAGCGGTGAAAAGGCCAGCGAAGCGTTGGATGTCACCGTCAACTCGCTGGTGGACAAGGTCGTCAGCCAGACCGAGACGTCGCATGAAACCCTCACCGCGCAGATCGGCGCCTTCGAAGGACTGATCCGCGAGCAAGGCACCGAGCTTGCAGAAAAGTTCGCCCGCGACAGCGGCACGCTCGGCGCGCTGATCACACGTCATGTCGCCGAATTCGACCGCACCGTGAAAACGTTCGGCGGTGAAATCGTCGAGCGTATGGGCCACCACACCCAGAACATCGCTGACAATCTGAAAACCTATGTCGACACCTTCGACGGCCGCGTCAGCGCCTATGGCGAGCAGATTCACAGCGGTGTCGACCAGCGTCTCGCCGCGTTCCAGTCGGCCATTGACTCGCGCGTCACCTCGCTCGACGTCACGCTCGACACCAAGATCAGGACGTTCGACGAGACCATCGAGGGACACCTCAAATCGTTGGGCCAGTCATTCGAGGGTCGCGCCGCCGCGGTCACCGATCTGATCGACAGCCGCAGCTCGGCGCTGAACAACACCATCGAAACCCGCTTCATGGAGATGCAGAAGGGCATCGAGACCCATGCGGGCTCCGTGGCGACCGATATCGAGGCGCGCGTCAGCCGTTTCGAGAACCTGCTCGACATCCGTGTCGACGCCGCCGCAGGCCGCCTCGAAGCCAGCGGCCAGCGGGCCAGCGAGACCTTGCTGGCGCGCACCGATGAACTGACCCAGGGCATCAAGACCCGTGTCGAGGATTCGGAGCGGATGCTGACCACCCTCGTCTCCGAGACCACCGATGTGATCCAGAGCGGCGCCCGCACCGCGCAGCAGTCGCTGCTGTCGCTGTCCGGCGAGGTCGGCGCCCACCTTCGCTCCATCGCAACCGACGTCGAGCGCGGCCTGCAGAGCAGCGCGCGGGAGACCGAAACCGCCCTCATCCTCGCTTCCAACAACGCCGCCGCGCAGATCAAGTCCAACGCGGCCGAAATCGAGCGCACCATTGCCGCATCGACCGAGAGCTTCGGCAACGCGCTGGGCGGCAAGGTGGACGAGATCACCGGCGGCGTGCAGCAGCAGACCGACCGGCTCGTGCGGATCATCGACGAAAAGCGCTCGCCGCTGGTCGATGCCATTGCCGGCAGCGGCGAACGGCTGGTCGCGGCCCTTGGCGACAAGAGCAACTACCTCGTCACCGTGTTTGCCGAAAAGACCGAACTGCTCTCCTCCGCGCTCAGCGAGAAGAGCACCGAGCTTGCCAACACGCTCAGCGCGCAGAGCGATCACCTGATCAACGCGCTGGACGGCCGCGGCAGCCAGTTGGTGGTGGCTCTCGGCGACAAGAGCACCCAGGCTGTCTCCGCGCTCAACGACAAGAGCGCCGAAATGGTTGCAGCGCTCAACACCACGAGCACCCAGGCCGTCTCCATCCTCAGCGACAAGAGCGCCGAGATGGTGGCCGCCCTCAACGCCACGAGCACCCAGGCCGTATTCGCCCTCAGCGACAAGAGCGCAGAGATGGTCGCTGCCCTCAACGACAAGAGCTCGCAGGCCGTCTCCGCCATCAACGACAAGAGCGCCGAAATGGTCGCCGCTCTCAACGACAAGAGCACGCATGCCGTTTCCGCGCTCCGCGACAAGAGCGTGGAGCTGGTCGGCACCCTCGGCTCGCAGAGCGATGCGTTCATCAACGCGCTGGACGGCCGTTCCAACCAGTTCATCATTGCCCTCAACGACAAGAGCACGCAGGTCGTTGCGGCGCTCGGCGACAAGGGCAACGAGCTGGTATCGGTGATCAACGGCGCCACCCAGAACGCGCTCAAGGCGATCGAAACCCAGAGCGGCGACTTCACCATCGCGATGATGAACAACTCTTCGCACATCGCGCACCAGATCACCGCCGCCAGCGAGACCGCCACCAGCGCCCTGAACAAGTCGCTGAAGGATGTCGAGCAGACCACGCATGCGGCCATCGAGCAGTCGCGTCAGGTCGCCAGCGCGGCGGTCACGGAAATGCAGGAAACCAGCAAGATCCTGCGCACCGACACCGTGGCGCTGTTCGAGCGCTTGCGCGAAGGCAACATCCTGCTGCAGGAGGTGCTGACCGGCGCTCACGACAACCTGAACTCGCTCGAGCGGGCTCTGGTGACGCGCGTCGCCGACTTCGTCTCGACCCTGAACGACGTCACCACCCGCAACGGCGCATCGACAACCGCGCTCGAGGAGCAGCTCAAGCTGTTCACCGAGAACACCAAGGGCGCGCTGGACGGTCTCGCCACGCTGTCCGGCCAGTTCGAAACCCATGGCCGCGTGCTGTCCGACGCCGTCAAGCTGGTGGACGAGAGCAACGAGCGCGCCGACCAGACCGTGGCCCAGCGCAATGCCCTGCTGGAATCGCTGGTCACCACCCTCGACACCCGCACCGTCGACCTCGACGACCGTCTGCGCCGCTTCACCAGCCTGCTGGATGAATCGCTCGACGCCGCCGAGGCCCGTGCCCGCGACATCGCCCGCGTGGTCGCCGAAAGCGCCAGCACCTCCTCGTCGGCGGTCGGCCGTCAGTTCGAGGCGGTCCGCGTCGCGGTCGAGGACGAGCGCCGTCAGACCCTGGAAGCCATGGCCGAGATCTACGACCAGGGCACCCAGGAAGCCGGCTCGATGTTCCAGCAGGCAGCCGACAAATTCGCCGGCATCGTGCAGAACATGAAGCAGATGGCCAGCGAGCTGCATCACGAGCTAGACTCCACCCGCGCCGAGCTGCGCCGCGGCGTGCTCGAAATGCCGCAGGAAGCTGCCGAGAGCACCGCGCAGATGCGCAAGGTCATCGTCGATCAGATCGAGGCTCTGGCCGAACTCAACCGCATCGTGGCCCGCCACGGCCGCGGCCTCGACGTCGCTTCCAGCGCCCGTCCCGCGCAGCGTGACGAGGACGTCGCGATAGCGGTGGCCGGCGCTCGCGTCGAAACGGCACGCCCTGCTCCACGTCCGCGCGACACCAGCGCGTCGAACCTGCCGCCGCCGGATCTCGGCATGACGGCCTCACGCCGCGCCGAGGCGCCGCCGGTCAGTCCGACGGATTCCGACCAGAGCCGCGACGGCTGGCTGTCCGACCTGCTGAACCGTGCGGATACCGACCTCGATCCGCGCCTTCGCCAGCCGCAGCCGCGTGCGAACGGCAACCCGCTGGAAGCGCTGTCGCTCGACATCAACCGTCTGCTCGACCGCGAACTTGCGGCAGAGATGTGGGATCGGTATCAGCGCGGCGAGCGCAAGGCTTTCAGCAAGCGTCTGTATACCCCCGCCGGTCAGAAGGCCTTCGACGAGGTGACGCGCAAGTATCGCTCCGACCGCGGCTTCAAGCAGACCGTCGATCGCTACATCAACGAGTTCGAGCGGCTGCTGGATGACGTCTCGCGCGACGAGCGCGGCCCTGCCCTGCTCCGCAACCACCTGATCTCGGAGACCGGGCTGGTCTACACCCTGCTCGCTCATGCGGCGGGACGGCTCGGCTAAGACCGGTCACAAAGACCCACGACAAAGCGGGGGCGGCAACGCCTCCGCTTTTCATTTGGGGCAACGCTTTCAGGTTTGGGACGACGCTTGCGATCGCGATGAAAGCTCAGGCGGCCTCGGCCGGCATGTTCGCGAGTCCGATCAGCGCCGGCGATTCCTCAAGGATCAGATAGCTCGGGATACGCCGCAGAAGATCGCGAAAGCGACCCTTGCTTTCGAAGCGCTCTCGGAAGCCGGACGCGGCGAACGCCTCCCTGAAGCGCGGCAGGATGCCGCCCGCGATATAGACGCCGCCGGTCGCGCCGATGGTCAGCGCCAGATCGCCGGCGACCGTCCCCAGCATCGCGCAGAAATGCCCGAACGCCCGCACGCAGGCCGGGTCCGTACCTTGAACGGCGCGGTCGGTGACGTCCGCGGGCGACAGCGATTGCGGCGTGATGCGCTCGATCGTGCAGACCGCCTGATAGAGATTGACCAGACCCGCGCCTGACAACGCCCGCTCGGCCGAGACATGGTCCCAGCGCGTGCGCAGGATTGCGGCGATCGCATCTTCCTCCGGCGTCGAGGTCGGCAGCGTCACATGGCCGCCTTCCCCCGGCACCAGCACCCACTTGCCTGAGGCCGGCACCAGCGCGCCGACCCCGAGCCCCGTGCCCGGACCGACAACGCCGATCGGACCGCGAACCTGCGGACACGTCGGTCCGATCAGAAAGCGGTCGGCCGCCGGCAGGTAAGGCACCGCCATCGCTGCCGCCGCGAAATCGTTGAGAACCCGCAGCGCCGTCAGCCCCAGCGCCTGCCTGAGCCCTTCAATCGAGAACGACCACCCGAGATTGGTCAGCGTGACCCGGTCGCCCAGCACCGGGCCGGCAACATCGATCACCGCTTCCGATGGCTTCAGATGAGACGGCAGCTTTGCGAGATAGGCCGCGGCGGCGTCATGCAGCGAGGCGAACCTGCGGACTTCGACATGCTCCAGCGCGGAGTATCCGCCGTTTTGCGCGATGGCGAACCGCGCATTGGTGCCGCCGATGTCCGCGATCAGCCGCAATGTTCCGGGCTCAGCGACGGGCGCGCGCCCGCGCATCGGCAGGATTGCCGACGGCTGGCGCAACCTGCTGCGGCCGCGTATCATTATTGCTGGCGCCGAACAGCACGCGGGTCGGGTTGCGGTCGAAATTGTTCACCGCGCGGCTGATGTCGCCGAGCGTGCGGCGGCTGTCGGAGATCAGCGTGCGCCCATCGGAGAGCAGCACCGCGGTGCGCTTGTCGAGATTCTCGGCCAGTTCGCGGAACGACTTCGCGGCCTTCTGCAACTCGCCCTCGGTGCCGTCCTTTGCGCCCATCAACGACTCCACGCCGGTCATGATGTTGTCGATGCGGCTGGAGTTGTTGGCCAGACTCTTGGAGAACGCCTCGAGATTGGTGATGCTGGCGTGCAGCGCTTCCTGGTTGTCGTTCACCAGGCGGTTGACGTTCTGCAAGGTGGCGCGCACCGCCTCGCCGATATCCTGAATGGCGTTGGGATCGGCGGTCAGGGTCGGCACGCCATCCTCGGCGGCCGGCACGCCCGGCGCCTCCAGCGAGCCGCCTTTCAGCGACACCGACGAGACGCCGGTGAGGCCGGCGAATTCCAGACCCACCAACGTGTCCTTGCGGATCGGCGCGCTCTTGTCGACCGCGGCCAGCACCACGACACGCTTCGGATCGTCGAGCTTCACCGACGTGACCTCGCCGATCTTGATACCGTTGAAGTTGACGTTGCCGCCGGTGCGAAGGCCGGACGCCGCGCCCTCGAAGATGATCCGGATCGGAGTGCGCTGCGCGACCGCGCCGAGGTTCTGAAACCAGAACACAAAGCCGAATGCGGCGGCGATCACCGCCAGGGTGAACGAGCCGATCAGCAGGTAATTCGCCCGCGTTTCCATACTCAATACTCCGAATTACGCTACGACCGCACGCGCCCGCTTGCCGTGAAAATAGGCCTGCAGCCAGGAATGC
>JAFKKO010000021.1 GCA_017305455.1 Hyphomicrobiales bacterium | reverse complement strand
CTGGTCGTGCTTGAAGATGGTGTGACCGTAACGATCCTGAATGCGATCGATCAGCGTCGGCTTCACGCGCTTGCCGCCATTGGCGATCATCGAATAGGCGGTGACCATGCGCATCACCGTCGTCTCGCCGGCGCCGAGCGCGTAGGACAGATAGTTCGGCAGTTCGTCATAGACACCGAAGCGCTTGGCGTATTCGCCGATGATCGGCATGCCGATATCCTGCGCCAGACGCACGGTCATGTTGTTGACCGACTTCTCGAGACCGAAGCGCAAGGTCTGCGGGCCATAATACTTGCCGGTCGAATAGTTTTCCGGACGCCAGACATTGCCGGAACCCTGATCGATCTCGATCGGCGCGTCCACCACGATGCTGGCAGGCGTGTAGCCATTGTCGAGCGCGGTCGAATAGACGATCGGCTTGAACGACGAACCGGGCTGACGATAGGCCTGTGTCGCGCGGTTGAACTGGCTCTGGTCGAACGAGAAGCCGCCGGCCATCGCCAGCACGCGACCGGTGTTCGGGTCCATCACCACCAGACCGCCGGAAACTTCGGGAATCTGCCGCAGGCGATACTGACCATCGACGATCTTGCCGTCCTTGGCGAGCAGCGGGTCCACATAGACGACGTCACCCGGCGACAGCACCTGCGAGACATGCGTCGGCGTCTTGAAGCGTGTCGGCCCCGAGGCGGCCTTCGCCCAGCGCACGCCGTCGAGCGTGATCAGGCCGGTCTCGCGCGTTTTCGAGACAGCCCCGCCAAGCTCGCGCGGCGGCTGGAAACCGATCCGGGCCGATTGATCGCTGGTCTCCAGCACCACGGCCATGCGCCAGGGCGAGATATCCGACAGCGACTTGATGTCGGCGAGTTTGACGCCCCAGTCGCCGGCAAGATCGATCTTGTTGACCGGACCGCGCCATCCCTGCGCCTCATCGTAATTCACAAGACCCGTGACCATCGCGCGGCGCGCCATGACCTGCAGTTTCGGATCGAGCGAGGTCCGGACCGACAGCCCGCCCTCATAGAGCTTCTTTTCGCCGTAACGCTCAAACACGTCGCGGCGGACCTCCTCGGCGAAATACTCGCCGGCAAAGATATGCGCGGCGTTGCTGCGGCTGGTGACGGCGAGCGGCTCCTTGCGCGCCGCAGCGGCATCGGCCTGCTTGATCCAGCCGTTCTCGGCGAGGCGGTCAATCACGTAATTGCGCCGCTCGATGGCGCGATCACGGTTGCGCACCGGATGCAGCGCCGCCGGGGCCTTGGGAAGCGCGGCGAGATAGGCAGCCTCCGCCAGGGTCAGCTCGTTCACCGACTTGTCGAAATAGACCAGCGAAGCCGCAGCGATGCCGTAGGCGCCGAGGCCAAGATAGATCTCGTTCAGATACAGCTCGAGGATCTTTTCCTTGCTGTAGGTGCGCTCGATGCGCATCGCCAGCAGCGCTTCCTTGATCTTGCGGGTGAACGACACCTCGTTGGTCAAAAGGAAGTTCTTCGCCACCTGCTGGGTGATGGTGGACGCGCCCTGCGGGCGGCGGTTGGATCCGTAATTCTGCGCATACAGAAGCGCGGCGCGGGCCATGCCGGTGAAGTCGATGCCGCCATGCTCATAGAAGTTCTTGTCCTCCGCCGCGAGGAAGGCGTTGATCACCGATTTCGGAATCGCCTGGATCGGCAGATAGAGCCGGCGCTCCTTGGAATATTCACCGAGCAGCGAGCCGTCCGAAGCGTGGACGCGCGTCATCACCGGCGGCTCGTAATCCTGAAGCTGCGAGTAGTCGGGAAGATCCTTGGAGTAATGCCAGATCAATCCGGCAACGGCGGCGACACCGACGAGAAACACGATGGTTCCAGCCGCAAAAAGGAACCCCATAAAGCGCAAGAGCAACCGCATTCGTCATCCGTCTCGTTATCTGCCGTCCGGCCGGGCCTTCGATCAGTCAGGCTCGCAGGGCCAATCATCCAAGGCTTATCGCCTTTCGGCGGTGTACCGCTCCTGGTCGGATTCTTCCCGAGCGAGAATCATAGCATTTCGGTCGCGGTTGCGCGCGCCCGGCTCCCGTCAGCCGGATTTTTATAAAGCCGTTGCTGTGGCCAAACTAGGGCTGTCGCACCATCCCGATCCAGATCAGCGCGAGGCGCCGGCCGATACCACCCGCTTGCCGAAAAAAACGTCGATGGCCTGAGCCACCGATCCGACGGTTCGCGAGCGCCAGCTTTCGGACACAAGGTGCTGCAAATCGCCTTTGTTCGATACGTAACCGAGTTCGATCAGCACCGAGGGAACGTCATGTGCCTTGAGCACACGGAACCCCGCGGATTTGAGCGGATGCTTGTGCATGCGGGCCACCCGCTTCATCTCCGTGACCAGAGTCTTGGCAAAACGGTTTGAAAACGCACGGGTTTCCCGCTGGGTCAGGTCGATCAGAATATCGGCGACCTCCGCCGGCTCCTCCGTCAGGTCGAGACCGGCAATGGCGTCAGCCTTGTTTTCCAGCTCTGCAAGTTTTTCAGCCTCGGCATCCGACGCCTTGTCCGAGAGCGTGTAGACGGTGGCTCCCTGCGCGTCGCCTTCCCGCTTGGGCAAGGCATCGGCATGGATCGAGACAAACAGGGCCGCCGTGTGATTGCGCCCGATTCGCACGCGCTCCCCGAGCGGTATGAAGGTATCGTCGTCCCGCGTCATCACCACACGATACTTGCCGGACTTCTCGATCTGGTCACGCAGGGCCTTGGCGAAATCCAGCACAATGGTCTTTTCGTTCTCGCCGCTTGGCGCCACCGTGCCGTTATCGATACCGCCATGACCGGGATCGATCACGATCACCTGGCGAGCATCCGGATTCGTCACCGTGGAGCCGGTGCTCGCCGGATCGGCATCGGCCACGACGGTCGGCCGCAACTGCATGTCTTGCGATGGCGGCGGCGATGGCGCCGGCGTGCCTGGCGGCGTCGCCTGGAACGCCGCCTTGTCGACTGCGGCAAGCTCAACGATCAGACGCGCCGGCTGGCCATGCTCCGGCTCCAGCACATGGGACTGTTCGATCTTCGCCGGACCGGCAAGATCGAACACCAGACGCGACGCGCCGGGCATTACCATGCCGAAACGATAGGAACGGATCAGCCCGCGCCCGCTTTTGCCGGCCCCCTCCGGCAGATTGAACGCGATTTGCGGAAGATCGATCACCACACGGTAAGGGTTGGCCAGCACGAAGGCGCGAGCATCCACCTTCCGGTCAAGATCGAGAATGAAGCGGGTCTGGCGCTCGTCCCCGGCCATTCGCGCGCCAGAGGCGACTGGAATGCTCTCTGCAACCGCAGGACGTGGCGAAACGGTTTCGACGGCTGAGGCAGCCGACACCCCCGAACAGAGAGCCATGCCTCCGGCAATCAGGGCCGAAAGCGTCAGAAACCAGGTTTTTGCTCGGTTTTTCAACGAATCCGAACCTCCGCACCGCCCTCATAACCCAATAGGACTCCACGGTTAACCTGAGCTTACCGGTCTTCGGCGAATTCAAATCCAGTGTTGCAGGTGCGTGACGCTTCCCTTGCGCAGGGGCAACGATCAACGTATGTTTTCAATGCTGATGGCTAAACTTCCGGTTGTGTCGTGTTCAGCCTCCCGGTGCAGCGCTTTTCCTCCTTATCTTTTGGAGGTTTGGCGTATCGACGATCCTTCCCCACCCAGCGCTGTGCGCGGCTGGCATGGATGGATCCGTTTCAGGCCCGGGCGGCATTCACAGCCGGCAATCGTCGCCGCAAGGCAGACACCCAGCGATGGTGGCGCGTGTTTCGCGCCGGGTCGAATCCATCGGCACAACAATGCTGGTTTACCAGCGAGAAACACCTTTTTCCGGCTCTGCCGGATACTGACGCGGCGGCAT
>JAFKKO010000143.1 GCA_017305455.1 Hyphomicrobiales bacterium | reverse complement strand
CAGGATTTCTCCGATCCGCCGGGCAGCCCGCTCCGAGATGGTGACACTTGCAAGCGTGTCGGATGTGGTCATGGATGGCCTCCGTACCGAGTCGGGTTTGAGCGCCCGCTCGGGCATAGTTAAGTACTGATTTGACCAGAATCAAACATTCAAAAGGATTGAATCGCGATGTCGGTTGGAATGGCGGCGCCGCCGGTGCCCTACGGCTGCGATCCCGTCCGCAGCCGTGGCCGCCGCTTCCCAGAGCCGCGCAGCCCGTACCGCAGCGACTTCCGGCGTGACTGCGACCGAGTCATCCATTCCACCGCCTTCCGGCGGCTCAAGCACAAGACCCAGGTCTTCGTATTCCACGAGGGCGACCATTACCGCACCCGCCTCAGCCACTCGCTGGAGGTGGCCCAGATCGCCCGGTCGCTGGCGCGGCGGCTTGGCCTCGACGAGGATCTCACCGAAGCGCTGGCGCTGGCGCACGATCTCGGCCATCCGCCGTTCGGCCATGCCGGCGAGCGGGCACTCGACCGCTGCCTGCGGGACTTTGGCGGCTTCGATCACAATGCCCAGTCGCTGCGTGTGGTGACGCTGCTGGAGCGGCGCTATCCGGAGTTCGACGGCCTCAACCTGACCTGGGAAACGCTGGAGGGCATCGTCAAGCACAACGGACCCTTGCTCGATGCGACAGGGCGGCCGACTGCGCGCTATGCGGAGCAGGGGGTGCCGATCGGGATTGCGGACTATGTCGCGCAGCATGATCTGGATCTTGCGACCTTCGCGTCGGTGGAGGCGCAGGTGGCGGCGATCTCGGACGACATCGCCTACAACACTCACGACATCGATGACGGCCTGCGCGCCGGCCTGTTCAGCCGCGACGATCTCAACTTCGTGCCGCTGATCGCCGCGTTGAACAGGAGGATTTCCGACCGCTATCCGGAGCTCGAGGATGGGCGCCGCACCGCGGAACTGATCCGGGAATTGATCTCGCACTGGATCGAGGAGGTTTGCCGGGAGACCGGGCGGCGCGTCGCCCGCGCCAGACCGCAGTCGGCCGACGATGTCCGCCATCTCGACCATGCCCTGGTGGCGTTCACGCCGGAAGCGGCCGAAGCGGAAGCCGCGATCAAGTCATTCCTCTGGAACCACATGTACCGCCATGAGCGGGTGATGCGGGTGATGCGCGATGCCGAGAGCATCGTCACCGATCTGTTCACCCGCTATCGCGAGCAGCCGGCCGATCTGCCGCCGGAGTGGGGCCCGCATGAGAGCGACGAGAGCGAGGCCGACCGGGTGCGCCGGATCGGCGATTTCATCGCCGGCATGACCGACGGCTACGCCATGATCGAGCACGCGCGGCTCTTTGACTCGACCCCCGATTTGCGTTAGGCGGCCCCCAGCCGGGCGGCTCCCGGACCCCCTTTCAAGGCATCCCATGTCGACAGTTTCAAGCTCTCCATCCCTGCATCTTTTCGCGGACATGCTGGCGCGGGTCGGCGCGGCCTGTCGCGCGCTGATGGATGAAGGCACGTTGCCTGCAGGCATCGATCTGTCGCGGGTGGTGGTGGAATTGCCGCGCGATCCGAGCCATGGCGACATGGCGACCAACGCCGCCATGGTGCTGGCGAAGGACGCCAAGGCCAAGCCGCGCGATCTGGCCGAAGCGCTTGCCGCCAAGCTCCGCGCCGACGACCTCGTGGCCCGCGTCGATGTCGCGGGGCCGGGCTTCATCAACCTCGTACTCAAACCGGTGGCATGGGCGAACGCGCTGCGCGCCGTGCTGCGTGATGCCGATGCCTATGGCCGCGTCACCATCGGTGCGGGCGAAAAGGTCAACGTCGAATACGTCTCCGCCAATCCGACCGGGCCGATGCATGTCGGTCACTGTCGCGGCGCGGTGTTTGGCGATGCGCTGGCCAGCCTGTTGTCGTTCGCGGGCTACGACGTCACGCGCGAATACTACATCAACGATGCCGGCGCGCAGGTCGATGTCTTGGCGCGTTCCGCGTTCCTGCGCTACCGTGAGGCGCTCGGCGAGGCAATCGGCGAAATTCCCGACGGACTTTATCCCGGCGACTACCTCAAGCCGGTGGGCGAGGCGCTGGCCAAGGAGCATGGCGATAAATTGCTGAAGCAGCAGGAGGCCGAATGGCTTCCGCTCGTGCGTGCCAAGGCCATCGCGATGATGATGGACATGATCAAGGGCGATCTGGCCGCGCTCAACATCCGGCACGATGTGTTTTTCTCAGAGCGCTCGCTGACCACCGGCGAGGATCGTGTCGGCGCCACCATTGCCGGATTGCGCGCCAAGGGCGACGTCTATGAAGGTCGTCTGCCGCCGCCGAAAGGTGCGCCGGTGGAGGACTATGAGGATCGTGAGCAGACGCTGTTCCGCGCCACCGCCTTCGGCGACGATGTGGACCGGCCACTGAAGAAGTCGGATGGCTCCTACACCTACTTCGCCTCCGACATCGCCTATCACAAGACCAAGTTCGATCGCGGCTTCCACAACATGGTCGACGTGTGGGGCGCCGATCATGGCGGCTACATCAAGCGCGTGCAGGCGGCGATCAAGGCCGTCACCGCCGGCAAGGGCGAGCTCGACGTCAAGATCGTGCAGCTCGTCAAGCTGCTGCGCGGCGGCGAGCCGGTGAAGATGTCCAAGCGCGCCGGCGACTTCGTCACGCTACGTGAAGTGGTGGACGAGGTCGGCTCCGACGCCGTGCGTTTCATGATGCTGTTCCGCAAGAACGACGCGGTGCTCGACTTCGACCTCGCCAAGGTGCTGGAGCAGTCGAAGGACAACCCGGTCTTCTATGTGCAATACGGTCACGCCCGCGGCCATTCGATCTTCAGGAATGCCCGTGAGGTGGTTCCATCGCTGCCGGAAGAGGCGGGCGCGCGGATCGCGTTCCTGCGGCAGGCCGTGGTGGAGCGACTCGACGATCCGGCTGAGCTGTCGCTGATCCGGCAGCTCGCGCTTTATCCGCGCATGCTGGAAGCGGCCGCCCTGGCCCATGAGCCGCACCGGATCGCGTTCTATCTCTATGATCTGGCCAGCGAATTCCACGCGCTCTGGACCAAGGGGCGCGACCTGCCTCATTTACGCTTCATTATCCAGAATGATGCAGAAATTACGATTGCGCGCCTGGCATTGGTTCAGGGCGTCGTCTCGGTTCTAGCATCCGGCCTCGCCGTTCTTGGTGTGCATGCTCCGGACGAGATGCGGTAGGGGATAAGCCGTCTGCGCGGGGAGATGCGGCGGCTGCAAGTGGCGGTTGTTTCGATAGGATGTCGAGCGCCCGTTCCCGAAGGGGATGCAGAGACATGGCAGATCGGTATCGCGACAACAGGTCCTATGCGACGGACGATAATTTCGGGCGTGGCCCGCACCATGCGCCATCGCCGGAAGAGAACGACCCGCTTGCCGAGCTTGCGCGTCTGATCGGCCAGACCGATCCGTTTTCCAATTTCGGCCTTGAGCACAAGAGCGCGCCGCAGCGCTCCGCGCCGGTGCTGCCGCGCAGCGAGCGGCCGCGTTACGCCGACGAGGCCGGCAGCGAACCGCTGGCGGACGAGCCGCCGCCCGGTCCGCCGGCCTGGATGCGCAATGTGGCGCCCCGCGGCGAGCAGCCGGATTACGGCCAGCAGGACCGCTACGACACGCGGTCCGATAGTTCCGAGCACGCCAGGCCGGCGTTGCCGCCGCGTTATGATCAGCCGGCGCATTATGCCGATCCCTATGCGACCCCGCAGCGTTTCGAGCAGGGCGGCTACGATGCCGCCGGCGCGCGCTATGACGATGTGCTGTACGGCCAGATGCCGGCGGATCAGTATCCCGAACCGCCTTATGCCGACGATCCGCGCTACGCCGCCGACGGCTACGCGGACGACGGTTATGAGGATGAGCCTCCGGCGAAGCGCCGCGGCGGGATGATGACCGTGGGCGCGGTGCTGGCGCTCGCCGTGCTCGGCACCATGGGGGCCTATGCTTATCGCTCCTTCGTCGGGTCGCCTCGCAGCGGCGAGCCTCCGATCATCAAGGCCGATGCCGGGCCGAACAAGATCATGCCGGCGAACAGCCAGTCGGGCGAGGGCAAGCAGATTTACGACCGGGTCGGCGAGAAGGCCGCCGAGCGCATGGTGTCGCGTGAGGAGCAGCCGGTCGAGGTCGCCAGTCAGGCGGGTACCGGCCCGCGCGTGGTATTCCCGCCGCTGACCCAGAATGCATCCCCGCCGACCACGGCCGCCGTCTCGCCGGCGAACCGGCCGACCGGTCCGGGCGTCGCCAACGGCACCCTGGGCGGCGAGGAGCCGCGCAAGATTCGTACCTTAAGCATCCGGCCCGATCAGCCCGACGTGGTGGTGCCGGCCGCAGCCGCGGCGCAGTCCGCCCGTCAGGCGCCATCGGCTCCGGCGGCCGCTTCCCGAACCGCGGCAACGCCGGCGAATGCGCCGGTGGCTCTGATGCCGCAGGATGCGCCGGCAGGCCAGCCCGCGCCGCGCGCTCGCGTGGCGTCCGTCAATCCCTCGGCCTCTGCGCCGGCCAGCGGCGCCTACGTCCAGCTTTCCTCGCAGAAAACCGAGCATGATGCGCTGGCCTCCTACAAGATCTTGCAGGGCAAATATCCCGGTATTCTCGGGTCGCGTTCGGCGCTGGTCCGCCGGGCCGATCTGGGCAGCAAGGGCGTCTATTACCGCGCTCTGGTCGGGCCGTTCGGCACCAACGACGAGGCGACGCAGTTCTGCGTGAACCTGCAGTCCGCCGGCGGAAAATGCATCGTCCAAAGGAATTAACGGCTGTTTTCCGGAGTTTGGTTGACCCTCAAGGGTGTGCGGGCTAATCGCCCCGAATGACCATCCGTGCCTTCATTGCCGGCGTCTCCGGCCTTGTCCTGACCGACCACGAGCGGGCGTTTTTGCGCGAGCAGCGGCCCTGGGGCTTCATCCTGTTCAAGCGCAACATCGACACGCCGGCGCAAGTTGCTCGGCTTGTGGAGGAATTGCGCGGCGCCGTGGGCCGCTTCGACGCGCCGGTGCTGATCGATCAGGAAGGCGGACGGGTGCAACGGCTGGGTCCGCCGCACTGGCCGGTCTATCCGCCGGGGTCGGTATTCGGGACGCTCTACCAGAGCAGTCCGGCGGACGGCCAGCGTGCCGCCTGGCTGAGTTCCCGGCTGATCGCGGCCGATCTTGCCGAACTTGGTATCACCGTGGACTGCCTGCCGCTGGCCGATGTTCCGGTTGCGGGGGCCGACGCCGTGATCGGGAACCGGGCCTATGGCACCAACCCGGAGCAGGTCGCGGCCATCGCCCGCGCTGTTACGTATGGCCTTATGGACGGTGGTATTTTACCAGTTCTGAAACATATTCCCGGCCATGGCCGTGCCACGGCCGATAGCCATCTCAGGTTGCCGACGGTCGATACGCCGCGCGAGGAACTGGTCCGGACCGATTTCGAACCGTTCCGCCGGCTTGCCGACCTGCCGATGGCGATGACCGCACATGTTGTGTTTAGCGCGCTCGACGCCGCCCAACCGGCGACCACATCTGCGACAATCATTACGGAAGTGATTCGCGGCGCGATCGGCTTCCAGGGTTTGTTGATGAGTGATGACGTCTCCATGAACGCATTGAGCGGATCGATTGCCGAACGCACCGCGGCGATCGTCGCGGCGGGCTGCGACATGGTGCTTCACTGCAACGGCAGGCTGGACGAGATGCGTGACGTCGCAAGCCGGACGCCGGAGCTGACCGGCGAGGCGCTGGCGCGGGCGGAGCGGGCGCTGGCCTCGCGCAAAGCCCCGCAGCCGTTCGACCGGGAGGCGGGGCGCGCCGAACTGGATCGATTGATCGACCGAGCAGGGCAACTGAACGCATGAGCGCGGAAATTCTGTCGTTTGAGACCGGCCAGCCGACCGAGCGCGCCGAGGACGAACCGGCGCTGGTGGTCGACGTCGAGGGCTATGAAGGCCCGCTCGATCTGCTGCTCGCGCTGGCGCGGCAGCAGAAGGTCGATCTCGCCAAGATTTCCATCCTGGCGCTCGCCAACCAGTATCTCGTGTTCATCGAGGCCGCCCGCAAGCTGCGGCTTGAGCTTGCCGCCGACTATCTGGTGATGGCAGCGTGGCTCGCCTATCTCAAGTCGCGTTTGCTGCTGCCGGAGCCGCCGTCCCAGGACGGTCCGAGTGCCGAGGACATGGCAACCGCGCTCGCCAACCGGCTGCGGCGGCTGGAGCAGATTCGCGAAGCGGCCAACCGTCTGATGACGCGCCCGCAGCTCAAGCGCGATATTTTTCCGCGCGGCCTGCCGGAAGCGATCGCGCAGATCAGGCATCCGAAATGGAACGCGACGCTCTATGACCTGCTGACCGCCTATTCGGCGCAGCGCCAGCAGCGCGTGCTGGCGAGTGTGCATCTGGCCAAGCGCACGGTGTGGTCGCTGGCCGAGGCCCGCGCCTCGCTGGAGCGGCTGGTCGGAGCCTCGGAGGACTGGGGCTGCCTCGACGACTATCTGGCCCGTTACGTGCTCGATCCGTCGCAAAAGGCGACGGTGTTCGCGTCAAGCTTCGCCTCCGCGCTCGAACTGGTGCGCGAGGGCGTCATCGATCTGCATCAAAAGCAGGCGTTTGCGCCGATCTATTTCCGCAAGCACGCGGGTGATGCGGCAGCGGGCCATGCGGACGTGCCGCAGGCGCCGGTGGAGTAAGTGGAAGAAGGAGACCAAGCCATGTCGACCAGTCTGGCTCAGAAGCCCGTCGAGGTTGAAGACCGTTCGCAGGAACCCGCTGCGCGGCCGGAGGAATTGCGTCTCCTCGAAGCGATGCTGTTCGCCTCGACCGAACCGCTCGATCAGGCGGCGCTCGCCAAGAGGCTGCCCGATGGCGTCGATGTGAAAGCGGCGCTGGAGCAGTTGCAGGCGGATTATGCCATGCGCGGCGTCAATCTGGTGCGCGTCGCCAACAAATGGACCTTCCGCACCGCGGGCGATCTCGCCTGGTTGATGACCCGCGAGAGCACCGAGACGCGGCGGCTGTCGCGCGCCGCGATCGAGGTACTGGCAATCATCGCCTACCACCAGCCGGTGACGCGGGCCGAGATCGAGGAGATCCGCGGTGTCATCACCTCCAAGGGCACGCTCGACGTGCTGCTGGAGACCGGCTGGATCCGCCCGCGCGGACGGCGCAAGACGCCGGGCCGGCCGCTGACCTTCGGCACCACCGAGGCCTTCCTGTCGCAATTCTCGCTCGAAGCGCTGGGCGATCTGCCGGGCCTCGACGAACTGAAAGGGGCGGGGCTGCTGGATTCCCGCTTGCCGACCGGTTTCAATGTCCCGGTGCCGTCGGACGATCCGGCGCTGCGCGAGGACGAGGAGCCGCTGGAGGCGGGCGACCTCGAGCTTGCGCTCGCGCCTGTTCCCGATCCTGAAACAAGCGAACAGAACTGAACCAGCCCGGCATCGCGGCTGTTGCGGGCGACGGCCGGATCATTAACGCTCCGACCAATGGATCGGGCTGTGCTGTCGCAGGGCTGGCTTAAGTCCTTGTTTTTGACACCTGCGCCGCCTAGTTTCAGGGCAGAATTGCCGGCGCGACCGGTTATGAGTTGGAGGACGTCAGTATGGGTTCGATGAGCATTTGGCACTGGATCGTCGTGATCGCGATCGTCCTGCTGCTGTTTGGGCGCGGCAAGATTTCCGACCTGATGGGCGATGTGGCGCAGGGCATCAAGGCTTTCAAGAAGGGCATGGCGGATGACGACAAGACCGCCGAAAAGTCCGAGCCGGTGCGCACGATCGAGAACAACCAGTCTTCGACGGCGCCGCGTTCCGATGTCGGCAGCAAGGTTGTCTGAGCTGCGGACGCAGCTTTCGCCTTCGCACTGAGCGGACGAATGCGAGGGCCGCCCTCGCTGAGCGGAATGATCCATGTTCGACATCGGCTGGAGTGAACTGGTCGTCATCGGCGTCGTGGCGCTGATCGCCATCGGCCCGAAAGAATTGCCCGGCGTGCTCCGCTCGGTCGGGCAATGGATGGGCAAGGCACGCCGCATGGCGGCCGACTTTCAGGGCCAGTTCAACGAGGCGATGCGCGAGGCCGAGATGGCCGACATCAAGAAGCAGTTCGACGATGTCTCCGCCGTCGCCAAAGACCTCAACCCGACCAATCTTCTCACCTCGATCACCAAGGATGCCGAGGACATGCTGAAGATGGACGAGCCTGCCAGCAGCGGGACGGCCACCCCGGCCGAGTCCGCATCTGCGGCGGCCACGTCCACTTCCACCACCGCGTCCACCTTTACCGAGGGTGAGGCTCACGCCCTGATGGTCGAGAAACCGGCGGACGCGCCTGCGGCTCCGTCCCCGGCAACACCGGACGTCAAAGCCTCATGAGCACCGACGAGATCGAGGCCAGCAAGGCGCCCTTGATGGAGCACCTGATCGAGCTGCGCTCGCGGCTGATCAAGGCGCTGCTCGGATTTGGCATCGCGTTCATTCTCTGCTTCGTTTTCGCCAAGCAGATCTACAACGTGCTGGTATGGCCGTTCGTCTGGGTCGCCGGGCCGGAAAATTCCAAATTCATCTACACCGCGTTGCTGGAATACTTCATCACCCAGCTCAAGCTTGCGATGTTCGGCGCGGGTTTCATCTCTTTCCCGATCGTGGCGACGCAGATCTACAAATTCGTGGCGCCGGGTCTCTACAAGCACGAGCGCCACGCCTTCCTGCCATATCTGGTCGCGACCCCGTTCTTCTTCGTGCTCGGCTCGTTGCTGGTCTATTTCATCGTGCTGCCGATGCTGATTCGCTTCTCGCTCGGCATGCAGCAGGTCGGCGGCGACGAGACCGCGCAGATCGCGTTGCTGCCCAAGGTCGGCGAATACCTGTCGCTGATGATGTCGCTGATCTTCGCCTTCGGCATCGCCTTCCAGTTGCCGGTAATCCTGACTTTGCTCGGGCGGATCGGCATCCTGACCGCCAAGCAGCTTCGCGAGAAGCGCCGCTATTTCATCGTCATCGCCTTTGTGATCGCCGCGGTTCTGACGCCGCCGGACGTCATCAGCCAGGCCTCGCTCGCACTCCCGCTGCTGCTTTTGTATGAAGGTGCGATCATCGCCGTCGGCATCGTCGAGAAGAAGGCCGCCGCGCAGGCGAGCGCCGGCAACCCGCCCGCGAGCCCGCCGACGCCGCCCGAAGCGCCGAGCCCGCCTCCGGCGCTGCCCGCGGCGGAATGAACCGTCCGCCTGCCTGCTTTATGATGTGGCGGCCATCGCCCGATTCGGCAGGCTAGTCTTGTTGCGCATATGTTTTCTTCGCGCGAACCGGTACCCACGCCGCTCGAAAACGCTATAACGCAGCCCTGACCATTGATGGCCGGAGCCTCGCCGGCCTGACAGGAATTTGAGATGCACGATATCAGGTGGATCCGCGACAATCCGGAAGCTTTCGACAAGGCGCTGGGCCGCCGCGGCCTTGAGCCGTTGTTGGCGAGCCTGCTTGCGATCGACGAAAAGCGGCGCAGTGCCATTGTCGCTGCCGAGCAGGCACAAGCGCGGCGCAACGCCGCCTCCAAGGAAATCGGCGAGGCGAAGAAGGCCAAGGACACTACGCGCGCCGATGCGCTGATGGCCGAGGTCGGCGAACTCAAGACCAGGCTGCCGCAACTCGAAGCCGACGCCAAGCGCGCCGAAGAGGATTTGAAGACTGCGCTGGCGCAGGTGCCGAACCTGCCGCTCGACGAGGTGCCGGACGGCGCCGACGAGCACGGCAATATCGTGCATCACGAATACGGCGACCGCCGCAGCTATGGCTTCAAGCCGAAGGAGCATGTCGAGCTCGGCGAGAGTCTCGGCTTCATGGATTTCGAGACGGCGGCGAAGCTGTCAGGCGCGCGTTTTGTCGTTCTGAAAAAGGGTCTTGCACGGCTGGAGCGCGCCATCGGCCAGTTCTTCCTTGATGTGCACACCGGCGAGCACGGCTATACCGAAGTCAATCCGCCGCTGCTGGTGCGCGACGATGCGATGTTCGGCACCGCGCAGTTGCCGAAGTTCCGGGATGATCAATTCGCGGCATCGCGCGGCCCTAGCAACGCGGAACTGTACGAACAGATTAAAGCCGCTGCCATTACCTTAGCTGCAGACGAACTTAAGATACCTCCCGCTGATTTGCGGATTCATGATCTTCTTCCGTTCGAGAAGCGAGTGGTTGCGGATATTCCCTCGGAAATCAACTACTGGCTCATCCCCACCGCCGAGGTGCCGCTGACCAATCTCGTTCGCGAATCCATTCTCGATGAAAAAGAACTGCCGATGCGGCTGACCGCGCTGACGCCGTGCTTCCGCGCCGAAGCGGGCGCGGCGGGACGCGATACCCGCGGCATGATTCGCCAGCATCAGTTCAGCAAGGTCGAGTTGGTCTCGATCACCACGCCGGAAGAAAGCAAGCGCGAGCATGAGCGCATGCTGGCCTGTGCCGAGGAAGTGCTGCGCCGACTCGGGCTGCACTACCGTGTCGTCACGCTGTGCACCGGCGACATGGGCTTTGCGTCACAAAAGACTTACGACATCGAAGTCTGGATGCCGGGGCAGGGCGAGGGCGGCATGTACCGCGAGATTTCGTCGTGCTCGGTGTGCGGCGACTTCCAGGCGCGGCGCATGGATGCGCGCTATCGCGGACCCGACAACAAGCCGCGCTTCGTGCATACGCTGAATGGCTCGGGCACGGCGGTCGGCCGCGCGCTGATCGCGGTGATGGAAACCTATCAGCAGGAGGATGGGTCGATCGCGGTGCCAGACGTGCTGCAGCCTTACATGGGCGGCCTCAAGACCATCGCGAAGGACAACTGACGACATGCGCATTCTCTGCACCAACGACGATGGCGTGAATGCGCCGGGCCTCAAAGTGATCGAGGAGATTGCCGACCAGTTGTCTGATGACGTCTGGATCGTGGCGCCCGAACTCGATCAATCCGGCGTCTCGCATTCGCTGTCGCTGAACGATCCGCTGCGCCTGCGTGAAATTGGCCCGCGCCTGTTCGCCGTGCGCGGCACGCCGACCGATTGCGTGATCATGGGGTCGCGTCATGTGCTCGGCGACAAGCAGCCGAACCTCGTGCTCTCGGGCGTCAACAAGGGCCGCAACGTTGCGGAAGACGTCGTCTATTCCGGCACCATCGCCGGCGCGCTGGAAGGCACCATCCTCGGGCTGCCGTCTTTCGCGCTGTCGCAGGAATTCGGCGGCCCACAAAATCGCGACAAGCCAATGTGGGATGTCGCGCGCGCGTTCGGCGCCGATGTGATCCGCAAGGTGATGGCGATCGGCGTGCCGACCGACACGGTGATCAACGTCAACTTCCCGGCTTGCGCGCCTGATGAAGTGAGGGGCGTCGTCGTCACGCGGCAGGGCAAGCGCAATCAGGGCTTCCTGCGCATCGACGGTCACTATGACGGACGCGGCAATCCGTATTATTGGATCGGTTTCGAGAAGTTTCCGGTGCCGGATGTGCCGGGCGAGGGCACCGATCTTGCCGCGCTCGAAGGCAATTACGTGTCGGTGACGCCGCTGCGGCTCGATCGCACCGACATGCTGTTCTCCGAACGGCTCGCGAATATTTTCAACGCGCACTGAAGATGAGGAGGCGCGGCTGCGCTCAGGCGACCACGCCGCGCAGCGTGTCCTCGATCATGCGCGCCAGCGTGTCCATCTGGAACGGCTTCTGCAGCGCCGGGCGGTCGCGGAACTTCTCCGGCAGGCCCTGCACGCCGTAGCCCGTCGCGAACACGAAGGGGCGGTTGCGCAGTTGCACGGCCTCCGCCACCGGCGAAATCACCTTGCCGTTGACGTTGACGTCGAGAATGGCGATGTCGAAATCGGTGCATTGGACGAGACGCACGGCTTCATCGATGTCGCCGGCTTCGGCGGCGACGTGATAGCCGAGTTCCTCGAGCATGTCGGATACCATCATCCGAATCATGACTTCGTCTTCGACCAGAAAAACCGAACGCGGACGCCGTTCGGCCTTGCCCACATCTGACATTCAATCCCCGCTCAGGTGCCGTGCGTTTCCGGCGGGGCGCAGTCTAGGCTGAATTGGTCCGTTCGTCACCTGTTCCGGTTCCAGACAGGATCCATGTTGACGCATTCGACCCAAACGATTTTAGCTGGCGGCATCCTGTATCCTGCAAGCCTCGAGTCGTCCCTTGATGCCAAATCCGCCGCCCCAACCGCCTCCAAGAATGAGTTTTCAGCTCGGTTTGCGGCAGCGCGGGATCAGCGATCAGGCCGTCTTGCGAGCGATGGACGAAGTGCCGCGCGAGGTCTTTGTCGATCCCGCGGATCGCGATGCGGCCTATCGTGACACGGCGCTTGGGATCGCCTGCGGGCAAACCATCAGCCAGCCTTTTGTTGTCGCGTACATGACGGAGCAGTTGCGGCTGCGCCCGACCGATCGCGCCCTGGAGATCGGCACCGGCTCGGGCTATCAGGCGGCGATTCTCTCGCGGCTCTGCCGCGATGTCGTCACCATCGAGCGGTTTCGCACCTTGGCGGAAGCGGCGCGCAAACGTCTGGCGCGGCTCGGTTGCAGGAATGTCGAGGTGATCGTCGGCGACGGTTTCGATATTCCGGAGGTCTGCGGCACGTTCGACCGCATTCTCGTCACCGCGGCGATGGAGGCCATTCCCGACCAGTTGAAAGAGCGGCTGGAGCCGGGCGGCATTCTGATCGCGCCGGTCGGCCCTCAGGACGGGGTTCAGGTTCTGATCCGGGTGCGGCGGACCCCGGCAGGGTTCGAGCAGGAGGAACTTCTGGAGGTGCGGTTCGTGCCGGCGCTGCCTGGCGTCGCGAAGGAGCTCTGAGGGCGCTCAAAGCGGCTTGCCCCGCATCGTTAAGGGCATGATCCGGCGCTTAAAGGGTTATTTACTAGGGACGTGTTTACTCAAATCAGTACCAGTTGCGTATCGTGTGAGTAACCATGTCCCGTCTTGTCGATTTTGGCTTGCGCCGTGCCCCGCATATTGCGGTTCTGGCGCTGGTTTCGGTGGCTTTCGGTGGTTGCAGCGCCGATACATCGACCCGCTTTTCCTCAGACAATTTCTCCAACCCCTTCACCTCGCGCGGCGCTCCTGAGGCCACGGGCTCGGTTCCGCGCGCCCAGTATCAGCCTCGGGAACTGCCGCAATACGCCCGGCCGGCTTCTGCGCCGATCGTGTCCGCGCCGTTGTCGCAGCCGAGCCAGCCGGCGATGTCCGGTGGCGGTCGCGGCATGTCGTCCTATGCCCCGCCATCGCGGCCGATCGAGACCACGGCGAGTGTTGCGCCGCGTTCGGTCGCTGCGACGCCATCCGGCTGGAGTCGTGAGGGCGGCACCAAAATCATCGTCGGCACCAGCGACACGCTCGAGATCATCTCGCGCCGCTACAACGTGCCGGCCTCGGCTATCCTGCAGGCCAACGGCTATAACGGGCCGCGCGCGCTCTCGCCCGGCCAGAGCCTGATCATCCCGCGGCAGCAGAGTGCTGCGGCGGCTCGCATGCAGCCGCCGGCCTTGTCGGCCGCGCCCTCGACCAGATCCGCTGCCGGGCTTCCGGCCAGCGTGCATGTGGTCAACAATGGCGATACGCTCAACAACATCGCCCGTCGCAATCACATCAGTGTCGCGCAGCTCGCGCGCGCCAACAATCTGCCGGTGACGGCTCAGCTCAAGCTCGGCAGCAAGATTAACGTGCCGGCGTCGTCCGGTACTGCTGCTCCCGCGATGCCAGCCGTCGCTGCCGCACCTGTCGTGGCGCCGGCGCCCGCCAAGCCTGTCGTGACGGCTGCTGTCGAGCCGGTTCAGAAGGAAAAGGCGCGCCTTGCGACCGAGACCAAGGACATCGAGGCGGCCCCGTCGCCGGTGAAGGCGGCGGAGGCGACCAATGCGCTGCCGACTTTCCGCTGGCCGGTGCGCGGCCGCGTGATCACGGCCTATGGCGCGAAGGCCAATGGCAAGCAGAATGACGGCATCAATGTCGCGGTGCCGGAGGGTACGCCGGTGAAGGCTGCGGAAGATGGCGTGGTGGCCTATTCCGGAAACGAGCTGAAGGGATATGGCAATCTTGTCCTGGTGCGGCACTCCAACGGTTATGTCACCGCGTATGCCCACGCGAGTGAGCTGATGGTGAAGCGCGGCGATACGATCAAGCGCGGCCAGGTGATTGCCAAGTCGGGTCAATCGGGAGAGGTGGGTTCGCCGCAGCTTCACTTCGAGATCCGCAAGGGATCGTCTCCGGTTGACCCACTTCAATTCCTCAACGGCGCATGACGAGACGTTAGCCGTTTCAATTGATATCATCGCGAAAATGCCCGGACATGGTCCGGGCATTTTTTTCTGGCCTGCATCACGCCATGCCGGCGCGGGGTCGTCAGCCTGTCATGGCTTCGGATTATTGAGGTTCCTGTGGAACGAGACCCGCCGATGCAGATTGTCCCGCCGATCCGATCCGAGAAAGTGCCATGCGTATCCTGGCTGTGGTGATTTTCGTGGCCATGCTGCCCGCTCAAGCGTCGGCTGATCGCTTCCTCAAACGCGAACCGCTGGTGCTGGCGCCCTATGCTTCGGTTCTGGTCAAGACAGCGGCCTGTCCGCCCGGCATGGTGATGCGGGTGAGGGGCGCGATCCACGGCCGCGCCCGCCAGCGCACCTGCATCCCGATGGAGCAGCTGTTGGCGACCTATGGCAGCGTGCTCTAAGGCTTTATTTTCCTGAGAGCCTGACCCCGAGACGGCCGGCAAGCTCCTGCACGAACTGCCAGGCGACGCGGCCCGAACGCGAACCGCGCGTGGTGGCCCATTCCAGTGCCTCGCGCTCGAGATCGTCGTCGGAGATCGGCACGCCGAAATGCCGGCAATAGCCCCGGACCATTTCGAGATATTCGTCCTGGCTGCATTTGTGGAAGCCGAGCCACAGGCCGAAGCGGTCCGACAACGAGACCTTTTCCTCAACCGCTTCGCCGGGATTGATCGAGGTCGAGCGTTCGTTCTCGATCATCTCGCGCGCCAGCAGATGGCGCCGGTTGGAGGTCGCATAGAGAATGACGTTTTCCGGCCGGCCCTCGATGCCGCCTTCAAGGACGGCCTTGAGCGACTTGTAGGAAGCGTCGTTGCCGTCGAACGACAGGTCGTCGCAGAACACGATGACATGGAATTCGGATTGCCGCAGCAGCGCCATCAGGGTCGGCAGCGTCTCGATATCCTCGCGGTGAATCTCGATCAGCTTCAGCCGACCCTTCACCTCGGCGTTGACGGTGGCATGGGCGGCCTTGACCAGCGAGGACTTGCCCATGCCGCGCGCGCCCCAGAGCAGGGCGTTGTTGGCGGGCAGGCCCTTGGCGAATCGCTCGGTGTTCTCGATCAGGATGTCGCGCATCCGGTCGACGCCCTTGAGCAGGCCGAGATCGACCCGGCTGACCCGCGGCACCGGCACGAGACGGCCATTGGGCTGCCAGATGAAGGCCTCCGCCGTTTTCAGAGAATCAGGCGTGGACGCCTTCTCCGCCGTGCCGGGCAGGCCGGCCGCAATGGCCTCAAGCGCGCGCGCGATCCGCTCCTCGATACCGCTGGCGGGCGGATCGGTGCGTTTTGTCGCGGGCTTGTGGACTTTCCGGGAGGCGGGCTTGGAGGGGGTGCGGGAGGGCGTTTTCCGGGCTTTTTTGGGCATGGGCTGGCTTCGTTCCACTGCGTTGGAGGCACCCTATGCGAGGCATGAGGAGGCCGGCAAGCCGTTGAAAACGGAGGGCTGGGCGGCGTTGCAATTGGGGCGCTGGCCGTTATAGTCCGCGCAAATTCGCCCCGAATGGCTTGCCGCCGGCGTGGTTTCCACGGCCGGCGGCACCCTCATTAAGGACCCTTGCTGATGTTTATTTCTCCTGCCTACGCCCAGGCTGCCGCGGGCGGCGACGCCAACTCCATGCTGATGTCGCTGCTGCCGTTCGCGATGATTTTCGTAATCATGTATTTCCTGATTCTGCGTCCGCAGCAGAAGAAGGTGAAGTCTCACGCCGAGATGGTGAAGAACATCCGCCGCGGCGACACCATCATCACCAATGGCGGCCTTGTCGGCAAAGTCACCAAGGTGGTGGACGACGATCAGGTGGAAATGGAAATTTCGGACGGCGTGAAGATCCGCCAGATGCGGCAGATGATCACCGGCGTTCGGACCAAGGGCGAGCCTGCCAAGGAAGATGCCGCGAGCTGACGTTCGCCGGCGCCGCACCTCAACGACCTGACGGGTATTCTCGATGCTGTACTTCACCCGCTGGAAAGCGCTCGCGGTTGCTCTTACCGCGCTCGTGGTGTGTCTGTGCGCCGTTCCGAACTTCTTCTCTGAGGCGACCGTCAAGACCTGGCCGAACTGGGCGCAGCGCCGTCTGGTGCTGGGCCTCGATCTGCAGGGCGGCTCGCACATCCTGCTCGAGGTCGACGCCAATTCGGTCAAGCAAGACGAGCTCGATCAGGTCCGCGACGACGTTCGCCGTACCTTGCGTGACGCCAAGATCGGATACACCGGCCTTGGCGTGAAGGGTGACAATGTCGAGGTGCGCGTCAAGGATGCCGATCAGGCGACCGCGCTCTCCAAGCTCCGCGAACTGTCGCAGCCGCTCGGCGGCCTGCTCGGCAGCAGCGGCCAGCGCAGCGTCGAAGTGTCCGATGCCGGCGGTGGCCTGATCCGGCTGAGCGTGCCGCAGGCGGCGATCAACGATCGCCTGCGTCAGGCGGTCGAACAGTCGATCCAGATCATCGAGAAACGCGTCAACGAACTCGGCACCGTGGAGCCGCTGATCCAGCGTCAGGGTCTCGACCGCGTGCTGGTGCAGGTGCCGGGTCTGCAGGATCCGACGCGGCTCAAGGAAATCCTCGGCAAAACGGCGAAGATGGACTTCCGCATGGTGGACACCACGGTGTCGCCGGAGGATGCGCTGCAGGGCCGGGTGCCGTCTGATTCCGAAGTCTTGCGCGGCATCGAGGCGCCGCATGTGCCCTATGTGGTGAAAAAGCAGGTGCTGGTGTCCGGCGCCGACCTCACCGACGCACAGCCGGGCTTCGATCAGCGCAACGGCCAGCCGATCGTCTCGTTCAAGTTCAACACCTCGGGCGCGCGCAAATTCGCCATCGCCACCACCGAGAACGTCAAGCAGCCTTTCGCGATCATCCTCGATAACGAGGTGATCTCCGCGCCCGTGATTCAGGAGCCGATCACCGGCGGCTCGGGTCAGATCTCCGGCAATTTCACCGTGCAGCAGGCCAACGATCTGGCGATCCTGCTGCGCGCCGGCGCGCTGCCGGCGCCGCTGACCATCATCGAGGAGCGCACCGTCGGCCCCGGCCTCGGCCAGGACTCGATCGCAGCCGGCGAGCTTGCGTCCTATGTCGGCTCGATCCTCGTCATCGTGTTCATGACGCTGACCTATCGCCTGTTCGGCTTGTTCGCCAACATCGCGGTCGCGGTCAACGTCGCGATGATCTTCGGTGTTCTGTCGCTGCTCAATGCCACGCTGACGCTGCCCGGCATCGCCGGCATCGTGCTGACGGTCGGCATCGCGGTTGACTCCAACGTGCTGATTTACGAACGCATCCGCGAAGAGTTAAGGGCCGGGCGCAACGCGATCTCGGCGATCGACGCCGGATTCAGCCGCGCGCTCGCCACCATTCTCGACTCCAACATCACCACTTTCATCGCCGCCGCGGTGCTGTTCTACATCGGCACCGGCCCGGTCCGCGGCTTCGCCGTGACGCTCGGAATCGGCATCATCACCACGGTGTTTACGGCCTTCACGGTCACCCGCCTTATCGTTGCGACCTGGGTGCGTTGGAAGCGGCCGAAGACCGTGCCGATTTGAGGAAGCTGCCGTCGTGACACAGACGATTATCATCGGGCTTGCGGTCTTCATCGTCGTTCTGACGGTGTTGAGCGTCTACGGCGTCATTCCGGCGCTGCGTATTGTTCCGGACAATACCAACTTCCATTTCATGGACTTTCGCCGGTTCAGCTTCCCGATCTCGGCGGTGCTGACCATCATCGCGATCACGCTTTATTTCGTGCACGGCCTCAATTTCGGCATCGATTTCCGCGGCGGCATGCTGCTGGAAATCCAGGAGAAATCCGGCCCCGCCGATATCGCCAAGCTGCGCACGCAACTCGGCGGACTTGGTCTTGGCGACGTCCAGCTTCAGCAGTTCGGCGGGCCGTCCAACGTGCTGATCCGCATTGCCGAGCAGCCCGGCGGCGACGCCGCGCAGCAGGCGGCGATCCAGAAGGTCCGCTCCTCGCTGGGCGAGGAGGTCGAATATCGCCGCGTGGAGGTGGTGGGACCGCGCGTGTCCGGTGAACTCCTGGCGTTCGGTACGGTCGGCCTGATGCTCGCCATCCTTGGCATCCTGATCTATCTCTGGTTCCGGTTCGAGTGGCAGTTCGCGCTTGGCGCGATGGTCGCCAACGTCCACGACATCGTGCTCACCATCGGTTTCATGTCGGTGACGCAGATCGATTTCGACCTCACCAGTATCGCCGCCTTGCTGACGATTCTGGGCTATTCGCTCAACGATACCGTGGTGATCTACGATCGTATCCGCGAACTGCTGCGGCGCTACAAGAAAATGCCGATGGAGGACCTGCTTAATGCGTCGATCAACTCGACGCTGTCGCGCTCCATCATCACCCACGTCACGGTGACGCTGGCGCTGCTGGCGCTGCTGCTGTTCGGCGGCAAGGCGATCCATTCCTTCACCGCGACAATGATGTTCGGCGTGGTGCTGGTGGGCACCTACACCTCGATCTTCATCGCAGCACCGATGCTGATCTATCTCGGTGTCGGCTCGACGCGCCACGGCGAAGACAAGCCGACCAAGCCGTAGAGCGGCAGGTTGACGCAAGCCCCGCATCTTCCATACGCCGTGCCGATCGAGGCTTACGGAAACGGAGGATTCCGCTTTGCCGAGATGTCGCATCGCGGCTCCTTGCTCTGTCTGCCGGACGGCATCTGGGCTTGGCCGGTGACGCGGCCGAGCGATATTGACCGTGCTTCGCTGGAGCCGATATTCGCGCACGCCGAGGCCATCGACACTTTCATCGTCGGCATCGGTCTTGATGTCTGGATTCCACCGCGCGCCTTGCGCGAGGAACTGCGTGCCGTCAGGATCGTTCTTGATCCGATGCAGACGGGACCTGCGATCCGGACCTACAATATCATGATGGGCGAGGGGCGCCGTGTCGCTGCGGCGCTGATAGCCGTGCCATGAGCACTTCGACAGATAAACCGCAGGATGGCAGCAACGCCGCGTTCTGCGCCGAGCTGGTTCGCGACCGCGATTTTCCGCGTTACGCCGCGACGCTGTTCCTGCCGCCGGACAAACGCCGCGCGCTGCTGGCGCTCTATGCCTTCAATGTCGAGGTCTCGCGCGTTCGCGATCAAATCAGCCAGCCGCTTCCGGGCGAAATCCGGTTGCAATGGTGGACTGATCTGTTGGAAGGCGGCGGGCAGGATGGCGCGCAAGGTAGTCCCGTCGCGGCGGAACTGTTGCTGACGATGGCCTATCACCATGTTCCGGCTGCGGCGCTGCTACGCCTGATCGAAGCGCACATCTTCGACGTCTACGACGACCAGATGACCACGCTCGATGCGCTCGAATCCTACTGCAACGATACTTCGTCGACGCTGTTCTTACTGAGCGCGCAGATTCTTGCCGGAGTCTCCGAAGAGGCCGGTCATGTCGCGCACCATGCCGGCATCGCGCAGGGCATCGCCGATATCATTACATTGCTGCCGCTGCATGCCTCGCGCGGGCAGCTTTATCTGCCGCGCGATCTGCTCGATCAGCATGGCGTCGCCGTCGCCGACATTTTCGCCGGCAGGATGACGCCGGGTCTGCACGAGGTGATCGAGCAACTGCGCTCCGAAGGCATGTCGCATCTGGATTCGGCGGGCGATCTGTTGCCGAGCGTGCCGGAAGGCGCGCATGCCGCGTTTCTGCGTCTGGCGCTGATCCGGCGTATCCTGACGCGGGCGGCGCGGCCGAATGCTGATCTGTTCAAACCGGTGGAAGGGCCATCGCGCCTTGCCACGCTTTGGACGCTATGGCGCGCCTCGCGCGCGCGGCCGTTCAGAAGCTGAAGCGGTCGCGCAGGTTTTTGCGCTGATCGAGAATATCTTTCATGAAAGCGCGGTCCGCATCGCTGCGCATCAAGGGCTCGATCAGGTCGATTTGATTCATCGCCACGAGTTGCAGGATCTCGGTTCGCACCGCGCCCGCCGCATCGCGCGGCAGAGCATGGACGATCTGCAGATGCTCCGGCGGCTTCGGCTCCGAGGTGAATGCGGCGCGTAGATCGGCTTCGGCTACGTCGCCGGGCGCTTCCACGAATGCGTAAAGGCCGACGCCGGCGCGGCGATCGGCGAAGGCGACGATCGCGGCATCCCGCACCGCGGGGTTCTTCTTCAGAGCTTCGATCAGCACCGGCGCATCGTTAACCAGGCGGCGGCCGCCGCCTTCGCGGTCGGTGAAGTTGAATACCCCGCGCGTGATCGCCTTGTAGACTTTCTTGCCGGTCGCGAGCCAGAGCCGCGCAAAACCGGATTTCTTCGCCAGCACGGCCTTTTCCTTTGCCGTTAGCGCTTCGGGTGCGTAGCGCCGCTTGTGCTTGAGCATGTGGCGCAGGTCTTCATAGGCCGCGATGCGGAACAGCCGGCTGCGACCGCGGAAACAGACCGCGAGCTGGAAGTCGGTGAGATAGGCGCAGCCGTCGGTGCCGCGCAGCCAGTTCTGCTCCTTGGCAAGATCGTTGTGGCAGATGCCGAGGCGATGCAGGCGTAGCAGCGCGCGCTTGGCGCTTTTGAAATAGGCAACATCATCGAACGGTTTTGCCAGATGCAGTGCGACGCCGTCGATGAAACCGCGCACCAGCGCCTTGTCGCCCGCCCATAGCAGGTCTGGTCCGACATGCAGCTCGCGGGCGAGCGCAAGCGCGCGGCGCTCGCGTTGAAACAGATGTCGCGCCAGCGGATACGACCACCACGGCACCTGATCGAGCCGGCGCAGCACGGCGTCGACTTCGCCATCCGGCGTGCGGAAGCGGCCGCGTTCGACCGTCGAGAAGACGTCGCGCTTGAGCAGCACGCCCTCGATCCAGTTCGAGGTCAGCGTCTGCGCGTCCTGTTTCGGCAGGCTCATGGGAATGTCCTGATCGGCATCGGCAACAATGACATCGGTCAGGCTGCGGCCGGGATGTGGACCTGATCGGCGATCCAGCGGTCGAGGTCGGCGAAAGCGCGGGCGCTCATCGCCTGCTTCCTGGCGACGGATTTTTCCGCCCCGCGCAGCCGCGTGCCGTCCGGTTTCTTTGTCGGGTTGCTGGCGAGCGGCGGAAACAGTCCGAAATTGATGTTCATCGGCTGGAACGAGCGTGGCCCGGCATCGACCGCTTCGATGTGGCCACCGGTGATGTGGCCGAGCAGCGCGCCAAGCGCCGTGGTGGCGGGTGGCGGAGTCATCGTTGTTTGCCGGGCCTCGGCCGCAGCGAACAGGCCGGTGAGCAGGCCGATGCTCGCGGATTCGACATAGCCTTCGCAGCCGGTCATCTGGCCGGCGAAGCGCAGGCGCGGCTGAGCGCGCAACCGCAATTGCGCATCCAGCAGTTTCGGCGAGTTGAGGAAGGTGTTGCGGTGCAGGCCGCCGAGCCGGGCGAATTCGGCTTGCTCGAGCCCGGGAATGGTGCGGAAGATCTGCGTCTGCGCGCCGTGCTTCAGCTTGGTCTGGAAGCCGACGATGTTGTAGAGCGTGCCGAGCTTGTTGTCCTGGCGAAGCTGGACGATGGCGTAGGGCTTCACGGTCGGGTTGTGCGCGTTGGTGAGGCCGACTGGTTTCATCGGCCCGTGCCGCAGCGTTTCGGGACCACGCTCCGCCATCACCTCGATCGGCAGGCAGCCGTCGAAATACGGCGTGCTGGTCTCCCAATCCTTGAAGTCGGTCTTTTCGCCGGCGACCAGCGCAGCGACGAAGGCGTCGTATTGCTCGCGCGTCATCGGGCAGTTGATGTAGTCAGCGCCGTTGCCGCCCGGACCGACCTTGTCGTAGCGCGACTGAAACCAGGCCACCGACATGTCGATGGAATCGCGATGCACGATCGGCGCGATAGCGTCGAAAAAGGCGAGGGCATCCTCGCCGCTGAGGTCGCGGATCGCATTCGCCAGCGAAGGAGATGTCAGCGGCCCCGTGGCGATGATGACGTTGTCCCACTCCGCCGGCGGCAGGCCCTCGATCTCCTCGCGCCGAATCGTGATCAGCGGATGCTCGGCGATGGTCCGGGTGACGGTGGCGGCGAAACCCTTGCGATCCACCGCCAGTGCGCCGCCGGCCGGGACCTGGTTGGTATCCGCGGCGCGCATGATCAGCGAATTTAGTTTGCGCAGTTCGGCGTGCAGCAGGCCGACCGCGTTGTTGGCCGCGTCATCCGAGCGGAACGAATTGGAGCAGACCAGTTCGGCGAGGCTCTCGGTGCGGTGGGCCTCGGTCATCCGCACCGGCCGCATCTCGTGCAGCACCACGCGCACGCCGCGACTGGCGAGTTGCCAGGCGGCTTCGCAGCCGGCGAGACCTGCGCCAACGATGTGAACGGGGGAAGGGGTGTGAGATGCCGTGTCGATCATGGCCCCACACTTAAAGCCTTTTACGGCCTGATGGAATCAGAACCGGGGTGCGACGGGTCGGTTTGGGAGTTTTCCCGGGAAGAAGGAATCAGGCCGACATCGTGTTGTAGGGGCCAGACGCGACAACGCCCGCTTGCGCGGGCGTAATCGGAGAGCTTTTAGAGTGACTTAGCCCTGATACGAGCCGGCGGCCACGCGCTGGATGTCCGAACGGTCGAGGCCGATGTCGGCGAGCTCGCGGTCGGAGAGCTGGGAAAGCTCGTCCATGTGGCGCTGATACTCACGGAACTTCTGGATCATGCGAACGAATGACAGGAACATCGGTAGGTCTCCTTCGAGTCTTGATTCAGCTTTTCTCTGCGCTGATCGTTGGATGCTTTATAGGCCGTAGGTCTTTGGTATACCAGCGCATATGTTGCGATGCAGCTAAGCGTATTATGCATATCTGACAGCATTATGGCCGACTGTACGGAACTATACTGCGGCGGTACGGAATCCCACGTCTGGCGGAGAAAGTTAAAAATATATTGTAGGATAGGATGTTGACCTATCTCATCGCCGTCATGGCTCGGTGGCAGGTATATTTAGTCTGCGGCAAATATGCATAAGTAACATAAGTGAATTTATATTCACTCATATTCTTATTTTAAGCCCAAAACGGCTCGTCGGGAGAGCTGGATGGACGGTTCTGCAAGAAGATGGCATAGGCATTCAATGCAGGGATGCGATCTTCTCCGTCGCCTGATTGTCGTGGCGTGGCTGTCGCAGGCGCTGGTCCTGCACGGGCTTGCCGGGGCCTGGGCCAGGGCGGCCGGCGCACCCGAATCGCATGGCGCGGCAGGCGGCTATCTGTGTGCGGCGTCAGGCTCCGAGACGCCGCCGGCGCAGCCGGTTCCCACGGATGGTCCCGCCGCCCATTCCGATTGCCTGGTCATGTGTACGGCGGCCGGCGGCGGTCCAGCGATGCTGCCGGCGGAGTTCGCCTGGCTTTCCCATCGGTTCGCTATTGCGGATTCGGTGCTTAAATACCTCTCCGGAATTATTGTAGCGCCCGCACCCAGCGCGATGCCGGCGAGGGGGCCCCCGACCCTGGTCTGAGAACGTCAAGCATCCCTTTTTCAGACAGAGGCCCAATCATGACCATTCAACGTTTCTCCGTTCGCGCGCTGGCCATTGCCGGCGCTTTTGCTGCTGGTTTCGCTTTCTCGCCCGGCGCCTCTGCCGGCCCGGCCGACCACACCGGCCATCCATCCGCTGCGCAGCAGAGCGCCGCCGATGCCGCCGGTTTCAAGGCCGGCGATATCACGGTGACTGCGCCGTGGACCCGCGCTACGCCCGGCGGCGCCAAGGTCGCCGGCGGTTATCTCAAGATCGTCAACAACGGGGCGGCGGCCGATCGCCTGATCAAGGCGGAATCCTCCATCGCGGGGCATGTCGAAATTCACGAGATGACGATGACCGGCGGGGTCATGAAGATGCGCCCGATCATGGAAGGTCTGGTGATCAAGCCGGGCCAGAGTGTCGAACTTGCGCCGGGCGGCTTGCACGTGATGTTCATGGATCTGAAGCAGCCGCTGAAGCAGGGCGAGACCGTGAAGGCGACACTGGCATTCGAGAAGGCGGGTCCGCTCGATGTCGTCTTCAAGGTCAACGCGCTCGGCGCGACATCGACCCACAAGCACTGAGAGATCGCGGTCTCTGTATCCTTCGAGCCGGAGCGCGACGATCGTCGCGCCCGGTTCGACGCTCTGACGGTTCAGGCGGCGCTGCGGCGGGTGTGTTTTCCTTCGAGCACCTCCTCGATGATCTTGGCGCAGAAGGCTTCGAGGTCGCCGGGATTGCGCGAGGTGATGATGCCGTTATCGACCACCACCTTTAGGTCTTCCCATTTGCCCCCGGCGTTGATGACGTCGGTCTTGATCGATTTGTAAGACGTCATCTTGCGGTCCTTGGCGATGCCGGTTTCGATCAGCAGCCATGGCGCGTGACATACCGCCGCGACGATCTTTTTCTGATCGAAAATGGCCTTGATGAAGTCGAGCGCCTGCTGCTCGACGCGCAGCAGATCCGGATTGATCTGCCCGCCGGGCAGTACGACGGCGTCATAGTCGTTCGGCGAGACTTCGCTCAGGGTCTTGTCGACCTGGACCGGCCGGCCCCAGTCTTTCTTGTCCCAGCCTTTGATCGTGCCGGGTTGCAGCGAGACGATATCGACGCTCGCGCCGGTCGCCTTCAGCCGGTCGCGCGGCACTTCCAGTTCCGATTGTTCAAAGCCGTTGGTGGCGAGAATGGCGATCTTTCGACCTGACAGTTGCATGGCTTGCTCCATTGAGGATGCCCCACGAACCAACCGGCGGGCTTTCGCCACGTTCCTCGATCGTATTGTCACGGCAAAACAAACGCGCCCCGCGAAGCGGAGCGCGTTCCCGGATCGGTGATCGATCATGAGGCCGGACTAGCGGTCCCGGCGTCCCCAGAAGAACAGGCTGACCGGGAATTCAGCCGCATAGCGCCGCGGCCTTCGCTCACGGGGCGGGGTGTGATAGGGCATCGCCGCAGGTTCCAGCGCCTTGCGATACAGATGCCATGTCGCATGCCCGAGCACGGGCACGACGACCGCAAGACCCAGGAAGACGGGCAGCGATCCCAGCACCAGCAGCGCCGAAACGATCAAGCCCCATGCGATCATGGTGGCCGGGTTCTGCATCACCACCTTGAACGACACCAGCATGGCTTCCGGTGCGCTGGCGTGCCGGTCGAGCATCAGCGGGAACGCCACCACGCTGATACAGAGCGCCACCAGCGCGAACAGCAGGCCGACGCCGCAGCCGACCATGATCAGCTTCCAGCCTTGTTCGGTCGAGAAGACGACACCGATGAAATCGGAAATACTCGCAGCCGGCTCATAGCCGAAGGCTGCGACATAGATGGCTTGCGCCGTCGCCACCCACACCGCGAACAGCACCATGAGAATTCCGCCGAGCGCCAGCATGGCGCCGATGGAAGGCGAGCGCAGCACGTCGAGCGCGTTCCATGCGGTCGGCTGTTCTCCGGTCTCGCGGCGGCGGCTCAGTTCGTAAAGACCGAGCGCGGCGAACGGGCCGAGCAGCGCAAAGCCCGCCGCCAGCGGAAACAGCAGCGGCAGCACCGAATACCCCAGCACCAGCCGGGCGAGCACCAGGCCAAGCACCGGATAGATCAGCGCCAGCAGCACCGCATGAGAGGGGATGGCCTGAAAGTCGTCCCAGCCTTTGCGTAGCGCGTCGGTGAGGTCGGCAAAGCTGATATGCCGAACGATCGGGCTTGTCGCGGGAGAGGGGTTAGGGGCGGGAAAGGAGTGACTTGAATAGTGTGCGCTCGACATGGGCAAGTCTCCATTCGATGGCGGATGTCGTCGCACATGCCGTTCACGGACGCCATGTGATCGACGAACCGCTATTGGGAAGTCCAATCCCGTTTGCAGATTGCTGAACCAACGTCAGCTTGCCTCTGCGCATGAAAGGATTGATCCCGTCTCCGATAACATTGGCTGTGGTATTAGGTTCCGGAGAATTTTTGAACGATCGGAGAGTCCTTTGGATAAAAAGATCGCTTCATTATTTTGCCATGTGGCGTCGCAACACTGCCGCATTGGCAAGGGCGGTCTGGTCTGTCTAGACTGACAACCGCTCCGGCATGGCGCTGCGGTCCCGCGGCGTCTTCGACCCTCCACCTCGCCCTCGTATTCATTTAGGAGTCCATCTATGAGCATTTTTAGCAAGATCATCGGCGCGATTTTCGGCACCACTCCGGCCAATGCGGCTGAGTCTGCCGGTGGCGCAGGAGCGGCGGCAGGAGGTGGCGCCGCCCCGGCGCAGACCGTCGATGTCGCGCCGATCCTCGACAAGGCGGTCGCCGCGAAAGGCGAGAAACTCGAATGGCGCACGTCGATCGTGGATCTGATGAAGGCGCTGGATATCGATTCCAGCCTTTCCGCCCGCAAGGAGCTGGCGAAGGAGTTGGGCTACACCGGCGATACCGGCGATTCGGCGTCGATGAACATCTGGCTGCACAAGCAGGTGATGAACAAGCTGGCGGCCAATGGCGGCAAGCTGCCGGACGATATCAAGCGCTAAACCGTCCGTATCGCCGTACGCTCAAAGCCCGCCCTTTTGGGGCGGGCTTTTTTCTGTCGCGCCGTCGCTCCGCCGCGGTGCAACGGGGCGCTGACGCAATGACGCAATGGTGTATGGGGGCAGCAACGCCGTTTCTTGCGCGGCGCGCAGATTAAGACTACCGATTCCATCACCGCGGTGCAGGCTGCACCGTGCAACGAACATAACAACATCCCGGGAGTGCAACCATGACGACGATCGACCGACGAACCGTTCTTGCAGCCGGCGCCGCCACGATGGCGGGCGCGGCAGTCCAAGCTGGTCCCGCGATGGCACAGGGGGCTGCCCGGCCGGTGTTCGAGGTTGCGACGGTGACGATCCCGATCGTCGGCCAGAGCGAGGTCTTTCCGGTTCGCCGCATCTACTGCATCGGCCGCAACTATGCCGCTCATGCCATCGAGCGCGGCTCCGATCCGAATCGCGAGCCGCCGTTCTTTTTCCAGAAACCGACCGACGCGATCCAGAACGTGGCGATTGGGCAGGTCGCCGACCATCCCTATCCGTCGCTGACCAAGAACTATCATCACGAGGTCGAACTGGTCGCGGCGCTGAAATCCGGCGGCACCAACATTTCGCCCGACAAGGCGCTGGACCATGTGTTCGGCTATGCGCTGGGTCTCGACATGACCCGACGCGATCTGCAGAACGAAATGGCCGGCATGAAGAAGCCGTGGGAGATCGGCAAAAGCTTCGACCACGCCGCCGTGCTCGGGCCGATCCATCCGGTCGCCAAGACCGGGCATTTCACCAAGGGTGCGATCTCGCTCGCGGTCAACGGCACGGTGCGGCAGAACTCCAATCTCGACAAGATGATCTGGAGTGTCGCCGAGCAGATCGCCAAGCTGTCGGAAGCCTTCGAGCTCAAGGCCGGCGACATCATCTATTCCGGCACGCCCGAGAATGTCGGGCCGGTGGTGAAGGGCGACGTGCTGCTGTGCAAGCTGGAAGGCTTGCCGGACATGTCGATCAAGATCGTCTGATCGCTAGCGGCGGAGCGTGGGTTTATTCAGGGCCCACGCTTCCGGCCGCGGGATGTGCTACCCGGCGATGTCCGCGAATTCCGGATGGTCCGCAAGATAGCTGCGGGCGAAACTGCAACCCGCCCGCACTTTCAGCTTTTCCGCCCGGATCAGTTGCAGGCTGCCCTCGACCACCCGCGAGCCGATGCCTTGACCGCGCAGCGCGGGCGGCGTCTCGACATGGGTGATGATCACCACACCCGGCTCGAGCCGATAGCGCGCGAAAGCGATGCCGCCCTCGGTGTCGAGTTCGTAGCGCTGCAGCGATGAATTGTTGCGAACCTGATGGACCGGCGCGGCATTCACGGGCAACATCTCCTGACGCTTGCGACGCAGAGCAGGGTTAGTTCAACAGATCGGCGAACTCGGCGTGCTTGTCGATATAGCCTTTCACGAACGGGCACTGCGCGACCACCTTCAGGTTTTTTGCGCGGACCTGTTCGAGCGCAGCTTTCACCAGACGGGAGCCGATGCCCTTGCCGCCAAGCTCCTTGGGCACCTCGGTATGGACGAACGTCACGACGTTGCCGTGCGTCTTGTAATAGGCCGCCGCGAGGTAGCCATCGACGGTCAGCTCATATCGGCTTTCGGAGGCATTGTCCCGAACATCACCTGTTGCATCGCTCATGTCGCCTCCTTCCAAACCGGCCTGGACAGTCGATGTTCGGCGTACCTGAAAGTTAACAGCGCCGGGCTGCCTGTGACAACAAAGCTGCCGCATGGCCTCTTGCAAAAACGGCGGAGTTTCATAGGTCGAGTGCAGACATAGACGTGCGGCCGAATGGTCGTAACGGTTTGACCACGCCCGTTCGGCCGCCGCCATATGCCTCTTTGAATAGGAGGTTTCCATGTCTGGCGTGCGGTTTTTCGACACTCATCGCCCGTGGGAAGACTGGGTCGGCATGCTGCTCGGCTTCCTGATCGCATTCTCTCCCTGGTTGACCGGACAAGCCAATTACGGCCTCGGCTCACTGCCGGAGCCGGGACTTGCGCTGATGAACACGGTGCTCATCGGTGCTTTGGTGTTCGGCTTTTCGCAGCTTGAGTATCTCGTCCTGCGACGCTGGGAGGAGGGCTGCGAAATGGTGCTCGCCCTCTGGCTGATCGTCTCGCCCTACATCTTCGGATATTCCACCGGCGGCACGCTGAGGATCTGGCATGCCGCTCTCGGCGGCATCGTGCTGCTGCTGGCGGCTCTGAAGCTCTGGCAGGACTGGGAGCTTTCCGAGCAGGAGCTCGCGCGGCACGGCCAATAAGCCACGCCTGAAGTCCTAATCCGGTTTGAAGATTCAGGCGGCTGACGCAAATCAGCCGCCTGAAAAATGTTGCGGCCCCGGACCCTGTTATTCCGCCGCTTCCTCACTCTTGCGTAGGATGCCCGCGCGGCCCTTCTTCAGCACCGGCGCGAGGAATTTGCCGGTATAGCTGCGCGCCGCCCTGACGATGTCTTCCGGCGGGCCCCAGGCGACGATCTCGCCGCCGCCGTCGCCGCCTTCCGGTCCGAGGTCGATCACCCAGTCCGCGGTCTTGATGACTTCGAGATTGTGCTCGATCACCACCACCGTGTTGCCCTGCGCCACCAGCTCGTGCAGCACCTCGAGCAGCTTGGACACGTCGTGGAAGTGCAGGCCGGTGGTCGGCTCGTCGAGGATGTAGAGCGTGCGGCCGGTGGCGCGCTTGCTGAGCTCCTTGGCAAGCTTGACGCGCTGCGCTTCGCCGCCCGACAGCGTCGTTGCCTGCTGGCCGACCTTGATGTAGTCGAGGCCGACGCGATGCAAGAGCGCCAGCACGTCGCGCACGCGCGGCACCGCCTTGAAGAATTCGACGGCTTCGTCGACCGTCATGTCGAGCACGTCTGCGATCGACTTGCCCTTGAACAGCACTTCGAGCGTTTCGCGGTTGTAGCGTTTGCCCTTGCAGGTATCACAGGTCACGTAGACGTCGGGCAGGAAGTGCATCTCGATCTTGATGACGCCATCGCCCTGACAGGCCTCGCAGCGTCCGCCCTTGACGTTGAACGAGAAGCGGCCGGGCTCATAGCCGCGCGCCTTGGCTTCCGGAAGGCCGGCGAACCATTCGCGGATCGGCGTGAACGCGCCGGTGTAGGTCGCGGGGTTGGAGCGCGGCGTGCGACCGATCGGAGACTGGTCGATGTCGATGATCTTGTCGATATGCTCCAGCCCCTCGATGCGGTCGTGGGGGGCGGGGCCTTCGCTGGCGTTATTGAGTTTGCGCGCAATTGCCTTGTAGAGCGTGTCGATCAGCAGCGTGGATTTGCCGCCGCCGGACACGCCGGTGACGCAGGTGAACAGGCCGAGCGGAATCTCCGCCGAAACATTCTTCAAATTGTTGCCGCGCGCGTTGATCACCTTGATGGTGCGGCGCGGGTTTGGCGGGCGGCGCTCCGGAATCGGCACGAACATCTCGCCGGTCAGGTATTTGCCGGTGAGCGATTTCGGATTGCGCATGATGTCGTCGGGCGTGCCCTTGGCGACGATATTGCCGCCATTGATACCGGCTCCCGGCCCGACATCGACCACGTAGTCGGCGGTCAGCACCGCGTCCTCGTCGTGCTCGACCACGATCACCGTATTGCCGAGATCGCGCAGCCGCCGCAGCGTGTCGAGCAGCCGCGCGTTGTCGCGCTGGTGCAGGCCGATTGAAGGCTCGTCCAGCACGTACAGCACGCCGGTCAGGCCAGAGCCGATCTGGGAGGCAAGGCGGATGCGCTGGCTCTCGCCGCCGGACAGCGTGCCCGAGGAGCGCGACAGCGTCAGATAGTTCAGGCCGACATCGAGCAGGAAGCTCAGCCGCTCGCGGATTTCCTTGAGGATGCGGACGGCGATCTCGTTCTGCTGCTTGTTCAGCGCGTCCGGCACGGTCTCGAACCATTCGCCGGCCTTGCTCACCGACAGGTCGGCGATCTCGCCGATATGCTTGCCGCCGATCTTGACGCACAAAGCTTCAGGCTTGAGGCGGTAGCCGTGACAGGCTGCGCAGGGCACGTCGGCGAAGTATTTGCCAAGCTCCTCGCGCGCCCATTCGCTCTCGGTTTCCTGATAGCGCCGCTCGATATTGGTGATGATGCCTTCGAACGGCTTCTTGGTGTCGTAGGCGCGGGTGCCGTCCTCGTAGGAAAACTTGATCGCATCTTCGCCCGAGCCATAGAGCAGCGCGTTCTGCGTTTTCTTGGGCAGGTCCTTCCATTTGGTGTCGAGCGTGAATTTGTAGAACTTGCCGAGCGCCTGCAGCGTCTGCACGTAATAAGGTGACGAGGACTTCGCCCACGGCGCGATCGCGCCCTTGCGCAGCGTCAGCTCCTGATCGGGAATCACCAGATCGGCGTCGATATGCTGCTCGACGCCGAGACCGCCGCATTCCGGGCAGGCGCCATACGGATTGTTGAACGAGAACAGCCGCGGCTCGATCTCCGGAATGGTGAAGCCGGACACCGGGCAGGCGAACTTTTCGGAGAACAGGATGCGCTCCGGCCCGCTCTTGTCGTGGATCTTGGCGGTCTTCTTCTCGGGCTTCTTATTGTCGGCGGCCGGGGCAGCGGGCGCATCCGCGAATTCGATCACGGCGAGGCCTTCGGCCAGCTTCAGCGCGGTCTCGAAGGATTCGGCGAGGCGCTGTCCCATGTCGGGTCGCACCACGATGCGATCGACAACGACGTCGATGTCATGCGGGAATTTCTTGTCGAGCGCGGGCGCGTCGGCGAGTTCGTGGAAGGTGCCGTCGATCTTGACGCGCTGAAAACCCTTCTTGAGATAGTCGGCGAGTTCCTTGCGGTATTCGCCCTTGCGGCCGCGCACCACCGGCGCAAGCAAATAGAGCCGGGTGCCTTCGGGCAACGCCAGCACGCGATCGACCATCTGCGAGACGACCTGGCTTTCGATCGGAAGGCCGGTCGCCGGCGAGTAGGGGATGCCGACCCGTGCCCACAGCAGACGCATGTAGTCGTAGATTTCGGTGACGGTGCCGACCGTCGAGCGCGGATTCTTCGAGGTGGTCTTTTGTTCGATCGAGATGGCGGGCGACAGGCCGTCGATCTGGTCGACGTCCGGCTTTTGCATCATTTCGAGAAACTGACGCGCATAGGCGGACAGCGACTCGACATAGCGCCGCTGGCCTTCGGCATAAATGGTGTCGAAGGCGAGCGAGGATTTTCCGGATCCGGAAAGCCCGGTGAACACCACCAGCCTGTCGCGCGGAACTTCCAGATCGACGTTCTTCAGATTGTGTTCGCGTGCCCCGCGAATGGTAATGGCGCGCAAGGCGGCGCCGGTTTGCTTGCGGGTAGCCTTGAGAACTTCATCCATGAACAGGGTTCCGGCGCGCTTGGCGCGAGCGCTGAAGATCGACTTCCGGAGCCCGGAAACGGATCGTCATCATCGAGGATTGCGTATGGCGAACGTAGGAAGAACGCCGCCGAATTTCCAGTGCCTTGATGAAGATGCCTTGCGATTCACGGTGGGAAACGCGGGAACCTTACTGATCGTTTTTCCTGCCGGGACGAACGCGACGGCTGCAGCCGTCGGGTGACAAGAAAGCAAACAAAAAGGCCGGCTTGCGCCGGCCTTTCTGCGATCCAGAGGATCAGGAGAGCTTAGTGCTTGAGCTCAGTACTTGGCGACAACCGGGCCACCCCAGTTGAAGTGGTAGTTGATACCGGCCTTCACAGTGTGCATGTCGTCCTTGTAGCTAAGAGTGGCGACCGGGGTCACAGCAGTGGTGGTGCCGAAGTTGTAGTACTGGTACTCGATCTTCGCCGACCAGGCCGGGGCGAACATGTACTCGAGGCCGCCACCGACGGTGTAGCCGGTGTCGTCACGATCGGTCACGCCCGGCAGGAAGGTGCCGTTGCCGCGCAGGCCGTTGTCGTCACGGAACGCGACGCCGCCCTTCACGTAGATCAGGCCCGGACCCCAGGTGTAGCCGAGGCGGCCGGTGACCGAGGCCAGCCAGTCGCTGCGATCACGCAGGGTGCTGCCGCTTGCGGTGTCGGTGAAGGTACGGCGGGTGTCGGACAGGCCGCTGATCTGGCCTTCGATACCAACCAGCCAGTTCGGAGCGAACTGGTAGTCGGCGCCGATCTGACCACCGCCGATGAACGAGCCGTCCTTCTGCGCGCCGACAACACCGAGGTTGTTGGTGGTGAAGCTGTCGGAGCCGTTGAAGGCGCCGCCGACGTGCGCACCGATGTAGAAGCCGGTCCAGTTATAGACCGGAGCGACATACGCAGGCGCCTTGGTGTAGGTGCGGGCCGGCAGGTCAGCCGCAACCGCGGAAACGGTACCAAGGGCGAAAACCGCCGCGGTGCCGAGCAGAAACTTCTTCATGTGTCTTCTCCAGTTTTTAGTCTGCTTCGTGTTGTGGGCTCGAAGCAGGTCATCCAAGGGCGCGAACGCACCGGAATTTCGACTCTGTAGCGCCGTTATACTCGCGAAGCCTGAAAAAGACCGTCTCTGAAATACAACACTCGGCGGGGAAGATTTTTTGACTAAGTCAACGATTTGTTTGGAACTTTTCGCGTTTTTGCTGTCCGAAAGATGGCGTTTTTGTGCCGTTTCGAGGGCTCGTGCACGGAACTGGTTGGAGCGTCATTGATTTTTCTTGTTTTGAAGAACAAATAGTGGACAAGTATAAAGACGTAGCAAACGATCCGTGGATAACGGCGCGGGCGAGGCGGCGGAGAAGTCCGGAGCGTATAGGGTCGCACCGCAATGAGCGGCGTGACCGGTTTAAGCTCTCGCCTGCCGAACAGCGATGACGTCGATAGTGGAGAACAAGACATGGCGGGAAGCGTTAACAAGGTGATTTTGGTCGGCAACCTCGGCGCCGATCCCGACATGCGCCGGACCCAGGACGGCCGTCCGATCGCCAATCTCAGCGTCGCGACCTCGGAGAGCTGGCGCGACAAGAATACCGGCGAGCGCAAGGAAAAGACCGAGTGGCACCGCGTGGTGATCTTCAATGAAGGGTTGTGCCGGATCGCCGAGCAGTATCTGAAGAAGGGCTCCAAGGTTTACATCGAGGGCGCGCTGCAGACTCGCAAATGGCAGGACAAGGACGGCAAGGACAAGTATTCGACCGAAGTGGTGCTGCAGGGCTTCAACTCGGTTCTCACCATGCTGGACGGCCGTAGCGGCGGTGGCGGCGGATCGTTCGCGTCCGACGATACTGGCGGCGATTTTGTCTCCGGCGGCGGTTCGCAGCGCCGGTCGGTCTCGTCGGGCGGCGGCGGTGGCCGCAACGACGACATGAACGACGATATTCCGTTTTAAAAAGCGTTTTCGAGCGAAGTGGATACCGGTTCGCGTTAAGAAACCGCGTCCAATAAAAACTAAGCCTTTCGTCGATTCCAAGAAACGGCGAAAGGCTTTGCGCGCTCTTCCCAGCTCATCTCATCCAAAAGCGGCGCGGCCGCCATCGATCACGAACTGCACGGCGAGGGCGGCGAGCACCACGCCGAGCAGTCGCGACAGCACGACATTGCCGGTGACGCCGAGCAGGCGTGAAACGCTGCCGGCGAACAGAAATACGATGGCGCAGACGGCGGCCATCACCATGATGATTCCAACCAGCGTCAGCAGAGAGGCCGGGTCCGCCTTGGTCTGCCCGGCCAGCAGCAGAGTGGCGGTGATCGCGCCGGGACCCGCGATCAGAGGAATCGCCAGTGGAAACGCCGCGATGTTGCGGACGTGCTCCTCGATCGCCTGTTCGGCCTGCCGCGCCTCGCGCGCGGGGCGGATGCCGAACACCATTTCGCCGGCGATGACAAACAGCAGGATCCCGCCGGAAATCCGGAACGCGGGCAGGCCGATGCCGAGCCGCGCCAGCAGCCAGTTTCCGATCAGCGCGGTGCCTATCAGGATCATCGCGGCGATCAGCGCCGCGCGATAGCCGACGCCGCGCCGTGCGGTGGCCGGCAGTCCGTGCGTGACCGACAGGAAGGCCGGTGCGATCCCGATCGGATCGACCACGACGAACAGCGTCACCAGCGCGTTGAGGGCGTATTCGGCAAGCATGATTACTCCGGTGGACGGCAGCCGCGCGCCGCCGCTCTGTCGCTGCGCCAGCCTAGCGCGGAGTGCGGATTTGCCGACTGGTTTTTGTCGCCGGACGGCGAATTCCGCGGGTTCAAGACGGCCCTGCCGCGGGCTGGCCAGCGCTTTGGCGGGGGCGCCGGAAGGGCCGCAAAATCGTCGCCCAAATAACTGAAAATGCTGCGCTATTTCGAGCGTTTTCCGGTTCGAATAGCTTGGCGAAAACCCGCGATTCAGCCTATATTGGCAAAGCATTTCGCACTTCAGGATTCGCATTTTGACCGACCCGAACGACCCGACGGAAAGCGGCTCCGGCCCCGTCGATATCAAGCCCGTTTCGATCTCCGACGAAATGAAGCGCTCTTATCTCGATTACGCCATGAGCGTGATCGTGTCGCGAGCGCTGCCCGATGCGCGCGACGGCCTCAAGCCGGTGCATCGGCGCATTCTCTACGGCATGTACGAGAACGGGTTCGAGTGGAACAAGCCGTACCGCAAGTCGGCGCGCACGGT
>JAFKKO010000142.1 GCA_017305455.1 Hyphomicrobiales bacterium | reverse complement strand
TCGTGCCAGGTCTTGGCCGGCAGCGAGCCGCCGGTCATGCGGTTGGTCGGCGAGTAGTCGTCGTTGCCGTACCACACCGCCATGGTGAAGTTGCCGGTGTAGCCGACGAACCAGGCGTCGCGATAATTGTTGGTGGTGCCGGTCTTGCCCGCGGCGGGAATGCCGTCGAGCTGCGCGCGCCGCGCGGTGCCTTCCTCGACGACGTGGCTCATCATGCCCGCCATATCGGTGGCGACCGAGGCGGGAATCGCCTGACGCGGCTTCGGTCCGTCGCGGTCCCAGCGCCAGACGAGGTCGCCCGCGCCGGTGCGCACTTCGAGCACGGCGTGCGGCGTCACCGCGCGGCCCTTGTTGGGGAAGGTGGCGTAGGCCACCGCATGCTCGAGCACGTTGACCTCGTCGGAGCCGATCGGCAGCGAGGGCGTATCGGGCAGCGGCGCCTTGATGCCCATCTTGCGCGCGGTCTCGACGATCTTGGCGCGGCCGGCCTTCGGTCCGCCCTTGCCGCCCATCGCGATCGACAGCTTCACCGGCACGACGTTGATCGAGCGGGTGATCGCGGCGGTCAGCGTCACCGCGCCGGAATAGGAGCGGCCGTAGTTCTGCGGGCACCAGTTGCCGATGCAGACCGGACCATCCACCACGATGGAGGTCGGCTTGAATCCGTTCATCAGCGCGGTGGCGTAGACGTAAGGCTTGAACGAGGAGCCGGGCTGGCGCATCGCGTCGACCGCGCGGTTGAACTGGCTCGCGCCGTAGTCGCGCCCGCCGACCATCGCGCGCACGCCGCCGTCAAGATCGGCAAGCACGAGGGCGGCCTGCGTCGCGTGATAGTCACGGCCGAACTGGCGGAGCTGGTCCTCGACGGTCGCCTCCGCCGCGTGCTGCACGTTCATGTCGATCGTGGTGCGCACCACGAACACGCGCTCGGTGTAGGATTTCGGGAAGGTCTGGACCAGCTTCTTCATCTCGTCGAAGGCCCAGTCGAGATAGTAGTTCGGCGAGTTCTCGTCGCGGCGATCGACCACGCTCGCCGGATTGCGGCGGGCGCCGAACACCTGGCCTTCGGTCATGAAGCCGGCATCGACCAGATTGTCGAGCACCACGTTGGCGCGGGCGCGCGCGGCGGGCAGGTTGATGTGCGGAGCGTATTTGGTCGGCGCCTTGAACAGGCCGGCGAGCATCGCCGCTTCCGCCAGATTCACGTCGCGCGCCGACTTGTTGAAATAGAAATGCGCCGCGCCGTCGACGCCGAAGGTGCCGCCGCCCATATAGGCGCGATCGAGATAGAGCTTGAGGATCTCGTTCTTGGTCAGGCGGGTTTCCAGCCAGATCGCGAGGAAGGCTTCCTTGACCTTGCGCTCGATGGTGCGCTCGTTGTTGAGAAACAGGTTCTTGGCGAGCTGCTGGGTGATCGAGGAGCCGCCCTGGCGCACGCCGCCGGCCTGTGCGTTGGTGAGGAGGGCGCGGAAGGTGCCGGCGACGTCGATGCCGAAATGATCGTAGAAGCGGCGGTCCTCGGTGGCGAGCGTCGCCTTGATCAGATGATCGGGGAAGTCCTCCAGCGGGATCGAGTCGTTGTGCTTGATGCCGCGGCTGCCGATCGGGTTGTTGTAGCGGTCGAGGAAGGTCACCGCGAGGTCGGACTTCTTCAGCCAGTCGTCGTCGGAGGTCTCGTGAAAAGCGGGGATCGCGAGCGCCAGCATCAACAGCATGCCGCCGAGCCCGATGGTGGCGGCTTCCGACAACGGCTCGATGAAGACCCAACGCTTCCAGCGCCCGACATAGAAGCGGTCCATGAACGCCGAGAAGCGTTCGTAGAGTTCGCGCAGGCCGCGGCCCGACGAGAACAATGTGGAATCGATGCGCGCGTCGAGGTCCAGCAGGAAATGCTGGAATCTTTTCCTCCACTGATCGGGTACGATGTTGCGCACCGAAATCCTTGTCTGCAGCGCGGGCGTCGTGTTGGCGTCGGCCGTTCCCTCAAGCCGGGTCCGATGCGTGCGATGTTCGAGCTGTGCGAGCCGCCGCCGACCATGCGGTCTGCTTGCGGCAACCCCAAGGCACCGAACACGGCACGGCATCCGACATCACGGACGCGGCAACCGGCCTGCCGCCGGCGAGTCGGAACGCGCTCGCCGGAGTTCCGCATCTTCTAGCCGAGCATGGCGGATAAACCAATGCTCCGGCAGGCTTTTTGATGGCAAAGGGGAGGGAGCGCCGGTCGCCCTGGAACAGGGTGAGGCCGCGCGTTTTCACTCACCTTGCCGGCGCGGCGATGAAAGGCGCTCGGGCGATGTTTTATCGCCCGAGACGGTATCCAGACCGCGCGAACAGGCTATAGATGGACATCAGCCATCAACGCGCGCCTGGGCCGCTCCTGTCGGGGCGGCTCGCGCCAGCCTTGTCCGACGAGATGACCGCGCCGCCCGCCAAGCCTTCCTCCCAGAGCAAATCGTTTTGGAAAACCAAGACGTTGGAACAGATGTCCGACGCCGAATGGGAGAGCCTGTGCGACGGCTGCGGGCGCTGCTGCCTGGAGAAGCTGGAGGACGAGGATACCGGCAAGATCTACTACACCCATATCGCCTGCACGCTGCTCGACTGGGGGCTGTGTGCCTGCAAGGACTACCCCAACCGCTCGGCCAAGGTGTCGGACTGCGTCCGGCTGACCCCCGAGAACGTCCGTACCCTGAACTGGCTGCCGCCGAGCTGCGGCTACAAACTGGTGGCGGAGGGGCGCGACCTTTACTGGTGGCACCCGCTGATTTCGGGCGATCCGAACACGGTGCACGAGGCCGGCGTGTCGGTGCGCGGCCGGGTGTGGGGCAGCGAGGACGAGGTCGACGATGCCGATCTCGAGGATCACATCGTGCGCTGGCCGGCGCTGTTGCCGAAGCGCGCGAAGCTGAAGACGCCGCCGAAGACGTAGAGATCAAGTAGGGCTGGCTAGATTTGTGACCCGGGCGCGATGCAGCGTGCCAAAAGCGCGTTCACGCGCGTCTTCCGACGCGCTATGGCTTCGCAGAACCGGGGCCCGTTACGGGCGCCGGCGTCTGGAACGGCCCCGGCTCAGCAGCGCACCGCTTCGCGCTGCGCGGCATCCGGGGCACGCCACATCAGCAAATTTCGTTGGAAAGATCGCGCCATTCCCGATTGTCTTTCTCGATCAGTTCAAATTTCCAGTTTCGCCGCCATCGCTTGAGGGCATGCTCGCGGGCGCGGGCTTCCAGGATGGAGGCATATTCTTCCGCGTGGACAAGCAAGATCACGCCATGGGCCGCAGTGAAACCTCGCGTCAGCTTGGTGCGATGCTCCGAGATTCGGCGGGCGAGGTCGTTGGTGACGCCGACGTAAAGAACGCCGCGCGGGCGGTTAGTGAGGATGTAGACGAAAAACCGGTTATTCATCACGCGCCGGCCCCCTCCCGGTTTGCACTCTATCCGTGTCCCGGGCGCGATGCAGCGTGCCAAAAGCGCGTTCACGCGCGTCTTCCGACGCGCTATGGCTTCGCAGAACCGGGACCGTTACGGACACCGGCGTTTGGAACGGCCCCGGACGCTACGCACCGCTTAGCGCTACGTAGCGTCCGGGGCACGGCATCCCTGTCAGCCTGCCGGAGGCGCGCACCGCTTCAGCTCGCCCCGATCACATTTGCGTGCATTGCTGCGGTTTGCGCACGGCCCCATGCGCCGGGACGGCTAACGCTGCGCGGCAGACAACGCTACCAATACGCGCAGCAACGAAACGCGGCCGGGCAGCGCCTTGGCGCGCCGACCATCAAGCAGACGGCATGAACAGACTGGAAGGATCGGGCCGCGGACCCGCGGACCCACAGGGGGATGATGGCTTGGCCGCGATCGGCGGCGAGGTGATCGACATTGTCGACGCGCCGACGATCGCGCCGGCCGCGCCGCTGACGCATGAGGAAATCCGCACCATCGTGCTGAGTCTCATGCTCAACCTGTTCCTGACCGCGCTGGACCAGACCATCGTCGCCACCGCGCTGCCGACCATCGGCCAGCAATTCCGCGATGTCTCCAACCTGTCGTGGATCATCACCGCCTATCTCTTGTCATCCACCGCCGCGGCCCCGGTCTATGGCGCGCTCAGCGACATCTACGGCCGCCGCGCCATGATCATCGCCGCCACCAGCCTGTTTCTGGTCGGCTCGGTTGTGTGCGCGCTGGCGCAGGACATTCTCACGCTGATTCTGGCGCGCGGGCTGCAGGGTCTCGGCGGCGGCGGCATCCTGCCGCTGGTGCAGACGCTGGTGGCCGATATCGTCTCGCCGCGCGAGCGCGGCCGCTATCAGGCCTATTTCAGTTCGGTCTATGTCGCGGCCGGCGTCGGCGGCCCGGTGCTGGGCGGCGTGTTCGCCGAGCATCTGCACTGGTCGATGATCTTCTGGATCAACCTGCCGCTCGGCATCCTGTCGCTGGTGCTGTTGCTGCCGCGCATGAAGAAAATCCCGGTCTATCACCGCCCGCGCAAGCTCGACTGGGTCGGCGGTCTGCTGCTGATGGCGTCCGCCGTGATTTTCCTGCTGGCGCTGACCTGGGGCGGCCATCAACTGGCGTGGCTGTCGCCGACGCTGCTCGCCATGATCGGCTCGGCGGTGCTGCTGACGCTGGCCTTCGTCTGGCACGCGCGCACCACCGAGGAGCCGTTCCTGCCGATCCCGCTGATCTCCGGACCGGTGGTGCCCTACGCCATGATCTCGGGCGGCTGCGCGCTCGGCGCGATGATCGCGCTCACCGTGCACATGCCGCTGTATTACGAGACGGTCTATCACCTCGGCGCCAGCGAGGCAGGCATCGCGCTGATCCCGCTGGTGGCGGTGACGGTGTTCGGAGCGTGGATCGCCGGGCGCGTGATGATGAAGACGCGGCATTACAAATGGTCGGCGATCGTCGGCGCCAGCATGGCGACGCTCTGCGCGCTGGTGCTGGCGTTCGCGATTCCGCTGCCGCTGTGGGTCGTGCTGACGCTGCTGGCGCTTTATGCGCTCGGCCTCGGCACCTGCTTTCCGGTCAGCGTGGTCTCGATTCAGAACGCGGTGGCGCGCGCACAGGTCGGCACCGCAACCGGCGCGCTGAACTTCGTCCGCGCGCTGATGTCGTCCTTCGCGGTGGCGCTGTTCAGCGCGATCCTGCTGATGGTGCTTGGCCGCAACATCTCGATCGGCGAACACGGCGGCGGCGGCGCGCATGGCATCACCCCGCAGGATATGATCGCCGGCTTCCGCTATCTGTTCGGCGCGGCAGCGCTGTTCATGGCGACGGCGGCGACGCTGTTCCTGCTGATGGAAGAGCGGCCGCTTGCCGGCCCGCCGGAGATGCAGACCGCGGAGATGGCGGAGTAGGGCTCGGGTTCTAGTTCTTGCCCTGCATGCAGGCCTTGACGAATTCTCCCCGTTCGGCGCCGCCTCGCGTTCCGCCGCCGTTGAAGCCGCGCGACTTGGCGAGCGCAAGACATTCCTCGCGACTCTTTTTCGGCGCGGCGTCCGCCGGCGGCATCAGCAAGAGCAGGGATGCGGCGACGCCGCAGGCGAGGGTGAGGAATTTCATGCAAGCCTCCCTTTGAAAAAGAGCTTTGGCAATGCGCGATCTTTTCCGCGGAACCGGCGCTGATCAAGCCTCTTTGTGCGTCTTGGAATTGCAGCTTCTCTTTTAGGAAAATAGTCCTTGACAGCGTGACGCTGCCGCAGTAGGTTTGCGTCATGCTCGACAATTGGGTCTTGAGGGAACGGCTCCCGCCGCGCGGCGTTGGATCTGCAAGTGCGCGGCATCCCTGAGGCGCCGCGGTCCACGCCAGTCATTCGAGGATGCCATGCCGATCAAACAGAACGACCGCATCGTTGAGACTCCGACCGAGGCGCGCTCCGCCGAACCGGGGCCCTCGGTGCTCGCGCTGTTGACCGTCAGCACCATCGCAGCGGCCTTCACGCTGGCGATCGTCTGGTTCCTGTTCTTCCGCACCTGACGGGAGCGCGACGTCGCGGACGTTCGCGGCTTTGAGGATTTTTGACACATGGCTTCGAAGACTCCCGCCAGACCGGCACGCGCGCCGGCGGGACGCAAAGCCGTGCGCGTACAAAAGACAGCAAAGACAGTGCCGGTGAAGGCGGCCAAGCGCGCCGCGACAACGACCGCAGTCGCGAAACCGAAAGCGGCGGCGACAACGGCGAAGAAAGCGACGACGGCGAAAAAGAAGGCCGCCCTGCGCACGCGCGCCAATGCGCGCACGCCGCGGATGGATGGGGCCCGCACCGTCGAGCAGAAGATTCTCGGCGCGTCGTCGCGCGCGCCGGTCGCGGTGCTGCTCGAACGTGTCTCCGGCGCGATCGAGGACGAACTCAATCAGATCGAAAGCCTGGTCAGCGGCAAGTCGATGCCGCTGCGCCAGCACGGCCAGGCCGAGCGGCGGGCGCGGATGCTTGCCTCGCTGGCACGAACGCTGCGCGAGGTGATGCAGTTGAGGGCGGGCGAGGAGAAAGCGCAACGTGACGACGACGCCGTGCCGCGAGACATCAACGAGCTTCGACGCGAGCTCGCGAGCCGCCTGGAGCGCATTGTCGCCGAAACAGCGCCTCGCCATCCTGGCGCAACTGAGTGAACGCGATCTCGATCTGATCGCGACCGACTGGCGGCTGTTCGCGCACGACCATCAATGGCCGCCCGCGACGGCCGCGGGCGGCGAGCCGTGGCTGAGTTGGCTGATGATCGGCGGGCGCGGCGCGGGCAAGACCCGCGCCGGCGCGGAATGGATCAAGGCGCAGGCGCTTGGCCTTGCGCCGCTGGCGCGGGAGGCTGTCGGTCGCATCGCGCTGGTCGGCGAGACCGAGCACGATGTGCGCGAGGTGATGATCGAGGGCGTCTCCGGCCTGCTCGCTGTGCATCGGCAGGGCGAGCGGCCGTCATGGATTTCCTCGCGCAAGCGGCTGGAATGGAGCAACGGCGCGGTGGCCTATGCGTTCTCCGCCGAAGATCCGGAGAGTCTGCGCGGCCCGCAATTCGGCTGCGCCTGGTCGGACGAACTGGCGAAATGGCGTTATGCCGACGAGACTTTTGATATGCTGCAGTTCGGGCTGAGGCTCGGCGCGCAGCCGCGGCAACTGATCACCACCACGCCGCGGCCGACCGCGCTGATCAAGCGGCTGCTGAATGATGCAAGCTGCGCGGTGACGCGCGCGGCGACCCGCGTCAATGCGTTCAACCTTGCGCCGAGCTTTCTGCAGGGCGTGATGGCGCGCTACGCCGGCACGCGGCTCGGCCGGCAGGAACTCGACGGCGAGCTGATCGAGGAGCGGCCGGACGCGCTGTGGTCGCGCGCGCAACTTGAACAATGCCGCATCGAGGCGGCGCCCTCGCTGGCACGCATCGTGGTCGCGGTTGATCCGCCGGTCTCGTCCGGCAAGCGCGCCGACCGCTGCGGCATTGTCGCGGCGGGCGTCAGCGGCGAGGGGATGATTGTCGTGCTCGCCGACGAGACGGTTTCAAATGCAACACCGGCGGTGTGGGCCTCGCAGGCCATCGCGCTGTGGCGGCGGCTCGAGGCCGACGCGCTGGTGGTCGAGGTCAACCAGGGCGGCGAGATGGTGCGCGCGGTGATCGCGGAGGTCGATGCCAGCGTGCCGGTGATCGCGGTGCGGGCCTCGCGCGGCAAATGGCTGCGTGCTGAACCGGTGGCGACGCTCTACGAGCAGGGCCGCGTCAAACATGCCGGTGTGTTTCCGGCGCTGGAAGACGAGATGTGCGATTTCTCGCCGTCGGGTTTGTCGTCCGGCCGTTCGCCGGATCGTCTCGACGCGCTGGTGTGGGCGATCGCCTCGCTCAGCTTCACCGCGCCCCGCACGCCGAGGGTGAGGGAGTTGTGAGTTCTGTGTCATGTCATGCGCGGGCTTGACCCGCGCATCCATCGTCCGCGTCAGCGGACAATATCATCGTAAAGATCACGCCATTCCGGATTGTCGCGGACGATAAGGTCGATTTTCCATTTGCGCGGCCAGTGCTTGATGTTCTTCTCACGCTGGATTGCCTGGAGACCCGTGTCGTGGGGTTCGAAGTAAACGAGGCGTTTGACAGCGTATTTGCGAGTGAAACCCTCGGCAGCTCCTTCGCGGTGTTCATAGTGCGCGGACGAGATCGTTGGTGACGCCGACATAGAGTGTCCCAGCCGGTGTGCTGGCGAGGATGTGAACCCAGTAACTCATGCAGGAATGATGGATTGTCGGGTCAGGCCCGGCAATGACGATTTTTAGGTGAGGCGGAGATAGCGTCTCATATGGCGCCACGCACTTGACCGGCCACCCATCAGAAGAAACGGAAACACGATGCTCAACCGCTTCAAATACCTCTTCACCGCCCCCGAATCCAAAGCCTCGCGCACGGCGAAGGTGCTGGCGTTCGAATCTGGCGGGCGGGCGCGGTGGACGCCGCGCGATTATGCGGCGCTGGCGCGCGAGGGCTATCTTGCCAACGCCATCGTGCATCGCGCGGTGCGGCTGATCGCGGAGAACGCGGCCTCGTGCGGCTTCCTGCTCTACGAAGGCGCGCTGGAGCGCGATCGGCACCCGCTGCTGCGCCTGCTGATGCGGCCCAATCCGCGTCAGGACGGCGCCAGCTTCTTCGAGACGCTCTATGCGCAGATGCTGCTGGCCGGCAACGCCTATGTCGAAGGGGTCGCGCTTGATGACGAGGTGCGCGAGCTTTACGCGTTGCGGCCCGACCGCATGAGGGTGGTGCCGGGCAGCGAGGGCTGGCCGGATGCCTATGAATATGCGGTGGCGGGACGCAACGTGCGCTTCGAGCAGACGCAAGCGCGCATGCCGCCGATTCTGCATCTGACGTTTTTTCATCCGCTCGACGATCATTATGGCTGCGCGCCGATCGAGGCCGCGGCGGTCGCGGTCGATACCCACAACGCCGCGGCGAAGTGGAACAAGGCGCTGCTCGACAATGCGGCGCGGCCCTCCGGCGCGCTGGTTTATTCCGGGCCGGACGGCGCGGTGCTGTCCGACCAGCAATTCGATCGCCTCAAGCGCGAACTCACCGACACCTATCAGGGCGCGGTCAATGCCGGGCGTCCGTTGTTGCTCGAAGGCGGGCTCGACTGGAAGGCGATGTCGCTGACGCCCAAGGACATGGATTTCCTCGAGGCCAAGCACGCCGCCGCGCGCGAGATCGCGCTCGCCTTCGGCGTGCCGCCGATGCTGCTCGGCATTCCGGGCGACAACACCTACGCCAATTTCCAGGAAGCCAATCGCGCGCTGTGGCGGCAGACCATCCTGCCGCTGGCCGCACGGGTCGGCGCCGCGCTGGCGCAGTGGCTCGCGCCGCAATTCGGCGAGGAGTTGCGGCTGGTCATCGATACCGACAAGATCGATGCGCTGGCGGCCGATCGCGCCGCGCTGTGGGAGCGGATTGCCGCCGCGCCGTTCCTGACACTGAACGAGAAGCGTGAGGCGACCGGCTATGCGCCGATCGCCGGCGGCGATCGGTTGGGATGATCCTCATGGCGAGGAGGCGCGTCAGCGCCGTCTCGAACCATGCGCGTTGAAGCCGTGCGTGAACGCGCTTGGGAGGCCGTGATATCCGTTCCTCATCCTTCGAGACGCGATCCTGCGGATCGCTCATCAGGATGAGGAACGGGCATTCACTGCTCCGTCATCACCGGGCTTGTCCCGGTGATCCACGTCTACAAACAACAGTCGTGGATGGCCGGGGCGAAAGGGCGTTCACGCCGTCTTCGACAGCCTGTGCGGTCAAGACGACCGAATCAAAGATTCAAATGACCGATCTGATCAACACCTTCGCGGCGCGGGGCGATCTTGCGCATCTCGCGCTGTTTCTGTGGGCGAGCGCGGCGAGCGGCGCGTTCCTGCTGACGCTGCGCGAATACGTCGCCGCCTCGCGCCGCCTTGATGATTTCGTGCGCGAGCTTGCGCAGTTCAACCGCCGCGCCCGCCGCAACGGCGCGCGCCGCTCCGAATGAGGGCCACCATGGATACATTGCACACCGTGCTGCGCGCGATCAGCGGCGAGACCAAATCGAAGCCGCAGCATCTCACCGTGTTCCGCGAATTCCTCGCGCACCTCGAGAAGATCCAGCACAAGACGGCGCGCACGCCGGCCGTCAAACCCGCGCGCGCCAAGCCCGCGCGGCGCAAGACGACGAGGCGCGGGAAGACGACCTGATCCGAGTCGTCCCGGCCTGTGCCGGGAGACCCTGTTCTTCAAAAGCAGCCTTTTCAAAACATCCGCTCTTCTCAGCCACGCGCTATCCGCGAGGAATGCCCATGCACGCGCCTATCGCCTCAACATCCCGCGTCACTCTGGCCGGCGACGGCACCGTCGAGGGCTACGCCAGTCTGTTCGGCGAGATCGACCAGGCGCGCGACATGGTGATGCCCGGCGCATTCACGCAGACGCTGCAGAGTCGCGGCCTGCGCAAGATCCCGATGCTGTTTCAGCACGATCCCGCCGAGCCGGTCGGCATCTGGCTCGATCTGCACGAGGACTTTCGCGGGCTGTGGGCGCGGGGGCGGCTGATCCCGGAGGTGGCGCGCGGCCGCGAACTGCTGGCGCTGGTCGGGCAGGGCGCGATCGACGGCCTGTCGATCGGCTATCGCACCGTGCGCGGCCGGATCGATCCGAAGACCCGCGTGCGCAAACTTTATCAGGTCGATCTGTGGGAGATTTCGATTGTCACCTTCCCGCTGCTCGCCGGCGCGCGGCTGCGGGCGGTGAAGGAGGCGCGCTGCAATCGGACGCGCACGCTTTCGCGCACGCCGCTTTTTTCAGCCGCACGCCCATAGCGACAACCCCTACACCGCCGCCCCTTCGGGCGGCGTTTTTGTTTGCCCGATCCATTCCATTACAAAGGAGACCCTGATGGAGATCGATATCCACGACGCCGCGCCGGAGCAGAAGGCCGGCATTTCCGCCGCCGGGCGCGACGCCCATGACGAACTGATGCGTTCGTTCGAGGAGTTCAAATCCTCCAACGACGAACGCCTGGCCTCGCTCGGCCGCCGCGCCGACGTGCTGCTGGAGGAGAAGGTCGACCGCATCAACGCCGCGCTCGACACGCAGATGAAGCGGATCGACGAGCTGGCGCTGAAATCGGCGCGGCCCTCGCTGGGCGGCGCGCCGTCCCGCGCCATCGACAGCACGGCGCGCGAGCACAAGAGCGCGTTCGACGCCTATGTCCGCGCCGGCGAGACCTCGGGTCTCAAGGCGATCGAAACTAAGGCGATGTCGGCCGGCTCCAATCCGGACGGCGGCTATCTGGTGCCGAACGAACTGGAGCAGGAAATCGGCCGGCGCCTCGCCGCAATCTCGCCGATCCGCGCCATCGCCAGCGTGCGCGAGATTTCCGGCGGCGTCTACAAGAAGCCGTTCATGACCGCGGGCCCCGCGGCCGGCTGGGTCGGCGAGACCGATACCCGAAGCCAGACCACGTCGCCGACGCTCGATGCCCTCAGCTTTCCGGCGATGGAGCTTTACGCCATGCCGGCGGCGACCGCGACGCTGCTCGACGACAGCGCCGTCAACATCGACGAGTGGATCGCCTCCGAGGTCGAGCTGACCTTCGCGGTGCAGGAGGGCGCGGCCTTCGTGAGCGGCGACGGCAGCAACAAGCCCAAGGGTTTCCTGAGCTACGACACGGTAGCGAACGGCTCCTGGGTCTGGGGCAAGCTTGGCTATATCGCCAGCGGCAATGCCGGCGCGTTTCCGGCGAGCAATCCCTCCGACGTGCTGATCGACCTGATCTACGCGCTGAAGGCAGGCTACCGGCAGAACGGCAGCTTCGTGATGAACCGCAAGACGCAAGGCGCGATCCGCAAGTTCAAGGACACCGGCGGCGGTTATCTGTGGCAGCCGCCGGCGCAGGCGGGCGGCCGCGCCTCGCTGATGACCTTCCCGCTGGTCGAGGCCGAGGACATGCCGGACATCGGCGCCAACTCGCTCTCGATCGCGTTCGGCGATTTCAAGCGCGGCTATCTGATCGTCGACCGGCTCGGCGTGCGGGTGCTGCGCGATCCTTACTCCGCCAAGCCCTACGTGCTGTTCTACACCACCAAGCGTGTCGGCGGCGGCGTGCAGGACTTCGACGCCATCAAGCTCGTCAAATTCGCGGCGAGTTAACTAGGCTCTCATGCGCCGTTCCTGCTACGGCAGGTGGCGAGGGCGGTGTTCATGCGATAGCGGCAAAGGTGTCATGGCCGGGCTTGACCCGGCCATCCACGCTTTCTCTCATTTCCGCGCAAGATGCTGCGATCAGATGAGGCACGCGGTTTTCAAATCAACGCTTTCGATGACCGGGACTTCGCCACATGCGGTCTGGATGACGGGACCTGCAAACCTGTTTGATCCGGAGTGTTCGAACTGGCTGTCCCAAAACGGAGCAGGGGTCCGCGCGGCGCGCGAAACCGTTTCCGGTTACCGGCGCCGGCCGCGCTAACTGTAAGATTTTAGTGCAAAATTGCTGGCACGCTGCATGCAGCGACAATCCCGTTGCAACAAGGCCGCCGGGCGATATGCGTACGGCAGGCGCGAGGCTTTCATGCGGACCGGCCCATCGGAGATATCATCGCACACGTTCGAGGCGGGACGGGTCGAGACCCTCGATCTGCTGCGTCTGTTCGCGGTGATGGCGGTCGTGCTGTTTCACTTCGGATTCCACGGACCGACCGGCCCGGTGCAGACCTACGTCGCGGTGCCGCAGTTCAGCGGTTTTGCTCGCTATGGCTATCTCGGCGTGCAGCTGTTTTTCATTATCAGCGGTTTCGTGATCGCCTATTCAGCGGTAGGGCGCACGGCGTCGCAATTCGCCATCGCGCGCATCTCGCGGCTCTATCCGACGTTCCTGTTCTGCATGACACTGTCGTTCCTGGTGACGCTCTGGTTCGGCGCGGCCTATTTCGAGGAGACACCGCGACAGTGGCTCGCCAATCTGACGATCGCGGCGCCGGCGTGGCATCAGCCTTATGTCGACTCGGTCTACTGGACGCTGATCATCGAAATGATCTTCTACGCCTGGATCGGCGTGCTGATCGCGACCGGGCTGTTTCCGAAACATATCGTCAAGGTGGTGGTGGGCTGGCTGCTGGTGTCGCTGCTCAACGAGGTGTGGATCGGATCCTACCTGCTGCGCAAGATTCTGCTGACCGACCAGAGCGGTTTTTTCTCCTGCGGCGCGTTATTGTTCGAGATCTGCCGCGGCCGGCGCAGCGCAGGGATCCAGCTTCTGCTCGGCGCAGCGGCGATGATCGCGGTCGGGCAGGCGGTGAAGAATGTCGAGGGCTGGCGCATCATGACCGGGCAGCCGTTCGATGCGTTCACCGTGGCGATGCTGTCGGTGTGCATCATTGGCCTTGCCATCGTCGCGGTGCGGCTCGGACATCTGCCGCTGCCGCCGCGTCTGGTCATGGCGCTCGGCGGCATGACCTATCCGGCCTATTTGCTCAACCAGATGATCGGCTACGTCGCATTCCTGCGGCTGCGCGCCTTCGTGCCGGCGCTGCCGCTGTTCGCGCTGATTGTCTGCGGGCTCGGCGCCTCGTCCTGGCTGATCTGGAAATATGTCGACCGGCCCAGCCAGCGCCTTGCCCGGACGGCGTTGACACGGCTGTTCGAGAGAACCGCGCATCTTGCCGGGCGTTTGCGTCCGCTGGCTTCGGCGCCGAACTGAACGGGATCGCGTTAAAGCCCCGCGCCCCAGCCGCGCGCGGTGGTGACGATCCACTCTCTATATAATGTGAAGGGCGTGACCCCGGTGAGGCCGCCGCAGCCGGCCGAATTGTCCGGCCCGGTGGACCAGCTCACCACGCCGACGATGACGCTGCGCCCGTTCTGATCCTCGAGGGCCGGCGCGCCCGAATCGCCGGTGCAGCCGCCCATGCCGGCGCTCTTGTTGTTGGTGAGGGGATCGACCAGGCGCACCTGCAGCGTGCCCGGCTTGCCGGTGGCGACCAGGCCCGCCGCACGCACCGTGCCGACATCGCTGGCGCCGGGCGAACTGATGCCGATGCCGGTGATGGTGAAGCGCGCGCCGGGAACGATCGGAACTCGCGGCGCGCCGAGTGGCGAAGTGGATTTGCCGGCCATCGGCGAAGCGAGCTGCAGCAGTGCGATATCGGGGGTGGCGCGGTGCGATGCCATCGCCTGCGTGCTGTATTGCGGATGGGTGGCGATGCGCCGCGGCGTGATCAGCGTCGGCGGTTTGGTGGAATAATCGACCACGCGATTGGCCGCGCCGGCCGCAATGCAATGCGCGGCGGTGAGCACGATGGTCGGCGCGATCAGCGTGCCGGTGCAGACGCGGCCGCCCACGCCGACCACGGTGACCAGCGAGCGGGCGATGGCATCGCCCGGCGCCGAGCGGCTGCCGGTGATCGCATGCGCGGGCGGCGCTATGAGCGTCGCGGCGATAGCAACAACAGGAATGAGGCGAAGCATCTGCGGAGTCATGCCGCAGGTGAGCCTTGACGCACGGATTTTGTCAACCGGAAGAGAAACGAATTCATGTCCGCCATGCTTTTGACCGGCCCGGCCTCGGAGCCGCTCTCGGTGAGCGACGCCAAGGCTTTCCTGCGCGTCGAGCACGATGACGACGACGCGATCATCGCCGCCTTGATCAGCTCCGCGCGCCACCATGTCGAGGCGCTGACGCGGCTCGGCCTGATCACCCAGACCTGGCGCATCATTCTGGATCGTTGGCCGGAGGAGGGACGGATCAGGCCGAAGCTCGGCCCGCTCGGAATGCTGATCGCCGCGCGCGTCTATCGCGAGGCGGGAGAGACGATCGCGCTCGATGTCGGACGCTTCACGCTCAACCCCGCCGCCGGTGTGATCACCGCGCCGGCCTGGTCGCTGCCCGCGCCGGGCCGCGCGCAGGCCGGCATCGAACTCGATGTCGAGATCGGGTTCGGCGCGGCCGACAAGGTGCCGCAGGTGCTGCTGCAGGCGATCCGCATGCTGGTCGCGCACTGGTACGAGAATCGCGGTCTGGTTGCGATCGGTGCGAGTGTGGCGATGCTGCCGCCGAGCGTCAACGCCATGATTTCATCGCAGCGGGTGCTGTCACTATGATCGATCCCGGACAATTGCGAACGCGGCTGGTGTTGCAGCAGCCGGTCGAGACGCCCGACGACCAGGGCGGCGTGGTGCGCGACTGGAGCGCTTTCGCCACGGTGTGGGCGCAGGTGACGCCGCTCGCCGCGCGGCGCGGGATCGAAGCCGACAGCGACGGCGCGAGCCGGCGCTATCGCATCGTGCTGCGTAACAATTTCAGCATCACGTTGCAGCATCGCTTCGTCGAGGGCACGCGCATCTATCGCATCGTCGCGATTCGCGACAGCGAAGACCGGCGCACGCTTGAGATCGAGGCGGAAGTGCGGATCGAGTGAGGTTCTCTTGGTTTCGTCATGCCCGCGCTTGTCGCGGGCATTCACGTCTTGATGAAGGTTCACCAAGGAAGGCGTGGATGGCCGGGTCAAGCCCGGCCATGACGATGTGGTTCGTTGCGCAATAGGTCGCATCACGAATTTTGGAGCTTTCCCACATGACCACATCCGGTGTGGCGCTGCGCGCCGCGATTCACGACGCGCTGACGCACGACGCGGGCCTCGCCGCCGTGCTCGGCGGCGCGCGCATCTATGACGAGCCGCCGCGCGGCGCGGCGTTCCCCTATGTGACGCTGGGCGAGGCGCGGCTCATCGATGCGTCATCCGATGGCGGTACGACGCAGGAGCATCAGCTCACGCTGCATGCCTGGTCGCGCAAGGGCGGGCATCGCGAGGCACATCTGATCGCCGGCTCATTGTTGCAGGCACTCGACGACGCGCCGCTCGCGCCGGACGGCCATCGTCTGGTCAATCTGCGCTTCTCCGTTGCCGACATCCGCCGCGAGAGCGACGGACGGACCTACCATGCGCTGGTGCGCTTTCGCGCCGTGACCGAGCCGATGGAATAAGCGTTGTCGTCATGCCCGCGCTTGTCGCGGGCATCCGCGTCTTAACGAAGAAGTCACGCGAAAGACGTGGATGGCCGGGGCAGGCCCGGCGGTGACGATCGCATCATCCGGCGTACATCATATTCATCTTGGAGAGAACAATGGCCGCTCAGAAAGGCAAGGATCTGCTGCTGAAGATCGATGACGGGACGGGTTTTGTCACCGTCGCGGGGATGCGGAGTCGCAAGATCGCGTTCAACGCCGAGACCGTCGATATTACCCACGCAGAATCCGCCGATCGATGGCGCGAGCTGCTGGAAGGGGCGGGTGTCAGGCGCGCCTCGATCTCCGGCCGCGGCCTGTTCAAGGATGCCGCCTCCGATGCGCTGGTGCGGCAGATCTTTTTCGATGGCGCGCTGGCGTCGTGCCAGGTGGTGGTGCCGGATTTCGGCACCATCGCCGGGCCGTTCCAGATCACCAGTCTGGAATTCGCCGGCGAGCACAATGGCGAGGTGACGTTCGACCTTGCACTTGAGTCCGCCGGTGCGCTGACCTTCGCGGCATTCTGAGGGACATGGCGATGCCCAATCTTTATCGCGGCGAGATCGAGGCCGAGATCGGCGGCGCGCGCCGCACGCTGGTGCTGACGCTCGGCGCGCTGGCCGAGCTTGAGGCCGCGTTCGGCGCCGACGATCTGATGGCGCTGGCAGGCCGCTTCGGCTCCGGCCATCTTTCGGCGCGCGATCTTGTGCGCATCATCGGTGCGGGGCTGCGCGGCGCGGGCGCCGGCGTCAGTGACGACGAGGTGATGGCGATGAAGGTGAATGGCGGCGCGTCCGGCTATGTTCGCATCGCCGCCGATCTGATCGCGGCGACGTTCGATGCGCCGGAGGCGGCGCGATGACACCGTTTCCCTGGAAGGAAGCGATCGGCTTCGGACTCGGCGTGTTACGACTGTCGCCGCGCGAGTTCTGGGCGATGACGCCGCGCGAACTTGGCTATGCGATCCGCGCCGTACGCGGCGAGGGGCATGAGCCGATCGGCCGCACGGCATTGCAGGATTTGATGGCGCGATTTCCCGATATCGCAAAGGAACAATCATGAGCGAGATCACCGACAGCTTCGACGATGCCTCCCGCACCGTCGACAGCCTGACGCTGCGCACGCGCGACCTCGAGCTTGGCGCAAGTTCGTTCTCGCGCGCGATGACGCAGGCGTTCGCGACCTCCGTCACCGGCGGCAAGCAGTTCGACGATGTTTTGAAATCGCTGACGCTGCGGCTGTCCGATCTTGCGGTGCGGATGGCATTTAAACCGCTGGAGCGCAGCCTCACCGGCGGGATCGAAAGCCTTCTTTCCGGATTGATGGGAGCTGGGAGCGGTGCGGGAACGATGTTCGCCGCCGCAAGCGGCGCGGTGAAGCCGTTCGCATCCGGCGGGGTGATCGGCACGCCGACCTATTTTCCGCTGCTGCAAGGCGGCGTCGGCCTTGCCGGCGAGGCGGGGCCGGAGGCGATCATGCCGTTGCAGCGCGGACCGGACGGGCGGCTCGGCGTCGCCGCAGGCGGTGGCGGCGCCACCCATGTCACCATCCAGATCGCAACGCCCGACGCCGACAGCTTTCGCCGCTCGGAGAGTTATGTCACCGGACAGATCGCCCGCGCCGTCGCGCGCGGCCAGCGGAATTTGTGATCGTTCTTGCGAGCGAAGCAGTTCAGCTCCTCAGGATGAGGTGCAGGCTCAGAACTGGATTGCTTCGTCGCTTTGCTCCTCGCAATGACGGCGGATCGTGTTGCGATCTCGCGCCATTCCAATTGGATATCCCATGCCCACCAGTTTTCACGAAGTTCTTTTCCCGCTCGATATCGCGATGAAAAGCGCGGGTGGGCCGGAGCGGCGCACGGAGATCGTCGCCTTCGGCTCGGGACGCGAGCAGCGCAACGCGCGATGGGCGCATTCGCGCCGTCGCTATGACGCGGGCTATGGCGTCAAGACTTTCGATGCGTTGCAGGCGGTGGTGGCGTTCTTCGAGGAGCGGCGTGGTCAGCTGTACGGCTTCCGCTGGCGCGATCGGCTCGATCATTCCTCGGCAGCGCCCGCTGCGACGCTGACGCCGCACGATCAGACCATCGGCACCGGCGACGGCGAGCAGGCGTCATTTCAACTGATCAAATCCTACGGCAGTCTCTACGCGCCCTATGCGCGGCAGATCGCAAAGCCGGTGCCTGGCAGCGTGCGGGTCGCGGTGGCGGGCAACGAGGCGGTGGCCGAACATTTCACCTGCGATGCCGCCAGCGGGCTCGTCACCTTTGCCAGCGGACACATTCCGCCATTGGGCGCGGCGGTGACCGCCGGTTTCCTGTTCGACGTGCCGGTGCGGTTCGACACCGACTATCTCGAAGTCGATCTCACCGCGTTCAGCGCCGGCGCAATTCCGAAAATTCCGCTGGTGGAGATCAAGCCATGAGACAGATCCCGCCCGCGCTGCAGGACAAGCTCGACAGCGGCGTGACCACGCTGGCGCATTGCTGGACGCTGACGCGGCGCGACGGCGTCGTTCAAGGCTTCACCGATCATGACGAGGATCTCATGATCGACGATATTCTTTGCCGAGCCGGCACCGGATTCACCGCGTCGGAGGCGAGCAGCCGGTTCGACCTGTCGGTCGATGGCGCGGAGGTGTCCGGCGCGCTGGCGGACAGCTCGCTGACTGAAGCCGATCTCGCCGCCGGGCGCTATGACGCCGCACAGGTCGATATCTGGCTGGTGGACTGGAATGACGTTACGCTGAAAGTGCTGATCGCGCGCGCGACGCTGGGCGAAGTCAAGCGCGAGGGGCAGGCGTTCACCGCCGAACTGCGCGGGCTGGCCGACGCGCTGGCGCAGGAGAGCGGACGGCTCTACACCGCGCGCTGCGGCGTCGATCTGGGCGGCGTCCGCTGCCGGGTCGATCTTGCCGCGCCGGAATTTCACGGCACGGGCAGCGTGACGCGGATCGACGCCACCTCGGTGGTGATGGTCTCGGGTCTCGACGGTTTCGACGAAGGACTGTTCACGGCGGGGCGCCTGGTCTGGACCAGCGGCGCCAATGCGGCTGTCGCGGTCGAGATCATGGAGCATCGCATCGTGGCGGACGGCGTCCGGCTTTCGCTGTGGCAGGCGATGAGCGAGCCGATTGCCGTCGGCGATGCGTTCACGGTGACGGCAGGTTGCGACAAGCGTTTCGTCACCTGCCGCGACCGCTTCGCCAACACGATCAATTTTCGCGGCTTTCCGCAGATTCCGGGCAATGATTTCGTCGTGGCCGCGCCGCAGGCCGGCGCCGCCAATGACGGTGGTTCGATGGCGTAGGGCATGATCATTCATTTTGGCACGTCATTGCGAGCCAACGGGTCCGGCTCCGCCCGGCCCGATGACGGACTCCGCGAAGCAATCCAGTTTATCTGAGGCCCACAAGAACTGGATTGCTTCGTCGCTTCGCTCCTCGCAATGACGATTCACCCTCCCAGGAAAATCTCATGACTCCCTCTCTCACCCGTGCCGCGATTGTCGCGGAGGGGCGCGGCTGGATCGGCACGCGCTATCGCCACCAGGGCTCATGCAAGGGCGTCGGCTGCGATTGCCTCGGCCTCGTGCGCGGCGTCTATCGCAATTGCCTCGGCCGCGAGCCGGAGACGCCGCCGCCTTACGCGCCGGATTGGGCGGAGGCGCGTGGCGAGGAGACGCTGGCTGCTGCCGCGCTCCGTCACCTGACGCCGGTGCCGTTCGAAGCGATCGGCGGCGGCGACGTACTGCTGTTCCGCTGGCGCGAGGGTTTTGTCGCCAAGCATGCCGCGATCGCGACCGGCGAGGGCACCATGATTCACGCCCATGACGGCGCGGCGGTGTGCGAGGTGGCGCTGTCGCCGTGGTGGCGCAGACGACTTGCCTATGCCTTTCGTTTTCCCGGAGTGATCGACTGATGGCCGCACTTGTTCTCTCGGTCGCTGGCGGCGCGGCCGGCGCGGTGTTCGGGCCGGCCGGCGCCATCGCCGGACGGATCGCCGGCGCGCTGGCCGGCAATCTGCTCGACCGTTCGCTGTTCAGGACATCGAGCAGCCGCAGCGTCGAAGGTCCGCGTCTTGCCGATCTCGATGTGATGGCGTCCACCGAAGGCGCGCCGATTCCGCGCGTCTATGGCCGGGCGCGTCTGTCCGGCCAGGTGATCTGGGCGACGCGGATCGAAGAGGTCGTCTCCACGCGAACCGAGACCAGCAGCGCGGCCGGCGGCAAGGGCGGGCTCGGCGGCGGCGCGACCACGACAACCACAACCACGACCTATTCCTATTTCGCCAATTTCGCGGTCGGCCTGTGCGAAGGCGAGATCGGCCATGTTGGCCGCATCTGGGCCGACGGCAATCCGCTCGATGTCTCGGGCCTCACCATCCGCGTCCATCGCGGCAGCGACGACCAGTTGCCCGACGATCTGATCGTGGCGAAGGAGAGCATCGCCAACGCGCCGGCCTATCGCGGCACCGCCTATGTGGTGTTCGAGCGGCTGCCGCTGGCAGGTTTCGGCAACCGGATTCCGCAGCTCTCGTTCGAGATCGTGCGGCCGATCGGTCGGTTGGAGCGCATGACGCGCGCGGTGACGCTGATCCCCGGCGGCACCGAATTCGGTTATGACACCAACGCCGTGGTGCGCGTGCTAGGGCCGGGCCAGTCCGCGCCGGAGAACCGCCATGTCACCACCGCGGCGTCGAACGTGATCGCTTCGCTCGACGATCTGCAGGCGACATGCCCGGCGCTCGAGCGCGTCGCCATCGTCGTCGCCTGGTTCGGTTCGGATCTGCGCGCCGGTCATTGCAAGGTGCGTCCGGGTGTCGACAACGCGATCAAGATCACCTCGGGCGGCACCTGGTCGGTGGCGGGCGTCACGCGCCCCGGCGCTTATGTGATTTCGAGCGTCGAGGGTGTGCCGTCCTATGGTGGCACGCCGTCCGACGACAGCCTGCGGCACCTGATCGCCGAGCTGAAAGCGCGCGGCCTCAAGGTGACGCTGTATCCGTTCCTGATGATGGACATTCCGCCCGGCAACGCGCTGCCAGATCCGTGGACCGGTGCGGCCTCGCAGCCGAACTATCCCTGGCGCGGGCGCATCACCTGCGATCCCGCGCCCGACGCTGCCGGCTCGCCCGATGGCACCGCGACCGCGGCGGCGCAGGTGGCGCAGTTCTTCTCCGGCAGCGGGCCAGGCGATTGGAGCTATCGCCGGATGATTCTGCATTATGCGAATCTTGCGGTGTCCTGCGGCGGGGTCGATGCGTTTCTGATCGGCTCGGAGCTGAAGGCGCTGACGCGCGTGTGTTCCGGCGCGGGTGTCTATCCGGCGGTGCAGGCGCTGGCGACGCTCGCCGCCGACGTCAAAGCCATTGTCGGTAGTTCCACGCTTGTTACCTATGGCGCGGACTGGACCGAGTACGGCGCACATGTGGTGACGGATGATGCAAGCGAGGTGCGCTTTCCGCTCGATGAATTGTGGGCGTCGTCTTCGATCGATGCGGTCGGCATCGATTATTACGCGCCGCTGTCGGACTGGCGCGACGGCGCAGCCCACATCGATAAGCAGATCGCGCAAACGGTCCATGACCGCGACTATCTGCGCGGCAACCTGCAAGGCGGCGAGGCCTATGACTGGTATTACGCCGACGATGCGGCGCGCGCGGCGCAGGATCGTGCCGCGATCACCGATGGTCTCGGCAAGCCGTGGACGTTTCGCGCCAAGGATATCTGGAACTGGTGGTCAAATTTTCATCATGAGCGCGTCGATGGCGTCGAACGTGACAGCGCGACGGCGTGGACGCCTGCCGGCAAGCCGATCTGGCTGACCGAGATCGGCTGCCCCGCGGTCGATAAAGGCGCGAACCAGCCGAGCGTGTTCCCCGATGCCAAATCGTCCGAAGGCAACCTGCCGTATTTCTCCAGCGGCGAGCGTGACGATCTGATCCAGCGCCGCTATCTGGAAACCATGATCGGCGCGTTCGATCCGGCATTCGGCGGCGATGACGCGCACAATCCGCTCTCGCCGGTCTATGGCGGGCGGATGGTCGATGTCTCGGGCACTCATCTGTGGACCTGGGATGCGCGGCCCTATCCGGTGTTTCCGGCGGCAGGCGAGGTGTGGAGCGACGCGCCGAACTGGCAGACCGGGCACTGGCTGACCGGCCGGCTCGGCGCCGCGCCGCTCGATGCGCTGGTCGGAACGCTGCTCGCCGATTGCGAGGTGTCCGGTGTCGACGCCGATGCGCTGCGTGACAGTTGCGACGGCTATGTTGTCGATCGGCCGATGACGCCGCGCGCGATGATCGAGCCGCTGGCGATGGCCTATGCGTTCGACGCCACGACCATCGACGGCGAACTGGCCTTCGTGCAGCGTGGCGGAGCGCCGGTGGTGGACATCACCGAGGAAGATCTGGTCGATCCGGACAAGGGTGCGCCGGCGCAGGTCACCCGCGGGCAGGAGACCGAATTGCCGCGCGAGGTGAGCTTCGGATTCACCGATGGTGCGGCGGACTATCGCCGCTCGGCGGTGAATTCGCGGCGTCTGGTTGGCGGCACCCATCGTTCCTTGCATTCCGATCTGGCCGTGGTGACGAATGACGCAGCGGCCAAGCGGCGGGCCGATATCTGGTTGCAGGATCTGTGGGCGGCGCGTGAGAGCATCACTTTCGCTCTCGGCATGAACCGCCTCGCGCTCTGCGCCGGCGATGTTGTCGGCGTGACGATCGGGGAGCGTCGCCGGCTGTTCGAGATCGGCGAACTGGTCGATACCGAAAGCCGGCAGATCAAGGCGCGCAGTATCGATCCGGAAATCTTCTCGGTGCCGCTGTTGTTGCCGCGCCAGATCGCGCCGAAAATTCCGCCGGCGCTCGGCCCGGTGCAGGCGCTGACGCTCGATCTGCCGACGCTCGATGCCTCCGATCCGCCGGTTCTGACGCGGCTGGCGGTGTTTGCCGATCCGTGGCCAGGCTCGATCACGGTGTGGCGTTCCAGCGACGGGCTGAGCTTCGAGCGAGCGGCGGTGGCGCTGGCGCCGGCGGTCATCGGCGAGACGCGCGATACGCTTCCGGCGGGCCCGACTGGCTGCTGGGATCGCGCCGGAAAAATGCGGGTGCGGCTCTACGGCGGCGCGCTGACGTCGGTCGGCGATCTGCGCGTGCTCAACGGCGCCAGCGCCGCCGCGGTGCTGAATGCCGATGGCGCGTGGGAGGTTCTGCAATTCGCCAGTGCCGAACTGGTGGAGGCGGGCACGTATGAAATCTCCCGGTTGCTGCGCGGGCAGGGCGGCAGCGAATATGCCATCGCCAGCCCGCTTCTTGCCGGTGCGCCGTTCGTGCTGCTCGACGATCACCTCATTCCGATCGCACGCGGGCTCGGCGCGCTCGACCGCACCATCGATCTGCGCATCGTCACGACCGGGCGCGGCCATGACGATCCGTCTGCGCTGGCGATGACGCTGACGCCGCGGGCAACCGCGCTGATGCCGCTGTCGCCGGTGCATGTGAGCGCCGCGCGCGAGGCGGGCGGCATCCGCATCGCCTGGATCAGGCGAACCCGCCGCGATGGCGACGCCTGGGGCGTCGAGGTGCCGCTCGGCGAAGACATCGAGGCGTATCAGGTCGAGATCCTGTCGGGATCGTCGGTGGTGCGCACGCTGTCGTCGTCGGTGCCGATGCTGCTCTATGCACAGGCCGACGAGCTTGCGGATTTCGGAGCGCCGCAAGCCGGTCTCCACGTCCGCGTGGCGCAGCTCTCCAGCACGGTCGGCCGGGGCCATCCCGCCGAATTCACTCTCACCCTCTGAGCGATCATGACAGACACAACCCATCTCGGGCTGCCGTTTATCGACGGCGGTCAGGCGCAGAAACACGTCACCCATAACGAGGCGCTGCGGATTCTCGACGCGGCGATCCAGATCGGCGTGGAAAACACCACGCTGGCGACGCCGCCGGATTCTCCGGCTGCCGGTGCGCGCTATCTTGTGCCCGCCGGAGCAAGCGGCGCATGGAGCGGGCAGGCCGATGCCATTGCCTGCTGGGAGGATAGCGCGTGGCGCTTTCTTGTCCCGAAGATGGGCTGGTGCGTCTGGTCGGCGGCGGACGAGATGCAATTGGTGTTCGATGGCAGTGAATGGCGCAACATGCCGGGCGGCGGCGGGACGCTGGGCACGATCACGAAGCTCGGGATCAACGCCGCGGCGGACAGCGACAATCGGCTGAGCGTTTGTTCCAACGCGGCGCTGTTCCGCGCGATCGATGCCGCCGATGGCGGCACCGGCGACATGCGTATCCAGATCTCGAAGGAGGGGACGGACAACGTTGCCTCGGTGGTGTTCTCCGATGCGTTCTCCGGCTACGCCGAATTCGGCCTGATCGGCTCGGATGCCTTCAAGCTGAAAGTGTCGAATGACGGCGCGAGCTTTACGGAAGCCTTTACCATCGATCAGGTGAGCGGAAAGCTGACCCTGCCGCGCGGTCTTGCGCTGTCGGGTGTGGTATCGCCGGCGACAATCGCCGCCGATCAGGATGATTACGATCCGGCCGGTCTTTCGGCGTGCTCGGTGCTGCAACTCTCCGCCGACGCCGCGCGGGCGGTTTCGGGCCTCGCAGGCGGCACGGAGGGCCGTGTGCTCATTGTGCTCAATGTCGGCAGCGGGACCGTCACGCTGCGCGACGATAGTGTGTCGTCGGCGGCGGCGAACCGTTTCGCGTTCGGCGGCGACATTGTTCTTGGACCTAAGCATGCGGCATTGCTGCGCTATGACGGCACCGCCGCGCGCTGGTTCGCGATCGCGCGTCGCGACAACACGGGTGGTGGAGGCGGTGGAGGCGGCGGTGATGGCCTCTCCGACACCGATCGCCGCAACATCCTGCTCGATCGCATCTATCAATCCAAGGCACTTGCCGCTCCTCGCCGTGTCATCAATGCCTGGGCGACGGGGTTCAAGGCCGCGACGGATGCCGATCGCGGCATCAACACCGGGGCATCGTCGAATATCGATGTATCGAATGCTGCTTCGGCAGGGTACGTGACACCCGACAAAGACCCGAACACGTTGCTGCTGTTGCGCTTCAATGGCACCAACGGCGCGACCTCGACAACCGACAGTTCGAAATATGCGAGGGCCGTGAGCTTTAGCGTGTCCTCGGCGATCTCCACGACTCAGAAGAAATTCGGCGCGTCGAGCCTGTCGATTCCTGGCGCCAGCCCGAGCTATATCAGTGTTCCGACTGACGCCGCTTTCACCAATCTCGGTAGCAGCTTCACCGCCGATCTGTGGGTGTATTTCAACTCGTTCACGGGGGCGAGTCAGACTTCAACGTCAATTCCGATGACGATCGGCGCCTTTAATCCGACGGGGTCCGATTATGATTGGGGGTTTGGTCCACTTTCAAGCGGTAAACTGGCATTTTCTTACTGGAATGGAAGTGCTGTTCAAACGATTTCGTCGACGGGGACGCTATCGACTGGCGTATGGACGCACATTGCGTTCGTCAAATCGGGGAGCACTATTACTCTTTACATCAACGGTGTTCAGGACGGCAGCGCGTCGCTTGTCGGTTCGATCGCAACCACGGTCGTCCCGCTCTCGTTCGGAAATTGGAACAACACCGGACAAATCAACGCCTATCTCGATGAGGTGCGGCTCTCGAACGTGGTGCGATACGCCGGCAACTTCACGCCGGCGAGTTCGGAATACAGCATCACCGCAAACATGACGCTTGCGACTGCGGTGCAGACCACGGATTCCAATGTCAACAACGCGCGGGCACTCATCGAATTCGGAAATTCCGACGCTCCGACGCTGAACACCGATCTGACGGCGGAAGTGACCTGCGATGGCGGAACGAACTGGGCCGCAGCCACGCTGTCCGTCTTCACGGCTTACAGCCAGGGTAGCCGCACCGTCGCGGAGACCGCGGACACCGCGTGCACCTCAGGTACCTCATTCGCGGTGAGGATCAAGACTGCGAACGCGAAGAGCGTGCCGATCTATGGTGTCAGCGTGGCGGTTCACTAACTCTCTCCACTCAGGAAAATCTATCATGCCCAATGCTGCATCCGCGGAGCGTGCAGCCGCGCCGGATCTTCATGGCATTTCGCAAGAAGCTTTTGATGAGATCGTCAATTCGGAGACGTCGGGCCGTGCGGTGTATGAGAAGCAATATTGCCGTCCGATCCGGCCGGGCGGCGCCTCCGGCATCACGGTCGGCATCGGCTATGACTGCGGCTATTCCAGCGCCGCCACGATCCGCGCCGATTGGAATGGAAAGATTGCGCCTGCGATGGTCGCGGCGCTTGTGAGCGTAGCGGGCCTGACAGGTGCTGCCGCGCAGCGCGAGCTTGGCCGGGTCCGCCCGCTGGTGCTGATCGAGTGGGACGCGGCCATCGCGGTGTTCTGCGAAACATCGCTGCCGAAATATCTCGCCTTGACGCGGAAGGCGTTGCCGAATTTCGACGCGCTGCCGCCGACCTGCCAGGGCGTCCTGACCTCGCTTGTCTATAACCGCGGTGCTTCATTTTCGAAGCAGGGCGCGCGCTATCAGGAAATGCGCGCGATCAAGGCGCACATGATCGCCAGGGCCTTCGGTCGCATCCCGGCCGAGCTGCGCAAAATGAAGCGGCTCTGGACCGTGCCGGCTATGCGCGGCGTCGCGCTTCGCCGCGAGCGCGAAGCCAAGTTGTTCGAGGCAGGTCTTGCCGGAAATCGGAAAAGGCGTGAGCAGGCTTTGGCCTGATCACCAATGCCCGCCGAGTTGCAGGCCGGCGATGTAGAAGACCGCGAAGGTCAGTGCGGCGGCGATGCCGAGCAGGTATCGCTGCGTCTGGGTGAGGTCTGAGCCAAACATGGCGGGCGTATAGCGCGCAGGCTCGACGCTGTGCAAGGCATGCGCCCGGAATTTATGTCTTTGCGATCGTGTTCCGCAGTCTGGTCGGATGGGAGCCTGGTTCCCGCTAGCGGTGCTCGACGGCCTCCGGCCGGGTGTTGACGGCGCCCATGCCGCCTCCCGCGACCGAGAAAATGTCCTTAACTGCCGGGTTGTGCCGATCGATCTTCTGCATCGCGTCGATGCTGAAGATGAAGAGGGCGATGGCGAACAGGCCAACACCCAGCAGCACTTTCCAGTCGTCCTCTCGTTCCATTGCGTCTCCATACGATTGCCGGAATCGGCCTGTGCCACCGTCTCACGTCTTTGCGCCCTTGAGGCGTGTCCAGTTGCCGCAGTGTTCGTGCTGCGGCGCGATGGAACCTCTCTCGAAAGGAGATGAGTCATGAACTCCGACATGGTCTGGCAGACCATCCGCTACGCGCTGCTCGCGATTGGTGGTTACTTCACCAACCGCGGCCTGCTCACCGGCGATGAACTGACGGCGATCATCGGCGCGCTAGGCACCCTGTTTACCGCAGCCTGGGGCATCTACGTGAAATACGGAACCCGTGCCACAACCGCGCAAGTCGCGGCGCGTTCCGACGTGCCGATAGTGAGTTCGGCCACCGGCATCGTCAGCCGCTAGCGCTTTTCCATCCATCATAATCATTCGGGAAGACATCATGCGAAAGCTCATGGCTTGCGCCGCGCTGGCGCTCGGTCTCGTGCTGGCCGGCTGCCAGACGGCGGCGCTGCCCTCGCTCAATCTGTCGGGTGCGGTGACGCTGAATACGATCTACGGCATCGAGAATGCCTATGGCGTCGCGTTGAGCGCGGCCAATGCCTACAAGGCGCTGCCGCTATGCCGGACCGGCACCGTGCCCGGCGCCGTCAATATCTGCGCGCGACGCTCCGTCATCATCCGTCTGCAGGGCGCGATGACGCGGGCACGGCTGGCGGTGAACCGCATGGTGACGTTCGCGAAGACTTATCCCGGCATCGACATCGCCAATGTGGTCGGCGCGGCGCGGACCGCCCTGATCGACGTGCAGGACATTCTTGCCGAAGGAGCACAATGACATGGTGAGCGCAGCAGACATCACCGCTGGCATCGCGGTTGCGGAAGCGATCGTGAGCGGCATCATCCGCGTCGCACCGGCGATCGAGCGGGGCGTTGTCTCATCCGCGCCTTATGTGCGGGCGCTGGCAGGGCTTCTGGCTGGCGCCAATGCGACGCAGGAGGAGATCGACGCCGCGCTGGCGCGGATCAACGCGGCGACGGATGATTTCCTGACGCCGCTGCCGCCGGACGATGGCACCACCACGACCTGACGCGCGCCGGCGCAGCCGTGAGAAGCCGGACCCTTGGGAATCAGGGTCTGGCGTGCTAGGCGTTGAACTAGGCTCGATCATGGCCAAAATGTAAGGTGGTCCGCAGGTCCGTTCATGGCCCATTCACGGGCCTGAGGTTCTTCTGGTGGAACCCGTTCGGGTGCCGATCCTGCGAATTGCGGAGAGAACCTTGCGCCTCCTCGTTGTTGAAGATGATCCAGACCTCAACCGCCAGCTCACCACCGCGCTGACCGACGCCGGCTACGTCGTCGATCGCGCCTTCGATGGCGAGGAGGGGCACTTCCTCGGCGACAGCGAGCCGTACGACGCCGTGGTGCTCGATATCGGCCTGCCGAAAATGGACGGCATCTCGGTGCTGGAGGCGTGGCGGCGCAACAAGCGGACCATGCCGGTGCTGATCCTGACCGCGCGCGACCGCTGGAGCGACAAGGTGCAGGGCTTCGACGCCGGTGCGGACGACTATGTCGCCAAGCCGTTTCATCTCGAGGAAGTGCTGGCGCGGATGCGCGCTTTGTTGCGCCGCGCGGCCGGGCATGCCCAAAGCGAATTGATCTGTGGCCCGGTGACGCTCGATACCCGCACCAACCGCGTCAGCGTATCGGGCAATCCGATCAAGATGACCTCGCACGAATATCGCCTGCTGGCCTATCTGATGCACCATTCCGGCCGCGTGGTGTCGCGCACCGAACTGGTCGAACATCTTTACGATCAGGATTTCGACCGGGATTCCAACACCATCGAGGTCTTTGTCGGCCGTATCCGCAAGAAGCTCGACGTCGATATCATCCAGACCGTGCGCGGCCTCGGCTATCTGCTGGCGCCACCTTCCGCCACCGATGCGCGCTAATTCGCTCGCCACCCGTCTTTTTCTTTCCGCGACCGCGTGGGTGGTGCTGATCCTCAGCATCACCGGCGTCGTGCTGTCCTCGGTCTACAATCATTCGGTGGAGCGTGCCTTCGACCGCCGGCTCAATCTCTATCTGCGCACGCTGATCGCCGAAGTCGCCAATCCCGACGATCCGAGTGACAAAAACCCCGACAGAAACCTGCAGGCGCTCGGCGAGCCGCTGTTCGAGCTGCCGCTGTCGGGCTGGTACTGGCGTATCAGCAGCGCCGATACCGCCAAGCCCGAATCCCGGTCCTCGCGTTCGCTGTGGGACGCCGATCTGCCGCGGCTGGAGGATCAGGGCATTCCGCTCACCGCCTCCGGCGTCCGTCTGGGCTATGTCAACGGGCCGGAAGGCCAGCACCTGCGCATGGTGGAACGGCCGGTCGATCTCGGCGATGACGGCAAATATCTGGTCGCGGTCGCGGGCGATGCCAGCGAGATCACCGAAGAAACCCGCGCGTTCGACTATTATCTGGCGGGCACCTTCGCCGCGCTCACCATCGGCCTGGTGCTGACCACGATCTTTCAGGTGCGGTTCGGCCTCGCGCCGCTGAAACGGATATCGGAGGCGCTGGCGGATATCCGCTCCGGCAAGGCGGAGCGGCTGGAGGGACGGTTTCCGGTCGAGATCGAGCCCCTGGCGCGGGAGACCAACGCGCTGCTCGACGCCAACCGCGCCATTGTCGAGCGATCCCGCACCCATGTCGGCAATCTCGCCCACGCTATCAAGACGCCGCTCTCGGTCATCATCAATGAAGCCACCGCCCATGCCGACCAGCCATTCGCCGCCAAGGTGCTGGAGCAGACCGGGGTGATGCGCAATCAGGTCACCCACCATCTGGAGCGGGCGCGGATTGCCGCCCGCGTCAATGTGGTCGCCACCGTGACCGAGGTCAGCCCGGTGATCGCGGCGCTCAAGCGCACCATGGAGAAAATCCACCGCGATCGCGGCATCGATATTGAGACCAGCCTGCGCGCCGACGCCAGATTTCGGGGCGAGCGGCAGGATCTGGAGGAAATGGCCGGCAACCTCGTCGATAACGCCTGCAAATGGGCCGACCGCCATGTTGCCATCCAGGTGTTGGTGGAGCCGCCCGCCGGCGGCAATCTCGATCCGCTGTTGCGCATTGTCGTGGACGACGACGGTCCCGGAATTTCGGTGGCCGAGCGCGACGAGGTGGCGCGGCGCGGCCGGCGGCTCGACGAGACCAAGCCGGGCTCCGGTCTTGGCCTGTCGATCGTGGTCGATCTGGCGGCGCTCTATGGCGGCCATCTACGGCTGGATACCGCCCCAAACGGGGGCCTGCGGGCGGAACTGACCCTGCCGGGCGTGGCGGGATAGGCCTGAAATCCGGTCGCCTCGGCCCCGCCGGTTCCCGGCGGATGCCCCCCCAAGCTTTCGATTTCTAACGTGAAATTAACGACGCCGGGGCTATCAAGTCCGATGGACCGTTCCGGGTGGTCCGCTTTTGAGCGTCTGGACGCATGGGTCAATCATCGACCGAAAAACTGCGGGAATTTCTAGGGCAGCTACCGCCGCAATCGCAGGCGCTGCTGATCCGGGAGTTCGAGCGCGTGATCGAGCGCGGCGACGACCCGACCGTGCCCAATTTCGTGCTCGGGGAACTGCGCAAGATCGTCCGGCAGGATAGTGAGGCCGCGGCGCCCCGTTCCAAGGATCCGGCGCGCCTGCTGTTCGCCATGCTTGACCCGTTTCTGGTCGACGGCAGTCCGAAAACAAGTCCCGGCCAGATCCGGCGCACATCGCTCGCCCAGGTGTGGCTGTGGCTGTCCCGCGAGGGATTGCCGGCGGACATCGCCGCGCTCGAGGGGGCGGTGGCCGGCGACGCGCCCGATCTCGACCGCACCATCCGAAAAGTCCAGATTGCCGCCGCCGAAGCCATCAATATTGCGGCTGCGCCCGGACCCGACCGCCAGCGCACGCTGGCGCGGATCGGCGCCCCCGAGGTGGCCGATGATATTGCCGCAATCGGCACGGCGTTGCAGATTCGCGAGGCGCTGGAGACCCTCGGCACTCGTCTGCCCGGTCATCTGCGGATCTTTGCTGAATCGCAGATCGCTGCCGTCTCCGAGGCCCTCAATATTCCCTCGCTCAAGACCCCCCAGGCGCTGCCGTTTGCGCTGTCGCTTGTGATGTCGCGCCTGGCGGCGCCCTGGCAGATCATCCGGTTCGGCATCACGGTGGCCGGTTCCGATGACGAAATCCGTGTCGCCGGCACGCCCTATGGCGTCGCGGTGACCATGACGATCCACTATTTGGGGCGCATCGTCTCCGAGCTGCGCAACGATATCCGCCGCGGTCAGTTCAAGGACACCTCGAACCACCTCAAGACCCTGCATGACGGCATGCGGGGCCTGCGCACCGAGATCGATATCCGTTCGGATTCGACCTGGGGCCGACAATTGTCGGCGATCCGGGTGGAAATCTCCAATGCGCTGCAATCCGAGATCGACGGTGTGCCGGGGCGGGTCCGCCGTCTGTTGCGCCAGCGTCCCGACAAGGAGATTGCTGCGACGAGTCGGATCGATCCCGTTGAGGTCGAGGAAACCGCCGCGCTGATCGACTTTGTCGCGGTCTGCCGCAACTATGCCAGTGAACTGGCGATCAACGAGGTTACGCTGCGTGCCTACAACGACTTGCAGCAATATGTTGAAAAGGCGACCGAAGCGCTGGTCGAGTCGCTTCGCGGCAGCGATGCCAAGGCCAAGGCCTTCCGCTCGATGCAAGTCGATGCGGCGATCCGGTTCTGCGATGTGCTGTTCGGCCCCGATTATGCATCCCTGATGCGCAAGGCGTCCGCGATCGCGCGGACCGGCGAACGCAAATCCTCGCGAGCCAGTTGATTTTACGGCTGTTTTGCCGCGTTTTTGAGCTAGAACAATTCCGAAAAGTGCATTGCGTGCCCAGATTGGCCGTGGTGTAACCCTGCCTGACGGCGGGACGCGCCCGGTCTTGTTTGGAACTTTGAATGTCTCTCTGGCTTTTGTTCGCGCTGATGACAGTGGCGGCCGTGTTCGCGGTGCTCTGGCCGCTCGGACGTGGCCCGCGTGTCGCGCGGGGCGGCAGTGAGGCTGTCGTCTACAAGGATCAGCTGGCGGAGGTCACGCGCGATGCCGAGGCCGGTCTGATCGGCGGGCCGGAGGCGGCGGCGGCGCGTGTGGAGATCGGTCGCCGGCTGCTGGCGGCATCAGCCGGCGAGGAGAGCGAGAGCCAGACAGTCAGCCGCGGCATGCGCCGTGCGGTCGCGGTGATCGCGCTGGTCGGGCTGCCGCTGATCGCCGTGGTGCTTTACCTGCGGCTCGGCTCGCCTCTGCTCGGCGATTTTCCGCTCGCCGCACGCCAGCAGGCGACGACGATGGAGACGGCCTCGCTCGATCGGCTGGTCGCCAAGGTCGAATCTCTCCTGGAGAAGAACCCGACAGACGGGCGCGGCTGGGCCGTGCTCGCGCCGGTCCTGATGCGGCTGGAGCGCTACAACGACGCCGTGCGCGCCTATCGCAACTCCATCACCTACAATGGCGAGAGCGCGCTGCGCCGCGCCGATCTCGGCGAGGCGATGGTGGCGGCCGCCAACGGCGTCATCACCGCCGAGGCCAAGGCGGAATTCGAGCATGCCGTGAAGCTTGATCCGCAGGACGTAAAGTCGCGTTATTTCATTGGCCTTGCCGCCGAACAGGACGGCCGGCTCAAGGATGCCGGCGAGATCTGGCGCGCGATGCTGGCCGCCGCGCCGCAGGATGCTCCCTGGAAACCGTTGATCGAGGGGGCGCTGGCGCGCATCGACGCCAGCAGCGCGCCGAAGATTTCCGGCGAGGACATGGCCGCGGTGAACGGCATGGCCGAAGGCGACCGCAATGCGGTGATCCGCGGCATGGTGGAGCGCCTTGCGACGCGGCTGAAGGATCAGGGCGACGATGTCGAAGGTTGGTTGCGTCTGGTGCGCGCCTATATGGTGCTGGGCGACACCGAAAAGGCGAAGATCGCACTCGCCGATGCGCGGCAGGCCGTGGCCAAGGACCCCGAGCGGCTTCGGCAGTTGAATGACGGTCTGAAGACTCTCGGTCTGGATGGATGAGCGCGATGCGGATGCAAAACCGGTCGCGGAACGAAGCAGGATGTGAGCGATGACACGCAAGCAGCGACGACTGACGATGATCGGAGGCGCTTTGGCGGTGCTGGGGATCGCCGTCGGTCTCGTGCTTAACGCGATGCGCGATTCCATTCTGTTTTTCACCACGCCGAGCAGCATCGCCGAAAAACACATTGTACCCGGTCAACGGTTTCGCCTCGGTGGACTGGTGGAGGGCGGCTCGCTGGTGCGCGGCGAGCATCTGAACGTGCGTTTCGAGGTGACCGACGGCAACTCCAAGATCCCTGTGACGTATCAGGGCATCCTGCCCGATCTGTTCCGCGAAGGGCAGGGCGTGGTGTCCGAAGGCGCGCTCGATACCAACGGCGTATTTCGTGCCGATACGGTGCTTGCCAAGCACGACGAGACCTACATGCCCAAGGCGGTGGCAGACGAACTGAAGAAGGAAGGCCACTGGAAGGACGATTACGCCAAGCCTTCCGGCGATAAGCCGGCGGACAAGCCCGCGGCCGACATCAAGGCCTCCGCCGATCCCAAGGAGGTGACGCGGTGATCGCCGAGGGCGGACATTATGCGCTCGTGCTGGCGCTTGGCCTTGCGCTGATCCAGTCATTGGTCCCGCTGATCGGCTCGCGCTTGCGCGATCCGGCGCTGATGAATGTCGCGCGCTCCACCGCGCTGGCGCAGTTCGCTTTCGTGTTCGCCTCGTTCGTTGCGCTGGTGATGCTGCACGTCACCTCGGACTTCTCGGTGGTGAACGTCTACGAGAACTCGCACTCGCTGAAACCGCTGCTCTACAAGATCACTGGCGTGTGGGGAAACCACGAAGGCTCGATGCTGCTGTGGGTGATGATCCTTGGCCTGTTCGGCGCGCTGGTGGCGCTGTTCGGCAATAACCTGCCGCTGACGCTGCGCGCGCATGTGCTGGTGGTGCAGGGCTGGGTCGGCGCCGCGTTCTATCTTTTCATCCTGCTGACCTCCAATCCGTTCCTGCGCATCGCCAATCCGCCGATCGAGGGGCGCGATCTCAATCCGGTGCTGCAGGATGTCGGTCTCGCGCTGCATCCGCCGATGCTCTATCTCGGCTATGTCGGCTTCTCGATCTCGTTCTCCTTCGCGGTCGCTGCGCTGATCGAAGGCCGCATCGATGCGGCATGGGCGCGCTGGGTGCGGCCGTGGACGCTGATGGCGTGGGTATTTCTGACGCTCGGCATCGCGATGGGCTCCTACTGGGCCTATTACGAACTCGGCTGGGGCGGCTGGTGGTTCTGGGACCCGGTCGAGAATGCCTCGCTGATGCCCTGGCTTGCCGGCACCGCGCTGCTGCACTCCGCCCTCGTGATGGAGAAGCGCGACGCGCTCAAGGTCTGGACCATCCTGCTGTCGATCCTGACCTTCTCGCTGTCGCTGCTCGGCACCTTTCTGGTGCGCTCTGGCGTACTTACCTCGGTACATGCGTTCGCGACCGACCCGACGCGCGGCGTATTCATCCTGCTGATCCTGTGCGTCTTCATCGGCGGCAGCCTGTCGCTTTATGCCTGGCGCGCCTCGGCGCTGAAGCAGGGCGGTCTGTTCGCGCCGATCTCGCGCGAGGGCGCGCTGGTGCTGAACAATTTGCTGCTGACCACCGCGTGCGCCACCGTGTTCATCGGCACGCTCTATCCGCTCGCCCTTGAAGTCACGACCGGCGCGAAGATCTCAGTCGGCGCGCCGTTCTTCAATCTCACCTTCGCGCCGCTGTTCCTGCCGCTGCTGCTGGCGGTGCCGTTCGGCCCGCTGCTGGCGTGGAAGCGCGGCGATCTGGTCGGCGCGATGCAGCGGCTGATGGCGGCGGGCATCGCCGCGCTGGTGGCGCTTGCGCTGGTCTGGGCCTGGACCAAGGGCGGCAGCGTGCTCGCGCCGCTGATGATCGGCGTTGCGGTGTACGTGATCTGCGGCGCGCTGACCGATCTGGTCGAACGCATCCAGCTGTTCCGTGCGCCGTTGAACATTTCCTGGCACCGCGCCCGCGGCCTGCCGCGCTCGACCTGGGGCACCGCGTTCGCGCATGCGGGTCTCGGCATCGCGCTGATCGGCATCATCTGCGAGAGCACCTGGAACAGCGAGTACATCGCCACCATGCGGCTGAACGACACCGCGCAGGTCGGCTCATATGTCGCCAGGCTCGACAGCCTGACCCAGCGGCAGGGGCCTAACTTCCGCGAACAGATCGCGCATTTCACGGTGACGAGCGATGGCAAGACGGTCGGGGTGATGACGCCGTCCAAGCGCAGCTTCACCACGCGCCCGGCCTCGACCACCGAGGCGGCTTTGCTCACGCGCGGCGCAAGCCAGGTCTATATCTCGCTCGGCGATGCCC
>JAFKKO010000090.1 GCA_017305455.1 Hyphomicrobiales bacterium | reverse complement strand
TCTACCGTCCGGCGGCGCAGGAACAGCTCGCGGTGCTCGGCCGCGATCTCGACATCCCGACACTGCCGATCGTCGCCGGCCAGATGCCGACCCAGATCGCGCAGCGCGCCATTCAGGCCGCCAGACTCGGCGGCTATGACGTGGTGCTGCTCGACACCGCCGGCCGCACCACGCTCGACGAAGACATGATGCAGGAAGCCGCTGCGGTGAAAACCGCCGCGCAGCCGCATGAAGTGCTGCTGGTCGCCGACGCGCTGACCGGCCAGGACGCCGTCAATCTCGCCCGCGCCTTCAACGAGCGAGACGGCCTCACCGGCATCGCGCTGACCCGCGTCGACGGCGACGGCCGCGGCGGCGCCGCGCTGTCGATGCGCGCCGTCACCGGCAAGCCGATCAAGCTGATCGGCACCGGCGAAAAGACCGACGCGCTGGAGGACTTTCATCCCTCGCGCATCGCCGGCCGCATCCTCGGCATGGGCGACGTGGTGTCGCTGGTCGAAAAGGCCGCCGCCAACATCGACGCCGAGAAGGCCGCGCGCACCGCCGAGAAGATGCGCAAGGGCAAGTTCGATCTTGCCGACCTGCGCGACCAGCTCGCGCAGATGCAGAACATGGGCGGCATCGGCGGCCTGATGGGCATGATGCCCGGCATCGCCAAGATGAAGAACCAACTCGCCGCCGCCAATCTCGATGAGAAGGTGATCAAGCGTCAGATGGCGGTGATCGATTCGATGACCCGCGAGGAGCGCAAGAATCCCGACATCCTCAAGGCCAGCCGCAAGAAGCGCATCGCCGCCGGCAGCGGCCTCAAGGTCGAGGAAGTCAACAAGCTGCTCAAGATGCACCGGAACATGGCCGACATGATGAAGGCCATGGGTCAGGGCAAGCGCGGGCCGCTGGCCGGCATGGCGCAGATGATGGGCTTCGGCGGCGGCGGCATGCCCTCGCCTGAAGCAATGAAAGAGCTTGCAGCGAAGATGCCCGGCGGAATTCCGCAAGGCGCGCCGACGCTGCCGAAAGATTTTCCGGGCCTGCCGGGCCTGGGGAAACCGACATTGCCGGGCCTCGGAGGATTTCCGGGGCCGGGCAAGAAGAAATAACCGAACGCATTCCTATTCGAACACTTACGGAGAACTCACATGTCAGTCGTCATTCGCCTTGCCCGCGCCGGCACCAAGAAGCGCCCGTTCTATCATGTCGTCGTCGCCGACTCGCGCTTCCCGCGCGACGGCCGCTTCATCGAGCGCCTCGGCTACTTCAACCCGCTGCTTCCGAAGGACAACGAAGCGCGCCTCAAGCTCGACCTCGACAAGGTGAAGGGCTGGCTCGCCAAGGGCGCGCAGCCCTCCGACCGCGTGATGCGCTTCCTCGACGCCGAGGGCATCAAGAAGCGCTCGCCGCGCAACAACCCGGAGAAGGCCGTGCCGCGCAAGGAGCGCAAGGCTGCCGCCGCCGAAGCGGCGAAGACCTAAGCACGCAACAACGACGTCATGTCTTGCGAAGCGCGGCATTGCTGCGCTTCGCGGCGTGAGGACCACACCGTGCGCGACCCTCATTGCGAGGAGCCGCGCAGCGGCGTCTCGAAGGATGGGTCCCGGTGACTCGAGACACCCGCATCTGTGTTGCGAAAATCGGCGCTGCGCATGGCGTGCGCGGCGAGATCAAGCTGTGGCCGTTCACCGAAGACCCGCTCGCGGTGCTGCATTACGGCCCGCTCTCGACCAAGGATGGCGCGCGGCAATTTGAAGTGCTGCGCGCACGCGTCGCTAAGGACCATCTGGTCGCGACGCTCCGCGGCGTCGCCACCCGCGACGATGCCGCGCGGATCAACGGCCTCGAACTTTACATTCCGCGCGAGGCGCTGCCCGCCACCGAGGCCGACGAATATTATCATGCCGACCTGATCGGGCTTTCCGCGATCGACGCACAGGGCGCGGCGATCGGCACCGTCGTCGCGATCCATAATTTCGGCGCCGGCGACATCATCGAGATCGCGCCTGCGCGCGGCCCGACGCTGCTGCTGCCTTTCACCAATGCGGTGGTGCCGAGCGTCGATCTTGCCCAAGGCCATGCGGTGATCGAACTGCCCGGCGAGATCGAGGGCGACACGCCGGGCGAGAGTTAACGGAGGTCAGGTACATATCTTAATGATACTTATCATACTAAGTTTATTTAAGAAATTGCCCTATTTCTGCCGCAAAATCACATTTAAACTTAGCATATTAATAATACTGTTATCTTTTATATCGATGACTAAGTATGCATAGCAATGGAGGCTCCAAAATGGAAATTAAACTGCGCGGCTGGAGTCGAGATATGGGCACCAAAACATTGGTGAATCATCATCTTTCGCAATTTCGTGTCAGCGATGACCGAAACAAGTTCATCCATTGGACCTCACCTGGATTATTTGCTCGCTATGGCGAGGTGACAGTGTCTTGGGGACAAGACCTTAGGCATCAAGGATCGTATCGGATGGATCTCACCTTCACACAGGGAGACATTCTTAAGCTCTTCAAGGCGTCCTATGGCCGCGAGCTTGATGTAGATCTTTTGGAGCACGGCTTTATCGTTTCGGAAGATCTTAAGAAACGCATCCTTAGCGAGATAAAGTTGGCCGACCTAACAATTGGCGACCTTGCAAAGCTCGGAGCGGATACTGCGACACAAGCAACACAAGAACAGCCCGTCGTAAAACCATTCCGTCGTATCTAATCCAGTCGCGCATTAACGAAATGCAACTTCTACCTTCGGATGGCCGGACGATCCGATCGCAGTCGTCACAACTATCAAGGTACTAGGTTGTCGATGACTTGGCGCGCCACCGTGCTCACGCTGTTTCCGGAGATGTTTCCGGGTCCGCTCGGCATCAGCCTTGCCGGCCGCGCGCTGGCGTCCGGACTGTGGGCGCTGGAGGCTCGCGACATCCGCGACGCCGCCACCGACAAGCATCGCAGCGTCGATGACACTCCGGCGGGCGGCGGCCCCGGCATGGTGCTGCGCGCCGATGTGCTGGCCGCGGCGATCGACGCCGCCGACATCGCCTCCAACGCGTTTTCAAGCGAAGTGGAGACCGGTTCACGTCAAGAAAACCCGGCAAACCAAGAATCCCGCCGCCCGCGCCTGTTGATGAGCCCGCGCGGTCGGCCATTGACCCAGCAGCGGGTGGTCGAACTCGCCGCCGGTCGCGGCCCGCTGATCGTCTGCGGCCGGTTCGAGGGCGTGGACCAGCGGGTGATCGAGGCGCGGGGCCTCGAGGAGGTCTCGATCGGCGATTACGTGCTGTCCGGCGGGGAACTCGGCGCCATGGTGCTGATCGACGCCTGCGTCCGGCTGCTGCCGGGCGTGATGGGCAAGCTGGCGTCGGGAACCGAGGAAAGCTTCTCCGACGGGCTCCTGGAATACCCGCAATACACCCGTCCCCAGGCCTTCGAGGGCCGTCCGATCCCCGAGGTGCTGCTATCCGGCGACCATGCCAGGATCGCGGCCTGGCGGCGGGCGCAGGCCGAGGCCCTGACCCGGACCCGGCGGCCGGACCTGTGGGCCGCCCGGCCGGCGGAAGCCGCGGCGAAAACATCAAAAAACGCCCCGGACGGGTGACAAGGGCCGATCTTTCGCGTATAGGACCGCCCAATCCGCGCATGTCCAGTGTGGTGGTTCGCAAGTTCGCACATCCAGGCCGCACGCCCTGTTTGCGAACTCGCGAACCAAAAACCACACTGGAATCGTGACATTGCTAGTGTCCCTTTGATTTCGAAGTTCGCACGAGAGCGTGCCGCAAGTTCGTGCGAACTCCGAAATCGGAACACTAGATACGAATTTTCGCGCTGCCCTCTTCCGGGCGCGTCGCCCGATGGAGTTGAGCAATGAACATCATCCAACAGATCGAGCAGGAGCAGCTCGAGAAACTGGCCGCCGGCAAGACCATTCCCGAGTTCGGACCGGGCGACACCGTGACCGTCAACGTCAAGGTCAAGGAAGGCGACCGCACCCGCGTGCAGGCCTATGAGGGCGTGTGCATCGGCCGCAACGGCGGCGGGCTCAACGAGAGCTTCAC
>JAFKKO010000089.1 GCA_017305455.1 Hyphomicrobiales bacterium | reverse complement strand
TGCGGCATGCCGACCACGATGTCGCGCAGGCCGAGATTGCCACCGCGCTTGATGATCTGCTCCAGCGCCGGGATCAGCGCCTCGCCGCCGTCCAGACCGAAACGTTTGGTGCCGGTGAATTTGAGATCGCAGAACTTCTCGAAGCCCTCGGCCTCGACCAGCTTCATGAGAATCGCGCGGCGGCCCTCGCGGGTGAAGGAAATCTCTTTATCCGGACCCTCGATGCGCTCCTGTATCCACGCCTTCTGCTGCGGATTGGAGATGTGCATGAACTCGACGCCAAGCGTCTGGCAATAGGTGCGCTCGCAGATCGCGACGATCTCGCGCAGCGTGCCGTATTCGAGGCCGAGCACATGATCGAGGAAGATCTTGCGATCGTAGTCGCTGTCCTCGAAGCCGTAGGAGCGCGGATCGAGCTCCTCATGATCCGGCTGGCTCTCGATGCCGAGCGGATCGAGATTGGCGTGGAAATGGCCGCGCATGCGGTAGGCGCGAATCAGCATCAAAGCGCGCACCGAATCGCGCGTCGCCTGCAGGATGTCCGGCGCGCCCTTGAAGCCGCCCGGCGCGGACGACTTCGCCGCGATCTTGTCGGTGATGACCTGCTCGACCTTCGCCCAGTTGCTGTCGAGCGCCGAGGTCAGTTCGTCGCTCGGGGTCGGCGGCCAGTGCGGCTTCTCCCAGGACGGTCCCCTGGCGTTGCTTTCGATATCCGCAGGCGTGTCCTTCAGGCTTTTGAAGAACTCCTGCCACTCCGGATCGACCGAGGCCGGATCGGTCTCGAAGCGGGCGTAGAGGTCGTCGATGAAGGTGGCGTTGGCGCCGTCGAGGAAGGAAGTGAGAGCGAAATTGGCGTTCGCAGCCTGGCGAGACATAATCACGTCCTGAATTGGATGGACTCGAAAAACCGAACGCGCGTTCGGTTTGGCGATCTCGATACGATACTCGTACCTTTTACCCTATTTAGGGCGAAAGTTCGCGGTGAAAACACCCAAGAGATGAATTAGCAATTCGAACTATCGCAAAACGCATGGACTAGCGTGCAAAACGCCAAATGGAATTTTTGTCGCAGCGACAAAAGTCGCAGGCGGCGCCGACAGAAACGGCCGGTCTCACGACCGGCCGTTCCACCAAACGAAATCTTGCGGGGTCCGGATTATTTGCCGAGCAGATCGGGCGCGATCTTCTTGCAGGCGTCGACCAGGCCCTGAACCGCGGCGACCGACTTGTCAAAGCCCTCACGATCCTTGCCGGACAGATCGATCTCGACGATGCGCTCGACGCCCTTGGCGCCGATCACCACCGGCACGCCGACATACATGTCCTTGACGCCGTATTCGCCGGACAGGTGCGCGGCGCAGGGCAGCACGCGCTTCTTGTCGCGCAGGTAGCTCTCGGCCATTGCGATGGCGGAGGCGGCCGGAGCGTAGAACGCCGAGCCGGTCTTGAGCAGGTTGACGATCTCGGCGCCGCCGTTGCGGGTGCGGGTGACGATCTCGTCCAGACGGGCCTGCGAGGTCCAGCCCATCTTGATCAGGTCGGGCAGCGGAATGCCGGCCACGGTGGAGTATTTCACCAGCGGTACCATGCTGTCGCCATGGCCGCCGAGCACGAAGGCGGTGACGTCCTCGACCGAAACGTTGAATTCGTCGGCGAGGAAATAGCGGAAACGCGCCGAATCCAGCACGCCGGCCATGCCGACCACCTTGGCGGCGGGCAGGCCCGACGACTTCTGCAGCGCCCAGACCATGGCGTCGAGCGGGTTGGTGATGCAGATCACGAACGCATCGGGCGCATACTTCTTGATGCCGGCTCCGACCTGCTCCATCACCTTGAGATTGATGCCGAGCAGATCGTCGCGGCTCATGCCGGGCTTGCGCGGCACGCCGGCGGTGACGATGCAGACATCGGCGCCGGCGAGGCCCTCATAGGAATTGGTGCCGGCGAAGGCGGCGTCGAAACCGTTGATCGGCGAGGATTGAGCGATATCAAGCGACTTGCCCTGCGGGATACCCTCGGCGATGTCGAACATCACCACGTCGCCAAGCTCTTTCAGCCCGACCAGATGCGCGAGCGTGCCGCCGATCTGACCCGACCCAATCAATGCAATTTTGTTGCGCGCCATGAATTTTATCCTTTGAACCGACAGGGGAAGAAGGAAGAAGGCCGCAAGGTGGTTAGACCTTTCACGCTAGCCGTTCAAGTCGCCCAAGGGTTGTCAAAAAGGCGAACCGGTAAGGCAAACCGGCATGGCTGCCGCGCGGCGCGAACCGTGCGATCAGGCGAATTCCGGAATCCGAAGCGCGCGCGTGCTTGAGCGACGCAGATGCAATCCCTTCGCGCGAAGGCATTGCGCTTCGTCAAAAATTCCCGAAGAGGTCAGGCAAACTGAGAGATTTTCTCTAAATGAAGAGCGCAAGCCGCATCAGGTTTCGACCAGACCCGTGCTGGCGCCGGTCGCGGTGGAGTCGCGCCGGCCGTGAGGCAGCGCGAGATAGGATTGCGAGCCCATTTCGGTGATGCGCGAAATGGTGCGGGCGAACTCCTTGGCCTCATAGCCTTCCTCGGCGATATAGAGATCGGCAAGCTCGACTTCGGCGGAGGCCATCAGCTTGACGTGGTTCTCGTAGAGCGCGTCGATCAGCGAGATGAAGCGTTTCGCCGGATTGCGCTCCTCATACTGCATCGCGATCACGCCATCGATCAGCACGGTGTGATAATCGCGCGCGATGCGCAGATAATCGGACGGACCGAGCGGACGCTCGCAGATTTCCTCGAAGGTGAAGCGGGCGACGCCGTTGGCCGAATGCGGAATCTCCAGCACCCGGCCTTTCAGCGGAATCTCGCGTGGCGGCGCGGTCTCGCTGCCGGTGAGCTTGAGCCAGGCGGCATCGAGCGCGGCGCGCGCCGCCTCATCCGGCGGCACCAGCCACATCTTGACCCCGGCGAGCTTCTCCATCCGGTAGTCGGTGCGCGCATCGAGCCGCAGCACTCGCATGCGCGCCTCGATCTGCGCGATGAACGGGACAAACAGCGCGCGGTTGAGGCCGTCCTTGTAAAGGTCCTCCGGCGCGACGTTGGAGGTCGCCACCACCACGGTACCGAGTTCGAACAGCCTGGAGAACAGACGGCCGAGGATCATGGCGTCGGCGATGTCGGTGACGTGGAATTCGTCGAAGCACAAAAGCCACGCATCCTCGAAGATCGACATCGCGGTTAGCTGGATCGGATCGGCGTCGGCGATCTCGCGCGCGGCGATCTTGGAGCGGAAATTGTAGATGCGCTCGTGGACGTCGGCCATGAATTCATGGAAATGGGCGCGGCGCTTGTAGGCGACCTGGCTCTCCTGGAAGAACAGGTCCATCAGCATGGTCTTGCCGCGGCCGACATCGCCGTGAAGATAGAGACCGCGCGGCGGCTCGGCATCCTTGTCGGCGAACAGGCGGCCGAACAGGCCGGCCTTGCGCGGCTTGTAATGCGACAGGCGCTCGTCCAGCGCCGACAACGCATTGACCGCGGCGACCTGCGCGGCGTCGGGCTCGATCGCCCCGGAGGCGATCAGGATCTCATAGTGACGGCGGAAGGCGGACAAGGGTGCATCCATGGGCCCTAACGTCCCCAGCGGAGTGAAAAATGCAAGCACCCAAAAATGCAAACCCCTCTGCGCGGAGAGGATCAGGCACTCAGCGCATAGGCGTCCTCGACCACGTAAGGGCCCCCGCCGACCGAGGCCCGCGAGGAGAACAGCACGAAGCGATCGGCGGTGAACCGGCGGGTCGGGAAATAGCCGCGCACCGACAGGTAGTCGGCGACATCGCGCGGCGCGGCGTCGCGCAGCCGCGCCAGCGTGACATGCGGGGTGAATTTGCGCCCCTCCGGGTCGAAGCCGAAGCGGCGCATCAGCCGCTCCAGTTCGGCCTGCAATTCCATCAACGGCCGGGTCGGCGTCACCGTGGCGACCACCGCGCGCGGTTTCTTGCCGCCGAAGGAGACGAGACCCTGCACCTCGACCTCGAACGGCTTGCGGTTGACCCGCTCCAGCGTCGCGGCGATCTCGCCCGCCGCGAAGCCGTCGATG
>JAFKKO010000141.1 GCA_017305455.1 Hyphomicrobiales bacterium | reverse complement strand
CAAAACGAGTATTCCCTTGAGAACCGTGGAAGACGACCACGTTGATAGGCCGGGTGTGGAAGCGCAGCAATGTGTGCAGCTTACCGGTACTAATCGTTCGATTGGCTTGATTGCTCTCATTTTCAATGTCCACACGCACTCGCGTGTGATGACGAGATTGCTTCGTATTTCTGTCCTTCGCCGGCCTGGTGGTTTTAGCGAGGAGCCTCAACCCGATCCCATTCCGAACTCGGCCGTTAAACTCCTCTGCGCCAATGGTACTATGGCTTAAGCCCTGGGAGAGTAGGTCGCTGCCAGGCCTGCCAAGGACAGAACATTTCCTCTTGACGATTTTCGAACAAAAACGCCGCTTCCCAAGTGCTCAGGCACGACAGGAGGCGGCATTTTTGTTTTTGAGCGAACTTGGCGGCGGCCTGAACGGCGCGCGCTGATACCCCTGGGTCTTCACGAATGACCAATACGGGCCACGCAAAGCTGCTGAAGCGCCTGATCGCGCTCCAGCGGCACTGGCGTCTCAGAGCATTTCAGGATGATTCGGGATCGTCATGCGCGGGCATAGTCGTTCGAAGAACGGCGTCGCTTCCGCTCGCTTAGGACCCGCGTTTCCATTCAAAAAGATAAAGCCCGCTCAAAAAGATGGAGATCCGGTCATATGGGCGTTCACGCCCGTCTTCGACGGGCTAGGCCCGGCAATGACGAGTCTCGTTTCCATCAAAAACGAAACCACTCTCGGAGCGCGCCACGAGATTGGCCTTTATGCCGTGCTGCTCGCTGGCGTCGGCCACCTGGCCGTTATAGCGGATGCCGATCTGCATCGAGCGCGAGAGGTCGACATTGAGCGCAGCCTCCAGTGCAAGCGCGTCCCGGGCGATCGGCACGCCGCCACCGTGAAGATGTTGCCGCCAGCGAAAGCATTGCTTGAGAGCGGCGTCACGTCGCCATAGGCGTGGCGCCACCCCGCCAGGCCCCTCAACATCATATTCCGGCCGCCGAAGTCCAAGACCGTGAACCCCCGCAGGCCCAGCGTGTTAAAGGTCGTGTCGATCGCCTTGCTGTCCACCCGCAGCGTGGCCGCGCCGCCGCGCTCGTTGAACTTGCCGTCGGTGAAGTTCATAGAGGTCAGGCTGACGAAGGGCTCGAACGACGCCCAGCCGTCGATCCCGTAGCCCAGCTCGCCGAAGGTCTGGAACGTAGCGGCATCGTCCTTGTCTCGTGCCTGATCGCCAAAGCCCTGGAAAACGATGGTCCGGCTGCCTTGGAGGCGATGCCAAGTATAGGCAAAACTCACGTACCTCCCTGAAGAGCAACTGGGTCACCGGAATATTCCAACAGGATTGCTCTGAAGCGCCTTATTCGAAGCGTTTTATGGGACTCGCGGGCGATCGGTGATTTGGCGATCGGCAATGGCTCAAGGGTAATGGAGGGTGGACTGTCGGCATCTATTCACGGCATGTTTAGTTCCATCCCGGCGCTTTCAATGAGATCTCATTCGAGGCATTCCGTGGGTCGTATTCTTTCCGACATAATTCGAAGCAACCATCCATCCGGACCGTGTGATGTTTCGCTGTGAGCGAAAAGAATAACGCTGAACCTTTGTTGTCGCCGTTCCGACCAATACAAACCTGTCATGCCCGCGAGGAAGATTCCATGCGCTCTGTTTTCCGTTCCGCGATCGCGGTTACGACCCTGATCCTTGCCGTGCCTGTTGGTGTGGCGCTCGCGCAGCCCGCGCCAGCACCCAAGGCGGCGCCTGCCGCGCCTCCCGCAGCCGCGCCGGCACCGCAGCAGCAGGAACTGCCGCCGATGAAGCAGATCGAGCTCAGCGACAAGCAGATCCAATCGCTGCTCGCCGCGCAGAAGGACATGGATGCGATTACCGATAAGCTGCCGGAGAACAGCGGCGACAAGCCGGATCCCAAGCTGCAGGGACAGCTTGATGATATTGCCAGGAAAAACGGCTTTGCCGGCTACGCTGAATACAGCGACGTTGTTGCTAATGTGAGCCTGGTACTGTCGGGGATCGATCCCAAGACCAAGGCATTCACCGAACCGCCGATCGTGCTGAAGAAGCAGATCGATGAAGTGAACGCCGACAAGACGATGCCCGCCAAGGACAAGCAGGACGCGCTTGCCGATATGAACGAGGCGCTGAAATACACCCCGAATGTGCAATATCCGGGCAATGTGACGCTGGTCACCAAATACTACGACAAGCTCAGCGCCATCATGATGGATGACGAATAAAGTCATCTTGTCGTCATTGCGAGCGAAGCGAAGCAATCCAGCGTGACCGGCCGCACAAGGGGACTGGATTGCTTCGTCGCTTGCGTCCTCGCAATGACGACGTTTGACTTTATCGCGCGGTGGCGAATTGCTTTTCCATCGCGCGCCGTGTCGCCACCGCATCGTTGCCGGCGTCGATCTCGACATCATTCCAGGTCACCATCGCGCCATGAGCGACATCGCGCGTCAGGCGGACACGGTGTGCGAGACCGATCGGCAGCCCGCCGACCCGCAGGCTGGTCGCCGCCGGCATCAGCTTGCCCCACACCGTATAGCCGCCTTCGCCGTCCAGCATTTCGCCGGCGCGCAATTGGCGCTTGGCCACCGCGACCACATCGCCGCGGAAATCGCGCGGTTGTCCGGTCGGCTCCTTGCGCAGCGCCGCCGAGAGCACCGAGATGTTCAGTTCAAGACCGATCAGGTGATAGGGCTTGTACATCGCGGCGAAGCGGCCCGATGAATCGGTCTTGAGGCCATACTGACGGAAGCAGTCGGCCGCGTAGTCGTTCGGCGCCTCCAGCACCGCATAGACTCCCCAGCGCAGATCGCGGAACACCGGCCGGCCGTCGCGTTCGAGCGACGACACCACTTCGGCAAGGCCCGATTTCTCCAGTATGCCGCCTTGCTCGCGCGGCCGCATGATGTGCGGCAGATCATCGACGCCGCAGGGCGGAAACAGCAGCCCGTTCGAAGGAACGTCGAGACCTGTCGCATTGGCGATCGCCGCCATCTCGATGGCGGATTTGGTGCCGTCGAGGAAGGAATTGAACATCTGCGGATTCATGCCGGCGGACTGTGCCTCGGCTGCGGTCAACCCGTAATGCCCCCAAACGCCGTCCGGTGTGACGTCATGATAGATCGGCAGATATTTGGTGCCCTTGCCGGCGGCGACCACCTTGAAGCCGGTTGCGCGCGCCCAATCGACGATCTCGGCGGTGAGCGCCGGCTGGTCGCCATAGGCCAGCGAATAGACCACGCCGGCCTTGCGCGCTTCCTCGGCGAGCAGGGGGCCCGCGAGCACATCGGCTTCGACATTGACCATGACGATATGCTTGCCCGCCGCGATTGCCGCGCGGGCATGACGGATGCCGACGGCGGGATTGCCGGTGGCCTCGACCACGACCTCGACCGAGGCGAACGCTTTCGCGGCATCATCGGTGAAGGTGGTGGCGGCGATCCGCGCGTCATCCCAGCCGACGGTACGGCATGCGTCCTGCGCGCGCTGCGGATCAAGATCGACGATCACCGGCACTTCGAGGCCGGGCGTATGCGGCACCTGCGACAGGAACATGGAGCCGAACTTGCCGGCGCCGATCAGCGCGACGCGGACGGGTTTGCCGGCGGTGTGACGTTCGGAGAGAAGATGATGCAGATTCATGGGGCGCGGATATCCAGTTGGTAACATGCAGTATCGCGATTGCTTGCCACAAAGCAAAGCGCGGCGCGAGGGCTGTTCGCAAGGGTTGCGACGATCGCTGATACGTCCGGCTGAAAATTCCGTCGCCCCAATCAGGAAACGGCGGGATTGGAGCAAGACGTTATTCCGCCGCCTGTCGCGGCTGGCGGGCGAGTTGTGTCAGCGCGTCGTGCGGTACGGTTTTGATCGGCGTGAAATCACGATGGGTAATGAATTCCGGCCGTGTCGGCGTGCGAATGGAGTTCGAGACCGCGTTGAGCGTGAGATGGCGCGCCGCTCTTTTCACGCCACACTTCGGGGCGTTGCTCTGCATAGATCGCAAGCGCTTCTTGAAGCGTGTTGGTCAGGCGGCTTGTCGCTGTGCTTTCAGATGTTCCTCCGTGGTTCGTCCCGCAGCGAGCGCATGGGCCTGCGCGGCTGCTTCGGCCGCGGCGGCATCGCCGGCGAGAACGTGCTTGGCGATGATCTCGTGTTCGCGCCAGGCGCTGGTGCGATAGTTGAGTTCGGCGAGAACCGCCGCCATCGAGCGGCGCATATGCGGCCATTGCGGTGCGACCGTTTCCTCGATCGCCGGATTGCCGGACAGACGATAGATCGCGCTGTGAAATTCGACGTCGAGTGCGATCAATGCGGCAAGGGATGTGGTCTCGTCGATGCCGCGTCCGGCGGCGAGGGCAGCCTCCAGCCGCGCCCGACCTTGGATGTCGGTCTTGATGCGCTCTGCGGCGAGACGAGCCGCGAGAGCGTCGATCGCGCTGCGCACTTCATAGAGCTGGCGGATGCGGACCGGATCGAGCGCCGTGACCTGAAAACCCTTGCGACCGCTTTCGGCGACCAGCCCTTGCCGGTGCAGCAGATGCAATGCGTGGCTGACGGGTTGGCGCGAGACGCCCAGCCGTTCGGCGAGTTCGTTCTGCCTGATGCGCTGACCGGGCGGCAGGGAGTGATCGGCGATCGCCTCCAGGATGCGGGCGTAGACCTGATCGATCAGATTGGGCGCCGGGTCGAGCGGAATCATCGGGTTCCCCATTTTGGAATTCGGAATTCAAAAACAGAAGTTTTCAGATTGATCGACTTACGTCAAGGCGGGCGGAGAACCAGAAGAAGGGTTTTCGGGTCGCCGGGTGGGTTGCTGCTGGCGGGGCAAGGGGACGGCTTCATGCCGGAGCCGCCAAAGAAAAAGCCCCGGCAAGGCTGGGGCTGATCCTGGTGTCTTGTAAGCCCGGCGGCGCGGCGGAGATTACTTCGGCGCCGAGACCTTCACGGACTCGCGCTGCAACAGCTTTTCGTTGAAGGCGCTGAGTTTCGGATAGGCGTCCCGCCACTGGGAATCCGGAAAACGCAGATCGGCGTAACCGAACAGGCAGGCCAGCGCGACGTGGGTGATGTCGAACGGGCGGGACAGGACTGCGGGGCGATTCTCAAAATATTTGAGCCCATGCCAGACGCGATCCCACTGATCGTCGATCCATTTCGGCCAGCGCAGCGCTTCCGGTCGTACGCCCTTTTCGTAGCGGCACAGCAGCATCGCATCGAGCATGCCCTGGACCAGGGCATGCTCGGTCTTCACCTTCCAGCGCTCCGGTCCCTTGGCTGGAAACAGCTTGCCGCCGCCGGCGAGGTCATCGAGATATTCGACGATGACGGTGGAATCGAACAGCACGTCACCGTTATCGAGAATGAGGGCCGGCAGCTTCCGTAGCGGATTCACATGGTCGGCATACTTCTCATTGGGTGTTGCCGGCGCAACCGTCGTCGGGACCAATTCGATCTTATCCATCAAGCCGAGTTCAATGGCGCTGATCCGCACCTTGCGGGCAAAAGGGGAGGATGGCGAAAAGGTCAGCTTCATATGATGCGTCCGGGATTTGTTGCTGATGGGAGTTCGTTGATGCCAGGGCATCAAATCTCTTGAAGTCAAAACATACTGCTGCTCTTCAGGACCGGTCAGCCCTTCTCTTACTTGAAACACCCTACGCTGAAATTCAATCAAAGACCGGGCGGCGGCGGCGCCCCCACCGAATGGCTGGGTTGCGTAGGATTCGATCCTCTCCGTCATTGCGCTGGAGGATGGGCGCGCAAACCGCACATTCTCTGTTCGCGAATTTCATTTGGCTGCACATGGATCGTGCAGCCATGCACGGCGTTGAGGAACCAGCCATCATCGCCGGAGCGTGACGAATGCCCGAATTGTCGATCTCGACCGAACAGGTCGGATATCTCATTCTGAAGGCGCGTGAATTCGACGCCAAGGAAAGCGTGACCGATCCCGATCCGGCATCCAACGCTTCGGACGACAACATGATCGACGTTCTGGAGGACAATGCCGACGATCCGGTGGCACGCGAAATCACCGGTTTCGTGAATGCGTTGAGCGTCGACCAGCAGATCGATCTTGTCGCTCTGGTGTGGCTTGGCCGCGGCGACGGCGCTGCCGGCGATTGGGACGAACTCCGCGCCGAGGTTGCGCGCAGCCACACGTCCCATACCGCGCGCTATCTGCTCGGCCAGCCGCTGCTCGGCGATCTGCTGGCAGAGGGGCTGGAGGCGCTCGGACTGTCCGCCGGCGGCGAGCGGACGACGCCGGTGGTTTAAGGGCTTTTTTCAGTGAGATAGCCGGTAAAAAAGCGAAAAAGGTCGATTTCGGCCCTTTCCAAAACCGGGGTCCATTGATACATACACCCCACGCTGAGGGCGCTGCCCCGGCGTTCTTCTCTGGAGCTTTCGGGCTGGTCGATCGACGTCTTGGGCGTTGAAAGTGGCGAGTTTGCTCTCAGTGAAGCCGGTTTGACGCGGGGTGGAGCAGCCCGGTAGCTCGTCAGGCTCATAACCTGAAGGTCATAGGTTCAAATCCTATCCCCGCAACCAATAAGCCTCTGTTTTTATGAGGTTTTTGAAAAGCCGCCCATGATGGGCGGCTTTTTTTTTGGATAGATCTCGAGTCCGGGCGCTTATCTTGCGGGAAACGTCATGACGACGCGCAGGCCTCCCAGATCGGCGCGCTCAAAAGTCAGTCCGCCGCCATAGGCCGTCACCAGATCCCGCACGATCGCGAGGCCGAAGCCGGTCCCGTCCACCTCGTTGTCCCAGCGCTTGCCGCGTTCGATGGAGTCGATCGCGTGATGCGGCATGCCCGGCCCGTCATCCTCGATGACAAAGCGTAATTGGCCGTTCCTGATCGCAGCCGTGACGCAGACGGTCCGGCTGGCCCATTTTCCGGCATTGTCGAGGACGTTGCCGAGAATTTCGGTCAGGTCGCCGGCATCTCCCTCAAACCTCGGCTCACCGTCGATCTGCAGCCGCCATTGCAGATCGCGGGAGCGATTGAGCTTGCTCAGGGCCTCGATGGCTTTGGTGACGACAGGCCGCACCGGCGTCGATTGACTGCTGAGCCGTCCCACCAGCCCGACCCGCGCGCGCGCCAGCGCCCGTCTGACGTGGCTGTCCATAGCGTGGACCTGCTCGCCGATATCGTTTGCGAGGTCGGTTTGTCCGCGATCGGTCATGTCGCGGGCGACGGCACCGAGAATGGCGAGCGGCGTTTTCAGGCCATGAGCGAGATCGCCAGCATGGGCGCGGGCCTCGGCGACGGCGACGTCCTGGAACGCGATCAGCCGGTTCAGATCGTCGACGACGGGCTGCACCTCGTCGGGAAAGCGGCCGGACAAGGTCCGCGTCGCGCCGCTGTGGATGGCTTTCAGACCGGTGCTCAGCGTCCGGAAAGGACGCAGCGCCAGTTGCAGGAAGGTCGCCATCGCCGCCGTCAGCAGCGCGGCGAGCACGAGAAGCGAGGGAATCAGGAATTGCAGGAACGCGCTGCGCGCCGTGACGATGTCGCGCCGGTCCAGCGCCACCGTGATCAGGGCATTGTCGGTGCCGGCAGGGGATTCCAGCGTCACGCGGCGGCTGATCGAGATCAGTTCAAGGCCGTTTGGCGTCGTGGAAACGCCGACATGCGGCTTGGTCGCCGACGCGGCCCGGTCGGCGGGAAGGTTGAAGTCCCACAGCGAGCGGGAGCGCAGCCGCTCGCCGGAGGGCGTCTGGATCTGCCAGTAAAGGCCGCTATAGGGCTCGTTGAAACGCGGGTCGGCGGGCTCGGCATCGAGCGCCGGCTTGTCCTTGTCGATCCGGACCTGCGCCGCCAGGGTCTGCAAATGCTGGGTGAGATCGTAGACCGCGCGGCGCTCCACCTCGCGCTCGAACAGCCATGTCAGCGCCACGCCGCCCAGAGCGAGCGCAAGCAGGATCAGGACGCCGGACAGGATCGTAAGACGGACGAAGAGCGAGCGGCCGATCATTTGGGATCAGCGGCGATGCAGTAGCCGTGGCCGCGGCGGGTTTCGATGATATTGCTGCCGATCTTGCGCCGGACCCGCGTGATCAGCGCCTCGAGCGCGTTGGTCTCGGATTCGTCGCTGGAATAGACATGTTCGATCAATTCGCTCTGCGAGAGCACGCGCCCGCGATGCATCATCAGTTGCGCGAGGAGGCGATATTCCAGCGCCGAGAGTGAAACGGCGTCGGCGCCGACCGTCACGGTGCGGGACCGAGTATCGAGTTCGACCGGCCCCGCCTTGAGGATCGAATCCGCGACGCCGGCGGCACGCCGCGTGATCGCCCGCAGCCGCGCCAGCAATTCCTCCATCTGGAAGGGCTTTGCGAGATAATCGTCGGCGCCGGCGTCAATGCCTTCGACCTTTTCGCGCCAGCTATCACGGGCAGTCAGGATCAGAACCGGCGTCGCGACGCCAGCCGCGCGCAGCCGCTTGAGAACCGTCAGGCCGTCCAGTCTGGGCAGGCCGAGATCGAGAATGATCGCATCATAGTCCTGGGTGTCGGCCTGGAACCAGGCGTTCTCGCCGTCCGCGGCAAGATCGACGACCCATCCGGCGCGCTCGAGTGCAACGCGGATGTCGGCAGCGATACGGCGCTCATCTTCCACGACAAGCACGCGCATGATCAGTCGTCTTTCAGCTTCAGGATCGACAAGGACGTGGCATTCACCTCGATCTTCTTGCGCCGACCATCATCGGCCAAAAGCTTGATCTTGTATACCCAGAGCCCGTCGTCACGTTCGAGCTCGACCTTGAGGACCTGTCCTTTGACCTGCTGGCGGATGGATTCGAGAACCTCGGCGAAGGAACGGATTTCGCCACGCTCGACCGCGCCGAGCGCGCAATCCTGATCGCGCTTGCAGCGTTTGTCGTCATCGCCCGCGACCGCGCCTGACCACTGCGTTGCTAGCAGCAGCAGGACCGTCATGGCGATGGCCGGTATGGATCTCGACTTTCTCAACGCAAGAACACCTTGTCAGTCATGATGATTGTTTTCGTCCGCGGGCCTATCTGCGGATCGGGTTCTGATCAAAAGCAAGGACCAAGCATACCGCGATCATCAGAGCGATGAATACGGGAAACTCACCGGTTACGGCCGCGAAGGGCAGGCTGAGCAGCATCAGGATGGCCATGGTTGCACCGTCTTTGTCAGGATTGGCCCGAAAGATAGCGCACCCGACCTGACATCACGCTGACGCCGGGCGTCAGCTTGCGGTGGGAGAGGCGGACTAGGGTGATGCAGCCATGTCAAGAAAGGAAAAACAGATGCGTGTTCTAGCTGTTGCTTTGCTCCTCACGGTTTCCGCTGCCGGCATCGCGCCGGCCTCGGCGGATCGGCTGAAGTGCAACTACCTTCCGCGCGACAAATGGATCGGCGTCGAGACGGTGATCGGCAAGATGGAGGCCATGGGCTACCGGATTCGCAGCACCAAAGCCGATGACGGCTGCTGGGAGGTGAAGGCGTTCGATCGCAACGGCGCGAAGGTGAAGATGCTGTTCGATCCGGCCTCGGGCGAGCCGGTGCGCGGGCACTAGTCTGGATCCGGCCCGCGATGGTCCGTTCAAAACGTCGATGGTTCGTTCAAAACGCCAAGGGGCGCCTGTGAGGGCGCCCCTTGTTTCTACGATTGCCGCAAGTCTTGGAGCGTTTTCAAGCGAAGTGGAAACCGGTTCGCGCAACGAAAACGCGTCAAAACAATAAGCTGGAGTCCCACTTTGATTCCATCAAAGCGGAAAAGACTCTAGTGGCGCAGGCCGGGCTCGTCGTCAGGCAGCGCCTCGCTGCCCTGCGGCGGCGCGATCTCGTCGTCGATGAACGACACCGGATGCAGTCGCCGGCGATTGACGGTGAGAGAGAACACGTCGAAGCGGTTATAGTAGCCGGTGACGTCGTGGAATTGCTTTGGCTCGACGCAGCGGGCGAGGTCGAATTCGGCGTAGGCGATGCCCTCGTCGTCCTGCAGGAAATCGCCCGTGGTCTCGCCGGTCGGATCGACAAAGAAGCTTGCCGCCCGCGGCACGCGGTCGATGATGTCCGCGACCTTGGAGTCGCGATCGACCAGGAACTGGCGCATCGCCGCGTCCATATAGCCAGCCGTGTTCATGCCGAACGCCTTCGCCTCGAAGGAATGGGCGCTGGAGCGGATGCGGTTGGCGGCGACATTGTTGAAATTGTCGCCGTTGCCGGGACGGCGCGTCGGCCACAGCGCCGGCCAGCTCGAGATATGAATCTGCTCGGCCTGCGCCATCAGCGAATAGCGCGCCAGCGGATTGGTGTTTTCGCCGCAAATGAGTTGGCCGACCCGGCCGACCGGCGTCTCGACCACCTTCAGGCCCGCGCCGTCGCCTGCCGCCCAGGTAAGCTTCTCATAGAAGGTGGGCATGAGCTTGCGGTGATGATTGAGAATGGCGCCGTCGTGGCCGATAATGATGTTTGAATTCCACAATGCGCCGACGCTGGCCGGCGAGCTTTCGCTGATGCCGATCGAAATGCAGATGCCGAGCGCCTTGGCCTCGCGCCGCAGCGCGGCGATTTCCGGTCCCTTCGGCGAGACCGACTGGTCGGCCATCAACGCGAACAGATCGTGGTTTTCGATCGGCACCCACAGGCCCGACCATACCGGGAAGGCGGGAATATAGGTCTCCGGAAATGCGATCAGTTGCGCGCCGGCGCGCGCGGCCTCGCGGACCAGCGAAATGGCCTTGGCCGTGGTCGCGGCGCGGTCGAGAAACACCGGGGCGGCATGGACGGCGGCGACTTTGACGGGCGACGACATCTGACGGGACTCCTTGACGGACCGGTTCTTCATTGATGTAAGCCAATGCGTAGCATGGTCATTGCCGCCAGGTGCATGCACAATCTTGCAAGCTGCCTTGCATTCACGACCTGCGCCGCCTTACGGGAGTCCGCCGGGAATGCCGATCAGTTTCGAATCCATCGACTGGGACGATCTTCGCGTGTTTCTGTATGCGGCGAGAACCGGCAGCCTGTCGCAGGCCGCGCGGCGACTGCAGATCGACCATTCGACGGTCAGCCGTCGCATTGCACAACTCGAGGCATCAATTGGTTCGGCGCTGCTGACGCGCCAGCGTTCCGGCCTCAAGCTCAACGATATCGGCGAACTGCTGCTGCGCCATGCCGAGAAGATGGAAAGCGCCGTCGTCTCCTTTCACGAGGAGTTCAATGCCGACAAGGCGCTGGTCTCCGGCCATGTCCGGCTTGCGACCATGGAGGGAATCGCCTCGCTCTATATCGCCGAGCGCTGCATCGACTTGAAGAAAACCGCGCCCGGCGTGACCCTGGAACTCGTGACCTCGCCGCAGACCATTCATGTCAATCGGCGCGAGGCAGACCTCTTTCTGGGCTTTTTCAAGCCGGTGGGACAGGGCCTCATTTCGGAGAAGATTGGAAGTTTCCGTTTGTCGCTTTACGCCTCACGCGCCTATCTCGACAAACATGGTACGCCGACAAGCCTGTCAGATCTGCAGAACCATGTGTTCGTGTCCTACATCGAGGACCTGATTCTGGTGGATGCGGTGCGTTGGCTCACCGAAGTGGTGGAGGCGCCGACGGTGGTTTTCCATTCCAACAGCATGATCGCGCAGATGGGCGCTGCGGCGGGCGGACTTGGCATTGTTTTCCTGCCGACCTTCTCCGTCTCCCGGCATCCCGATCTCATTCCTGTTCTGCCCGACAGCGTGACGGCCACCCGCGAGGTCTGGCTCAACGTGCATAACGACCTGCAATTTTCGCCGCGCATTCTTGCGGTGCGACAGTTTCTGAAAAATCTGTTCAGGAGCGATCCCGGCATGCAGGCGCTCTAAGCACCGTCCGGGAGTGCGCCCGGTCTCGGCGCCTGAGCTTTGAAGCGGCGCTGTTGCATTGCACACAAATCGCGCATGGACCTCGCTGATCGCCGCGACACGCGCTGACAGTTGAGCATGTCCTGACCAAAATGCTTGATTTTCACGCTGTGCGAACGGCATGACGCCGATTGCCGCAGGCGGCGCGCGAGGAGATGACCTGATGCGCGCCAGATGTTGGATTCCTTGATCGACAGGCGGGTCCGGCCGGGCGCTTCGCACGGTGCGCAGACACCCCGACAATCGCGCACGGGCTAGTGCAAAAAAGTTGATTGCGAGAGCGGCGAACCCATGGTGGCCTAACACCCATGTCAAACTGCATATCAGATCACCGCAAGTGATGCGGTGTGGGATGCGAGGGGGGGGGGGGTGAAATTTGAGGGGGTTCTCTCGTTGCGGTGCCGGTGTGGCGGCACAGGCAAGCGTTGCCGTTCTTCAGTCGATTGATTGTGTCCGCTCATGATCGATACCCTGCTGTTGCTGGCATTGAACGGATTGATCTGGGGCCTGATTATCGCGCTGATCGCGCTCGGCCTGTCGATTATTTTTGGTCTTCTTGACATCATCAATATCGCCCATGGCGACTTCTTCATGGTCGGCACCGTGCTTGCATGGTTCGTGCTGGAGGCGACGGGCAATTTCTGGATCGGCTTTCTGATCGTCCCGCTGATCTGCTTCATTCTCGGCGCGCTGATCCAGCGTGTCGTGATCCAGCCGATCCGCGGCGCCGCGGCCCTGTCGATCGTGGCGACCTTCGGTGTGTCGCTGATCCTGCAGGAGGTCGTGCGCATGACGTTCGGCGCGACCCCGCATCGCATGTTGCCGCCGGTGCAGGGGACCATGCCGCTGTTCGGCATCCAGTACGACATCTATCGCGTCTATGCCGCGGCGTTCTCGCTGGCCGCGCTGATCGCGTTCTTCCTGTTCCTGAACTACACCAAACTGGGGACCTGGATGCGCGCGGTACGGCATGACCGCGAGACCGCGACCGCGATGGGGATTCCGGCGAAGGCCATCTACATCCTGACCTTCGCGGTGGGCTTCGCGCTGGCCGGCTTCGGCGGCGTGGTGGCGGCGCCGATCACGACCGTCGATTTCAGGGGCGGCGTCGATTTGCTGCCGGTGTGCTTCATCGCGGTGATTATCGGCGGTCTTGGCAATCTGCCCGGCACCGCGGCGGCAGCCATCCTGCTCGCGCTGATGGAAGGCATGATCCAGAGCGTCGCCAACCCGACCATCGCGCGTATTTCCTCGCTGGTGCTGATGAGCGCGGTTCTGTTGCTGCGGCCGCAGGGCCTGTTCAAGGGATTTGCCAAGTGAGCGCGCCGGTCAATCAGGGGATGTCGTCACCGGAGGTCCGCCGCGCCCGGATCGAGCGCGTGCTGATGATCGTGTTCGCGCTGTTTCTGCTCACCGTGCCATGGACCATTCCGGCGCTGATCAACACCTTCTGGGTCAGCGTGATCGCGGAGATCTTGATCTGGTCGCTGTTCGCCGCCAGCACCAATCTGCTGTTCGGCTATGTCGGATTGTTGTCGTTCGGGCAGGCGCTGTTCTTCGGTTTCGGCATGTACGGCGTCGGCATCGGCATCGACCAGCTCGGCCTGTCGTTCTGGCCGGCGTTCGGCCTTGGCATCGTCGCGTCGATGGCGATGGCGCTGGTCGCCGGCATCTTCGCGGTGCGCCTGACCTGGCACTATTTCGCGATCATCACCGTGGTGTTCTCGCTGATCTTCTACTTCCTCGCGGTCAGCATGAAATGGCTGACCGGTGGCGACGACGGCATCAACTTCTCGCTGCCGCCGACCTTCACGTTTGGCGGCACGCAGTGGAGTTTCGCCGATCCGAACTTCCAGTACTTCTTCATCCTCGCGACCGTCGCGCTGTGTTTCTATCTGATGCACCGCGTGATCGGCAGTCCGCTCGGCAAGGCGTTCATGGCGGTGCGTGACAATGACGTGCGGGCCTCGCTGATCGGCCTCAACGTCTATCTGATCCGTCTCACCGCCTTCGTGATGGCCGGATTTCTCGCCGGTGTCGCCGGCGCGCTGTTCGCCTATTTCGGCCGCTACGCCTCGGCGACCTACATGTTCTATCACGTCTCGGGCGAGGGCCTCGTGTGGAGCATTGTCGGCGGGGCCGGAACGCTGTTCGGCCCGATCGTCGGCACCACGCTGTTCATCATCATTCGCGAAGTGGTCTCGACCCATTGGGAACATCATTCGCTGATCGTCGGCGTGATGGCGATCCTGGTCGTGATCCTCGCGCCGAAAGGGCTGGTTGGATTGTGGCGCGACGCGATCGACCGTTTGCTGACGCGCCCGGCCGATCAGGCCGCCCCTGCCAAGCTGCGGGTGGAATCATGAGCGAGCCGATCCTGCGCACCGAGAAGCTGACCAAGACCTTCGGCGGTCTGACGGCGACCGACAATCTCACCCTCAGCCTGCCGAGCGGCCGCCTGCAGGCGATCATCGGTCCGAACGGGGCTGGCAAGACCACGCTGTTCAATCTGATCTCCGGCCTGCTCAAGGCCGACAGCGGCCGGGTGTACTTCCGCGAGCGCGATATCACCGGCCTGCGCCCGCATGAAATCAGCCGACTCGGCATCAAGCGGACCATGCAGATCAAGAGCGTCTTCAACCAGCTCAGCGTGATGGAGAACCTCTGGGTCACGCGGCAGTCGGCGCAGCGCTTCCTGCATCCGTTCCGCTCGGCGATCAACGATAAAGAAACCAGCGAGCGGGTCGATCAGATTCTCGAAGAGATCGGCATGACTGCGCTCGCCAAGCGGATTGCCGGAACGCTGTCCTATGGTGACGTGGCGATGCTCGAAATCGGCATGGCGCTGATCTCCGAGCCGCGCCTGTTGCTGCTCGACGAGCCGATCTGCGGCATGAGTCCGGCCGAGACCGAGCGCGCCGTGGCAAAGATTCGCGAACTGGCGCGCAAGGTGGATATCATCATCATCGAACACGACATGGAGGTGGTGTTCGGCCTTGCCGAGGACATCACCGTGCTGGCACAAGGCGCCATTCTGGCCACTGGCAGCCCGCAGGATATCTCCAACAACGAACAGGTGCGCGAAGCCTATCTGGGCCGCCCCGAGGACGAAGATTACCTCGAAGAGGCCGCCCATGCTTAATCTTAGCAATGTCCATGTTCACATCGGCAAGCTTCACATCCTTCAGGGCGTGAATCTCGACATCCAGCCGGGCGAATCCGCCGCGCTGCTCGGCCGCAACGGCGTCGGCAAAACCACCACGCTGCGCGCCATCATGGGGCTGGCGCCCAAGAGCAGCGGCTCGATCGCTTTCGACGGCGTCGATCTCTCCGGCATCCCGGCGCACAAGGTGCCGCGCACCGGCATCGGTTATGTCCCGCAGGGCCGCGGCATCTTCCCCAATCTGTCGGTGATGGAGAATCTGTGCATCGGACTTCCCGGCAAGCGCGACCCCGAGCAGGAAGAGTATATGTTCAACTGCTTTCCGCGCCTCAAGGAGCGCGTCAAGCAGGCCGGCAACACGCTGTCCGGCGGCGAGCAGCAGATGCTGGCCATCGCCCGCTGCCTGATGATGCGTCCGAAGCTGATCATTCTCGACGAGCCGACCGAAGGCATCATGCCGCTGCTGGTCTCGCAGATCCGGCGTGAGATCTACCGCATCAACCAGAGCGGCGTGTCGATCCTGCTGGTGGAGCAGAATGTCGAGACTGCGCTCAAGCTCTGTCCGCGCGTGTTCCTGATGGAAAAGGGCACCGTGGTCTATTCCGGAACTTCGCAGGAACTGAAATCGCAGACCGCGATCGTGCATCGCTATCTCGGTCTGTCCCGTTAATCTCACTCAAGGAGAGAAGATCATGGCCAAGAAAATTTCGCGCCGCAGCTTCCTCGAATGTGCGCTCGCAGGCGGCGCGGCGGCTGGCACGGCAAACCTCACCATCATGAAGGATGCGTTCGCGCAGGCTTCCGGGCCGATCGTGATCGGCCATCATTGCGACCTCACCGGCGTGATCTCGTCATGGGGCGTCTGGCATGACAAATGCGCCCGCGCCGCGGTTGACGTCATCAATCAGGGCGGCGGCATCGCCGGGCGCAAGGTCGAGCTCGCGACCGAGGACACCGAGTCGAATCCGGCCAGCGGCGCGCGCAAGCTGCGCAACCTGATCCAGCGCGCCAATGCCGAATTCGTCATCGGCTCGGTGCATTCCGGGGTGATGCTGGCGGCGATCCCGATCGCATCCGAACTCAAGACCATCTACTTCTCCACCGGCGAAGCGACGGAGGCGACCGGCGCCAAGGGGACGCGCTATTCGTTCCGCACCGGCACCGACACCTATTCGATCGCGGCGGCGAGCATGCCCTGGTGTGTCGAGAATTTCGGCAAGGTATGGACGATCATTTACGCCGATTACGCCTGGGGTCAGAGCACCAATCAGGAATCGCGTCATTTCATCGAGAAGGCAGGCGGCAAGATTCTCAACAGCATCGCGGTGCCGCTCGATACCAAGGATTTCGTGCCGTATCTGGCGCAGATCTCCGCCGACACCGAAGTGCTGCTGCCGGCCTTCATCGGCTCCCTGTCGCTCGGTTTTTATACCCAGGCTAAGAGCATGGGCCTCGACAAGAAGATGAAGATGTTCTCCTCGTCGGCCAGCATCGAGTCGATCGCGCCGGACGACATCCAGGGTGCGGCTGAGGGCGTCTACTTCTTCGAGAACTTCCCGCGCATGCTGAGCTCGAAGAACGACGAGTACCACAAGGAGTTCAACAAGCGTCTGCAGATCGATGACGTCGATGCGCGTCAAGTCGGCGGCACCGCGGTGATGGACAAGAGCCATTGCTGGCAGGCGTGGGAGGATATCTTCGCGATCAAGCAGGCGATCGAGAAGTCGGGCTACAAGACCCGCAAGGACATCCAGGGCGTGATCGAGGCGCTTGAAGGCATGGAGATGAAGAATTCCATCGGCCATCCGCAGGGCGACAAGATCATCCGCAAGGAAGATCATGCCGGCGTCATCGATTGCTACATCAGCCGGGTCGTCAACGGCAAGCTGACGCTGCAGAAGCGGATTCCGAAGGAAGATCTGTTGAAGAACATGCCGGTCCGCCACAATTTGTCGGCGATGCCGGTTTGATGCATGGCGCGGCGCGGACCATCGACCTCAACGGCGATGGTCCGCGCCGCGCTCTACGCCTTGACGGAAGCGGACGGCGCCGGCCGCTCGATCCATGGCGAGTCGCCGAGCAGGAACGGCCTATCGGCCGCGAAGATGCGGGCAATCGCCTTGGCCGAGCGGCTGATGGTTTTCAGCACATGCTGGTCGCGTGCGACCGACATCCAGACCGGCCGCAGGCTGCGGATCTGGTCCGGCAACACCCGAAACAGCGCGCCAGTCTCATCGCCGACAAAAGTCGGAAGCACGGCAAGGCCGGCGCCCGCGATCGCCGCGTTGCGCTGGGCGATCACGCTGTTGCTGCAAAACGCCAGATGCGCGTTGGGCACGAGCTGATCCAGCCAGCGGACGGATTCAATCGACACCATTTCCGGAATGTAACCGACATAGCGGTGCGCGCCGAGCTCCTCGCGCGAGCCGGGCAGGCCGTGCAGCGCCTGATAACGCGCCGAGCCATAGAGATAGATCGCGGTCTCGCCGATTTGTTCGCTGATCAGGCCGGGGATCATCGGGTCGAAGAAGCTCAGGAAGATGTCGGTCTCTTTCTTCAAGAGATCGACGATATGCGGGTTGCTGAACAGTTCGATCCGGATGCCGGGCTCGTCCAGCGTGATCTCCTGAATTCGGCGCGCGAGATAGCCGCTCGCCAGCCCTTCCATGGTGGCGACGCGGATGGCGCGGACCTGGGTTGCGACGTTTCGCTCCAGTTCCTCATGCATGGCGGCCGCATGCATTTCCATCGAGCGGATATGTTCGAGCAGATGCTCGGTTTCCGGCCGGGGTGTGATGCCGCGATTGGAGCGGTCGAACAGCCGCCGCTCCAGGATCAGTTCGACATGGGCGATCCGCCTTGTCACCGTCGAATGGTCGACCTTCATGATCTTCGCCGCGGCGTAGATGCTGCCTTGCCGGGCCACCTCGAGGACGACGCGCAGATCGTCCCATGCGAGTCTGGCCAGTTGCGGCATCCCGATCTCCGTGCGGCACGGAGCGTCCGTGCAATTTGGAATTAGAATGAATATTGCCGTGATCGAATTGGCGGCGTCAATCGCCGTGTTCCGCCATGCCGATGGATGCCGCGATCGGGACAACCGCGCCGCAGGCAAGCACTGGTGGGTGCAAAAACGCCTAAATGCGAAGAGTGGCATGCCAAGTTACGTTTCGGCCTGTGCCTTGTCTCGCACGCGACAAAAGACGGATTCATGCGGATACTGACAACCGATGTGGTCGTGGTGGGAGGCGGAGCGGCGGGCTGCTATGCAGCGCTCGAGCTGACCAGGAAGCACATCGACACAATCATCGTCTGCAAGGGGCTCGTCGGCAAAAGCGGTGCCTCGCTGTTCGCCGGAAATCTGGTGCTTGGCGGCGGGCTGCTCGGTAACACGCCGGAACAGGCGCGCAACACCGCCGAGTTTCTCATCAAATATCACAACCAGTATCTGATCGATCAGAACTGGGCGAAGCGCTGCGGCCAGTGGATCGAGAGCGTCTACTATCCCGAGCTTGAAGAAGCCGGCCTTTATTTCCGCCGCGATGACGACGGCAATGTGGTGGTCAGTCCCGGCAAGATCAGAAGCGTCGCCGCCAATGTGCAGGGCAATTCCGGCGTGCCGTTCATGGATCTGCGGCGCAAGCAGGTGATCAAGGCCGGCATCCGCCGGCTGGAAGAGACCATCGTCACCTCCCTGCTGCGCCGCGAGGATGGCAGTATCTGCGGCGTCTTCACGGTGAATTGCCTGACCGGCGAATATGCCGTGGTGCTGGCGCGCGCCGTGGTGCTCGCCACCGGCTATTCCGACCGCCTGCACAAGCGCTCCACCGGCACGCGCGAGATGTCGGGCGACGGTCTCGCGATGGCGTGGCGGGCGGGTGCAAGCCTCGTCAATCTCGAGATGCAGTGGTGGCACACCAACGATGTCGCGCATCCGCCGACCTGGCAGCGCGTGCAGATCTATCCCAATCCGGTGCTCGGCTCGGAGCACTCGGCGCGGATGGTGAACTCCGTTGGTGAGGAATTCTTCAACCAGCAGGTCGACGATCCGATGGCGTTCGGACCCTACACCGTACAGCTCAAGCGGCTGGTGAAGCAGGTGCACGCCGGCAAGGCGCGTTTCGATGGCGGTTATTTCGCCGGCTTCGATCATGTCGATCCCAAGGAGATCGATGCCTACACCACTTACGGCAAGCCGTTCTATCAGCTCGGGCGCGATCCGCGGCAAGGGCCGATCGAGACCGCAGTGACCGCGCATTATCGGCAGGGCGGCATTCTGGTCGATACGGCGAACATGCGCTCGTCGGTGCCGGGTCTTTATGTTGCCGGGGGCGTCGGCGGCCACAGCAACGGCCTGATCGCGCTGGTCACCTTCGACGGCAAATGCGTTGCTGACGGCCTCGCCGCCGAGATCGGCGGGCTGCAACCGGGGATATTGCCGGATGAGCAAGTCGAGCTCGAGCGCCGCCGGATCGATGCGCTGCTGGCGAGCGACGGCGAGGGGCTTGCGCCGGTTCAGGTCAAGGAAGAGATCCGCCGGGTGATGTGGGAGAAGGCCGGCGTCGAAAAGAACCATGCGAGTCTTACTGGCGCGCTGGAGGATCTCGACCGCATCCGGACCGCCGTGCTGCCGAACATGCGGGTGAAGAACCATACCCGCGTCGCCAACTACGAATGGGTGGACGCCATCGATGTTCACAACATGGTCGATGTCGCCGAACTGATCGTGCATTCCTCGATCGAGCGCCGCGAGAGTCGCGGCCCGTTCATGCGGACTGATTTTCCCGAGACCGACAACGACAACTGGCTGGCGGCCAACATCATGATCAAGACCGACAACGGCTTCCGCTTCGAGCAGGTGCCGTACGATCTGCCGTTCTTCCAGCCGGACTTCGCGCGGCGCGCCAATATGGACGTGCCATGGTGAGCGCAGGTTGGATCGCCAGAATTCCGGGGGGCGGACAATGAACGTGCAGGTCGATGCACGCAGTATCGGCAAGGTGGAGAACGCGGACGGGCTTCTGGCGCGCAACGCGCGGCTGAAGTCGGGCGATCCTGTTCGCGTGCGGGTGCGGCGCTACGATGCTGGCGAAACAGGGACGCCCCGTTTCGAGAGCTTTGTCGTTCCCTATGACACCGCGATGCGCGTGCTCGACGCCCTCAACTATATCGCCGAGAACTTTGCCACTGATCTTGCCTATCGCTGGCTGTGCGGCACCAAGATGTGCGGCACCTGTGCGGTGCGGATGAATGGCCGTGAAGTGCTGGCCTGCTGGGAAGCGGTCGAGCCGGACATGACCATCGAGCCGCTGCGCAACCTTCCGGTAATTCGCGACCTTGTGGTGGATCGCCGCCCCTATGAGGACCGCGTTGCCGGATTCGAGCCCTGGCTGGAGCGGCCCGCAACCTATTCCGGTTTTCCGGAGCCGCTGTCGCACAAGGACATGAAGAACGCCTCGAAGGCGCTCGATTGCATCAGTTGCATGTCCTGCTTCTCGGCCTGTCCCGTGATCGGCCTCGGTGATCTTACGGATTTCGCCGGCCCTGCGCCGCTGGTGCAACTCGCGCAGACCGCGCTCGATGCGCGCAACGATCCGGCCAAGGTGGCGCGGGCGCTGGAGCATGCCGGCATCTTCAATTGTCTGTCCTGCTACAAATGCGAAGAGGTCTGCCCGGCGAAAATCCCGATCGTGACGCGGGTGATCGAGCCGCTGAAGGCGAAGACCGCTGAACTGGTGCCGCATGCCGCGAAGCATTCCATGGCGTTCCGCGCCATCATCGCGGCGCGCGGGCGGATCGACCCCAGCGAGCTCGTGCTGCGCGTGCAGGGGCCGAAGGTGCTGCTGCAAGTCGGTCGGGCGCTGCGGCTTCTGCTGCGCGGCAAGATCGACCCGATCAAAACCCTGCTCCGGAAACCGACGGCGGCGGCAAAAGCGGCCGCGCGTCTGCTCGGCAAATCAAGGTCTGTCTCATGAAGTTTGCCTATTATCCCGGATGCTCCGCCAAGAGCACGTGCAAGGAACTCAACGTCGCGATGCGCAAGGTCGCGGTGGCGCTTGATCTCGAATTGACCGAACTCGAATCGGCGACCTGCACCGGCGCGCGCGAGATCCGCGCGATCGACCCCGTCGGCTTCCTCGCGCTCAATGTGCGGATCCTGGCGCTGGCGGAGCGCGACGGCCTGCCGCTGATGACGGTCTGCAACACCTGCACGCTCAACCTGATCGACGCGCAGGCCACCTTCACGGAAGATCCCTATCTCGCCCGTCAGGTTAATGAGCGCCTTGCCGAGGAAGGGCTCGAATACAAGGGCACCACGCGCGTCACCCATTTCCTGTGGGTGCTGTTCGAGGATATCGGCGCGGAGCGCTTGCGCCATCTGGTGGTCAATCCGCTGACCGGGATGTCGGTTGCGGCGTTCTACGGCTGTCACATCACCCGCCCGCCGGGCAAATATGGCTTCATTGATTCCCGCAACAACCGCTCGCTCGAGCAATTGTCCGAGCTGCTGGGCTGCAAGCCGGTGGACTATAGCGGCCGCACCGAATGCTGCGGCTTCCATACCGCCGCGCATGACGAGCGTATCTCGATCAAGCTGACCGGCCAGCACATTCAGTCGGCCAAGACCAATGGCGCCGATGCGATGGTGACGCCATGTCCGCTTTGCCACACCGTGCTGGACAGCTTCCAGAAGGAAATCGAGAAGGACGCGGGCAGGAAGTTCGATATGCCGGTGCTGCATCTGCCGCAGCTTGTCGGCCTCGCGCTCGGCATGTCGCATGACGAACTGCGGCTCGACAAGCATATCGTTTCGACCGAGACGCTTCGGCCGCACGAAGCGCATTGAGCGCGTGAAGGTCATATTGTCGCATCGCTCAAGATGCGACGGGATCATCGGACTGCGGTTCGCATGGCGGACCGCAGAAGATTTTGCTTGTGCTCGCAAGATCGCGATGCGCGATGTCCGAAAATCGATCTGGCCTATAATTTACGGCTATCCGCGCACTTTGCGACCGTCATCGATCGCGCGCGAATTGATGCTGCCGCACAAGCGGCCGCATGAGTGCGTTCGCGCGCGGCCGCTGCGCCACAAACACACCAGCGGGTGCGAAAATGCCGAATACTAGACTATCGGATTGCCTGTTTAGCTTCTGCATCTTCTTGGAGGGGGAAACAGACCATGACGGTCATTGCGGAAGCAAACGGGATCGCGAAACCGAAATCGCGACTGAACAAACAACACTACATCGGATTCTTTGGCTGCTGGCTCGGCTGGGTGATGGACGGCGTCGATTCGTTCATCTTCGCCCTGGTGTTCGTGCCGTCGATGCGTGAACTGCTGCCGGCGTCCGGCTTCGAGGCGACCGCGCCGAACATCGCATTCGCCGGATCGATGATGTTCGCGCTGTTCCTGATCGGATGGGGCATGGCGTTCATCTGGGGGCCGCTCGGTGACAAATGGGGCCGCGCCAAGACGCTCGCGCTGACGATCGTCGTTTATTCGGTGTTCACGGGCGCTGCCGCATTCGCGCAGGATGTCTACCAACTCGCGGTGTTCCGCTTCCTCGCCGGCATCGGCGTCGGCGGCGAGTGGGCGCTGGCCGGCACCTTCATCGCCGAAATCTGGCCGGAGGATCGCCGCGCCAAGGCGGGCGGCTATCTGCAGACCGGCTACTATGTCGGCTTCTTCATCGCGTCCGCGCTGAACTTCACGGTCGGCGCGCATTACGGCTGGCGCGCGATGTTCCTGTGCGGTCTGGCTCCGGTCGCGATCGCGCTCGCCGTGCGCCTGATGATTCGCGAGCCGAACAAATGGGAGAAGAAGGAAGTCGAGGCCAAGAAGGGCAAGCCGCTGCGTGAGATCTTCAGCGGTGAATTCCGCCAGCGCACGATTGTTCTCACCACGCTGCTGACCTGCTCGATCATCGGTCTATGGGCCGGTGCGGTCTATGCGCCGGCGGCGTTGACACAGCTTGCGACCAAGGCCGGCTACACCGGCAAGGACATTCCGCAACTGGTGTCCTATTCCAGCATGCTGTTCTCGTTCATGACGATCTTGGGATGTCTGACGCTGCCGCTGTTCGCGGAATGGCTGGGTCGTCGCAAGACAACGGGGCTGTTCTTCCTCGGCATGATGATCTCGATCCTGGCGGCGTTCGGCTATCTGTTCTACCAGCAAAACTCGCTGATCCCGTTCATCGTCGCGATGGCCTCTGTCGGCTATTTCGGCGGCAACTTCGCGATCTACAGCATCTGGATCCCCGAACAGTACCCGACCACGATCCGCGCCACGGCGTTTGCCTGGGCGATTTCGTTCGGCCGCTTCATCGGCGCCGGCGTCAACTTCGCGCTCGGCTGGGCGGTGAGCCAGACCGGCACGCTCGGTTATCCGGTGGCAGTGACCGCCTTTGCCTTCGGCATCGGCATCTTGGTGCTGCCGTGGGCGATCGAGACCAAGGGCAAGGGCCTGCCGGACTGAGCAGGCCATCACACAACAAGAAAGACGGCGAGCGCCTCAGCGCTCGCCGCACAATTTCAAGGAGAAACGCAGTTGAACACGCAAACCCAGACACGATTGCAAACCAAGGATGCGACGATTCAGGTCGCGAATTTCGTCGCCGGCAAGTGGGAATCCCACGAGGACAAGGAGGTCCGCCGTCTCAATCCAGCCAACCAGAGCGACCTTGTCGCGCTCTCGCCGGATTCCTCGGCCGAGACGGCGAGGCGGGCGATCGAGGCGGTGACGCTCGGCGCCGAGAAATGGCGTCGCATGACGCCGCCCGAGCGCGGCAAGATCGTGCTGCGCGCCGCGCAGATCGTCGAATCCGATCGCGACAACATCGCACGCCTGATCACCCGCGAGCAGGGCAAGCCGATCGCCGAATCCTATGCGGAGATCAAGCGCGCCATCGATATCATGGAGTATGTCTCCGGCATGGGGCGTCGGCTGGGCGGCCAGACGCTGCCGAGCGAAATGCCGGATGTGTTCTGCTACACCACGCGCCAGCCGATCGGCAGCGTCGCGCTCATCAGTCCGTGGAATATTCCGTTCGCGATTCCCTGCTGGAAGATCGCGCCGGCGTTCGTCTGCGGTTGCCCGATCGTGTTCAAGCCGTCGCCCTTCACGCCGGCCACCGCCGCGCGCGTGGTCGATGTTTTTCTGGAAGCCGGCATGCCGCGCGAAGCTATCGCGCTGGTTCATGGCGGCCCGGCGGTCGGCGAGCAACTGGTCAACAACCCGATGGTGGTCGGTATTTCGTTCACCGGATCGACCAAGGTCGGCATGGCGATCAATGCCCAGGCGGCCAAGCGCATGGCCAAGACCCAGCTCGAGATGGGCGGCAAGAATCCGCAGGTCATTCTCGGCGATGCCGATCTCGATCTGGCGGTCGATAGCTGCGTCACCTCATCGCTCGATGTCTCGGGCCAGCGCTGCACCTGCGTCAGCCGTGTCGTGGTCGAGGAGAAGGTGGCCGATGAATTCACCGCGCGTCTGGTCGACCGCTTCAAAAACATCAAGGTCGGTGCCGGCATCGACCCGACGGTCAACATGGGACCGTTGATCGATTCAACGCGGCTGCGCGATGTCGATGCGTTCGTGACCCGCGCCCGCGCCGAAGGCGGCAAGGTGCTGACCGGCGGCGCGCGGCCCGCCGGCATGGATCATGGCCATTTCTACGCGCCGACCGTGATCGACGGCATCACGCCCAAGCACGAGATCGGCCGCGAGGAGGTGTTCGGGCCGGTGCTCGCCTTGATGCGGGTGAGTGACTTCTCCGAGGCGATGGGCACCGCGAACAATGTGGAATACGGCCTCACCAGCTCGATCTTCACCCGCGATCTCAGTCGTGCGTTCAATTATATCGACAAGATCGAGGCCGGCATGGTCCACATCAATCGTCCGACACTGGGCGGCTTCTCGCATTTCCCGTTCGGCGGTCACAAGCACTCGAGTCACGGGCCGCGCGAGGTCGGCGACGACACCATCGGGTTCTACACCAGTCTGAAAAGCGCTTACATCAAGTACAACTGATCTCTCCGGGAGAGACTTCGGGACGCACGATGTCGTGCGTCCCGTTCTTTTATGAAATCAATTCAGGCGGATTGCGGCAGCGGCGATGCGGGCATCGGCTTGAAGTTCGGCAGCGCCTCGACCGCTTTCAGCCAGGCGCGGACCGAAGGGTAAGGCTGCAGGTCGATGCCGCCTTCCGGAGCGTGCGCGACATAGGCGTAACACGCCAGATCGGCGATGGTGGCGTTGTCGCCGACAAGATATTTGCGCCCCTGCAGATGACCTTCCATGAAATTGAGCAGGCGGGCCGAGACCGCCTTGATGGTCTCCGGATTGCCGGGGCGCCCGAACACCGCCATCAGGCGTGCGGCATTCGGGCCGTTGTAAAGCTCGCCGGAAGCGAGCGACAGCCAGCGCTGGATTTGCGCGGCCGTCACCGCGTCGTCCGGCAGCCAGTGACTGTTCGGCGCATAGCGCCTTGCGAGATAGACCAGGATCGCGGTGCTGTCGGCGATGATGGTGTCGCCGTCCTTCAGCACCGGGACCTGACCCAGCGGGTTCAACTTGCGGAAGGCTTCGGTTGTCCGATCGTCCGGCGTCATCGGGACGTAGGCGTAAGGCAGACCGAGCATCCGCAGCATCAATTCGGCGCGGTGCGAGTGGCCCGATTTCGGCGATCCATAAAGCGTCAGTGACGATGTCGGCATGTGTTTGCTCCCAGGCTTTCAAGGTCATAAGCAGCCGAGGACGAACAGCCAAATCACAGTCGCGCTAACAGCGCAGCTTGAGCGTGTCGAACGGCGCGCGGCCGTTCGCCTGTGGTTTGCTGCGTTGACAAGATCGTTGCTGGCGCTGGCAAAAGGGAGCCGAGATGCGCCGTCTTTTGCCTGCTCTGGAGAATTCGCCTGCGGCGTGCTGGATGATTGGAAATTCCTGCGTCCGCCGCGCCTTTTGGCAAATTGCGGCCAAGGCCTTATAACTGTGTGGCGAAATGCGTGGAAATCGGTCGTAACGCCGATGCAGGGCATCCATGCTGCACGGCATCAAGATGGTCCATTGCAGCCTGTTTCCTTGCGGCGAAACCTTATATAGTTCCGCGCGTTAAGTTGTTCTCTCCCATCATTTGCGGATGTACCCCCATGACCTTCACTCTTCCGGACTTGCCTTACGCCTATGATGCTCTGCAGCCTCATATGTCGAAGGAAACGCTTGAGTATCATCACGACAAACACCATCAGGCCTATGTCACCAACGGCAACAATCTGCTGAAAGGCACTGAGTTCGAGGGCAAGTCCCTTGAGGAGATCGTGAAGGGCTCGTTCGGCAAGAACGCCGGCCTGTTCAACAACGCCGCCCAGCACTACAACCACATCCATTTCTGGAAGTGGATGAAGCCGAACGGCGGCGGCAGCAAGCTGCCGGGCAAGATCGCCAAGAAGATCGACGAGGATCTCGGCGGCTTCGAGAAGTTCAAGACCGATTTCGCCGCGGCGGGCGCCGGCCAGTTCGGCTCCGGCTGGGCCTGGCTTGCAGTCAAGAACGGCAAGCTGGAAGTTTCCAAGACGCCGAACGGCGAGAACCCGCTGGTTCATGGCGCGACGCCGATCCTCGGCGTCGATGTGTGGGAGCACTCCTATTACATCGACTATCGCAACCGTCGTCCCGATTACCTCAAGGCCTTCATCGAGAATCTGGTGAACTGGGACTACGTCGAGGAGATGTATTCCAAGGCGGGCGTCTGATCGCTCGGCCGGATATCGCAGGTGATTTCAGCAAGGCGGCGCGTAAGCGCCGCCTTTTCCTTGCGGGCAGCGATGTATCGGCTTGTCGCATCGCCACACTTGCGGCAAAACAACGCGGGTGGAGCGGCTTCGGGGAATGCGATGAACTATCTGCTGGTTTTTATAGGTGGCGGCCTGGGGGCCTCGCTGCGCCACGCTATCAATGTCGGCTGCGCGCGGGCCTGCGGCACTCATTTCCCATATGGCACGTTTGTCATCAACATCACCGGTTCGCTGGTGATGGGACTGATTGCGGGCTATCTCGCCTTCAAGGGCGATGCGGCGCAGCCCTGGCGGCTGTTCATCATGACCGGCGTGCTGGGCGGCTACACCACGTTCTCCGCCTTCTCGCTGGACGCCGTGCTGCTTTATGAGCGCGGTGAACTCGCTCTCGCCGCCTTTTACGTCTTGGCCTCAGTGATGCTCGCGGTCCTGGGGCTGGTCGCCGGCTTGGCGCTGGTGCGCCATTTCAGTTAGGCTATCATATTGATTTAAAACGAATTTTTCTAATCTGGACGAGGTTTATGTTATAATATAACGTAAGGTTGACGGCTGGGGCTGACGCCCGGCCGTTCTTTCAGGACCCCACGATGGCCTCCCTGCATTCTCATGCGCATTCCCATGACCATGGTCATCACCACCACGGGCCGGCGGCGCCGCATCCCGCCCAGAAGGTGGGATGGTCGATCCTGCGCATGGCGCTGCCCGGGCGCCTTGTGGTGGCGCTAGCGATCAGCGTGGTGATGTGGGCGTTCTTTTTGCTGGCAATGAGATAGACATGGCCGCGCAACTGCAGTTCCGTGACGTCACTCTCGGTTATGATCGCCACCCCGCGGTGCATCATCTGTCGGGTAACGTGAATGAAGGCGCGCTGATCGCCGTGATCGGTCCCAACGGCGCCGGCAAGTCGACGCTGCTGCGCGGTCTTGTCGGCATTCTCAAGCCGCTGGCGGGCACCATCGATCGCGGCGGCATCGATATTCGCGATATCGCCTATCTGCCGCAGACCGCCGAGATTGATCGCAGCTTTCCGATTTCAGTGTTCGACTTCGTCTCTACCGGTTTGTGGCGGCGCGCCGGGTTGTTTGGCGGCCTCAAACGCCGCGAGCGCGGCATGATTCTCGAAGCGCTCGCCGCGGTGGGGCTCAACGGTTTCGAGAACCGGACCATCGGAACGCTGTCGGGCGGGCAGATGCAGCGCATGCTGTTCGCGCGGGTGCTGCTGCAGGACGCGCGGGTGATCGTGCTCGACGAACCGTTCAACGCCATCGACGCCAGCACGGCCGCCGATCTGGTGGCGCTGGTCGAGCGCTGGCACGCCGAGGGCCGCACCGTGCTGGCCGCGCTGCATGACATGGAAATGGTGCAGGCGCATTTTCCGCAGACACTGCTGCTGGCGCGCTCGCTGGTGGCCTGGGGACCGACGGCGGAGGTCCTTACCGCCGACAACATGCGGACGGCGCGGCGGATGTGCGAGGCGTTCGACGACGCGGCCGAACCCTGCAGCGAGCAAGCTCCCTCACGGGCGGCGTGACGCAGATGCTGTACGACGCGCTGATCGCCCCGTTCGCCGATTTTGGTTTTATGCGCCGCGCGCTAGCCGGCGTGTTTGCGCTGGCGCTGGGGGGCGGGCCGATCGGCGTGTTCCTGATGCTGCGGCGGATGAGCCTGGTCGGCGACGCGATGGCGCATGCCATCCTGCCCGGCGCTGCGATCGGCTTTCTGCTGTCGGGGCTTAATCTGTTCGCCATGACCTTCGGCGGGCTGATCGCGGGCTTCGCGGTGGCGATCCTGGCCGGTGTGGTCTCGCGCACCACCGAGATCAAGGAGGACGCATCGCTCGCGACCTTCTATCTGGCCTCGCTGGCGCTTGGCGTCACCATCGTCTCGATCCGCGGCACCAATATCGATTTGCTGCATGTGCTGTTCGGCAACATCCTGGCGATGGATGACGCGACGCTGATGGTGATCGCCTTCAACGCCACGCTGACGCTGGTGCTGCTGGCGCTGATCTATCGCCCGCTGGTGATCGAATGCGTCGATCCGCTTTATCTGCGAACGGTCAGTCGCGCCGGTGCGCCGGCGCATCTCATCTTTCTGGCGCTGGTGGTGGTCAATCTGGTCAACGGCTTCCAGGCGCTCGGCACCCTGCTGGCGGTGGGCCTGATGATCCTGCCTGCGGGTATTGCCCGGTTCTGGTCGCGCGATATCACCGGCATGATTGTGATCGCGGTGGCGATTGCGACACTGTCGGGCTACCTCGGGCTGATCCTGTCGTTTCAGACCAGGGTGCCGTCCGGCCCTGCGATCATTCTTGTTGCCGCCGGCTTTTATATTGTCTCGATCATCTTCGGACCGGTGGGCGGCCTGCTGCGGCAGGTGTTTCCGGGCCGCCATCTGGAAGCGTGAGGAGGGCGGTGATGCGGCATCTGGTGCGTCTGCTGGCCTTGCTTGCGCTCGCCGCGTTTGTCTCGCCGGTCGCGGCGCAGGACAAGGTCGGGGTGGTTGCGACCTTCTCCATCCTGGGCGATTTCGCCAAGAACGTCGGCGGCGACCGCGTCGATGTCACGGCGCTGGTCGGCCCCGACAGCGACACCCATGTTTACACGCCGACGCCTGCTGACGCCCGCAAGATCGCGGCGGCGAAACTGGTGATCGTCAACGGCCTCGGCCTCGAAGGCTGGTTGCCGCGTCTGGTCGCCTCATCGAAAAGCAAGGCGACGGTTGTTGTCGCCACCCGTGGCATCACCGCGCGCAAGGCTCCCGAGGACGGTCACGGGCATGACCACGGCGATGAGGCCGATCCGCATGCCTGGCAGGCGGTCGCCAACGCCAAAATCTATGTCGCCAACATCCGCGATGCGCTGATCGCGGCTGACCCTGACGGGGCGGCGGGCTATCGCGCCAACACCGAGGCCTATCTCGCCCGGCTCGATGCTCTCGACCGGGATATTCGTGAGGCCGTCGGCAAAATTCCGCCCGAGCGACGTCATGTGATCTCGACCCATGACGCCTTCGGCTACTTCGCCGCGGCCTATGGCATCGAATTTATCGCCCCGCAGGGTGTTTCCACCGACGCCGAGCCCAGCGCCCGCGATATCGCAACGATCATCCGGCAGATCAAAAAGCAGAAAATTCCGGCGGTATTTCTCGAAAATATTACCGATCCCCGGATGATGCGCCGGATCGCGGCCGAGACCGGGGTCAAGATCGGCGGGACGTTGTATTCCGACGGTCTGACGGCGGAAAACGGCGATGCACCCACTTACATTGCCATGGTCCGGCACAATATAAAGGCTCTGACCAGCGCGCTATCCGAGTGAGGCCGGGCCACCTGCCGCCAAGTGCGCTTATTTTCGTGTCTGGAGTGATCATGTCCGAACCTGCTGCCCAGAAAATCCCCGTGACCGTGCTGACCGGCTATCTCGGCGCCGGTAAGACCACGCTGCTGAATCGCATCCTGTCGGAGAACCACGGCAAGAAATACGCCGTGATCGTCAACGAATTCGGCGAGATCGGCATCGACAACGACCTGATCATCGGCGCGGACGAAGAAGTGTTCGAGATGAACAATGGCTGCATCTGCTGCACCGTGCGCGGCGATCTGGTCCGCATCCTCGAAGGCCTGATGAAGCGCAAGGGCAGGTTCGACGCCATCATTCTGGAAACCACCGGCCTTGCCGATCCGGCGCCGGTCGCCCAGACCTTCTTTGTCGACGACGATGTTCGCGAGAAGACCGCGCTCGATGCCGTGGTCACCGTGGCCGACGCCAAATGGCTGAGCGAGCGGTTGAAGGACGCGCCGGAGGCCAAAAACCAGATCGCGTTCGCCGATGTGATCGTGCTGAACAAGACCGATCTGGTCTCCAGGGACGAACTCGCCGAAGTGGAAGGCCGTATCCGCGCCATCAATCCCTACGCCAAGCTGCACCGGACGGAGCGCTGCAAGGTGGCGCTGAAGGATGTGCTGGAGCGCGGCGCGTTCGATCTCGACCGCATTCTGGAGATCGAGCCGGCGTTCCTCGAGAGCGAGGACGAGCATCACCACCACGACCATGATCACGAACATAGTCCGGACTGCGGCTGCGGCCACGACCATCATCACGATCATGATCATCACCACCATGATCACGGGCACGGGCATGGCCATGGTCTGAAGCATTATCACGACGAGGATATGCAATCGCTGTCGCTGCGCACCGACAAGCCGATCGATCCGATGAAATTCATGCCGTGGCTGCAGGAACTGGTCGCCAGTGAAGGACAGAAGATTCTGCGCTCCAAGGGCATTCTGGCGTTCAAGGACGATGACGACCGCTATGTGTTCCAGGGCGTTCACATGATGCTGGAAGGCGACCATCAGCGGAAGTGGAAGGACGATGAGCCGCGCGAGAGCCGGCTGGTGTTCATCGGTCGCGATCTGCCCGAACAGAAAATCCGCGACGGCTTCAATACGACGCTCGCCGCCTGAATGACTTTCTCCCGCACGGGAGAGGGATTGTCCGCACCGTTTCCTGCCAAGACCCCGCCATGTCGCTGAATGAATCCGCTTCTATCGTCTCCATCACCGACCGCGTCCGCAAGGTCGCGCTGGCCGCGCCGGCCACGGCCGTACATTTTCTCGGCGAGGTCGCGGCCTTTGTGAGCGGTGAAGAGACCGTTCAACTTGTTCGCGCCGCTGATGATGTTGCCGCAGTAACCGCGCATGGCGGCGGCATTCTGTGCTCGGCCACGGACGGCGTGCGGGTGGTGACCGGCGGCGACGACGGCAAGGTGGTGGCGGTCAACGCTGCGGGCGAAGTCGAGGTGCTGGCGCAAGATCCCAAGCATCGCTGGATCGACAATGTCGCGCTGCATTCCGATGGCACCGTGGCATGGTCGGCGGGCAAGACGGCGTGTGTGCGTTTGCCGAAGGGCGAAATCAAATCGTTCGACGCGCCTTCGACGGTCGGCGGGCTGGCATTCGCGCCCAAAGGCCTGCGGCTCGCGATCGCGCATTACAATGGCGTGACGCTGTGGTTTCCGAACATGGCGGCGAAGCCTGAAGTGCTGGAATGGAAGGGCTCGCATCTCGGTGTCATCTTCAGCGCCGACAACCGCTTTCTGGTCACGACCATGCATGAAGCCGCGCTGCATGGCTGGCGGCTGTCCGACGGCAAGCACATGCGCATGACCGGTTATCCGTCACGAGTGCGGTCGATGTCATGGAGCGCCGGCAGCAAGCTGCTCGCGACCTCGGGCGCGGATACCGTGATCCTCTGGCCGTTCAACACCAAGGACGGCCCGATGGGCAAGGAGCCGGCGATGCTGGCGCCGCTGCAGGCCAAGGTGACGGCGGTGGCGTGTCATCCGAAGGACGAGATCCTGGTCGCGGGCTACAGCGACGGCACGATCCTGATGGTCAGAATCCAGGACGGCGCGGAAATTCTCGTGCATCGCAATGAAGGCTCGCCGGTCGCCGCTCTGGCCTGGAATGCCAAGGGCAGCATGATGGCGTTCGCCTGCGAGGATGGCGCGGCCGGGTTGATGCCGCTATAGCTGCATCATGCGCTTTCTCGCCACCTTTCAGCTCCTTGATTTCATCGACACGCTGGCAAGCCTGACGGCAGCCTTTGTCTTCGGCACGCTGATCGGCGCCGAGCGGCAATATCGCCTGCGGACGGCGGGGCTGCGCACCAACGTGCTGGTTGCGGTCGGCGCGGCCGCCTTTGTCGATCTGGCGATGCATCTGGCCGGTGCCGATGGCGGTGTGCGCGTCATTGCCTATGTCGTATCGGGCATCGGGTTTCTCGGTGCCGGCGTCATCATGAAGGACGGCATGAACGTGCGCGGCCTCAACACCGCGGCGACGTTGTGGGGATCGGCGGCGGTGGGCTGCTGTGCCGGTGCCGACATGATCGCGCAGGCGGCGACGCTGACGGTGTTCGTTCTTGCCGGCAACACGCTGTTGCGGCCGCTGGTCAATGCCATCAATCGCACCCCGCTCGACGAACGCAAGTCCGAAGGCACGTGCGAATTCGTCGTCACGGTGGATGCAGACGCGGCCGCAAGCCTGCGTGACGTGATTGTCGAGAAGCTCGAGGCTGCCAGTTATCCGGTCGGCGATGTTGAACTCATCGTCCGGAGCGAGAACACCGTCGAGATTCTTGTGACGCTGGTCAGCACCTCAGTGGAGGCGGCCGATCTCGATGCCGTCGCCGTCGATCTCGCGCGCCGGCCCGGCGTGCAGCATGCGACATGGGACGTCAGCACCAAGGATTGAGGCGCATATGCGGATACAGGTTCCAGCCGGAACCTTCGCCTGCCTCGCTTGTTGGTTCTGTCGGACATGAATGGCAGGCAGGGCGATGGGATTTACCGCAGACAAGGCGCGGGCTCCGCTCAATTACTTCCTGGCAGCGATGTTGATCGCGGCCGGCGTTATTGTTGCGGCGATGGCTGTCAGGCATCTCGGGGCGGACTCGATGCAGACCGCACAGGTCGAACCCTCGGGCACGCCGCCATCGACAAACCAGCCGGCGAAGCCGGCCGATCCAAAGCCCGGCGGCACGCGGCCGACCACGCCCGCGCCGGAACCGGCGCGACCCGATCCGGACGCCCAGAAGGCCGGCGCAACTCCGGCTTTGCCAGCCGCACCGCCTGAGAAAATCGGCGAGCCCGTGCAGAAATAGAAAAGGTCAATGCTCATCAAAAAGGCCAGCCTTGCGGCTGGCCTTTGCAGTTGCGGTGGCTTCAGCGCACCAGAACGTTTTTGAATTGCCACGGGTCACTGGTGTCGATGTCTTCCGGGAACAGGCCGGGGCGGCCCGTCAGCGGTGTCCAGTCGGTATAGTAGCCTTTCACCGGTCCGAGATAGGGCTTCTGGATTTCCAGCAGCCGATCGAAATCCATCTCGTCGGTTTCGACGATGCCTTCATTCGGATTTTCCAGCGCCCACACCATGCCCGCGAGCATCGCCGACGTTACCTGCAAGCCGGTAGCGTTCTGATAGGGCGCGAGCTTTCTCGTCTCCTCGATGGAGAGCTGCGAGCCGTACCAATAGGCATTGTTGTCGTGGCCGTAGAGCAGCACGCCGAGTTCGTCGATGCCGTCGACGATCTCGTTTTCGTCGAGGATATGATGCTTCTCCTGCATCTTGCCGGCGCGGCCGAACATTTCGTGCAGCGAGAGAACCGCGTCATTCGCGGGATGATAGGCATAGTGGCAGGTCGGCCGATAGATGGCCTTGCCCGACGCATCGCGCACCGTGAAGTAATCGGAGATCGAGATCGCTTCGTTGTGGGTGATGAGGAAACCATATTGCGCGCCGTGGGTCGGGCACCAGGTGCGCACGCGCGTATCGGCGCCGGGCTGCATCAGATAGATCGCCGCGCCGCATCCGACTTGATGGGTGTGCGCGTTTTCGGGCATCCACTGTTCGTGGGTGCCCCAGCCGAGTTCGGACGGCTGCACGGCTTCCGACATGAAGCCTTCCACCGACCAGGTGTTGACGAAGACGTCCGGCTCTCTCGGCTTCAAGGAGCGCTGGGTATCGCGTTCGGCGATGTGAATGCCCTTGATGCCGGCCTGGCGCATCAGGTCGGCCCATTCTGCTCTGCTCGTCGGCTTCGGCGCATTGAGCTTGAGGTCGGCAGCGATATTCATCAGAGCCTGCTTGACGAAGAACGAGACCATGCCGGGGTTTGCGCCACAGCAGGAGACGGCTGTCGTCGAGCCCGCGGGACGAGCCTGCTTGGCGGCCAGCGTCGTCTCGCGCAGGGCGTAGTTGGAGCGCGCCTCCGGGCCCTTCGACTCATCGAAGTAGAAGCCGAGCCAGGGCTCGTTGACCGCATCGATATAAAGCGCGCCGAGTTCGTTGCAGAGTTCCATGATGTCGGTGGAACCGGTGTCGACCGAGACGTTGACGCAGAAGCCCTGTCCGCCGCCTTCGGTGAGCAGCGGAGCCAGCAGTTCGCGGTAATTGTCCCTGGTCAGGCCCTGCTGGATGAAGCGCACATTGTGCTTCTCGCAATGGGCCTTGCGGCCTTCGTCCTTGGGATCGATCACCGTGATGCGCGACTTGTCGTAATCCAGATGCCGCTCGATCATCGGCAGCGTGCCTTTGCCGATCGAACCGAAACCGATCATGACAATCGGCCCTGTGATCCGGGCAAGCACCTGCGAAGCATTTTGCGACATCTAAACTCTCCAGATTGTAGGAAGGAAATCGGTGGACGCGTCGGTCCGGAACGAGATTTCAACGTGTTCAAAAGAACAAATTGCCGCTGAAATCAAGGCCTGAAAGGCGTTTTGGAGCGGTTTCCCGTCGTCATGGGACGGTCACACGACATGACCGGGCTCGAGCGCGCAGCGCCTCAGAGCCGAGGTTTCGATCTGCAAGGTCGCGTGGCCGATGCCGAAGCGGCGGTCGAGTTCGCCACACGCCGATATCAGGAAGACGTCGCCGGGATGACCGTCCGGTGTGACGAGATGCGCGGTCAGCGCGGTCTCGGTGGTGCTCATCGGCCAGATATGCAGGTCGTGAATCGAGGCGACGCCGGGCAAGGCTGCGAGGAAGCTGCGCACCGCCGCAGGATCGATGCTTGTTGGCACCGCCGCCAGCGACATCGCCGTGCTCTCGCGCAACAGGCCCCAGGTGCCCCAAACGATGACGCCGACGATGCCGAGGCTGATCAGCGGATCGACCCACAGCCAGTCCGTGAACATGATGACAAGACCCGCCAGCACCACGCCGAGCGAAATCGCCGCATCGGCGATCATGTGCAGATAAGCGCCGCGGATGTTGAGATCGTCCTTGCGGCCCGATGCGAACAGCAGCGCCGTTGCGCCGTTGATGACAATGCCGATCGCGGCGACAACGATGATCGTTTTGCTCGCGACGGGTTCGGGATGGATCAGGCGCTGAATCGCTTCGAGCAGGATCGCGCCGGCCGCGATCAAGAGCAGCACGGCGTTGGTCAGCGCCGCGAGGATCGAGGTGTTGCGCAGACCGTAGGTCAGCCGCGGCGTGGGCGGGCGTTTCGACAGCACCGCGGCGATCCATGCGACCACCAGCCCGAGCACGTCCGACAGATTGTGTCCCGCATCGGCCAGCAGCGCCGTCGAATTCGACACAAAGCCGTATCCGGCTTCGACCGCGACAAACGCCGTATTCAGCGCGATGCCGATGACGAACGCGCGGCCGAAATCCACCGGCGCATGGCTGTGGCCGGCATGACCATGCGCGCCATGATCGTGCGATCCATGACGGTGCGCGCCGTGGCCGTGACGGGCATGGTCGTGGGTCGAATGCGGGGGATGATGGTCGCCGTTCATCGTGCAAGCCTAGCACTTGCGGGCAAGCGGGGCGACCGGGGCGGAAGATGTTCAATTCGGTGTATTTTATAACGTCGTGCAAACGCAGGCGTGCCGGCGCGCCACCAGGGGTGACGCGCCTTGTGTGGAGGCCGATCAGACCGGCGTATCGAGCACCTTGACCACGGTCAGCGAGCGCCAGCCGCCGGCCGGCGTCTGGAACTCGATGGTGTGGCCGGGCGACAGCCCGATCAGCGCGGAGCCGATTGGCGTCAGCACCGAGATCTTGCCGGCGCCGACATCGGCATCCTCCGGATAGACCAGCGTCACGGTGCGGACCTGCCCGCTGATGTCGTCACGGAACGTCACCTCGGACTGCATGGAGACGACATTGCGTATCGGCTGGTCGGCCGGCAGGATTTCGGCGCGTTCGATTTCCCGCGCGAGGAACTCGGCGGTGGTGGGATATTTCTCCATTGCGGCCTCGGCCAGATGGCGCAAGCGATCGATATCGCGCGCGCTGATGGCGATGACCGGAAGCTGGGTCTGCAGATCGTCGAGCATGTCTTTCACCATGGGTTGGTCACGAGGCGACGGGTGACGGAAAAGCCGGAATGCACCTCGCGGCGACGAGGTGCCCAAGGTGCGGAGTACGTTGTTGGCGGTTTGTGCTGAAGCTTCTGCTTGAAGCTAAGAAGTCGAACTAAAATAGATCCCGGTACGGACACGCGCGTCCGTCCGGGTCACCTTCCTGCGATAAGGTGGCCGGCGCGCAACAACAGGCGATTTTGGCTCAGGTTCGACATAATAGGGTTAAGGTAGGTCACTCCGCGCGGAAGTCAACGCGCGGAGTGCGACAAACTGGCACGTCGGCGGCTCAGGCGGTGCGGCGCTTGGCGGTAATTTCGATCTCGATCTTCATCTCCGGCTTGTAGAGCGCGGAGACCGCCATGATCGTCGCGGCCGGGCGGATGTCGCCGAGTGTTTCTCCGCAGACAGCGAACACCGCATCGAAATCCTTGGCGTCCGTGACGTAATAGGTCGCGCGCACGATGTCTGCCATTTCGAAACCGCCATCCTTCAGCGCGATGGCGATGGTCTTAAAGCAGTTACGGGTCTGCTCGGTCACGTCCTCGGGCAGGCTCTTGGTGAGGGGATCGTAGCCGGTGGTTCCGGCGACAAAGCAGAAGTCTCCGTCGACCACGGCGCGGCTGTAGCCGGCAATCTTCTCGAACGGGGATCCGGTTGAAATCAGACGGCGGGGCATGTTGAACCTTGCAGGCATGATGATCGGAACGATCGGCGTGGCCAGGCTCTCCCGGCCATCCAAGTCTTCCTATTTGGCGAGCTCCAGGACGTGGATGCCCGGCATAAGGCCGGGCATGACGCGGAGCCAGAATGCCATGCCTTGCCTTATGAACTGAATCAAGCGGCGATAGCTGTGGTCGCGCGTGTTTTGGCCGTTCGCGGCCGCCGCGTCTTGTGGCCGGTGGCGACGATCATGCCGCCTGCGCCGTCGAGCGCGCCCTCGCGCAATTCCACCGCCAGCAGGCGCTCGGGCTCGAACGGGCCGGGCAAAGCGAGCCCGCCGGTCTTCTCGGCGGTGAAGCCGAAGCGGCTGTAATAGGCGGCATCGCCACGCAGGATGACGGCGCCGTAACCGCGCGCGGTGGCGGTCGCCAGCGCATGCTGCATCAGCGTCGCGCCGAGGCCGAGCGAACGGCAGGAGGCGTCCACGGCCAGCGGGCCAAGGACCAGGGCCGGGACGCCTCCCGCGCTGACGTGCCAGAGCCGCACGGTGCCGACCACCTTGCCGCCACGCACCGCCGAGAAGGCGAGGCCTTCGGCGGGCACGCGGCCGTCGCGCAGGCGCTGGCAGGTGCGGGCATGGCGGTGTTCGCCAAAGCAGGCATCCAGCAGCGCTTCGCGCGCGGCGACGTCCGAGGCGCGCTCGGCGCGGATCGCGAACGGAGCGGCGTCTCGGGTCAGGGCAGCGGTCGACTTCCAAACAACGGTCATGGCACATCAGTCCCCACGCAAGCGGCTTTGCGGCCACCGCGTGTTGTCAGCAGATCGATGATGACGGGATGACCGCCGGCGTGCCGGCGATCCGTTATTCAGGCGTTCGGAGACCGAGCGCTCAGGTCCGATCGCGGAGCGATCAGATGTGGTAGGTCTTCAGCGGCGGAATGCCGTTGAAGGCCACCGACGAGTAGGTCGACGTATAGGCGCCAGTCCCCTCGATCAGCACCTTGTCGCCGATCTCCAGCGTGACCGGCAGCGGATACGGCGTCTTTTCGTACAGCACGTCGGCCGAGTCGCAGGTCGGGCCGGCGAGGATGCACGGAGCCATCTCCGCGCCGTCATGCGGCGTGCGGGCGGTCGGTTATGCAGGGGTTCGGAGGCCG
>JAFKKO010000140.1 GCA_017305455.1 Hyphomicrobiales bacterium | reverse complement strand
GGTCTTGACGTCGAACTTGATCATCGAATTGAGGCGAGGATCCTTGAAGGGATTGGGATAGTCCTTCGGCGCTTTTTCGTAGGCCGCCGGATTGACCGGCAGGCGGCGCACGCCCGGCTCGAACAGGATGGTCTGGCCCGCCGGCGACAGCAGGAACTCGACGAAGGCTTCGGCGCCCGCCTTGTTCGGCGCATTGGCGACGATGCCGACATTCGCCGGCACGATGGTGGTGACCGAAGGATAGACGAACTTTACCGGGAAGCCCGAGGCCTGCGAGGTGAACGCGAAGAAGTCGATGACGATGCCATAGCCGACCTGCCCGGAATTGACCGCTTCCGGCACGCCGAACGAGCGCTCGGTGACTTCGCGGAAATTGCCGGACACCGCCTTCAGCGTGCCCCAGCCTTTATCCCAGCCCTCGCCCTGCAAAATGGTTTCGATGGTGAGGTGCGTGGTGCCGGAGCGCGAGGGCGCCGCCATCGAGACGTGGTCGAAATAAGCCGGCCCTGCGAGATCCTGCCACTCCTTCGGCTCGGGCAGCTTGTTGGCCTTCACGTAGCGCTCGTTCCACATGATGCCGTAGCCCGAGGCGGCAAAGCCGAAATAGAAGCCTTCGGGATCGTTGATCGGGAATTGCCCGATCTTGGCGGGAATGCCGGTCGCCTTCGGCTTGTAGGCCTGCAGCAGCGATTTGCCCTTCAGCGCCTCGAAGGCGTCGGGCGCGGAGGCCCAGAAGATATCGACCTGGTTGTTGGACTTGGTTTCTTCCAGATATTTGACGCCGGCATTGGTGTTCCGGTTCTGGACGTCCAGCGTCACGCCGGGATGCGCGGCCTCGAAGGCCTTCTTGATCGGGTCGGTGAGGTCCTTGGAATAGGACGTCACCACGCTGACCTTTCCGGTCGGCGCCCGCGCCGAGGCGGGCGACAAAGCGGCGAACAGAACAAGCGCAGCGAGGGCCTGGGACACTTGGCGCAACATCGACGATCCTCCCGAAAATCTTGCCGCGGGGTTTTTAAGCACCCAGCTTGATGAACTCATGACAGTCCATCGTGGCAAAATCTGCCGAAAGTGCAAGGGCATCCGGCGGCTATGCCGATGCCCTGCACCGATCAATCGCATCCCATTCAATGGTTTATGAGTCAGGGCGCATGCGCCGCTCTTGGCATCGGCCGGTCGCCGAAGTCGATGGCGGAGCGTTGCAGGATGCGTCCCGTCTCGTCGATGCTCAGCCGGACGCGGCGGCTCTTGTAGAAGAAGCTGAGACGAAACTGACCGGCATGCTCGTCGAGGCCGCGCTCGCAGACGCTGGTGATGGCCGCCGAGCGCATCAGCTCGGGCACCTCGGCGGGCGCGACCTTGAGTAGGTCGCCGATTACCGCGGCGTCGACATGGAACGTGTCGCCTTCGATCTCGATAGGCGCGGTCGAGCCGGGCTGCGCCGGCGATTGTGCCGATGAACATGCGTGCGACATAGGTTGGGCTCCATCGTCCGCGACACCCGACGGTTGCGGCGTCGCTCAAAAGATGTATTTATTATACATCTATTTTCGATCCGGAAAAGCCGGAAGATGGAGCCTGCATCGTTCAGGCGGGCCTCGATGGTCGGCCTGTTCGCCATCTCGCTGCGGTGGCTCGGTCTGCTGATCGGCGTGGCATTCCTGGCCACTCCGGTGAAGTTTCTTGCGCCGTGCCTGACGATGGCGGTGGCGTTCGATGTCGGCCGGTACACTTTTGCTGCGTTCAACAAGGTGGAGTGGCTGTGCGCGGTGGCGCTGCTCTGCTTGCGATCTGCGCCGAAATGGCGCGCCTGCTGCTGCCTGACAGGCGCACGCGAATGTATGAGTGCCGGTTCCGCCGATCGGGGCTGGGGATGTCTGCGGCGGTGCGTTTGTCTCGATGGGACAATAGTGATATTGCAGGTGCGCACGCGGCTTGCAAAGATATCTATTGAGAGTATCTTTAACGTTGGCGAGCATGATGTGTCGGGGTTGACTCGGCCTGAACGGTTTGCCGCTTTATACCCCATCGACTTGAATTCATCGGATTCAGCAATGCGTTTGACAAATTTTTCCGACTTTGCGCTCCGCATTCTGATGTACGCAGCGGCCCAGGAGGAGCGTCTGATCACCATCGAGGAGACGGCGGAACTCTACGGAATTTCCCGCGCTCACTTGATGAAGGTTGCCAACCAGCTCACCCGCGCGGGATATCTCACCGCGGTGCGCGGTCGCTCCGGCGGCCTGAAGCTGGCCAAACGCCCCAACAAGATTCGTCTGGGCGATGTGGTTCGCGCCACCGAGCCGGATTTCGCGCTGGTGGAATGTTTCGGAGCGGACAACAACTGCCTGATCACCTCGCGCTGCCGTTTGCGCGGCGCGCTGAAGGAAGCGCTCGGCGCCTTCGTGGCGACGCTTGACCGTTATACACTGGCCGATTTGCTGCTCAGTCCGAAGGACTTCGGAATCCGGCCTGCGGCCTGACCCGTCACGCTGTTTGAACGCTGTCTGATCATCCGACGCGGGTTCCGCGAGCGGTGACTTGTGCTTGCAGACGCGCAGACATGCCCCTCTGGCCATGTCCGTCTGATGATGCCTGCCGTAAATGTCTTCGCCAATGTCCTGCGCCGGCATGTTTTGCGAGGCGACGTTACGCTGCGCAGGCGACCTGCTTTCGGGATGTCCTTTAATATGACTTTGTAGTATTTCTTATTGTGATATCCGCATCGGAATTGATCAAAATCAATCCGGAACAGGCATAAACGGAATGAATTCCATGCTGGAGACCAATGGCAGTTCGGAAAGCGGAAGCGACGTGCGCAGCATCGGGCAGACTTACCGCCAAGTGGCGATTGTGCCGGTTGTTCGGGAGATTGCATCATGAATCACAATAACGTCTCGCAGGGGACGGCGCCGCGTTACCCGGCCTTTCTGTCCTACGGCTTCCGGCCGTTTTTTCTGCTCGGCGCGATCTATGCCGGTCTCGTCATTATGGTGTGGCTGCCGGTGTTCTACGGCGAACTGAGCCTGCACTCCGTCTTCGCGCCGCGCGATTGGCATATTCACGAAATGCTCTACGGCTACCTGCCGGCGATCATCGCCGGTTTTCTGTTCACCGCGCTTCCGAACTGGACCGGCCGCGCGCCGATCAAGGACAGTCCGCTGCTGGCGATGGTGCTGCTCTGGATCGCCGGCCGTCTCGCGGTCACGCTGTCGATCGATACCGGTTGGCTCGCCGCGATGATCGTGGATTGCGGTTTCCTGGCCATGCTCACTGCCCTTGCCGCGCGCGAGGTCTGCGCCAGCGGCAACTGGCGCAATCTCAAGGTGGTTGTCGTGGTGGGCTTCCTGCTGGCCAGCAATGTCACCTTCCATCTTGAAACGCATTTTGAGGGCGCGGCCGATTACAGCATCCGGCTCGGCATCGCCGTCATCGTGTTTCTCCTCTCGCTGATTGCAGGCCGTATCATTCCGGCGTTCACCCGCAACTGGCTGACGCGCGAGAATCCGGGACGCCTGCCGGCGCAGTTCGCGCTGTTCGACCTGGCCACGCTTCTGCTCACCGTCGCGGCGCTGGTCCTCTGGATCGCGATGCCGGCAAGTCACATGACCGGCGTGGCGCTGCTTTTGGCCGGTGTGTTGCATGCGATCCGCATGGGGCGCTGGGCCGGCGACCGCGTCCTGCGCGACCGCCTGCTGCTGATCCTGCATGTCGGTTACGCCTTCCTGCCGCTCGGCTTTCTGCTGGCCGGAGCCGGTGCCTTCGATCTGATTCCGGCCAGCGGCGGCGCCCATGCCTGGATGGTCGGTAGCGCCGGCGTCATGACGCTGGCGGTGATGACACGCGCGAGTCTTGGTCATACCGGACGGCCGCTGAAGGCCTCGCGCGCCGTCGAGACGATCTATGCTGCGGTGGTGGTGGCGGCATTGGCCCGGATTTGCGCCGCGGTCCATCCAGCCTGGAGCGAGCATCTGCTGCATATCGCGGCGCTTGCCTGGGTGGTCGCGTTCTTCGGCTTTGGGGCAGTGTTCGGTCCGATGCTGCTCGGCGAGCCGAAACGGAAAGACGCCGCGGTGCAGGCGCGCGCCAACTAAGATCGCACGGCATCGCCGCGGCTGTCAGGCGGTGAAAATCTTCGCGATGCAGAGCAGCACAACCAGCGTCATGAACAGAAGGTCTATATAGGCCTTCAGTTCACCCTGATGGCGCAGGGTCGCGACCTCCCGGACGGACTTTTTGCGGATCTGGTTTTCGGTCGGACTTGCGATGTTGATGCTGCGGACTTCGCTCTCCAGCCGCTCGATCTTCTGGAAGAAGAAAAACATCCGCAGGGTGGAGACGATTCGCATGGTGCAATAGAGCAGCACCAGCAAGGCGATCACCGTGCGCTCGTTGTATTTGGTCAGATAATTCAGTGACAGATAGACCAGCGCGAGGAACGCGAAGTTCGAGGCGAAGCGGTAAAGATAGCCGATGATAACCAACCAGGATCCTTTCGGGCCTCACAGAGACCTCACCGCAAGAGCGGCGCGGAGAACCCCGCGCGGTATCGATCGTACTCCGACTCGAAACACAAATAAGAAGCCTGCTGGATCGCGATTACGTTTCGCACCATGCCGGGTCGGCGGCATCTATCGCATGATTCTCACAACGACCCTTTGCGGGGCGCGCAAGCCCATGATGCGAAGCCACCCGGATACCATTTGACTTTGCCGTGATTCCACGACCCGCGACAAGGACAGACCGATCCCGCACTGCAATGAAGTCGCGTTTGTCGCAGACCGCACGCCGTTTCGTCGTCTCGGTTGTGCGAGGCGGCTTCGACCGCCGCGGCGGAAGTGTCGGGCCTGCCCGCCGATAAATGCCAGGTGCACAAGGTGAGGCTGGGAGATGGCTTCGGCCGGCGCTGCATGGCCGACGATCAGGGATTCAACCGATGCGAGGGCGTTCGGCTACGGTATTCCAAATCTGCAGATCGACCATGCGATGCACAATCCGCATGTGCCACCGGGCTTCCGGCGCGGCGTCAGCGTCAATCACAACGCGATCCGTATCGAGTGCTTCATGGACGAGTTTGCGCATGCCGCGGACAGGATCGCTTGCCGTCCGGCACGGGCTGATGCTGGACTTCCGAAATATCCTGCTGTGCTCAACCTCGTTACGGAAAAAATCGGCTGGCAAAAGCTCGAGCCGAAGAATGTTCATCACGGCATCGCGCACGTCATGGGCTTCCGCTGCTATGTCGCGGCGGCCACCGAAACCTCGGTGATGGTCGGAAACAGATCGATGTTCATCGCATCGTCGCCGCGGCCGATCCTGGCATCGCAGTCAATCCGGAGCAGATCGAGCGGCAGGTCGCCAGCTCGTTGTTTACGGATTGTCGGCATTGTTCTATGGCGAATGCACTGTGAAGAATGGCCGCATTGAACAGGAGAACTTCGATTCCTACAATTCGATGCGGATCAGCGAAATGTCGAAGTGGAAACCATCGTGATGCCGAACGGAAGGTTCGGGGGCGGCGTCGGAGAGTCGACGATCTGTGTCGCCGCGCCTGCCGTGCTCAACGCCTATTTCGCCGCGACGGCCGCATTCGTTCGGTGCCGCTGATGAACAACGATATTGTTTTGTAAAGCGACATCACGCGGCTGGAAGGCCGCCATCTTTTTCATCAGGGGGGCATGATGCGACTTGCACTTTCTCTTGCGACGGTGACGGCGATGTGGGCGATGCCCGCGCTCGCGGCATCCGAACCGCCGCCGGGCGCCACCGCGTGCTCGGGCTGCCATTCCACGCTGGTGCTTGCATCTCCCGCCGTGCCCCGGCTGTTCGGTCGTGACGCCGCCGACATCATGAGCGCGATGGCCGGCTTCCGCGACGGCTCGCGGTCTTCGACGGTGATGAACCGTATCGCCAAGGGATTCACCGACGATGAACTGCGCCCGATCGCGGCGTGGCTCGCAGCGCAGAAGTAAGGGGATGAGCATGAGCAAGCATCGCATTTCGCGGCGCGGTTTCGTGGCTGGCGGCGTCGCCGCGGCGACCTCCTTCGCCTTTCCATTGCCGGCGTTCGCGCAGGCCGCCCCGCGCGTTGTCGTGATCGGCGGCGGCTTCGGGGGCGCCAGCGCCGCGCGGGCGCTGCATCGATTCAATCCGAAATTCGACGTCACGCTGGTCGAGCAGAATCCGGTGTTTACCGCTTGCCCGTTCTCGAACGTGGTGATCGCGGATGATCGCAAGATCGAGGCGCAGCAGTTCGACTACAAGAAGATCGCCGCCGAGGGCATCAACATCGCAGCGCAGAGTGCGGTGAAGATCGATCCGCAGGCGCGCACCGTCGGGCTCGCCGACGGCAAGACGCTACCCTATGAGCGCCTGATCCTGTCGCCCGGTATCGATTTCCGTTTTGAGGCGTTGCCGGGCTATGACGAGGCCGCGACCGCGAAGATGCCGCACGCCTACAAGGCCGGCGAGCAGACGCTGCTGCTCAGCCGCCAGCTTCAGGCCATGGAAGATGGTGGCGTGTTCGTGATGTCGGTGCCGGCCAATCCGTTCCGCTGCCCGCCCGGCCCTTACGAGCGCGCCAGCCTGATCGCTCATTACTTCAAGACCAAGAAGCCACGCTCCAAGGTGGTGATCCTCGACGCCAAGGATACCTTCTCCAAGCAGAAGCTGTTCCAGCAGGCGTGGGAGACGCTTTATCCCGGCGTGATCGAATGGGTCTCGCAGTCCAAGGGCGGGCAGGTGGTGTCGGTCGATCCGTCCACCAACACGTTCGTCACTGACTTCAACAAGCACAAGGCAACGGTTTCCAACGTGATCCCGCCGCAGCGCGCCGGGCGTATCGCGCAGATCGCCGGCGTCACCGACAATTCCGGCTGGTGCCCGATCGATCCGGTGACGTTCGAATCCAAACTGGTGCCGAACATCCATGTTGTCGGCGACGCTAGCATCGCGGGCACAATGCCGAAATCGGCGTTCTCGGCCAATTCGCAGGCCAAGGCCTGCGCGCAGGCAGTGGCGACGCTGATCGGCGGCGGCAAGCCCGAAACGCCGAAGCTGATCAACACCTGCTATAGTCTGGCCTCGCCCGATTACGGCTTCTCGGTGGCCGGCGTGTATACGCCCAAGAACGGGCTGTTCGCGGATGTCGAGGGTGCTGGCGGCGTCAGCCCGATGGAGGTGCCGCGCAGCTTCCGGGCCGACGAGGCGCGCTATGCCAACGCCTGGTTTGGCACCATCACCGCCGAGGCCTTTGGCTAGCGGCCGGCGTTTCGCTCCGTTGCCGGCGGGGGACGGTGCTGTTCGTCCCACCGGCGGCGGCACAACTTGCCCCTGTCGACTCGCTGCAGCGACGGCTGCGCAACGGCATGACCGGCACGCGGTCGCAACTTGGCGACAACGCCGCGCCGGAAATGGTCGCGCGGGAATCGTGTCTGGACGGTGCGGACGCGCGGCATGGCGATGGAACCCCCCGCGGTGCGTCCCTAGCGGTGTTCGCATGACGACTAACGATGCTGCTCTGCATTTGGCATGATGCACCGCCGCATCCGCAAAAACTTTCGCTGAAATTTCATTTCGCGGAATTCGGCGCGCCGATTAGTCTGGAACAAGCCGGCTGTCCATGTGTCTAATGGTCCTGCGGGAATATGTCCCAGGGAGAAGACCCATGATGAACAGACGCACTGTGCTCCAGGGCGGCGCTGCACTCTTGGCAGGCGGTGGCTTGCTCGGCGGATCATCCTTTTCGGCCTTCGCGGAAAGGATGATCACGCTTCCGATCGGCAACGGCGAAAGGCCGCTGGTCAAATATCCTCAGAAACGTCCGTTGATCGGATTGACCGAACGGCCCCCGCAGTTGGAAACGCCGTTCTCGGTATTCAACGAGAGCGTCATCACGCCCAACGATGCTTTCTTTGTTCGCTATCATCTCGCGGGCATTCCGCTCGATATCGATCCGGACAAGTTCACCGTCGAGGTGAAGGGCAAAGTCGACAATTCGCTGAAGCTGTCGCTCGCCGAGCTCAAGAAGATGCCGGCAATCGAGATCGTCGCGGTCAATCAGTGCTCCGGCAACAGCCGCGGTTTTTTTGAGCCGCGTGTGGCCGGCGGTCAGCTCGCCAACGGCGCGATGGGAAATGCGCGCTGGAAGGGCGTGCCGCTGAAAGCCGTGCTCGACAAGGCCGGTGTTCAGCAGGGTGCGAAGCAGGTCGTGTTTGGCGGCATGGACGGGCCGGTGATGGACAAGACGCCGGACTTTGCCAAGGCGCTCGATCTCGATCATGCCCGAGACGGCGAGGTGATGCTGGCCTATTCGATGAACGAACAGGATTTGCCGGTGCTCAACGGCTTTCCGCTCCGCCTCGTGGTGCCTGGCTATTACGGCACCTACTGGGTTAAGCACCTCAACGAGATCACGGTGATCGACACGGTCTACGACAATTTCTGGATGAAGACCGCGTACCGGATTCCCGACAACGACTGCAATTGTGTCGAGCCGGGCACGGCGCCCAAAGCCACCGTTCCGATCAACCGCTTCACCGTGCGCTCCTTCATCACCAGCGTGCAGAATGGCGCCAAGGTGAAGGTGGGCCAGTTGAAGCTGCGCGGCTTTGCCTTCGATGGCGGCACCGGCATTAAGGAAGTCGCGGTGTCAACCGACGACGGCAAGACCTGGCAACAGGCCAAGCTCGGTAAGGATCTCGGCAAATACTCATTCCGCGAGTGGACGCTGGCGGTGCGGCTGCCTGCGGGCAAGCACGAACTCAAGGTCCGCGCCACCAGCAATGGCGGCAAGGTGCAGCCGGACAAGCCGCTATGGAATCCGGCGGGCTATCTGCGCAATGTCATCGAAACAACGACCGTGACCGCGGCATAAAGGAGGACGGATCATGCAATATCGTTCGATGCGTTCTGCTCTTGTGGTCGGCGGCATTGTCGCGGCGGCGATGATGGTTGCGGGCAGTCTGCAGGCAAAGCCGGTCACCTACAAGCTGCCGCCGGAAGTGGCCAAGCTCAAGCCGGGTCCCAATCTCGACGTCGCGGCGGCCAATTGCATCGGCTGCCATTCGGCGGATTACATCCAGACCCAGCCGGAGGGGCCGAAGTTCAAGAAGGACTTCTGGACCGCCGAGGTCAACAAGATGATCAAGGTATATGGCGCGCCGATCGACGAGGCCGATGTCGGCAAGATCGTCGATTATCTGACCGCGGCTTACTGAGTCGGCGGCACGCAAATTGTGGGCAGCATGATCGACCGGCGGGAGCTTCTTCCGCCGGTCCTTGTCTTTGTGAGGGATGGTTCTTGATTGTGAAGCGGCTTTGGCCGGTTACTTCTTTTCCAGCATCAGGCGACCCTTGTCGCGAATCATCGTCTGGATGCCGTTCGCCAGCCGCGCCAGCAGCCATGGTAATGTCACCTCGAGACGCACATGATCGTCCGCGACATCGAGCGTACCGCTGGCCTGCTGCTTCATCGCGGTGACGTGAAAGGCGAGCCGGTCGCCGCTCCAGGTTTCCTCGTTGACCTGCAACAGATGGCTGTATTGCTTGTTGACGGTGTTGAGCCCCGCTTTCATGCGGCGAATGGCTTCGTCCTTGCCGAGACGGTGGGGAATCGAAACAACCAGCGGCTGGGTCACGGCGGCCTCATCTCAATAAGTGATCACGAATCGGGTCTGCGAATCTCATTGTCGCAACAGCATGCTGCCCTGCGACAATGAAATTCACCTGGTGATAGTTCCAAGGTATGGTCCTCAGTATCTTGTCATTAACCACCCCATGCAAATAATGGCCATCCGCGGGGGAAGGGAACCGATCGGGTGAATCGGCACAACGTCCGCTAGGCCGTCCGGCTTCAGCTCCCGGACGGCCTTTTCATATCCCGCGGCCCTTCATTTCCGCCGCGCACGAACCGCCAGCACCGGCAACTCCCTGAACATCTCTTCGAACGACCATCGGTTGCCGTCGAGCGTTGCGGTTTCAACGGCGAAACCGCTTACGTCCAGCGCGCCCTGCAACGCACCAGCGGGCCAGACGCTGCCCTGATCGGTCAGCGGCGCCAGCCAGCGGCTTATGGCGACAATCACCGCATCGCGTTTATGGACGCGCGCGAATGCGAGAACGTGGTCCCCATGCGGGCCATGGGTCTGCAACGGCAGATAATCGCCGTGGGTGAAAACGTGCGGGAACGCATGACGCAGATCGAGCAGCGTTTTGGTCCAGGCGAGCTTCAGGTGTCCGTCCGGCCAGGTGTCGATCAGATATTTCCAGTCCGGATTGCGTGTCGTCGCCAGCGCAGCTTCGCGCGCCGCGAAATCAATCGGCCGTCTGTTGTCGGGATCGACCAGCGACAGATCCCAGAATTCGGTGCCCTGATAGAAGTCCGGCACGCCGGGCATCATCGCCTTGAGCGTGAGCTGGCTGAGCGAGTTGAGTGCGCCGAGCAAAGCGGTGCGCCGGGCAAACGGCGTGAACGAGGCGAGGAAATCAAGCGATAGCTTGGGATCCAGAATCCGCTCGATGAAGGCCGCAACGCCCTGTTCGTAATGCTCATAGGGATTGAGCCAGCTCGTTTCCAGCTTGGCTTCGCGCGCCGCCTTTAGCGCATAGGCTTTCATGCGCGCGACGAAGGTCTCGTCGATAGCTTCCGGCCATGCGCCGATCAATGCCTGATACAGCATGTATTCAAAGGCGGGCGAGGGTGCGCGAATGCCGCGCCGTGTGGTGATATGCGGCGCGTTCAGCGCCTTCCATCGCCCGACCAGGCTGGTCCACTCGCCGGCGAGTTCGCAGAGCGCCAGAATCCGTGCGCGTGCGTCCTCGGCGCGCTTGGTGTCGTGCGTTGTGGTGGACGTCATGCCGCCGGGCGATTGCCGGACGCGCGCCTTCATCATGTCGTGGAAGGCAGTAGCGGACAGTGCGCCGGCCGAGGGATCGCCACCGACTTCGTTCAAGGCGAGCAAACGGTGGTAGCGATAGAAGGCGGTGTCCTCCAGCGACTTCGCCATCATCGGCCCGGTGAATTGCTGGACCTTGAAGGCGAAGCGGCGGATGCGCGGCCGTCCCGGCGCGCCGCGCGCCGCATTGGCAAGATCGAGCGTCAGCACATCGCGCAGGAAATCGAACAGGCCCTCGTCGGCCTCGAACCATTCGGCCCGCGCGCGTTCGATGGTCTGTTCGATCAGCTCTCGGTCGCGCGCCGATGGTCCACCGGTGGTGATGTAGGTTCGATAGACCGGGAAATGCAGCACATAGAGTTCGAGCGCGCGACGCAGACTGTCGGCGGAAAAGTCGCGCGTCGCATAATGTCCGCTGGCGATCCGCGCCAGCAGGCGCGCCAGCACCGTGAACTCGCTGGCCAACAGGGTTTCGAGCACGCGCCGCTTGGCGGCGAGCAGCACCGGCATGAAATTCGGCGCGACATTGCTGGCCTGCCGCCAGGTCTCGTCCAGCGCATCCAGTCCCTTGCCGTCGAGCAGAACGCGGGTGATGACGTTGAGCCATTCATAGCCGGTGGTGCCGTGCACGCCGGCGAGTTTCGGCAGGTCTTCGCCTTCGCCGAGAATCTTCTCGATCACGAGATAGAATGGCTGGCGGGTGAGGCCGCGCGCGTCGCGGATCAGGCGTTGCAGCCGCTGGCAGTATTGCGCCGGATCGCGCAGGCCGTCGATGTGGTCGAGCCGCAGCCCCTGCAGCTTGTGCTCGGCGATCAGGCGCTTCACCAGACGGTGGATGCCGGCGAAAGTTGTGGCGTCCTCGACGCGCAGGCCGGCGAGACTGTTGACGTCGAAGAAGCGGCGATAGTTGATCTCGCTGGTCGCCAGCCGCCAGTGACCGAGCCGGTAATGCTGGCGCTCGAGCAACCGATGCAACGCCTGGGTTTGCGCTAGCCGCCCCTCGCCCGCATGGTAGGCTTCCAATCCACCGGTGATGATGTCCTCCGCGCAGGGAATGGCGGCGAGCGCTGCCTTGAGCGCCGGCGCCTCCTTGCGGTTCGGGTGGCGCGGGCCGGTAAAAAGGGCGGCAATATCCAGAATTGTCCGGCCTGTGGGCTCGTTTGCCGCGCCGGCTTCATTGACGACAACGCGCAGGATTTCGCTGTAGCGCTGCGGCGCGATCGGCAGGCGATGCTCGAAGTACCAAGCGGAGAAGCTGCCTTCGCTTGCATCATAGCGCAGCAAGATATCGCCATTGTCGAGCGCCGTGCCATAGGATGTGCCGAGGATCGGCAGCAGCACGCCGCCTTTCGCGCGATAGGGCAGCATGTCCCAGTCGATATCGAATGAGGCGGCATGCGGCGAGGCCTCGCCCCATTCCAGCACGTCGAGCCACCATACATTGTCGGCGAAATGCACGCCCATATGGTTCGGCACGAAATCGAGGATCAGCCCAAGGCGGTTATCTTTCAGCGCCCGGCTGAAGCGTTCAAAGCCATCCTCGCCGCCGAGTTCGGGATTGATCACGTTGTGATCGACGATGTCGTAGCCGTGCAGGCTGCCCTTGCGCGCCTTCATGAAAGGCGAGGCATAGACATGGGTGATGCCGAGCGACTTCAGATAGGGCAGAATCGCGGTGGCATCGTCGAAAGTGAATCCGGCGTGGAGTTGCAAACGATAGGTGGCGAGCGGGATGGCGGACGGCATCACCGCGCTCCGACCATCCAGACGACGCCCCAGGGTTTCAGATCATCGCCATGCCTTCCCCAGATCAGGCGTCCGACCTCATCGGTGCCGGCGGCCTCATCGTCGATTTTTGCCGCGGACAGGTTGGCCTGCACGATCAGCGTCTCGCCGCCGATCTGCCAATGCGCGACAAGATGATTGCGCGCGTCAACGCGCGCTTCGCCGAATGCGGCATCGGCGAGTCGCGGTATGATCTCCTTGCGCCGGATCGTCAGCAGGTCGCGAACCAGAGCGAGCCGCGCGCGGCCGGTGGAAGTGTCGCGCTCTGCCCAGTCGAGCGTGGCGAGCTTGAAAGTTGCCTCGTCCAGCGGATCTGGCACATCGTCGCCATAAGCCTGATAAGCCGCCGCATATTCCCGGCGGCGGCCTTGCCGGACCGCATGGGCGAGATCGCCCTTGAAGTTGCAGAAGAACGGGAACGGTGAGGTTGTGCCCCATTCCTCACCCATGAACATCATCGGCGGCATCGGCGCGAGCAGGGTGATGGCGAGTGCGGCCTCGATTGCGGCGGCATCGGCCAGTGCCTCCAGCCGGTCGCCGAGCGCGCGATTGCCGATCTGGTCGTGGTTCTGCAGGAAGTTGACGAAGGCTGTGGGCGGCAGGTGGAGGCTTGCTTCGCCGCGTGGTTGGCCCTCGCGATGGGTCGAACTCTCGCCTTGATAGACAAAGCCCGAGCCGAGCGCGCGCGAGATCGCCTCGCACGGTTTCGGATAGTCGCGGTAGTAACCCGAAGTCTCGCCGGTCAGCAGCACATGCCAGGCGTGGTGATAATCATCGTTCCATTGCGCGCGATAGCAGCCGGAGGGCGGATCGATTGTCGGATCGAGCAGGCGCGCGGCATTGTCGTCGTTCTCCAGCACAAGATGGATGTGGCGGCCGCTGCTGGCGGCGAAAGCGCCGACAGCCTTGCTGAGATCGTGCAGGATGGACATCTCGCCCGGCTCGGAGATGGCATGGACGGCATCGAGCCGCAGCCCGTCGAAGCGATAATCGCGCAGCCAGGCAAGCGCATTGTCGATCGCGAAGGCGCGCACATGGGGCACGCGATAATCGATCGCATTGCCCCATGGCGTTTGCGCGGATGAGAAGAAGCGGGGAGCATAGCGGCCGAGATAGTTTCCTTCCGGGCCGAAGTGATTGTACACGACGTCGAGAAACACCATCAGCCCGCGCAGATGCGCCTCGTCGATCAGTGTTTTCAGATCATCGGGCCGGCCATAGACGCTGTCAGGCGCGTACCATAGCACGCCGTCATAGCCCCAATTGCGGCGGCCCGGAAAATCCGCGAGCGGCATCAGTTCGAGCGCGCTAAAGCCGGTTGCGACCAGATGATCGAGATGATCGATCATCGCGCGATAGCTGCCCTGAGGTGTGAACGTGCCGACATGGGTTTCCAGCAGCACAGTCTCGTGCCATGGCCGACCGCGCCAGCCGGCCGCGCGCCAGCGATATGCGGCATGATCGATGACTTCGCTCGGCCCTGGTACATCCTCGGGCTGGAAGCGCGAGGCCGGATCCGGCACATCGATCTCGTCGTCGATCCGGAATATGTAACGCGCGCCGGCGCGCGCGCCCGGCACTTCGACGCAGAAAACGCCGTTCTCATCCCGCCGCATCGGATAACAGCGATCGAGCATGACCTCGACATGGCTCGCGGCCGGCGCCCGAAGCCTGAACAGCACGCCATGACGGGTCAGTTGCGGGCCGAAGGCGCTGTCATTCATGCAAGCCCCGCGAAAGCAAGAACGGAGCGCGGCGGCGCGGACGATTCGGCGCCGGATGGAATTTTCTGAGACGGTGTCTGCGTTTTGGTGGTGTCGAGCAGCCAGTCCCATTGCCGGTATTCGGGCAGCTTCGGCAACGTGAAGGCGATTTCCTCCGGCGCGGCGTTCAGCACGATGAACAGAGGCTGCTGGCCCCGCTCGCGCGGACCGAGCACGTAGGACAGAAAGCGACCTTCCGGAAAATTCCAGTCGGCTTCCTGCATTTCTTCCGCCTGGGGCGTCAGCCACAGCACGCCGAAGGAGCCGTCAGCCTGCCGGCCATCGACCCAGCGCCGCGACTTGATTTGCGGGAAGCGGTTGCGCAGCGCCGTCATCGTTCCGATGAACTCGGTGAGATCTTCACCTTCGCGGTTGATGCTGTCCCAGTTCACCCAGCCGATTTCGTTGTCCTGGCAATAGGCATTGTTGTTGCCGTTCTGCGAGTTGCCGACCTCGTCGCCCGCCAGAATCAGCGGCACACCCTGCGCCAGCAGCAGACATGCGAGCTGGTTCTTGCGAAGCTGGCGGCGCAACGCGAGAATGCCGGGATCGTCGGTCGGCCCTTCCTGACCGCAATTGGTGCTGTTGTTGTCGTTCGAGCCGTCGCGGTTGTCCTCGCCGTTCGCCTCGTTGTGCTTCTCGTTGTAGCTGAACAGGTCGGCGAGGGTGAATCCGTCATGCACCGTGACATGATTGATGCCGGCTTGCGGCGTGCGGCCGCTGTGGTTGAACAGATCGGCGGAGCCGGTCATGCGCCGGCTCACATCGCCGATCAGGTTGCCTTCGCCGGACCAGTAGCGACGCAGCGTGCTGCGATAACGGTCGTTCCATTCCGACCATTGCGACGAGAAACCGCCGACCTGATAGCCGCCAAGGCCGACATCCCACGGCTCGGCGACCAGCTTCACCGTCGCCAGCACGGGGTCCTGCCGCACCGCGGTTAAGAAATTGCCATTGCGCTCGAAACCGTTCGGGCCGCGCCCGAGCGTGCTGGCGAGATCGAAGCGGAAGCCATCGACGTGGCAGGTCTCGACCCAGTAGCGCAGCGAGTCCATTACCATCTGCAGTACGCGCGGATGGGTAAGGTTGAGCGAATTGCCGCAACCGGTGAAGTCGTCGTAGTAGCGCGGATTGTCCGGCATCAGCCAGTAGTAGGACAGATTGTCGATGCCGCGGAACGACAGCGTCGGGCCGAGATGATTGCCTTCCGCGGTGTGGTTGTAGACTACATCGAGCAGCACCTCGATGCCGGCATCGTGCAGCCGGGCGACCGTGGTGCGAAAAGCGTCCAGCGTCTTGTCGGGCGCGTACCTCATCTCCGGGGCGAAGAACGCGATGGAGTTGTAGCCCCAGTAGTTCACGAGGCTCTTTTCGACCAGATAGCGGTCATCGATGAAGCCGTGCACCGGCAACAATTCGACGGTGGTGACGCCGAGTCGCTTCAGATGCTCGATCATCGTCGGTGACGACAGCGCGCGATAGCTCCCGCGTAGGTTCGGCGGAATGTCCTTGCGCATCTGCGTCAATCCCTTGACGTGCGCCTCGTAGATGATGGTGTCGGCCCATGGCACGAAGGGGCGGGTCTCGTGCCGCCCCCAGTTGAAGGTCTCATCCACCACCACGGCTTTCGGAACGCCGCGCGCGTTGTCGCGGCGGTCGAACGACAGGTCCTCGCGCGCGCTGCCGGTGCGATAGCCGAAATGCGCGTCGCTCCACACCAGACGGTTGGCGAGGCGTTTGGCGTAAGGGTCCAGCAGCAGCTTGTGGCAATTGAAGCGATGGCCGCGCTCCGGATCGTACGGGCCGTGGACGCGGTAGCCGTAGCGTTGTCCGGGCATGATATCGTGAAGATAGCCGTGCCAGACATCCTCGGTGCGCTCCGGCAGCGCGATGCGTTCGATTTCGCGCCGGCCTTGCGCGTCGAACAAACACAGTTCAACCTTCTCCGCATGAGCGGAAAACAGCGCGAAGTTGGTTCCCCTGCCATCCCAGGTCGCACCGAGACGATAATGACTGCCGGCGGTGACGCGCATCATGATTCTTCCGGCACCAGGAAAATCGCAGCGAGCGGGGGGATCGTGAGGCTGAGCCGAGGCACCGGACCCTCTTTTGTTTCGAGGTGGCCTGCATTGCCGACATTGCTGCCGCCGTAATAGGACGAATCGGAGTTCAGGACCTCTTTCCAGCGACCATGGAACGGCACGTTGACGTGATAGTCGCGATAGACATTGGGTGAGAAATTCGCCACCACGAGGCAGCGTTGGCGCGCATCGTTACCCTTGCGTATCCAGGCGTACACATTGTTGTTGGCGTCGCTGGTGACGATCCACTCAAATCCCGCCGGATCGCAGTCGAGTTCGTGCAGTGCGGGCAGCGAACGGTACAGTGTATTGAGATCGCGGATCAGCGACTGAACGCCGCGATGCAGGGGCTGATCGAGCAGATGCCAGTCCAGCGAGTGGTCGTGATTCCATTCCCGCTGCTGGCCGAACTCGCAGCCCATGAACAACAGCTTCTTGCCGGGATGGCCGAACATGAAGGCGTAGTAGGCGCGCAGATTGGCGAAGCGCTGCCAGTCGTCGCCTGGCATGCGGCCGAGGATCGAGCGTTTGCCGTGCACCACCTCGTCATGCGACAGCGGCAGGATGAAATTTTCCGAGAAGGCGTAGTGCAGGCCGAACAGGATCTGCTCGTGATGGTGTTTGCGGTGGATCGGATCCTTGCCAATGTAATTCAGCGTGTCGTGCATCCAACCCATGTTCCACTTGTAGCCGAAGCCGAGGCCGCCGAATTCCACCGGCCGCGACACTTGCGGCCATGCCGTGGATTCCTCAGCCGCCGTGGTGGCGTGCGGAAATTTCGCGAACACTTCGGTGTTGAAGCGCCGCAGGAATTCGATCGCCTCGATATTCTCGCGCCCGCCATATTTGTTGGGGATCCAGCCGCCGGCCGGGCGGCTGTAGTCGAGATACAGCATCGAGGCGACGGCATCGACGCGCAGCCCGTCGATGCCGTAGCGGTCGAGCCAGAACAGTGCATTGGCGATCAGGAAGTTGACCACTTCCGTACGTCCGTAATTGTAGATCAGCGTGCCCCAGTCGAGATGGCGGCCCTGCAGCGGGTTGGCGTGCTCATAGAGCGCGGTGCCGTCGAAATGGCCAAGGCCGTGCGGATCGTCGGGAAAATGACCCGGCACCCAGTCGATCAGCACCGCGAGTCCCTCGCGGTGACAGGCTTCGATCAGCGTGACGAAATCGTCCGGTGTGCCGAACCGGCTGGTCGGAGCGAACAGCCCGGTCGGTTGATAGCCCCACGAGCCGTCAAACGGATGCTCGCTGACCGGCATGAATTCGACATGGGTGAAGCCCATCTCGCGGGCATAGCGCGGCAGCGTCTCTGCGAGTTCGCAATAGGTCAGCCATTCGTTGCCGTTCTTGCGGCGCCAGGAGCCGAGATGCACCTCGTAGATCGAGATCGGCGCTGACAGCGCATTGGCATCGGCCGGAGCCCGTGTTTTCGGGACAAGCTTTTCTTCATCGAACACGATCGAGGCGGTGCTCGGCCGTATCTCGGCGCGGAAGGCGAGAGGGTCGGCCTTCAGCGGTAATTCCTGGCCGTAGGGGCCGACGATATCGAACTTGTAGTGGTCGCCGGCGGTCACGCCGGGAATAAAGATTTCCCAGAAGCCGTTGCCGCGCACGCGCATGGCATGGCGGCGGTTGTCCCAGAAGTTGAAGTCGCCGACCACGCTGACACGCCGCGCATTCGGCGCGAACACCGCGAAAGCGACGCCATTGATGTCGTCGAGCGTCATCGGATGCGCGCCGAGCTTGTCGTAGAGCCGCTGATGCGTGCCTTCGCCAAGCAGATAGAGATCGAACTCGCTTAGCACCGGTGGAAAGCCGTAAGGATCGTGCAGTTCGACGACATTGTCGCCGAAGCTGGCGCGCAGAGTGTAGCGCTTCACATTGCGCGGCAGCGGCCCGACGAAAAGACCGGCGTCATGGACCAGCGCCAGCTTCGCCGCGCGGCCTTCGTCGTCCACCGCTTCGACGCTTGAAGCATGTGGCAGGAAGGCGCGCACCACGTTCTGATCGTTCTCGACATGCAGTCCGAGATAGCGGAACGGATCGGAATGACGGCCTTCGACGATGGCGTAGGCATCATTGGGCAATGTCATAAGGCGACCTCTTCCTGATGACTTTGAAGAATGCGCAGCGCGCCGTTGAGAGGAATGCGCAGCCAGTCGGGCCGGTGTGCAAGCTCGTATTCGATCTCGTAGAACACCTTCTCGAGCAGGAAGAACTTGAGCAGCCGTTCCGCCGCGCCGGGCGTGGCCGGCCATAGCGCAGCCGCACCGAGACATTCGCGATAGGCCGTGAAGAACGTTTCAGTTGCGGTCTTGCGCCACTCGTCCAGCTTGCGTGCGATCTCGCCGCTCTCGTCCGGACCTGCCTGCAAGGCGCGTTGCAGCGCCGCGCCCACCGAATAGTCGATCGAGCGCTGCAGTCCCGCGATGTCGCGCGCCGCTGGCGCCTTGCGTCGCCGCTCGGCCAGACTGCGGCGCGGCTCGCCCTCGAAATCGATGATGAAGATGTCGTCCTTGGAAATCAGCAGCTGGCCGAGATGCAGATCGCCATGGTGGCGGAAGATCGGCGTGTCCTCGTTCGTCGGGAAGAGAGATTCGATCTCCGCCGTGAAGCTGTGGCGGCGGGAGAGCAGGGCATCGATCATGGCGCGATCGCTGTCCCGGCCGGACTTGTAGTGGTGCTGTAGTCCCTCGAACGCCCGTTCGGCGCGCAGCAGAATGGTGTCGGTCCAGGTTTTGATCAGTTCGGGAGTCGCAACTTCCGGCCTGAAATCGGGAATGTCGGGGCGGCTCGCCAGCGCGAGCTGCATTTCGGCCACGCGTTTGGCGCCCTGCGCGACATAATGCAGGTGTGCGATCTGCTCCTGTGTCTCCTGCGGATTGTTGTCGGTCGAAAGCAGGCGCTGCTCCTCGACGAAACGGTCGAGATAGCCCGCCGCCACCGACCAGGCGTCGCCCTGGTTCTGGACGAAGCGATGCACGATGGCGACGGCGGTGCGCGTGTCGCCTTCCACCAGTTCGACGCTGCCGAGCAGCGGCGGGGTGTTGGTGAAGCCGGCGATGTCGGTCAGGAACCGGCCCATCTCAATCTCCGGATTGATGCCGGCTTCGAGCTTGCGATAGAGCTTCACCACATAGGTCTCGTCCACCAGCGTCGTGGTGTTGGACTGTTCGGTCTGGACCGCGCGTGCCGTTTCGATCGGCGCGGAAGCAATCTCCGTCAGCTTCTCGGTGGGCTCGAACGCCAGTGATCCGGTGAGATCGTCGGTCGTGGTGCGGCGGTTGCGGATATTGCCCAGCAGCAACGCGATGAAGTCCTTGTCGCTCGCGACCTCGACCAGCGTTCCCTCGCGGGAGGCCTGGCGCACCGCCGCCAGCGCCTTTGGGTTGTAGCGCTCGCGATCGAACCGCACCCAGTCGACCCGCATCGGCAGCGCATAGCGACCGGTCTCGCCATGCAAGCGGGATTCGAAAATCGCAAGCCAGGGCCGGGCATGGCCTTCGCTGCTGAAGGGCAGGGCGGCCGTCAGCTTGGTGGAAATGGCATGCGCCGAGCGTTCCGGAAACCAGCGGGTGCGCGCAAGATGCGCCGGCAGCACCTCGCGTTCGAACACCATGCGGGTGCGCTGCAGGCTCATCCAGGTCGAGCCGTAGGGCACCACCAGCGTCTCGAATTCCGGCACCGGCTCGTCCGTGACCGTCGGCTCCAGCGGCTTCTCGTTGAGACGGAACCAGTAGAAGCCGTAAGGCGCCAGCGTGATCAGATAGGGCAGTTCGCCGATCGGCGGAAAGGTGGTGCGACCGAGCATTTCGAGCGGCACGCGCTCCTTCCACGCCGCAAGATTGAGTTCGGTGGCCTGCGCCGAACGCGACAGGTTGGCGACGCACAGGATGATCTCGTCCTCATAGTGGCGGACATAGGCCAGCGTTGACCGGTTGGTCGGCCGGATGAAGGTAATAGTGCCGCGCCCGAACGCCTTGCTGGTCTTGCGCACTGCGATCAGCCGCTTGGTCCAGCTCAGCAGCGAGGACAGGCTGCGCGACTGCGCCTCGACATTGACGGACTCGTAGCCGTAGATCGCATCCATGATGGTCGGTGCGTAGAGCCGCGCCGGATCGGCGCGCGAGAAGCCGCCGTTGCGGTCCGGTGTCCACTGCATCGGGGTGCGTACTCCGTTGCGGTCGCCGAGATAGATATTGTCGCCCATCCCGATCTCGTCGCCGTAATAGATGATCGGGGTGCCGGGAAACGACAGCAGCAGCGAATTCATCAGTTCGATCTTGCGGCGGTCGTTGTCCATCAGCGGCGCGAGGCGGCGGCGGATGCCGACATTGATGCGCGCGCGCGGATCGTTGGCGTAGGTCGACCACAGGTAGTCGCGCTCGACGTCGGTGACCATTTCCAGCGTCAGCTCGTCGTGATTGCGCAGGAACAGCGCCCATTGGCAGGTCGAGGGAATGTCCGGCGTCTGGCGCAGGATGTCGGTGACGGGAAAGCGGTCCTCCTGCGCGATCGCCATATAAAAGCGCGGCATCAGCGGGAAGTGATAGGCCATGTGGCACTCGTCGCTGTCGCCGAAATATTCCTGCACGTCCTCGGGCCATTGATTGGCCTCGGCGAGCAGCACTTTGCCCTTGGCATAAGCGTCGAGTTCGGCGCGCAGCTTTTTGATTGCCGCGTGGGTTTCCGGCAGGTTCTCGTTATTGGTGCCGTCGCGCTCGCAAAGATAGGGAATGGCGTCGAGCCGGAAGCCGTCCACACCGGCATCGAGCCAGCGCTTCATCACCTGCACCACCGCGCTCACCACGCGCGGATTGTCGAAATTCAGGTCCGGCTGGTGCGAGAAGAATCGATGCCAGTAATAGGCGTCGGCCTCGGCATCCCAGGTCCAGTTCGACTTCTCGGTGTCGGTGAAGATAATGCGCGTGCCCTGATATTTCTGGTCGGTGTCGCTCCAGACATACCAATTGCGCGCGCTCGATCCCTTGGGCGAGCGCCGCGCGCGCTTGAACCAATCATGCTGATCCGAGGTGTGATTGATGACGAGTTCGGTAATCACCCGCAGGCCGCGCCGCTTGGCTTCGCCGATGAAGCGGCGGAAGTCCTTCATGGTGCCGAAATCGGGATTGATCGCGCCATAGTCGGCGATGTCGTAGCCGTCGTCGCGCTGGGGCGAAGGATAGAACGGCAGCAGCCACAGGCAGGTGACGCCAAGCTCCTGCAGATAGTCGAGCTTCCCGGTCAGGCCGGCGAAATCGCCGATGCCGTCATTGTTGCTGTCGGCGAACGCCTTGACGTGAAGCTGATAGATGACCGCATCCTTGTACCAGAGCTCGTCGCTCTCGGTAGCGGTTTCGACAAGCGGGGACATGATGTTCATCGCGTCACCTATGCCAGACAGCGGAACAGCAGCATCGGATCGCGCGCCGGATCGATGCGCAGGCGGATGCCGCCCCATTCGATGCCATGGCGCTCGCCGGTGATGGCGTTCTCCAGCGCGGCGACGCGCCTGAGCCCGCTTTCGGTTGCGATCTCAAGGTCGCCGACCGGCAGCCAGAATTCGCGCGGCTCGCGGGCGAGGGCGATCGCCGCCACAATGGTATTGCTTGCATCGGTCGAGATCTTCGAAAACGCGATCACATAGTCATCGTCGACATGCAGGAAGCGCAACCTTGCCGTCTGCAGCAGCGCCGGATTGGCGCGGCGCGCCATGTTGAGGCTGCGGATATAGGGCTTGATGTTGCCGGGCGCGTCCCAGTCGCGCACCTTGATCTCGTATTTCTCCGAGTTGAGATATTCCTCCTTGCCGGGGATGGGTTCGTGCTCGAGCAGCTCGAAGCCATTATAGATGCCGTAACTGCCGGACAGGGTGGCGGCGAGCGCAATGCGCGACTTGAACATCCACGGCTCTCCGCTTTGCAGATGAAACGGCAGGATGTCGGGTGTGTTGACGAAGAAATTCGGCCGGTAGTAGTCGCGCTCCGGATAATCGGTGAGTTCGCTGAGATATTCCTGAAACTCGTGCTTGGTCGTGCGCCAGGTGAAATAGGTATAGGATTGGGTGAAGCCGAGCTTGGCCAGCGCTTTCATCAGCTTTGGCCGGGTGAAGGCTTCGGCAAGGAAAATCACGTTGGCATCGCGCGACTGGATATCCCGGATCAGCCATTCCCAGAACGGGAACGGTTTGGTGTGCGGGTTGTCGACTCGGAAAATCCGCACGCCCTGTTCGACCCAGAACCAGACGATGTCGCGCAACGCATCCCACAGCTTGCCGGCATCGTCGGAATTGAAGTCGGGGTTGTGAATGTCCTCGTACTTCTTTGGCGGATTCTCCGCATAACGCATGCTGCCGTCGGGACGGCGCTTGAACCAGTCGGGATGCTGCTTCAGCCAGGGATGATCCGGCGCGCATTGCACGGCGAAATCGAGCGCGATCTCCATGTCGAGGCGCTTCGCGGCCTGTACGAGTTCGCGGAAACCCTCCAGCGTGCCGAGCTCGGGATGCACGGCGTCATGGCCGCCTTCCGCCGCGCCGATGGCATAGGGGCTGCCGGGATCGTTCGGCGCCGCCTTCAGCGCGTTGTTGCGGCCCTTGCGGTTGATGCGTCCGACCGGATGGATCGGCGTGAAATAGATGACGTCGAAACCCATCGCGGCGATGTCCGGAAAACGCGCGATGCAGTCCCTGAACGTGCCGTGTTTGCCGGGCTCCGTGCCCTGGCTGCGCGGAATCATTTCATACCAGGCACCGGCGATGGCGCGCGGACGGTCGATGGTCAGCGGATAGAGTTTGGAGCGGGCGAGATCGTCGCGCGCCTGACTGCCCGCCATCGCGCGCTCGACATCCTCTCCGAGAAGTGGGGCGATGTCGCCATCCTGCAGGAAGCTCTCGCAGACTTTCACTAAAAGCGCGGCGGCAGGTTTCTCCTGCGGCTGCGCCCGCGTGACAAGGGCCGCACCTTCCAGCGCATCGAGTGCAATGTCCTGCCCCGCCGCCTGCTTGGCGAGCGTGCCGCGGCGCCAGGTCGCGAAGTCGTCCGTCCACGCCTCGATGGCATAGAGATAACGTCCGACCTTGTCCGGCGTGAAGGTTGCGGTCCAGCGATCATTGCCGTGATGGCGCATCGGCGTGCGCGACCATTCCGAATTTGTTTCCTCGCGCCAGACCAGATCGGCGGCGATGACATCGTGGCCGTCACGAAAGACATCGGCCCACACATCGATCGGATCGCCGACCATGCGTTTCACCGCAAAGCGGCCGTCATCGATCCGTGGATAGACATCCTCGATGTGGAAGACGCTGGCGCCGGCATTTGCGACTGAATTTTGAAACATTTCTTTGAGTGGCGGCAATGCGGACATCAGGCGCCCTGATCGGTGTCATGAAGGGTGTCCTTGATAAGCGGAGCGGGGCGGAAAGGTTCCACCGGAACGGATTTCCGCGCCCGTTGTTGAATGTTGCAGCGGTGCTATGCGCGACGTGCGCCAATTTCGGTGAGTGGAATGGATTTGCTTGAAAAAGCAGCGAGATTTGGCATCGATCCCAGCTTTACCGATGGCAATGGCCAGACACGCAGCAGCGATCCCGGCGCTTTGCAAAGGGTGATTGACGCGCTTGGCGTCGCGCGGCGCGGTGGATTTCTCGGCGGCCCTCTTGTTGCACGCTCAAATGCCGCGGACGGCTCGCAAAATATCGATCTGTCGCAGCTCGCGCTGCCGCTGCGCGCATGGCGGCTGATGGATGGCGCGGGGCATATCGTTTGCGAGGGCGATGCGCTGTCGGCGCAGGGCCAGCCGGATGTGTCGAATTTGCCGAACGGCGTTTACCGTTTGCACGCCGTAGAAGAGAGCGGCGAAGAGGATCAGACATGCCTGATCGTTGCGCCGGACAAAGCGTTCGGCGATGATTTCGGGCGCAGATGGATTCTTGCACTTCAGCTTTATAGCCTCCGATCGGCGCGGAATTGGGGCATCGGCGATTTCGGTGATCTGCAAGATGTCATCGCATGGGCGGCGGACGCCGGCGCGGCGGGTGTCGGTCTTAATCCGCTGCATGCCTTGTTCGACAATCATCCGGCCGATTGCAGTCCGTATTCGCCGAGCAGCCGGCTGTTCCTGAATTCGATCTATATCGATGTGATCAAGCTGCCGGAATTGCCGGAAAGGTTTGCCGCCGAACATGCGTCCGAGATCGAACGGCTGCGGCAGGCCGGGTTTGTCGATTACGTTGCCGTCGCCGGGCTGAAGGCACAGGCGCTGCGTCTGGCATTCGGGCAATTCAAGACCAGGACCACGTTGAGGCGGCGCACCGCTTTCGAGATGTTCTGCGCCGAGCGTGGCAATCTGCTGTGGCACTTCGCGTGTTTTGAAATCCTGCGGCGAAAATTCACCGGGCCGTGGTGGGAGTGGCCGGCCCCATGGTCACGGCCCGATCAGAACGCGCTGGCGCAACTGCGGCGAGGCCCGGACGCGGCCGAGATCGAATATGTCGCTTTCGTACAATGGTGCGCCGATCAGCAATTAAAGGAATGCGCGGAGCTGTGCCGGCAGCGCGGCATGCCGGTCGGGCTTTATCTCGACGTCGCGGTCGGGGTCAAAGCCGATGGTTTCGATGCCTGGAACGAGCAGGGCGCCATCTCACGCCAGCTTTCGATCGGCGCGCCGCCGGACCAGCTCAACACCGCCGGGCAGGATTGGGGACTTGCCGGCTACAACGCCGCCGGGCTGGAGGCCTCGGACTTCGCGCCGCTGCGCGATATGCTGCGGGCCTCGATGCGGCATGCCGGCGCGATCCGTCTCGATCACGTACTCGGGCTCAACCGGCTTTATGTCGTGCCGCACGGCTACAGGGCGGATCAGGGCGTCTATATTCAGATGCCATTCGAGGCCATGCTGGCCATCGTCGCGCTGGAAAGCGCCGCGCATCGCTGCATCGTCATCGGCGAGGATCTCGGCACGGTGCCCGAAGGTTTTCGCGACCGCCTCGCCGATTGGGGACTGTGGTCGTATCGGGTGATGATGTTCGAGCGCGACCGCGCGGGCGATTTTCATCCGGCCGGTCGCTATCCGCCGAATGCGCTCGTGACTTTCAACACGCACGATCTGCCGACTTACGCCGGCTGGCGGGCTGTCCATGACATCGATGTGAAAAGCGCGCTCGGCCTCGATCCAGGCGAGACCCGCGAGGCGCGCGAGCATGCCGTGGCGCGGCTGCATGCCGCGATCGGCCATGGCGGAGCGGACCTCGCCGAATTCGAGGCCGTGCTTGGATTTCTGTCTGAAACACCCTCGCGGCTGCTGGGCATCGCGATCGAGGATCTGCTCGGCGTCATCGATCAGGTCAACGTCCCCGGCACTATCGACGAGCATCCGAACTGGCGCCGTCGTCTGCCGCTTCCCATCGAGGACTGGAATCAGCGTGTCGATCCGGGGCGTCTCGTTCATGCTCTGCGCTCACGCAAGGCATAGGCCGCGCTTCGCGGATACCAGAGCCGGAACAAACGGAAGCGTCGCCGGTTGGATAGCGATAGCGCAGGCTGGAGGAGTTTGGCATGTCCATCGGCACGATTATTCTGATCATTCTCATCATTGCATTGCTTGGCGGGTTCAGCGGCATCGGCGGCGGTCCGTTCTACGGCACCGGCTATTACGGTGGCGGCGGCCTCGGATTGCTGATCGTCATTCTGCTGATTCTCGTCCTGATGGGACGAATCTGAGCAAACGCAGGCACGGGTCGGCGAGCATCGTCGTGATCTTATTGCAAGCCCGCCGCGGCAGTGCGCCGGGCTTTGCCGTGGCGAGCGGGCGTCATCAAGCGTACGTGTCTGGACACCGGCGAGACGGGCCCTAGGTTGGGCTCGTTTTGTTGGTGATTTTGGAGCTTGCGCATGACGTCTCAACCGATCCTGACCTCCGATCTGATCGGCCTCACCAAGGCAGCTTCGCTGTCACGCCGCAGCTTCATGACCGCGTCTGCGGCGACGGCGGCGGGTTATACCCTTGCGGCGGGTCCGGTGCGGGCCGATGCCATCACGACGGACACCGAAGGCCTCGATACGGGCGAGGCGAAGATCAAGGTAACTGACGGCGAGATGCCGGGTTATTTCGCGCGGCCGAAGGGTAAGGCAAACCCTCCGATCGTTCTGGTGGCGATGGAGGTATTCGGCCTGCATGCCTACATCAAGGACGTGGTGCGGCGGCTCGGCAAGCTCGGCGCCTTCGCGGTCGCGCCGGACTATTATTTCCGCAACGGCGTCGATCTGACCGCCATCACCGAGATTCCGAAGCTGATGCCGCTGGTCAATTCCAAGCCGGATGCGGAGCTGTTGAGCGATCTCGACGCCACCGCCGCCTGGGCTGCCTCTCAGGGCGGCGACGCAGGCCGGCTCGGCATCATCGGCTTCTGCCGTGGCGGGCGCAGCGTCTGGGAATATGCCGCGCATAGTAGCCAGCTCAAGGCCGGGGTTGCGTTCTACGGATCGCTGATCGATCCGCCCAATCCGGTGTGGCCGAAGAGCCCGATGCAGCTTGCGGCGCAGATGAAGGCGCCGGTGCTGGGGCTGTATGGCGAGGCGGATCAGGGCATCCCGCCAGCGCAGGTCGAACAGATGAAGGCGGCGCTCGCGGCGGCGGGCAAGACCGCGGAATTCAAGATCTATCCCGGCGCGCCGCATGGCTTTCATGCCGATTATCGTCCGAGCTACCGCAAGGATGCGGCGGACGACGCCTGGGCCCAGATGCAGGCCTGGTTCAGAAAATACAAGGTGCTGGACTGAGCTGCGGCGCTGTCGGCTATGAGGAGCGTGACGGATGTCTCGGCGACGACGCTGGCGGGCGAGGAAATCCCGCTGTCGAAATTTGCCGGCCAGGTGCTGCTGATCGTCAACACCGCCAGCGCCTGCGGTTTCACCCCGCAATATGCCGGTCTTGAGGAGCTTTACCGGACATATTCACCACGCGGCTTTGCGGTGCTCGGCTTTCCCTGTAACCAGTTCGGCGCGCAGGAGCCGGGCGATGCGGCGCAGATCGCCTCCTTCTGCGCGCAACACTATGACGTCACCTTTCCGATGTTCGCCAGGATCGAGGTCAATGGCGAGAGCGCGCATCCACTCTATCGTTATTTGAAGGATGCGCGGCCCGGCGTGCTCGGTTCGGAGGCGATCAAATGGAATTTCACCAAATTCCTGATCGGCCGGGACGGGCAGGTGGCGGGACGCTACGCGCCGATGACCAAGCCGGAAGCACTGAAGGCCGAGATCGAGCGCTTGCTCTAGCGGGTGACCACCCAATAGCCGCCGACCACAAGGATGACCGACAGCAAAGTGATGACGCCAAGCACGCCGGCGATAATCGCAGGCAGTTCGTGTGTCTCGAGCCAGTTGCGCAGAGCCTTTACCATGGGGGCTGCATAGCACATGATCCGCGCGAAAACAGCCGCCGGCGCGGGGGCATCGGCGGTTTTCCGAAGGGTAACGATTCCGGGGCAGAAGCGTGCCGCGTTATTTCTTTCATACCCGCATGGGCGGCGATCTGATCTCCGATCCGGAGGGCGTCGATCTGCGCGACCCGGACCAGGCCTGGGAGGTGGCGCGGGCGATGATCCGGCAATTGCTGCGCGAAGGCGGCCGGCCGGAAGCCGCGCCGCGCGACCTGATCACCGCGATCCTCGAAGTCACCGACGAGGCCGGCGAGATTGTGCTGGAATTTCCGTTCAGCGAGGTGCTGATCGATCCGGCCGACAGGCCGCCGACCACGCATTGAAGGCCGACGGTTGCTAGTCGTCCGCCACCTCGGTCGAAGGCCGGTCGCTGCCGCGCGCGGTCTCCTCGCGCCATTTGCCTTGCTCGTCCTCGTACTGGATCACTTCGGTCGAGCCCGGCACGCGCTGTTCGTTCGCCGCCGCATGCGCCGCGGCGCGCGCTGCCTCCCGGCTGGGAAAGGTCTCGGAGAACACCTTGTTGAACTTGTAGGCCCAGCCGCCGTCATGTTCGACAACTTCATAGACCACCTTGATCATGGCGCTTTCTCTGGCTGCTCGGGAGGAACTGCGTGCCTCGATCTCAAGTGGGAGGCCGAACGCATTCGTCAACGGGGGCGACCTCGCCGATATTAACATTTGGCGTGACGAGGCGGCGAGGAGATGGGCGCACGCCGGCATGATCTGGTGACCGGCCGCTGCTGCGGCGCAAGATGTAGCCGTGAACAAAATCGATCGTGCTATGAATCGCTGATTCGGACGCGGTTCGTTCCACCCGTGTTCCGGAGGTTAAGATCGGTTTGGAAAGGCGTCACAAAATGGCACGACTTGCATCGGTTCTCACAGGCCTGCCGCTGGCCCTTGCGATGATGGCGCATCCGGCGGCGGCGCAGGACGTGCCGGGCATCGAGATCTGCACCGCCGAGAAGTCGATGGAGCGGCGGACAAGCTGCCTGCAGAGCAACATCAACTTTCTCAAAACCAATCTGACCAAGCTCGCGCTCGACAGCCAGCAGCGGCTCGACGCCGCCAATCGGCAGATCGAGGCGCTGAAGGCGACGGTGGCGGGCCTGCAAAAGACCGTCGAGCAGTTGCAGACGGCGAAAACACCGGCGAGCGATGCCAAGGACGCGCCGAAAGCCGCGCCGACGGCGAAGTGAGGATGTCGGCGGATGGCGCCGGATAGCCAGGGCGATCAGCCTGCCAATTTCGTCTACGTGCTGGGATGCTGGCACAAGGGCCGCTTCACCACCTATGTCGGCTGGACCAACGACGTTACGCGGCGCCTCGCTCAGCACAATGCCGGCACCGGCGCGCGCTCGACCCGTGGCCGCAATTGGGTGCTGTTGCATTCGGAAGGTTTCGCCACCCGGCAGGAGGCGATGAGCCGCGAATGGCACCTCAAGCGCGACCGTGCCTTCCGCAAGCGCCTCGCGCTGGCGGCGCAGGCACCCGGCTGAAAATGCGAGCGAAGTCCGGCCGGATTCAAAGATGGTCACTGTCGTCATGCCGCGCTTGGCACGGACATCCACGTCTTGAGGATCAGCAAAGGAAGACATCGATGGCCGGGTCAAGCCCGGCCATGACGGCTGTGGCTGACGACGACTATCCCTCGCGGCGATTGAGGAAGGCGATGCGCTCCAGGAGATGCACGTCCTGCTCGTTCTTGAGCAGCGCGCCATGCAGCGGCGGGATCAGCTTGCGCGGATCGCGCTCGCGCAGCATTTCCGGCGTCATGTCCTCGTTGAGCAGCAGCTTGAGCCAGTCGAGCAGTTCGGAGGTCGACGGCTTCTTCTTCAGGCCCGGCACGTCGCGCACCTCGAAGAAGATCCGCAGCGCTTCCTCGACAAGGCGCTGCTTGATGCCCGGAAAATGCACCTCGACGATGGCGTGCATGGTCTCGATGTCGGGGAATTTGATGTAGTGGAAGAAGCAGCGGCGCAGGAAGGCGTCCGGCAGCTCCTTCTCGTTGTTCGAAGTGATGATCACCACCGGGCGTTTGGCCGCCTTGATGGTCTCGCCGGTCTCATAGACATGGAATTCCATGCGGTCGAGTTCGAGCAGCAGGTCGTTGGGGAATTCGATATCGGCCTTGTCGATCTCGTCGATCAGCAGCACCGGGCGCGCATCGTGGGTGAAGGCGTCCCACAATTTGCCGCGTTTGATGTAATTGCGGATGTCGGACACCCGCGCATCGCCGAGCTGGCTGTCGCGCAGGCGCGACACCGCGTCGTATTCGTAAAGGCCCTGTTGCGCCTTGGTGGTGGACTTGATGTGCCAGGTCAGAAGCGGCGCACCGATCGCCTTGGCGATTTCCTCGGCCAGCACGGTCTTGCCGGTGCCGGGCTCGCCCTTTACCAGCAGCGGACGCTCCAGCACGATCGCGGCGTTCACGGCAACCTTGAGGTCCTCGGTCGCGACGTAATCTTTGGTCCCGGTAAATTTCATCAGTCTGCCTTGTGGTTTCTTGTTGGTCGCAAACGAGGGGGCGGCCGCGGTCCGGCCGCCCGAAGAAGAGAAGATCAGGCGCGTCTGATCAGCGAAAGGATGACAAGAATGATGACGCCGCCGATGGTGGCGTTGACGATGTCGCGCATGATGCTGCTGCCGAGGCTGACGCCGAGGCGCGGCAGCAGCCAGCTTGCGACCAGCGCGCCGATGATGCCGATGACAATGTTGCCGATCAGGCCGAAGCCTGCGCCGCGCACGATCAGGCCGGCGAGCCAGCCCGCGATCGCGCCGATCAGAAGAACGACAAGAATGGATTCCGCGGTCATCAAAAGTCTCCCTTTCAAGTCTCGCTAATGTCAACGAACACGCCAATGGTCCCAATCTAGAGCAAAACCCCTGCCGGTCCAGATGCATCTCAAGACCCTGATCTGCGTTTTCGCTGCCCGGCACGGAACACCATAACCCGCCGGGACTTTCACTTGACGATCCGTCACCCGTGCGCAAACTGACGCCATGTTTCTGCAATTTTTTACCGCCCTGCGCGACGCCCAGGTCCCCGTCACCCTGCGGGAATACCTCACGCTGATGGAGGCGCTGGACGCCGATCTCGCGGGCCGTTCGGTCGAGGAGTTCTACTATCTGTCGCGGGCCGCGCTGGTGAAGGACGAGCGCAATCTCGACAAGTTCGACCGGGTGTTCGGCGCCACCTTCAAGGGGCTGGAGAGCCTGCTCGATGCCGTGGACAAGGTCGATATTCCCGAGGAGTGGCTGAAGAAGCTCGCCGAGAAGTATCTCACCGAGGAAGAGAAGAAAGAGCTTTCCGCGCTTGGCTGGGACAAGTTGATGGAGAAGCTGCGCGAGCGTCTCGCCGAGCAGAAGAAGCGCCACCAGGGCGGCAGCAAATGGATCGGCACCGCCGGCACTTCGCCGTTCGGCGCCTACGGCTATAACCCCGAAGGTATCCGCATCGGGCAAGACGGCAACCGCAATTTCCGTGCGGTGAAGGTGTGGGACCGCCGCGAGTTCAAGGATCTCGACGGCAATGTCGAGCTTGGCGTGCGCAACATCAAGGTGGCGCTGCGGCGGCTGCGCAAGTTCGCGCGCACCGGCTCGCCCGATGAACTCGACCTCGACAGCACCATCCGCGAGAGCGCCAATCACGGCTATCTCGAGATGCGGATGCGGCCGGAGCGGCGCAATGCGGTGAAGGTGCTTTTGTTCTTCGACATCGGCGGTTCGATGGACGCCCATATCGAGCAGGTCGAGGAACTGTTTTCGGCGGCGCGGACCGAATTCAAGCACATGGAGTATTTCTACTTCCACAACTGTCTTTACGAAGGCGTGTGGAAGGACAATCGCCGCCGCCACACCGAGCGGATTCCGACCTGGGACATTCTGCATAAATATCCGCACGACTATAAGGTGATCTTCGTCGGCGACGCCTCGATGTCGCCTTATGAGATCATGGTGCCGGGCGGCTCGGTCGAGCACATGAATCCGGAGCCGGGCGCAGTGTGGCTGGAGCGGGTGACGCAGACCTATCCGCACGCGGTCTGGCTCAATCCGGAGCAACGGAAATACTGGAATTACACCGAGTCCAATGCGATGATCCGCAAGCTGTTTGCGAACCGCATGTTTCCGCTGACGCTGGAAGGGCTCGATGCCGCGATGCGGGAATTGACACGCTGATTTTTCTTGAACCGATAGGATACGTCATGACGCAGCCGACCCGCCGGAACATCAAATCGATGCTTGAAGAAGCCAATGCCGAGATCGAGACGATGAAGGTTGCGGATGTCATCGCGGTGGCCGGGCAGGAGGACGTGGTAATCGTCGATCTGCGCGATCCGCGCGAGCTTGAGCGCGAAGGCAAGATTCCGGGGGCATTTTCGTGCACACGCGGCATGCTGGAATTCTGGATCGATCCGGAAAGCCCCTATGCCAAGGAAGTCTTCCAGCAGGACAAGAAATTCGTCTTCTATTGTGCCAGCGGCTGGCGCTCGGCGCTGGCGACCAAGACCGCGCAGGATATGGGATTGTTGCGCGTGGCCCATATCGAGGGTGGTTTTTCGGCCTGGCGCAATGCGGGTGGACCGGTGGAGAAGGTCGAGCCGCGCAAGCCCAAAACTTGAGCGAAGCCGCTTGAGCGAAACGGTTCGGGCGGAAGATCCGGGCGGGAGGCGTGAAGGAGTAGGCCGATGAGCGATCCTCTGGTCAGTACCGCATGGCTGCACGAGCATCTCGGTGATGACGACGTGCATGTGATCGACGCATCCTATCGCATGCCGGGGATGCGGCCGCCGCTGACTGTCGACGATTACAAGGAACGTCATATTCCCGGCGCGGTGTTTCTCGACATCGACGTGGTCGCCGATCGGGAAAGCTCGCTGCCGCACATGCTGCCGCCGCCAGCAATATTCGCGCGCGAGATTGGCGCGCTCGGCATCGGCAATGACGATCTCGTGGTGATCTATGATCGCGGCGACTACATGGGCGCGCCGCGGGCCTGGTGGATGTTCGGTGCGTTCGGCCATGCGCGCGTCAAGGTGCTGGACGGCGGCCTGAAGAAATGGATGGCTGATGGCCATCCGGTGAACGCCGATGCGGTGTTGTCGGCTGCGAAAGCCTATCATGTCGAGTTCGACGAGACGCGCGTTCGCCACATCGACCAGATGAAGCGCAATGTCGAGACGCGCGAGGAGCAGGTGATCGACGCGCGCTCGCGCGAGCGGTTTGAGGGCAGCGCGCCGGAGCCGTGGCAGGGCCGCCGCTCGGGCCGGATTCCGGGCAGTCTCAACGTGCCCTTCAACGAACTGGTCGATCCGGCGACCGGGCTGATGAAGCACGTCGCCGAGCTGCGCCGTATCTTCGAAGGCGCGCAGGCCGATCTGGGCCGGCCGATCGTCACGTCATGCGGCTCGGGCGTCACTGCCGGCGTGCTGTCGCTCGCGCTGGCGCGGCTCGGCACGCAGAGCGCGCTTTATGACGGCTCGTGGGCGGAATGGGGCCTGCCGGACGGGCCGCCGGTCGCGACCGGCAAGCCGTAAGCTTTCGCGAGAGGGCTCGTTAGCCGCCGAAGAACGGGAACGGGTTGGTGGCTGGCGGCACCTGTTGCGGGTCGGGCTTGCGCTGCACGATGCGGCGGATCACGCGCCGCTTTTTCTTCACCAGCTTGCGGACATGCGGGTGTCTCGCCGGCTGCACTGCGATCTTGATCGCGGGGGCGGGCGGCGGGGCTTCGACCAGGGCCGGCTGCACGTCGACAATGGCCGCCAGCACCTCGATGCTGGCGATGGCGGGCTCCGGGACGCCCGGCTCATCCGGCACCGCGGGCGCAGCCGGCTCAGGCGTGGCGAGATCGGTGATGATCTCCTCTTTGGTCTCCTCCACCGGCGGGAGAATTGGCTGCTCCACGGCCACCGGTTCCTCTTCGGGCGGCGGCGCGACATGCAGCAGCGCCAGCGACGGCGTTGCCGGCGCAGGCTCGGCCGGCTGTTCGGCGGTCACGATCGGCGGCTGCGGCGACCATGCGTGCCGCGCCGACAGGCTGGCGAATTCCTCATGGGTGGCGCGCAGCAGGGCCGCCGCGCCGAGCCCGAAAATCAGCACCGAGACCGCCAGCACGATGCTCATCAGGACAAGGCGGAAGCCGGGAAGCATGGATATCGTCCTGTTCGCGCGCCAGAGCGCGGCGATCTGAAACTGCGAGGGAGTGGAATAAGAAACGCGGTACGCGGACGCCGGCGAAACTGACCCGCTGTGAGGTGGTTGCGTGTCGAATCATGTGTCTTGAGGATACCGCAGCGCGCCTGTGATCGTTTGGGAAAAACGATTGTTCCCTGCAGCAACGCTGTGGAAGACGCACGCGCTGTTCATGTATCGCCCGAACCTTGCCGGATTTTGCCGGCAGAAGGCGATTTTGCGGCGTTTGAGGCGCCTGCGGCCGCAATCTCGCGAAAAAGTCAGCGTTCCCGGCGCGGTTTTCCCGGATTTGTCTTGAATGCGCCGTGATCATAAGCGAATTGGCGTTAACGTTACGGTGGTTTGCTTCGGGGTATAAAGGGGCATGATGTCCAATCGTGTTTTGACGACTTTTGCTGTTCTGATGGCCAGCGCGGCCGGCGTGTCGCTGGCGGCGGCCCAGAGCTACCCTCCGGCTCCTGGTTACAGCCAGCCGATGCAGCCCGCGCCCTATCAGGAACAGGGCCGCTACGCCTCGCAAGGTGCCCCGGATTTCGACCGTCTCGATGATGACGAGGCGCCGGGCGGTCGTGGCGCGACCGCGCTGTCCTCCCCCGGCTTCCAGCAGCCTGGTCCGCCGCAGGCCGGCTATGATCCGGATGCGCCGCTGCCTGGTTATCACCCCTCGGTGCCGCCCGGCGGCGTTCAGCCGGGCCAGCCGCAGGGAAATTATCCGCAGGCCAATGCCCAGCCCGGCTATTCGCAGGGTCCGGTGATGTCCCCCGACGATCCGCGCTACGGCCGCTCCGGTCCCGCGGTGATCTATTCCCATCAGAACTCCGCTCCGGCTCAGCCCGGCACGGCGTCGGGTTATGGTCAGGACATGCGGCCGCCGGCGGTGATCGGCGGGCAGGCCGGCGCTCCGGCGCAGGGCGCCGATGGCCGGCCGATGGTACTGTCCTCGCTTCCGCCTGAGGATCAGCCGGAAACTGGGCCGCGCCAGGAATTGCCCGAGCGCCTGCGCCGTCAGGAAGTCAGCTTCGCCACCAAGGAGCCGGCTGGCACCATCGTCGTCGATACGGCGAACACCCAGCTCTATTACGTGCTCGGTGGCGGCCGCGCGGTCCGCTACGGCATCCGTGTCGGCCGCGAGGGCTTTACCTGGACCGGCGTGCAGAAGGTTACCCGCAAAGCCGAATGGCCGGATTGGCATCCGCCGGCGGAAATGATCGAGCGCCAGCCTTATCTGCCGCGTTTCATGGCGGGTGGCGACGGCAATCCGCTCGGCGCCCGTGCGATGTATCTGGGCAATACGGTCTACCGCATCCACGGCACCAACCAGCCGTCGACCATCGGCAAGTTCGTCTCGTCCGGCTGCTTTGGCATGCTGAACGAGGACGTCACCGATCTGTTCGATCGCGTGAAGGTCGGCACCCGCGTGGTGGTGCTGCCGGGCAGCAAGCCGCCGAGCGCGGTGACGGCCACGGCGCAGTCGCCGGCCTCGACCGCGAGCACGGGCTATGGCGCGTCGGCGAATGCCGCGCCGGGCGCGATGAACAACGCACAGTCGAGCGCCGCGATGGGCGTGCCCAATCAGGGGCCGGCCGTGGTGCCGCCGCTGCCTGCGCCGGTCACGATCCGCTAGGCGATCATCTCAGACGGAATTTGAATGCCCGCGCCCGCCGCGGGCATTTTCGTTTCGGGTATTGAAATGCACCGCATTGAACACTCCGGAATGTTCCAGGTGGTTTTTGATATTTACTTCGTCACCCGGGCGGAATTCGGAGTCTTGCCGTAACGCGTGCGGAATGCGCGATAGAAGGTCGAAAGATCGGAAAAACCGCATTTGAATGCAATGTCTGCGATCGCGTCGGTTGCGCCGCTTCGGAGCATTCCAAATGCAGCTTCCAGTCTCATCGCCATCAGTTCTTCGCTGAAAGTCGAACCGTGCTGACTCAAGGCATGTTGTATCGATCGCGCGGACATGCCCAGCCGTTCGCCGATCGCTTCCGGATTGAGGTCGGGAGCGCGATAGCTGCGCGCGATCTGCTTGCGAATATCCGCAATGCGCTTATCAGGCTTTTTGGTTTGTGGCTTGGTGGACTGCGAACCTTGCGGCTGCAGAATGGTGCTGACGAGATGGACGATATATTCGCCTGATGCGATTTCCAGCGATTGATCGAGATCCTCTTCGGCGCAAAGCAATTGCTGAATATTTTGACTGAGCAGGAGCTGGACCGTGCGATGCGTTTTCAGGCGCGTCGCAGAAAATAGCTCGAGCATGCGTCCGGGCTGCTGCAAAATCTCGCGCGGCAGAAGGACAACATGCGAATGGCCGCTTTGCGGTGTCGAGCACTCGCTTGGCATATCCATCGTCAAGACGGTCATCTCATCGCGTTTCAGTTCGATTTTACGGTCGAACTGACGAACGCTCATCGGCGTTTCGCCGCGGTTGATGAGGATCATGATCCGATCATCGGCATCTTGACGAATCTTGGCTTCGGCGCGCACCACATTCACCGCGCCATCTGCAATCGTCTTTGCTGAGCCGAGTTGTATTCTGCCGAGCTGCAGAACAGACACTTCGCCGTGAAACTTCCGGCTCGTGACGATTCCCATTTCGAAGGAAGACCCGATCGCATCCATGGAGTTCGTCCACAGCTTCGCGCGCATGCGCGCCGGAAGGGCGGACGGAAGCTGATCGGATGTGAAATGAAATTTCGGCATCGGCTCGATGATCTCAAATTCCGGTTATGCGGCTATTGCATCCAGCGCAAAGCGTTTGCGCGATATGCAACGACGGCATGTGAGCATTCCACAATGATCGGATGCGGTGTGGCAAGTGCTTGTGTGCGGGATTGGTCGCGCGCAGCGCCGTGTATGCGGGGATGGGCCGGATCATCCCTTGAGATTTTTGATCATAAGGTTGGGGACATTGATGAAAACGCTTTTGATCGCCGCTGCTGCGCTGCTTGGCGCCACCGCAGCGCAGGCGGCGGATATCGCCGCGCGGCCGTATGCCAAGGCGCCTGCACTCGCGCCGGCCGATAGCTGGACCGGATTCTATGCCGGCGTGAATGTGGGCTACGGCTGGGGAAACTCGACGGTGAGCTATGCCCCGAACGATGCCGCGGCTGCATTCACGACGAACCCTGCTGCGCCCGCTTCATATGATATCAGCGGAATCCTGGGCGGCGCCCAGATCGGTTACAACTGGCGTGTGTCGCCCCATGCAGTCCTGGGTCTCGAAGCCGATTTCCAGGGCAGTGGCATCAAGGGCTCCGGCAGTTCTCCGTATAGAACGGCCGTCGGCCCGTACCCGGCCCATACGGATGCGCAACAGGACTTGCAATGGTTCGGCACGTTGCGGGCCCGCGCCGGCTGGCTGGCGAACGAACGGCTGCTCGCATACGCGACCGGCGGTCTGGCCTATGGCTCGGTGCGTGAAAATGTTTCGCTTGGAACGGACTCGTTCGGCGCCGGGTCCAACACCGGTACGGTCAGCGTTGACTGTACATTCGGCACCGCCAAGCCCTGCTTCGCCGGCAACAGAAGTCAAATTCTCGTTGGCTATGCCGTCGGCGCCGGATTTGAATATGCCGCCTGGCAAAATGTGTCCGTCAAACTGGAATATCTTTACGTCAACCTCGGCAGCAGCGATGTGACCGCTGTCGGCCAGACCCTGCTCGTCCCCGCAACGCTTCCGGCAACCGCTAACGCGCATTTCAGCGCTCTGCATTTCAATGTCGTGCGCGCGGGTCTGAACTATCGGTTTTGATAATTGGCGCTCAGGCGGCATGTCCGCCCGATGCTGAAAAGCCCGGCCTAGTGCCGGGCTTTTTCTCGCTTTGCTGCCGCCGCCCGTTTTCTCGCGCAGGCCGGACCCGGTCCGCGCATGTAATGCCGTTCCGGATGATAGGGACAAAAGGCGGTGGCGATGAATTCGCGCCACAGGGAGCGGAATTCCGTCACGAAGCTGCGGAGGGTGACATGCGCGTCGGCGCGCAGGTCGGGAAGAAGCTCGCTTTGGCTCGTCATGGCGGTTGCTCGACGATCTGTTGGGCCTGACTTTTTGTCGCGGCGGCGCACGGCGCGGTTCGCGAGAAGGTCAGTTTCCGGCCGAATTGGCTAAAAACCGGTATTTGCCCTGATAAAGCGCGGAGAATCCTTCCCGTTAAGCTTTCCAAAGTGTGACTGAAGGGGCTGAAAGGTTGCCCTTTCCGGTTGTCGTCGCTACATCAGGCAGCAGCATCCCCGCACAGTTTGGCTTCCCAAAAGGGCTTCAAGGATCAAGATGGCGCGCCAGTTCGTCTATTTCATGCAGGGCCTGACCAAGGCTTATCCCACCCGCAAGGTTCTCGATAACATTCACCTCTCGTTCTACCCCGACGCCAAGATCGGCGTGCTCGGCGTCAACGGCGCGGGCAAGTCGACCCTGCTCAAGATCATGGCGGGCCTCGACAAGGACTACACCGGCGAGGCGTGGGTCGCCGAAGGCGCGCGCGTCGGCTACCTCGAACAGGAGCCGCAGCTCGATGCCACCAAGACGGTGCGCGAGAACGTCATGGAAGGCGTCGCCAAGCAGAAGGCGATCCTCGACCGCTACAACGAACTCGCGGTGAACTATTCCGACGAGACCGCCGACGAGATG
>JAFKKO010000139.1 GCA_017305455.1 Hyphomicrobiales bacterium | reverse complement strand
CGCGTGTTTCGCGCCGGGTCGAATCCATCGGCACAACAATGCTGGTTTACCAGCGAGAAACACCTTTTTCCGGCTCTGCCGGATACTGACGCGGCGGCATCGACCGCCACACAATCAACGGGCCGACGCTTGATGCGCCAGACTGTGATGCCGACGAGAGCCCTTTCGGCTCCTGCAACCCTGACGACCATGCGAAGCGGGCTTCATGCGCGCCGCGTGTCGCTGCGGTTGGAATCGGCACGGCACATCGGACGGCGTTTCGGCCTTCCCCTCACCCCCGAATCAGGTGGACCGTTGCAGCCTCCGGCCGCGCATTGCGCGCAGGCCGCCTCGCGACCAATCCGCCGCCAAGAGTTCCCAAATGCCCAACAAAATGTTGATCGACTCCACCCACCCGGAAGAGACCCGGGTCGTCGTGGTTCGCGGCAATCGCGTCGAAGAATTTGATTTCGAGTCCGCCCAGCGCAAGCAGCTGCGCGGCAACATCTACCTCGCCAAGGTCACGCGCGTCGAACCCTCGCTGCAGGCTGCCTTCATCGAATATGGCGGCAACCGGCACGGCTTCCTGGCGTTCAGCGAAATCCATCCGGATTATTACCAGATCCCGGTTGCCGACCGCCAAGCGCTGATCGAAGCCGAGGAGCGCGCCCACCGCGAGGCCGAGGAAGAATCCGAGAACCGCTCAAGCCGCCGCCGTTCGCGCCATCGCAGTTCACGCCGCCGCAACAACGGCGAGCGCGTCCAGAGCGGGATCGTCGAGGATGCGGCGAGCGAGGCCGCGCAGAACGAACAGTCCGCCGCCGGCGATCACGACGCGGATTTCACTCCCGACTACACCGGCGAACACGCGCCCGAGCATGCCTCGGACGATCATCCGCACGAAGCGATCGAACACGATCATGACGAGCAGGACCATGATCATGATACGCCGGCCGAAATTCTAGCCGGGCACTCCGGCGACGAGCCGCATATCGACGAAAATATTCCGGCTGCCGTGACGGCTGCGGAACAGGAAGCCCCGATTGCGGCTTCCGACGACGCCGATCACGACGATGATCATCATGATGATGATCATCACGACAACGAGCATGACGATCACGACGACAACCAGGCCGTCGCCGCCGCCGATGACCACGAGGATGATGCCGATCATCACGACATGGCGGAGCACGACGAGGATCGCGAGGCGGAGCATCATGCCGCTGACGACCACTCCGACGAAGGCGACGATCACGACGACGGCGAGGAAGAAGCCGAAGAAGACCAGGTTGAGTCCGTGGGGGGCGACGACGTCCTTGAGGAAGTTCCCGAGCGCACCTATCGCCCGCGCCGCCAGTACAAGATCCAGGAAGTCATCAAGCGCCGCCAGGTGATGCTGGTGCAGGTGGTCAAGGAGGAACGCGGCAACAAGGGTGCCGCGCTGACGACCTATCTCTCGCTCGCCGGACGTTATGCCGTGCTGATGCCGAACACGGCGCGGGGCGGCGGTATCAGCCGCAAGATCACTTCGGCGCAGGACCGTAACCGTCTCAAGGACGTGGTGCAGGATCTCGACGTGCCGGAGGGCATGGGCATCATCCTGCGCACCGCCGGCGCTTCCCGCACCAAGCCGGAAATCAAGCGCGATTTCGAATATCTGATCCGGATGTGGGAGACCGTCCGCGATCTCACGCTGAAATCGCAGGCCCCGACCCTCGTCTATGAGGAAGGCTCGCTGATCAAGCGCTCGCTGCGCGACCTCTACAACAAGGAAATCGACGAGGTGCTGGTGGCCGGCGAAGCCGGCTATCACGAAGCGCGCGATTTCATGAAGATGCTGATGCCCTCGAACGTGCGGGCGGTGAAACAGTATCGCGACGGCCAGCCGCTGTTCTCGCGCATGGGCGTGGAAAGCCAGCTCGACGCGATGTTCTCGCCGACCGTCACCCTGAGATCAGGCGGCTACATCGTCATCAACCAGACCGAAGCGCTGGTCTCGATCGACGTGAACTCGGGCCGCTCGACGCGCGAGCACCACATCGAGGACACCGCGCTCAAAACCAATCTCGAAGCCGCCGAGGAAGTCGCACGGCAGTTGCGGCTGCGCGACCTTGCCGGCCTCATCGTCATCGACTTCATCGATATGGACGAGAAGCGCAACAATCGTGCGGTGGAGCGCAAGCTCAGCGACTGCCTGCGTCAGGATCGCGCCCGCATCCAGATCGGTCGCATCTCGCATTTCGGCTTGCTTGAAATGTCGCGCCAGCGCATCCGCGCCAGCGTGCTGGAAAGCTCAACCGAGCCCTGCCCGCATTGCGGCGGCACCGGCCATGTCCGCTCGGTCTCGTCGGTGGCGCTGCAACTCCTGCGCGGGTTCGAAGAAATCCTGATGAAGGGGCCAACCCACAACCTCATCGTGCGCACACGCACCGAGGTCGCGCTCTACGTACTCAACCATAAGCGCGGGCACCTGCGCGACCTGGAGAACAGCTTCAAGGTTTCGCTGTCGATCATTGCCGATCCGACCGTCAGCGGCCAGCAGTCGTTCGTCATCGACCGTGGCGAAGCGGTGCATACGCTGGAGGCGGCCAAGGCTATCCTTGCCGCCCAGCTCGCGGCCGCGCCCGCCCCGTCCGACGATGGCGACATTGCCGACGACGAGGTCTTCGAGGACGAGACCAGCCTCGAAAACGAGAACTCGGAAGAAGGCTCCGCGGGACAAAGCCTGCGCGGCGAGGACGATGACGGCGACGAAGCCCCGCGCCGTCGCCGCCGCCGCCGCCGCCGTGGTCGCGGCAGCGAAGCTCGCGAAGCCGCCGATGGCGAACAGAGCGCAGCTTCGGTCGCCGAGGAAGACGCTCCTGCCGGCGCGGAAGACACTGGCGAGGCCAGCGACGACGAGCGGGATGAACAGAACGGAGAGCTGCAGGCGGAGGCAGACAATGGCGAACGCCGTCCGCGTCGCCGCGGGCGTCGTGGCGGTCGCCGCCGGCGGGGTGCCGGCAGCCCAGACGGCGATGGCAATGAAGAAGGACTGGCTGCGGCGATCGCCGACGACCTCGGTCCTGTGGCGCCGCCGGAAGCGGCCGAAGCTGCCGAGGATCTCAACGCCTCGCTGCCGCCAGAGCCTGCCGCACCGTCAGATCAGAACGAGCCGGCCGAAGCTCAGGCTGTCGAAGCAACCCCGCAGGCCGAGCCGGCATCCGACGAGGCCGAGAAGCCGCGTCGTCGCTCGACCGTGCGTGAAAAGGTGAGCTTCCTGTTCGGCGGCGATACGCCGGCCGAACAACCGTCCGCCTCGCCCAGCGTTGAAACGCCGGTCGTCACACCGGCTCAGGAGCCCGAGCCGACCTCGCCGACCGAAAGCGCGCCGCGCCGTTCCGGCTGGTGGTCGCGCCGCTCCGGCGAATAAACGACTGATTGTCCAGACAACAAAACGCCCGGCTCTGCCGGGCGTTTTCATTAAGGCCGAAGCTAGCGCCCCGACAGCCAGCGCGTGATGCGTGCCACCGCCTCGACCGTATCCAGCGTCGAACCGGCATAGGAAAAGCGGATGAAGGACCGGCCGTGCACCGGATCGAAATCGATCCCCGGCGTCGCGGCGACATGCGCTTCCTCCAGCATGCGGCGGGCGAAATCGAAGCTATCGTCGGTAAATTTCGAGACATCCGCGTAGAGATAGAACGCGCCGTCCGCAGGAAGAAACTGGTCGAGCCCGGCCTTCGGCAGACCTTCGATCAGCGCCCGGCGGTTGTCCTGATAGCCGTGCTTGATCACATCCATTTCCGCGCAGCCCTCGAATGCCGCTTCCGCTGCGATCTGCGACAGCGTCGGCACCGAGATCGCCAGATTCTGCTGCAACGTCTCGACCGAGCGGATCAGCGCCCCGGGCACCACCATCCAGCCGACCCGCCAGCCAGTCATGCAGAAGTATTTCGAGAACGAATTGATGACGAGCGCGTCATCCGACAACGCCGCCGCCGTCACCGCGGGAAACGCATAATCGAGCCCGTGATAGATCTCGTCCGAAATGAAACGGATACCCTCGCTTCGCGCGGCGGCGATCAGATCGGCCAGCGCCTCGCGCGTCATCATGGTGCCGGTCGGATTGGCCGGGCTTGCGACCAGCACGCCCTTCAGCGGAGTCCTGGCATGGGCTGCCAGCAGCATGTCTCCCGTCAACGCATGGCGCGTGGCAGCGGTGGTCTCGATCAGCACCGGCTCGCAGCCCAGCGCCGTCAGGATATGGCGATATGGCGGATAGCCCGGCACGGTGACGGCGACCCGGTCGCCCGGCTCGAATAGCGACAGGAACGCCAGCACGAAGGCTCCGGACGAGCCGGTGGTCACTACAATCCGTGCCGGGTCGACGTCATGACCATGAGTTTCACGGTAGTAGCGCGCGATTCGCTGACGTAACGAGGGGATGCCGAGCGCGGAGGTATAATCGAGCCGCGCGACCCCGAGCGCCGCCCTTGCGGCGTCGATCGCCGTCTGCGGCGCGGATGCGGCAGGTTGCCCCACCTCCATGTGGATGACATGCCCATCCGCCGCCTCGATGCGGGCCGCCGCCGCCATCACGTCCATCACCATGAAAGGCGGAACATTGCCGCGCTGGGACGGAGCCAGCAGCCCCTTGGCTTTGTTCCTGAGCATGGCATCGAGCATGGACGGGCACTCTTGGGGTTCGGCCATAATCTGCGCTAAGAGGCGGATCGCCGGCCGTGCCGCTCTCCCGCCGCATTCGGCGATTTGATAGAAACAATTCTAACATGCAGCGCCGCAAGGCTCCATCTCCGGCGACGAAGACAGCTCGATCCGAAACCGAACCTAACCGAATGACCTCCACGGCCAGTTCCCCTCGCGCGTCAGCTTCGCTTGCAACGCGGATCGTTGCCTCGATCACCGCGGGCGCGATGCTGCTGGCAAGCTGGCCGGCGGCTGCGCAGCAGTCCGGCAAGGGGCCGTCCCTGCTCCGCGATACCGAGACCGAGCAATTGCTGCGCGACTACACCCGCCCGATCCTGCGAGCCGCCGGGCTGGAAAAGCAGAACATCCAGGTCGTCATCATCAACGATCCGAGCTTCAACGCCTTCGTCGCGGACGGGCGGCGCATCTTCGTCAACTACGGCGCGCTGCGGCAGTCGGAGACGCCGAACCAGATCATCGGGGTTCTGGCGCACGAAACCGGCCATCTCGCCGGCGGACACCTGTCGAAGCTGCGCGAGGAAGTCGCCCGCGCGCAAACCCAGATGATCGTGGCGATGCTGCTCGGCATCGGCGCCGCGATCGCCGGCGGACGATCGGGCGCCGGCAGCGCGGGCGCGGCTGCGGTCGGCGCCCCGCAAGCCGCGATCATGCGCACCCTTCTGTCCTATCAGCGCCAGCAGGAAGAAAACGCCGACAAGGCCGGCGTGAAATTCCTGGCCGCGACCGGACAGTCGGCACGCGGCATGTATGAAACCTTCCAGCGATTTGCCGCGGATTCGCTGTTCGCCGCGCATGGCTCCGATCCCTATATGCAGTCGCACCCGATGGCGCCGGAGCGCGTGCGCGCGCTCGAACAACTGGCAAAATCGAGCCCGTATTGGGATAAGAAGGACCCGCCGGCACTGCAGCACCGTCACGATATGATGCGCGCGAAGGTCTCCGGTTTCATGGAGCGCGCGGAAACGGTTTACCGCCGCTATCCTCAATCGGACGGCAGTCTGCCGGCACGGTACGCCCGCGCCATCGCGGCCTACCGGCATGGCGATCCCCGCGTCGCGATCGCGCAGATCGACAGCCTGATCAAGGCCGAACCCAACAATCCCTATTTCCACGAGTTGAAGGGTCAGGCCCTGCTCGAGAGCGGACGTCCGGTCGAAGCCATCGCGCCGCTGCGCAGGGCCGTGCAACTCTCCCAGCACGCGCCCCTCATCGAGATGTTACTTGGCCAGGCGCTGGTGGCATCGGATAACAAGGCCTATGCTCAGGAAGCCGTGACAATCCTGCGCGCGGCTGTAGCGCGCGAGCCGGAAGCCGCCGCAGGCTATACCCAGCTCGCGATGGCCTACGGACGCAAGGGCGATCTGGCAGAAGCGGATCTTGCAGCGGCCCAGGCGGCCTATCTGCGCGGGGACGGCAAGACGGCGCGCGATCTTGCCTCGCGCGCCAAGACACGGTTCGCGGTCGGCACGCCGGGCTGGGTCAAGGCGGACGACATCGTTAACACCAAGCCGATCAAGAACTGACGCCGATCGCGTCTTCAGAGAGGATCACTGCATGCTTTCCTTCCGTTCCCTCGCGCCGATCGCGATTGCCTGCGCCATGGTGACTGCGCCGCACGTCGCCGCGGCCCAGACCTTCAACGACAGCCAGCGCGGCGAAATCCAGAAGATCATGAAGGACTATCTGCTCGCGCATCCGGAAATTCTGGAGGAGGTCTCGGCCGAGCTCTCGAAGCGCCAGGCGGCGGCGGAAGCCGAGAAGCATCAGGTTGCGGTGAAAAAACACTCCGACCTGATCTTCAATTCGCCGCGTGGTGTCGTGCTCGGAAACCCCAAGGGCGACGTCAATTTCGTCGAGTTCTTCGATTACAACTGCGGCTACTGCAAGAAGGCGATGGTCGACATGCTCGATCTGATGAAATCGGATCCGAAGCTGCGCGTCGTCCTGAAGGAATTCCCGGTGCTCGGACCGGGCTCGGTGGACGCGGCCCGCGTCGCGGTCGCCGTGCGGATGCAGGACCCCACGGGCCACAAATATCTCGACTTCCATCAGAGGCTGCTGACCGGGCGCGGTCAGGCCGACAAGGCGCGCGCGATGGCGGCGGCGAAGGACGCCGGCCTCGACGTGGCGCGGTTGGAAAAGGACATCACCAGCCCCGAGGTCAACGCGACGCTGATGGAGAACTTCAAGATCGCCGAGGACATGGGCCTCAACGGCACGCCGAGCTACGTCATCGGCAACGATGTGGTGGTCGGCGCCATGGGACGTGAAATCCTCAGCAAGAAGATTTCCGAAGCGCGCTGCGGTAAGGTGTCCTGCTGAACGGCCGTGTCCCGAAAAAGCAGCCGGTGGCCTGAAACGGCCTCCGGCCGACCTCTTTGCAGGATTGGTTAATACACGATTTCATCAGGTTATATCGGTATTTTGATAAATTGCCTGAATGGAGCCTATTCACCGGGGCCGGTCTGGCGGGCTTCCCTCCTGCCGCCTTGTTGCCTATAAACCCGCACATCGCCGTGCCTAAACGTAGTCTCCCTCATTGGCGGATCTGGATCTCGAATGGCCAAGACCATTTACGTGCTCAACGGGCCGAACCTGAACCTGCTCGGAACCCGTGAGCCGGACATCTATGGCCGCCAGACCCTCGCCGATGTCGAGAAACTGTGCCGCGACACCGCGGGCCGTTTCGGGCTGAGCGCCGAGTGCCGCCAGACCAACCGCGAGGGTGAACTCGTCGATCTGATCCACGAGGCGGGCAGCAAGCATGCAGCGGGCATCATCATCAATGCCGGCGCCTACTCCCACACCTCGATCGCAATCCATGACGCGCTTGTCGGCGTCCGGATTCCGACGGTTGAAGTTCACGTCTCGAACGTTTATGCACGCGAGAGTTTTCGTCACCAGTCCTTCATCGCCAAGGCTGCCTTTGCCACCCTGTGCGGATTTGGCATCGAGGGATACGGCCTTGCCATCAACGGACTTGCCGCCAGGATCGGCGCCGCGGCGAAGGCCTGATACCTGTCGTCATTCAAGAAAGCTTCGGATTGAACATGGCCCGCCAGCCGCAAGACCCATCGCCTGAAAAAACAAAACAAAGCGATGAACGCGAGATGATCCGCGATCTCGCGGCACTGCTCGACGAGACCAATCTTACCGAGATTGAGATCGAGCGCGCCGGCCTGCGCGTGCGCGTCGCCCGCAACATCAGCGTAGCGGCCGCGGTGCCCGCCGCCTATCAGGCAGCCCCCGGCGCGGCTGCGCCCGCACAGGCGGCCGCGAGCACGCCGGCGGATATCGCCAAACATCCCGGCATGGTGCCCTCGCCGATGGTCGGCACCGCCTATCGCGCGTCCGAGCCCGGCGCCAAGCCGTTCATCGACGTCGGCAGCAAGGTGAAGGTCGGCGACACGCTGATCATCATCGAGGCGATGAAAACGATGAACCAGATTCCTTCAACGCGCGCGGGCACCGTGACGCAGATTCTGGTCGAGGACGGCCAACCGGTCGAGTTCGGCGAACCGCTCGTCATCATTGAATAACCGCCCATTCAATCACCGCTCTCATCGTCAGGCGCTGCGATGTTCGACAAGATCCTCATAGCCAATCGCGGCGAGATCGCTCTTCGCATCCTGCGGGCCTGCAAGGAACTCGGCATTGCGACCGTGGCCGTGCATTCGACCGCGGACGCCAACGCGATGCATGTGCGTCTCGCCGATGAAAGCGTTTGCATCGGCCCGCCGCCCGCCAAGGACAGCTATCTCAACATTCCGGCGCTGCTCGCGGCCTGCGAGATCACCGGGGCTGACGCTGTGCACCCCGGCTACGGATTCCTGTCGGAGAACGCGCGGTTCGCGGAAATCCTCGCCGACCATAACCTGTACTTCATCGGCCCCAAGGCCGAACACATCCGCACCATGGGCGACAAGATCGAAGCCAAGAAGACCGCGAAGCGGCTTGGCATTCCGGTCGTGCCGGGATCGGACGGCGGCGTCACGCCCGGGGAAGACGCCATGGCGATCGCCAGGAAGATCGGTTTTCCGGTTCTGGTGAAGGCGGCCGCCGGCGGCGGCGGACGCGGCATGAAGGTCGCGCCGGCCGAGGCCGACCTGATGCTCGCGCTGTCAACCGCCAGCAACGAGGCCAAGGCCGCCTTTGGCGACGGCTCCGTTTATCTTGAGAAGTATCTCGGCAAGCCGCGTCATATCGAGATCCAGATTCTCGGCGACGGCCGCGGCGGCGCCATCCATCTCGGCGAGCGCGACTGCTCGCTGCAGCGCCGCCATCAGAAAGTCTGGGAAGAAGGCCCCTCGCCGATTCTCAGCCCGCAGGCCCGCGCGCGGATTGGCGAGATTTGCGCAAGCGCCATGCGCGAGATGCAGTATCTCGGCGTCGGCACCATCGAATTTCTCTACGAGGACGGCGAGTTCTATTTCATCGAGATGAACACGCGCATTCAGGTCGAGCATCCGGTCACCGAGATGATCACCGGCATCGATCTCGTACTGGAGCAGATCCGGGTGGCTGCGGGCGGCGATCTGCCATGTCTGCAGGACGGCATTTCGATCAACGGCCATGCCATCGAATGCCGTATCAACGCGGAAAACCCGGTCACCTTCCGCCCTTCGCCGGGAAAGATCCTGCAGTATCACCCGCCGGGCGGCCTCGGCGTGCGGATCGATTCCGCCGTCTATCAGGGCTACACGATCCCGCCATATTACGACTCCCTGGTCGGCAAGCTGATCGTCCACGGCAAGACTCGCGGCGAATGCCTGATGCGGCTGCGCCGGGCGCTGGACGAGATCGTGGTCGATGGCGTCGAAACCACGCTTCCCCTGTTCCGCGCTCTGGCGCGGGAACCCAGCATCATCGACGGCGACTACCACATCCACTGGCTGGAGCAGTACCTGTCGCGCGGCGACCAGAAGACAGCCTGACGCCTTATTCTTGGATTTCCAAGGACATCCGGCTACAAACACAGAGCTAACGCATTCTGGTTATGGGCCGTCCGGATTTGAAATCCCACACCATCTTGAGAGAAGGCATTTGACCAGGGACGCCGCCCGGCGACGGACCTTGCGACAGGTCGCTCTCCTGTCGGCGGCATTCGTCGTGCTCATGGCGATCAGCGCCATGTCGATCTATCTGGTCGACCGGGCCCGCACCGACTCGGCCTGGGTCGTCCACACCATCGAGGTCGAGAACCAGATTTCCCTGGCCCAGCTTCAGATGCGGCGCGCTGAAAGTGCAGTTCGCGGCTACCTCCTGACCCAGGAAGACAAATATCGTCTCGACTTCGAGGAGGCCGATCAGCAGATCGTCCCGACGCTGACGAAGCTGCGGACCCTGACAAACGACAGCGCGCTGCAGCAGCGCAATCTCGACGTCATCCGCCCACTCACCATCCAGCGCTTCGAGATTTTCCGTAAAGCCGTCGCCACCGCGCACACCGGCAAATGGAACGAAGCCAGACAAATCCTCGGCGAGACATCCACCGAGGATGCGATGGGGCAGATCCGCGATGTGGCAGGCGCGATGCGCGCCGAAGAAGATAGGCTTTTCAAACTTCGGACACAGGCCGCCGACTACAGCCAGTCGCTGTCGGCTATTGTCACAACGACCGGCTCGGCGTTGATCGTCATCCTGGCAGGATTCTCAATATTCCTGGTTCGCCAGTCATCCCGCGCGCGCGATAACGCCGAGCAGAAACTGCGCGACATCAATCTCGATCTGGAAGCAGCCGTCGATGAGCGCACGGCAGATCTTCGCGAAGCCAATCAGGAAATCCAGCGCTTCGCCTACATCGTCAGCCATGATCTGCGCTCTCCGCTTGTCAACATCATGGGCTTCACCAGCGAGCTGGAGGAGCTGCGCGGCGACATCTTCGGACGGATCGCACGCTACAGCCGCGCTGCGGCAGGGGCACCGGCACTTCCCGAGCCGGTGTCCGATAGCGAAGAAAATCAGGAGATCGGCCTTGCCGAAGAAGACAAGCAACTCTCCGAAGACTTCACCGAAGCTCTCGGCTTCATCAAGTCATCGATCGGAAAGATGGATCGGCTGATCGGCGCCATTCTCAATCTAACCCGCGAAGGGCGGCGCGAATTCGATCCGGTGAAGATCGAAACCCGAGCCCTGATCGAGGAGATCGTCGCAACGGTGGCTCATCAAGCCTTTGAAGCCAATGCACAAATTCGGGTGGAACCGCTGCCCGACATCGTCAGCGACCGTCTCGCGCTGGAACAAATCTTTTCCAATCTGATTGAGAATGCACTGAAGTATTTAAGGCCCGGCGTTCCGGGCGACATTGCCATCAAGGGCCGTAACAAGCTGGGGTTTATTATATTCGATATTACCGACAACGGGCGCGGCATCGACCCAAAAGATCATCAGCGCATTTTCGAGCTGTTCAGGCGCGCCGGCACGCAGGACCAGCCCGGTCAGGGCATCGGGCTTGCGCATGTGCGCGCCCTGGTGCGCCGCATGGGCGGCACGATCACGGTATCCTCCGAACCAGCAAAGGGCAGCACATTCACCGTCACGCTACCCGCACGGTGGACTCTGTCACGACAAGGAAAGAGCTATGGGTAATCCGGTAAAAATCATCATGGTCGAGGACGACGAAGGGCATGCACGCCTGATCGAGCGCAACATCCGTCGCTCGGGTGTGAACAACGCCATCATGCCTTTCGCCAACGGCACCGAAGCGTTGAATTTTCTGCTCGGCGCCGACGGCACCGGAGCCACGCACAAGGATCAGGCGCTGCTGATTCTGCTTGATCTGAATTTACCCGATATGACGGGTATCGACATACTTAAACAGGTCAAAGAGAATAGTTATCTGAAATACGCGCCGGTTGTGGTGCTGACCACCACCGACGATGCCGAGGAAATCAAACGCTGCTACGCCCTTGGCTGCAACGTCTACATCACCAAACCGGTGAACTACGAGAATTTCGCCAACGCCATCCGCCAGCTTGGACTGTTCTTCTCCGTGATCCAGGTCCCGCAAGCAAAAGCATGACGTCACCCGTGCCCACCCTTCTCTATATCGACGACGATGCCGGTCTTGCGCGGCTGGTGGAGCGTGGGCTGAAACGGCATGGCTTCGAAGTCGAGCATGCCAAAGACGGAGATAGCGGCGTTGCGCGTCTGCGTCAGGGCGGCATCGATGTGGTAGCGCTCGACCAGCACATGCCTGGACTCGACGGGCTCGAGACGCTCGAACAGATCTACAACCTGCCCCACGCTCCGCCAGTGGTGTTCGTCACGGCATCGCAGGACAGTCAGATTGCCATCACCGCACTGAAGGCCGGCGCGGCCGATTATCTGGTGAAGGATACCCAGGGCGAGTTCGTGTCCCAGCTCCACACCGCCGTGAAAAGCGCGCTGGCCGCCGCGCGCGTGCGAAAAGCGCGCGATGACGCCGAAGCCGAGGTGCATGCCGCGCGCGACCGTTATGCCGCGCTCGCCGCCGAACGCGAAGTCCTGCTGCGCGAGGTCAACCACCGCGTCGGCAACAGTCTGCAGATTATCGCCTCGCTGCTGCATCTGCAGGCCAATTCGAGCAATGACGACGATGTGAAAGCGGCGCTGACCAACGCGATGGGCCGGGTCGCCGCGGTTGCGCAAGTCCATCGCAGGCTCTACACCTCGCACGATCTGAATAGCGTGATGCTCAATCAATATCTGGAATCGCTGCTCGAGGATCTGCGGCGGTCCGCCGAAGGCAACCGGATGTCGCGCCTGACGCTGAAGGCCGAACCGATCGAGATCGACCCGGACCGCGCCGTCGCCATCGGCATGATCGTCAACGAGTTGGTGATCAATGCGGTGAAATACGCTTACCCTGACGGCGCCGGCCCGATCCATGTCGAGCTGCGCTCCGAGCAGGCCGGCATGGAGCTTGCCATCACCGACAATGGCGTCGGGCTTCAGGTCAAGCAGGATCCGCGATCGACCGGCATGGGACAGCGCATCGTCAGCGCTATGGCCAACAAGCTCGAAGCCAGCGTCGAGCGCGATCCGGCGCATCCCGGCACCCGCATGGTGCTGCGTTTTCATGGCAAGAATATCTCGCCCAAACCGCAGGCCGCGGCCGGCGCCTGAGCGGAACAGTCGCGCCGCTCGCCTCAAACAGCTATCATTTACATTATGAGCTCGCGCGACTCCGCCTTATCCGAAATCACGCCGGAAGTTCTGTTGCGGGCCTACGCCTGCGGCATCTTTCCGATGGCCGAGAGCGCCGACGATCCGACACTGTTCTGGGTCGAACCGGAATTGCGCGGCGTCATTCCCCTCGCCGGCTTTCGCGTCGCCTCGCGTCTTGCCCGCACCGTTCGCTCCGAGCTATTCCGCGTCACGGTAGACACCGCCTTCGATCAGGTGATCGACGGCTGCGCCGCGCCGCAGCCGGGCCGCGAGGACACCTGGATCAACCGCCGCATCCGCGAACTCTATGCCGGGCTCCACCAGATCGGGCATTGCCACAGCGTCGAGGTGTGGAAGGACGGCGATCTTGTCGGTGGTCTCTATGGCGTGACGCTGGGGTCCGCATTTTTCGGCGAGAGCATGTTCCATCGCGCCACGGACGCCTCAAAGGTGGCGCTCGTGCATCTCGTGGCGCGGCTGATCGCGGGGGGCTTCACCCTGCTCGATACGCAGTTCGTGACCGACCATCTGCGCAGCTTCGGCGCCGTCGAAGTGCCGCGACGTCGCTATCGCGTCATGCTCGATCAGGCGATCGCGCAAGACGCCGATTTCACCGCGCTGCCGACTGATCCTGCTCCTGATGGAGCGAGGGTCATGCAAATCATCGCAAGCCGGCCTACGACGTCGGTCTGAGCGTTACCTGAATCCGGGGAAATTACTGCCAGCCGGCGGGCGCGGCGGAGCGCCGGGCGCAGCGGCCGGCTGTCGCGGAGCCGGCGAACGGCGTTGTTGCGGCGGCGCTGGCGGCGGAGCCGGTTTGGCGACGTTGTTCTGCGCCGCGACGGTCGCCTCCGGCGCCTTACAGTCGGTCAGCCAGATATCGTAGATCGGATGCTCGACGCCGTGCAGACCCGGACTGGCGGCAAACATCCAGCCGGAGAAGATGCGCTTCACCTCGTTCTGCAAGGTGATCTCTTCGACCTCGACAAAGGCGTCCGTATTGGCGGCCTCGGTGGCCGGCCGCGTGTAGCAGGCGTCGGTCTTGATCCGCAGCGCGCCGAACTGGACGGTCTCGCCGATCTCCGCATCAAAACTGATGATGCGGCCGGTGATCTTGTCGAGGCCCGAGAACACCGCGCGCTTGTTGACGATCTTCACCGACGGCGGCTCGGTCACGATCTCGTCGCCCGGCTGCAACGTCGCGGGGGCCGGCGGTGCATTCCGCGGCTGCTTCTGGCCGGGCGGCAGGCCCGGCAGGGGATTGGCGCCGGGCGGTGTCGAAGCAACGCCAGACGGGCGCCCGCCGGGCTGCTGGGCAGGTGGATTTTCCGCCGCGCCGGGTGGTGGCGGCAAGGGCTGCGACTGCACCGCGCCTGGCGGCGGCGGCGCGCGATATCCGGGCGGCGGCTGAGTCGGCGCCGGCAGCAGACGACCCTGGTTCGGCAAATCCGGAACGTCCTCTTCGTCGGGCTCCTGCATCGGATCGCCGCGCGGAACGCCGGCCGGCGGACGGGGCCGGTCGGAGAAAATGTTGCCGATCTGAGCCTGCGCAATCGTCGGCGCGAACGCGCTGGCCGATGCTGCGATCAACGCTGCAAGCAGGACAGAGACAGAGGTTCGAAGCATTGCGCGGCTACTCGGCGAATCGGGCTCGCGACATCCTACAGGCAACGGACCGCGCGCGGACCATCGGTTAACACGGCCATTGAGGCGGAGAAAGGGCGTAACCCGCAGAAGGCGTTGCAGCCCGCTCGCCGGACTGCGGGGATCGTCGCTTCGGCAAACTCAGGCGGCGTCCAGGCCTATTATGCCGGCGTCCAAGGCTGGTAGTCGCCCGTTGCCTTGGGACGGCGACCCGTCGACAGAGTCGAACCGGCCGGGCGCACCGCCGCCGGCGTGCCGGTCGGGTTGGGGCGATGCGGCTTCTCCCATTCGCGCGGCTGGTAGTTTTCGGCGGTCGGCGGCGTGTCCACCGTGTGATGAAGCCAGCCGTGCCACTCCGGCGGCACCTTGGAGGCTTCCGCCTCGCCCTCGTAGAGCACCCAGCGACGCTCGAAGCCGAGCGTCGGATCAATCTTACCGCCGCGGGTCCGGAAATAGCGGTTGCCCTGCGCATCAGTGCCGACCAGTTCGCCGAACCGCCAGGTCCAAAGCTGGGTTCCGAAGGTGAACCCGCTCCACCAGGTAAAAAATCGCAAGAAAAACAGTTTCATGGCGAATATCCCGATCGCACCGAAAAGCTCGGCGAACGACTCTAGATGCCATCGACTTCCCGGCTTGTCTAGGACTTGCCGCAACGCGGCGAATGAGCCGCGAAATTCAGCTTCGCAAACCCTGCAAACTTCACAGACTGTAATGTTCCTGAACGGGAACCGCCCCAGAACGGCCGAAATTGAATCCACAATAATCTGGAACTCATTGGAACGCGCCCGTATCCCCGCGCGTTTTCACATACGAGTTCCGATTATCGGAGTGGGATCTGGAGTACCGCCAATGATGACCTTCCAAAAAGGTTTTGCCGTTGCCGCTGTCGCCCTGGCTTTGCCTCTCGCGGCAGCTTCTACTGCTAACGCCCTGCCCGCAGCGTCGTCCCTTGCACTCTCGGGCCCTGCCGCACATGCAACCACTGCTGACACCACCACGCCGGTACGCTGGCGCGGACGCGGCTATCGCGGCGGCTGGGGTTGGGGCGGCGTCGGCGCTGGTCTTGCTGCGGGCGCTTTGCTTGGCGGTGCCATCGCTTCCAGCTCGTATCCCTATGGCTATTATGGCTACGGTCCGGGTTATAGCTACGGTCCGGGTCCTGGCTATTACGCTGCTCCGGGATATGTCGAGGATGATGGCGTCGCTTATTGCATGCGCCGTTATCGCTCCTACGATCCTCGCAGTGGCACCTATCTGAACAACGACGGCAACCGCTATCCTTGCCCGTAACGTAAGAGATCGCATTTGGTGATCGAACGGCGGCGTATGATATGCGCCGCCGTTTTTACTTGATCAGACCCCTCAGGATCGCAATGCGATTGCCACGCTGGCGATGGTCAGCACCAGCGCGCCGATCTGGCTGACCCCGAGCGGCTCACCGAGCGCAATGGCGCTGGCGACCACACCGATCACCGGCGTCAGAAGCGTGCCAAGAGCTGCGGACGAAGCCGGCAGCCGCTCCAGCGCGGCATACCAGCAGGCATAGCCGATGCAGACCTGCACGATCATGGCGAAGGCGAACAGCGCCCAGCCCAGATGGCTCATCTCCGAGAAGTGCGGCTCCTCGAAGATCAGGCCGACAGAAGTCACGGCAAAGCAGCCGATGGCGAGTTGCCAGACCGCAGCCGTCAGCGGCGGCAAAACCAGCGGCCGCCGTTTCGACAGCACCGCTCCCAGCGCGAAGCCGAACGCCGCCATCAGCACGAACGCGATGCCTGGCAATTTCGCCCCGGTCGCGGCGACGCCGTTGCCCCCCATCAGCACCACGATGCCGGCAAAGGCCATCGCCATCGCGATAATCCGCGTGAGCGTGATTCGCTCCCCCAGCACCGGCCAAGCCAATCCCGCCGCCCAGACCGGGATCGTCGCGCCGACCACCGCGGTCTCGCTGGCGGAAAGATAGACCAACCCCAATCCGACGAACGCCATCCAGCAACTGACGCTGAGAAGCCCGTAAAGCACCAGGCGCGGCCATTGTTCGCGCGGCACCCGCAGAGACTGGCCTTTCATCAAAGCAAATAGGGCCAGCAGGACCACCCCCGGCAGACCCGGCGCACCGCGCATCACCAATGGCGGCAACTCCTGGATGAGCTGCTTCTGCACCGGCCAATTGGTTCCCCAACACAGCGCGGTAATCGTGACCAGGACGAAGCCCATCCATCGGCTCTTGCCGGGGGGCGCCAAGGCCGGCGTCGGCGCCACGACAGGCTTCGCAATTTCCTGGGGCGTGCGCTTATCCAAAAACTTGGTTCCTGAATTTGATTCCACCGCATTGTGGAAGATGGGGAGAAAGCCACGCGCCGCGCATGCGGTCCACCCGAATTGGGCGCTTTCGTTGCATACCCAATCAGCATTTCCGCACGGTCCGGCGAGGTCCGTGGGGAACCGCCGCAAAGGCCGGATTCGCCTTTGGATTCCGCAGGGACTCACGCATACTTGCCCTCGCGAGGTCCCTTCCAGCGTCGAGTTCTTCCGCTGGAAAATCGCGTTTTCCACCATATTTAGCGTTTGATTCAGGATTACATACTAATCCTTGACGGGTTGATCGGAGTCGGCCTAGCTTTGGAGCGTTCGGGGCAAAGGTTGGAGTAGCGCACCGGGCACTTCCGAAAAGGCAACGAAAACCCACTCCGCCAGGCCGGTCGAGGCCGCGGATGGCGGCTTTGTCCGCCCCTTCAGAACGGGGCGCGCCGGGCTATGGCGGGCGCGGAAAAGGAAGCAGTTTGGGGCGTTGAACAGCGAGGGCCGCGCGGCCGAACAGGCCGGTCACCGAGTCCGCTGTTCATGACAATGAGAAACCGGGTCCACCCGGCGGGTTGAACGGGTGGTGCGAGCCTTGGGTTCGCAAATTTGAAATCTCCGGCGTAACCTCTGGGCGGGGTGCGCGCCGGCAAATGACGGGGCACGAAGACGATGCACATCGAACGCCGCTACACCACGGACGGTCAGTCACCCTACGCCGAGATCGATTTTCGGCTGACCACGAGCGAGATCCGAAATCCGGACGGCTCGGTGGTGTTTCGACTCGAGAACGTCGAGGTGCCGGAGTTCTGGTCGCAGGTCGCCTCCGACGTGCTGGCGCAGAAATATTTCCGCAAGGCCGGCGTCGCCCAGGTCCTCAAAAAGGTCGAGGAAGAGACCGTCCCGTCCTGGCTGTGGCGCTCGGTCCCCGACACCGAGGCCCTCGCCGCTTTGCCCGAAGCCGAACGTTTCGGCAGCGAACTGTCCTGCAAGCAGGTGTTCGATCGCCTCGCCGGCTGCTGGACCTATTGGGGCTGGAAGGGCGGCTATTTCTCCTCGGAAGAAGACGCCCGCGCCTTCCATGACGAGCTGCGCTTCATGCTCGCCAAGCAGATGGTCGCGCCGAACTCGCCGCAGTGGTTCAACACCGGCCTGCACTGGGCCTATGGCGTCGACGGCCCCGGCCAGGGTCACTATTACGTCGACTGGAAGACCGGCAAGCTGACCAAGTCGAAATCGTCGTACGAGCATCCGCAGCCGCATGCCTGCTTCATTCAGGGCGTCGGCGACGACCTCGTCAACGAAGGCGGCATCATGGATCTGTGGGTGCGCGAGGCGCGCCTGTTCAAATACGGCTCCGGCACCGGCTCCAACTTCTCGCGCCTGCGCGGCGAAGGCGAGAAGCTGTCCGGCGGCGGCCGCTCCTCGGGCCTGATGAGCTTCCTCAAGATCGGCGACCGCGCGGCGGGCGCGATCAAGTCGGGCGGCACCACGCGCCGCGCGGCGAAGATGGTGGTGGTCGATGCCGACCATCCGGACATTGAATCCTATATCGACTGGAAGGTGCGCGAGGAGCAGAAGGTCGCCGCCCTCGTCACCGGCTCCAAGCTCAACCAGAAGCACCTCAAGGCCATCATGAAGGCCTGCGTGAACTGCGAAGGCTCGGGCGACGACTGCTTCGATCCGGAGAAGAACCCGGCGCTGCGCCGCGAGATCAAGCTGGCGCGCCGCGCCCTCGTCACCGACAACATGATCAAGCGGGTGATCCAGTTCGCCAAGCAAGGCTACAAGGACATCACCTTCGACACCTACGACACCGACTGGGATTCGGAAGCCTATCTCACCGTCTCGGGCCAGAACTCGAACAACTCGGTCTCGCTGAAAGACGACTTCCTGCGCGCGGTGGAGACCGACGGCGACTGGAATCTGGTCGGCCGCACCAACGGCAAGGTCACCAAGACGCTGAAGGCGCGCGATCTGTGGGAGAAGATCGGCTACGCCGCCTGGGCCAGCGCCGACCCCGGCCTGCACTTCAACACCACGATGAACGACTGGCACACCTGCAAGGCGTCCGGCGACATCCGCGCGTCGAACCCGTGCTCGGAATACATGTTCCTCGACGACACGGCCTGCAACCTCGCCTCGGCTAACCTCTTGACGTTCTACGATCCGCAGACCCGCCGCTTCGACGTCGATGCCTATGAGCATCTGTGCCGGCTGTGGACCATCGTGCTCGAAATTTCCGTCATGATGGCGCAGTTCCCCTCGAAGGCGATCGCGGAGCTGTCCTACGAATTCCGCACGCTGGGTCTCGGCTACGCCAACATCGGCGGCCTCCTGATGACCATGGGCCTGCCTTACGACTCCAAGGAAGGCCGCGCGCTGTGCGGCGCGCTGTCGGCGATCATGACCGGCACCGCCTACGCCACCTCCGCCCAAATGGCGCAGGAGCTCGGCACCTTCCCCGGCTACAAGAAGAACGCCGCGCACATGCTGCGCGTGATCCGCAATCATCGCCGCGCGGCGCACGGCCAGACCGCGGGCTATGAGAAGCTCGCGGTCAACCCGGTGCCGCTCGACCATGCCTCCTGCCCGCAGGCCGACATCGTCGCGCATGCGCAGACCGCTTGGGACAAGGCGCTGGAGCTCGGCGAACAGCACGGCTTCCGCAACGCGCAGACCACGGTGGTGGCGCCGACCGGCACCATCGGCCTCGTGATGGACTGCGACACCACGGGCATCGAGCCGGACTTCGCGCTGGTGAAGTTCAAGAAACTCGCCGGCGGCGGCTACTGGAAGATCATCAACCGCGCAGTGCCGGAGGCGCTGCGCGCGCTCGGCTATCGCGAGAGCGAGATCGCCGAGATCGAAGCCTACGCCGTAGGCCACGGCTCGCTCTCCAACGCGCCGGGCATCAACGCATCGACCCTCAAGGCCAAGGGCTTCACCGACGACGCGCTGGCCAAGGTCGAGGCGGCTCTGCCGACCGCGTTCGACATCAAGTTCGCCTTCAACAAATGGACGTTCGGCGAGGACTTCCTGCGCGACACGCTCGGCCTCGAGGCCGAAGCGATCGCCGCGCCGGGCTTCGACCTGCTCAACGCGATCGGTTTTTCCAAGCGCGAGATCGAGGCAGCCAACGTCCACATCTGCGGCGCGATGACGGTGGAAGGCGCGCCGCACCTCAAGGCCGAGCATTATCCGGTGTTCGATTGCGCCAATCCCTGCGGCAAGATCGGCAAGCGCTATCTCTCGGTCGAAAGCCACATCCGCATGATGGCGGCTTCGCAACCCTTCATCTCGGGCGCGATCTCCAAGACCATCAACATGCCGAACGACGCCACGGTGGAGGACTGCAAGTCCGCCTACCTGTTGTCATGGAAACTCGCGTTGAAAGCCAACGCGCTTTATCGCGATGGCTCCAAGCTGTCGCAGCCGCTGAACGCGCAGCTCATCTCCGACGACGAGGAAGAAGACGACGCGCTGGACGCCTATCACGACAAGCCGATGGCGGCACGCGCCGCGCAGATCTCTGAAAAGATCGTCGAGAAGATCGTCGAGCGCGTCACCGTGATCCGCGCCCGCGAGCGCATGCCGGACCGTCGCAAGGGCTACACCCAGAAGGCGGTGGTCGGCGGCCACAAGGTCTACGTTCGTACTGGCGAATATGACGACGGCCGTCTCGGCGAGATCTTCATCGACATGCACAAGGAAGGCGCGGCGCTGCGCTCCTTCATCAACAACTTCGCCATCGCGGTGTCGCTCGGCCTGCAATACGGCGTGCCGCTGGAGGAGTATGTCGACGCCTTCACCTTCACCCGGTTCGAGCCGTCGGGCCCGGTGCAGGGCAACGACACCATCAAGTTCGCGACCTCGATCCTCGACTACGTGTTCCGTGAACTCGCAGTCAGCTATCTGTCGCGCTTCGATCTCGCCCATGTCGATCCGGCCGAAGGCGGCTTCGATGCGCTCGGCAAGGGCGTCGCCGAGGGTCGCGCGCCGGGTGAACAGAACCCCGCGGCACGCTATCTGTCGAAGGGCCTGACACGCTCGCGCACCGACAACCTCGTGGTGATGCGCGGCGGCGCCGACACCGACGCGCGCGCATCGGGCAATGTCACGCCGATCGCGTCCTCCGGCACGACGGCACGGCATAACGACGCCGCATCGATCGAAGGCGCGGTCGCGCTGAAGACCGAGCCGGAGCGCGACCTGTCACCGACCGAGAAGCTGGAAGCCCAGACCTGGAGCAAGCCCGGCACCGCGCAGGCTGCGGCGGCCCCCGCCGCGCCGACCAAGGCCGAGCGCCGCGCCGAAGCCAAAGCACGCGGCTATGAAGGCGAGATGTGCAGCGAGTGTGGCAACTTCACCCTTGTGCGCAACGGCACCTGCATGAAGTGCGATACGTGTGGATCGACGACTGGTTGCTCTTAAAAAGCAGCACGACTGTCGCTGTTGTACCGGGCATAATGTGTCCGCGATAGGCGACAATACGTCCGCGATACCGAGCAAAATAGGTCCGCTTAGGTATCTCCGCCCAATAAGCTCGCGCGATACATTTCGAACGAATATCGCGCGAACTTGGGCCTACAGGGCCGTGAAGCTGATAGGAAAGGCTGAGCACCTGTTCAAAATGAGAAGCTTGCGACAGTACAACCGGTGCTCGTCGGCGACCGCAAATGTTGTCAGAGGAACCATAGTTTTTCCGCACTGACCCAATGCACTTCCGCAAATGGAACGAAAGCATTTCCGTAGGGAAGTTAACGCTTCTAGATTGCGATCACACGCTACTTGAGGGTGAGATAGTGTGAGATTTCCGGCGGCCGTCATGGTCGCCGGAAAATGGCGTAAGGAACGAAACGAGAATTGAGACAAAGGTTATAGAAGAAGGTCGATATGAACTATTCCGATCGTTACCTGCGTCAGATCGCGAGCTATCCCATCGTCGACGTGCTGTTGGCCGATGTGGCGATCAGAATCCAGCTCAGCCCGACGGACTACCAGCTCGCCGTCGACCACTATCACGCCATCAACGAATGGCTGGAGCGCGATGACAGTATTCTCAGGGGATGCATCCGCGACTTCTATGCGCAAGGTGGTTTCGCCATCGGCGCGACAGTCGCACGCCACTCGAGCGACGACGAGTTCGACATCGATGTAATGGCCGATATCGCTTACCGGATCGACGTCGACCCGGAATACGCGCTCTCGACGCTTCACGAAGCGATCCGCGGCGACCGCGGCTCGCGCTATTACCTCAAGACCGACCGGAAGACTCGCTGCAGCACCGTCAACTACGATGGCATGCACCTCGACGTGACGCCTACCGTCCGCCTCGCCGGCACGCTTGAGAAGACAGGGCTGATCTTCCACTCCAAGCCCGAGGAGCCGTGGGCCAAAAAGTCTCTGTTCGCAAACCCGGATGGCTTCGCGCGGTGGTTCCTTTCCCAGACGCCGCCGGACCAAGACTTCGGCACCTTCTTCGAGCGCCGGTCGCTGGATTACGACCGCGAACGAGCGATCTTGTCCAAGCGTGCCGACGCCGCACCCGTGCCCGAGCAGTGCCCGGCCTACCAGAAGTCGCGTGCGGTCATTGCGCTGCAGTTGATCAAACGCTGGCGCAACCTCGCTTACGACAAGCGGCACAGCACCCGGCGCCTGCCACCATCGGTGCTCCTGGCCTTCTACGTGGCCACGCATGCCAACCAAACCAAATCGCTTGCGGAGGAGCTCAGCTTGCAGGTCGAGAGCATGCTGGCGATCCTTCGAGAGGCCCACGATCGCGGCCAGAAAGTATCCGCCAGAAATCCGATGTGCAACGACGATATTCTGACAGACCGCTGGCCAGAGGATCTGAGCGACCAAGCAGTCTTTATCCGCGAACTCACTGACTTCGCCGTCAAACTCCGCCGGCTGCGCGGCGAGGTCGCACTGCCCGAGATGCAGCAGATTCTCGAGGATCTGTTCGGCGAGACGCCTGCACGATCCGCTGTAAAAGACCACGTCAGCCGGGTCGGACAGGATGTCAGATCCACAGGGAGCCGCTTCACGCCCGGTAAAGCCGCCATCCCAGCGGCTATCGCCGGTGGCGTCGCAGCACCGAGCACCGTGAGGTCGGCGCCATCGCACAAATTCTTCGGCGATCACCCCGATGACGTACCGAAGCGTCGATGAGCAGGACGCCGAGATCCGGCGCCTCTTTCCCGACTTCCGCCTAACAGCCCAAGCCGGCTGGATCGCGGTGTGGGAAGGCCCGCTCAAGCCGGCCTCGAAGACTTACTGGATCCGCATCGTCCACTTTCGGCGGACTATCTTTGAGGGATGGAAGCTCGCGAACGACTACGTAACCGTCCACGTGATCGATCCGCTCGTCGGCGCAGAGATGCTGGCGAGCCAAACGCTTCTGCCGCACATCTACTGGAACGACCGCAATCCCGCTTGGCCAGCGCTGTGCCTCTGGGATCCGGCCGAGATGTTCTGGACCCCGGAGATGTCGATCGCGACGACGATCATCCCATGGACGTCCGAGTGGTTGCTTTTCTTCGAATACTGGCAGATCTCCGGCGAATTTCTGGGCCCAGGCCGGCACCCGCCGAGGAGACGCAAAGAATGCCCGAAGCCACCCGAGACTTCCGACCCGGAGACCCGCGCTCGAAGGGCGCGATTCCGCAACGACGAATTCCACAGGATTGGCCGAAGGACCGGCGTTTTCGGCTCCTATCTCTGGATGGGGGCGGCATAAAGGGACTGTTTCCCCGCAGCGGTTCTCGCCGAGCTCGAGCGGCGATACCTCGGCGGGGCCTCGATCGCCGGCTATTTCGATCTTGTCGCTGGCACGTCGACCGGCGGCATCCTCGCGCTCGGTCTCGGAGCCGGCCTGACGGCGGCGGAGATGGCCGACCTCTACCTGACGCACGGTCCCGACGTGTTTCCACAGCCTTCGGACACCGCTTGGGGACGGGTCCGATCCTGGTGGACGGGCGCACGCAACTACTTCCTGTACAATTACGAACGCGAACCTCTAGAGGCCTTTCTGACCGCCGCGCTTGGTGAGAAGCTGCTGGGCGACTCCACGGTGCGGTTGTGCATCCCGGCGTTTGAAGGCAAGCACAGCGAGGTCTTTGTTTTCAAAACGCCACACCATCGCGACTATAAGCTCGATCGCTTGGAGCCCATGGTCAAAGTTGCGTTGGCCACGGCCGCGGCGCCGACCTTCTTCCGACCTCTCGAACACAACGGCTACACACTGGTGGACGGTGGCGTCTGGGCCAACAATCCGGTCATGCTCGCAGTCATCGAGGCGATGATCTGCTTCGACCTGCAGTGGGAGCAGATCGACGTACTGACTCTCGGTTGCGGCGACGACCCGTATGTCGTCTCTCGCATGCAATCGGTTCTCGGTGGGAGGCTGATCTGGTACGATCTGATCTTCGCATCCATGAGACTGCAGTCGCTGGCGGCGACCAACCAAGCGCGTTTGCTGCTTGGTCCGCCAGCAATCAGGCGCATCGACCCACCTGCAAACCCGAAGCCGATCATGCTGGACGATTTCCGCAGGTCTCGTGACGAACTCGTTCCGGCGGCTAGGAAGGTCGTCGATGAGCACGGAGATGCGCTCGCGACAGCCTTCCTAGGTTCACTTGCACATCCCTACCAACCCGTGCCGACTATCTGACCAGCGATGACATCAATCGTGTTGTCGAATTAACGGCGGTAGATCGCGCGCGTGCTCTACCGGTCGGCGTGATCGCCCCTCAGCTTCGCGCCGCAGATCACGGCGCCGCCGATCAGTTCACTGCCGACGACTTAGATACTTTCCACCGCCAGCTGCTCGATAGTGCTGAGCGGCGATAACCATCGGCCGCGCCCAAGTAAGCACTCCCATTCAGCCCGGTTTACCTGCTGCCAGCTTACGGGGAGATTCCAATTTGGCAGCGTGCCACTGCCAAATTGCCTAGAGGCCACAATCAGCTTGACCGAACTAGAGTGCCGGCCCCGCGGATGACTGTTCCGCGATCTCGATGTCCGCCCCGGCGACGGGACCCCCGCGGAATTTCAACGCATTCCGGAGCTCGTCATGGTCGAAGGCGCTTGCCATGCGTTCGATCTCGGATTTCTTGACGCCTTTTCGTGCCGCAACTTCGCGCCACGTTGAGACCGCCAAGGCCACTTGCCCAATGATCTCGTCAGCCTGCTTCACGGGCAGAGCGAAGAAATCTGTCGCTGCCTGCCGCGCAAGGTCGATCGAACAGGTCGCTTCGTCCAGCGTGATGTTGGTGCTGAGCACGCGCGCGCGGACATCCGCCGGCACGGGATTCAGGTCGTACGCCGGCGAGAGTTTCCAGCCAAGTTCACCGGCCCATAGGAAGCCATGGTTTCGCATGTGGTCGTCGACGTTGGACGCGAGAATGTTGAAAACCATGCGTCGGAACAGTTCGATCGCATCGCTTTCGGTATCGGATCCGTACGTCCGCAGCGCGTCCACGAGTTCCGGATAGCTTCCGTGCTCGCCGTCTTTGAAGCCTAGCATCGCCATCGCAGACAGGAACGGCAGGCGCTTACCATCCGTCGTTCGGTCGAACCGTCGGGAGACAAACACGGCTTTCCCTGCCGCCTGCTCGATACGGTGCGGAGCCGTGCGGATACCGGCTGCATCGGCAAGCGTCAGCGCCACTTCCTCCCACGTTTCGATCCTATAATCGTCGTCCTGCTTCGGAAACTTGGCGATCGCCAAGTGTCCGTCCTTGTCGGCGACTGAAGCCTTCGGGCGGGCACCACCCAGCGAGCTTCCCGGAGCGAAAAGCAGCAGAAGGTCCTCGTCGGTCTCCTCGTCGCGGAGGACGCGCTCGGTGACAGACAGAAGTCGGCCCAATTGGATGAACGGAGGGATGCCTGCGGCGTGCGGCGCCTGGAATTCCTGTTCACCCGAGAGACAGAATCTGAGCGCGCCCAAGCGTGAGATGTCGGCAACGCCCAACAGGTAGTCCGCCTCGGTGAGAGTGCGGACGGCGCGCCCTTCGGCCTTAGCGCTTCGGCGCTCCATACGCTGCATAAGCCGGCGGCCCCATGTGTCCGGGGCGGAGTCGCCGATAGACACGAACATCTCCCGACCGCGATCTGGGGTGAAGACGCCAGCGCCGGCCTTCATGGCTGGCTCCAGCGAGAAGTGCGCGGACAACGCAAGCCAGTCGCGGTGATACTCGAACGACACGGCTGTGCGTCCGTTGCGCGCCTGGACTCGCAGAGTGCCGACCCGATGGACCACTCCGTTTAGCTCGATATGCACCTCGATCTCAGACATGTTCGGACCTCTTCGCGCGGATGCGCTTCGGAAGCTGCTCGTTGGCCATCTCGACGCCGACATGATCTTCCGCAGCAAGGTCTGGCAGGCGCTCGATCAGATTCAACGCCTGCATCACGGAGGCATAGATTCCGAAGCTGACGGCAGGATCCCCCTTCTCGACCCGCGCCAGCGTGTTTCTGGTGACGAGCGCGCGGTTGGCGACGACCTCCATTGGCAGACGACGGCGCAAGCGCGCCACGCGCAGATCCTCCCCGATCTTGCGAATGTGACGCTTGGCAAGAATACTGGGGGTATGCGGGGTGGCCATTACGCTCTCTTGAGTTTCCGTTAGACGCCATAATGTAATCTCAAGAGAGTCTTAAATCAAGAGGGTACGAAGCCGAGAATAGACTTAACGCTATCTTGATATGGCAATACACAGTATAATGCTCCCTTAAGAAGGCGTTACATCCACATACCCGAACTTTAGCTATCGATAAGACAGGTGACACTTCGGGCACTTCATTGATCTGAATTGCCGTATAACCATGCACCAAATGGTCATTCAGCGTTTTTGGTGACCCACTGGCGGAACTTCACACCACGCTTGCTATTTACGCGATATCCAACAGACATTATTGCGTTTAAGTTGAAGTAGGGAGCGCTGCGCGTGACTTTTCGGCCTTCCTCGGTTTGAACCCGCGCAAAATTTGCGCGGGTTGCTCGTGGGTCGAGTTCCCCGTTGTCATAGATCTTCCGTAAGCGATTGCGAATGCTAGTGTTATCCGTCTCGAAGGGTGCAGCTGTTAGCCGGACGGTGCACCATCTAGCAACACGTCGACAGCAGCACGCCCGTCGCCTCCTTCAAAAATTAGGATCTCACCCATAGCTCGTTCAAGCCCCAAGCACTTCAAAAACAAAGACTTCTGATATGATCGGATGTAGCCCTGCATAGATCAAGCAGACAGCTCGTCCTTCGATGTAACCCCCTCCCCATAGAACGTCGCCGCGACCTTTGGGAAGCTAAGGTTGCTAGAGAGCTATCGCACGCTGTCCGAGGTTCAACTTACACTGCCTTCAACTCGAGAAGACGTCCGTGAACCTACAAAGCTCCTATGACCGAGCCATCTGCCCGCTGCTATCATGGGAAGATAACTCGAATTAGCTTCCCAAACCGCCGGGCCGGCGGCGCCGAGCTCGAGTATTTTCTAGTCCGATGCGGTGTCTCGAGGTTAATCAACGCGAGTACGACGGCGATTAGTCGGGCCTAGATAGCATAGGAATGACGGTGCGCACTTCCGGGAGGTTCACAGGCCTGTAGCTCGGAATAGCTGCCATTCGGTCAACAACCGATTGGTGAATAAGCGCTCCTGGTGGAATGAAACGTGGCTCAGCTTTGGGAAAATAGAGACCTAGAACAGACTTGCGAGCGGACCACTCCTTATACTTATCACGCTTTGGCCACCACTCGAGCAGGCGCCAGGCTGTGGACATTGAATCGTGCGGATCACGCATGACGTCGGGAGGGACGTAGCTGAATGGGCTTCCCTTCCGTTGCACTCCCCAAGCCAATTGGTTGACCGTCCGCGGATCGACGGCCAAGCCGTGCTTGACTGCCTCATCGATCATCCAGATGAGCGGAAACTTTGATAGACCGCTCTCTACTTCGGGATAGCCTCCTCCAATGTCAGCATGTACTCCGGAAAACCACACCTGCTGCGCGTCTTGAGGTTCCGCATTATTCGTCGCACTGAACCTATTGTGCATGAACGTTTGCGGCTCGTCCCAAGTATCCAGCCTGAACATCCGTCTCCGCTCATCGATCGCGATTGCCTGACGGAAGACACGAACGCTCGGATTGTGTCTGGTATTGGCCAGCGTCTGCAGACTGAAGATATAGAATCTGTCGGGGCGAGGAACTATCACGCTCGCGACAGTATCCCAGACCCCGACAAATTTGATCGTCGGCCACCTTGTCGACACGATCCGGGCGAACTGAGAGGCGCGGTCGTCCCTCGTCAACGGGAGAGGCTGACCAGCGTCGTCAAATCCTCCTGACACAGCAATGGGCGCTGATGATCCAACCGTATCTGGCGTCGATCTAACCTGCTTGTAGGCTGTCAAGGCTGCGCCTGCGAGGTTGATTTGTTGAGGCGACAACAGCCCTACCCGATGGATCAAGCCCGCCAAAACGCGGACGGTGTATGCGCCGCGACTAAACCCGAACAGAAAAATTTCGTCTCCATCCTCGTACTGATTGATCAAGAACTCATATGCAGTGAGGACGTTGTCGTCGAGACCGTAGCCAGTCGCCAAGCCGAGCACGGTGACCGCATCTTGCTTGAGCTTGGTCCATGGATCAGGTCTCGCGAGAGTACCAACACCCGGATCATAAAAGACCACCTGACGAGGCTGAGTCTTTCCGGTCTTCCGAAGGACACGATAAAGTTTCAGAACGTTGGAGATGTTTTCGCTGATCTCATTTCCCGTCCCGTCACAACACACAACGATATTCTTCATTAACGTGTCTCCGTATCAGACCAGAGCAAGACATTGCTGAAGGCCACATCGACGACGAAATCGCTAACGGCGGCAGCTTTTCCCCACTGCGCCAAACACCAACACTGTGGCCATTTTCCATGGTTCCAATATTGAAACCGACAGTCTGATTCGAAATAAAATGTCAATATATAGAGCAAAATATAATTGCATGCCCCACATCTTGAATAGGTATTGATGGCCCCCAACTCGATTCGATGTCCTCAAGCGGGGAGGCTTGGGACCGTTGGGGTACCTATGTCGATCTCAAAGCAACCAGCTCTTGCCGATGTTAAAGATCAGTCGAATGAGTTGCCGGTAGCCGCAATTCGGACGACTAAGGCTGCGCGCGGTAAGAAACCACCTCGCAAGCCGATTCCGAATAAGGTTCAGAACGTCCTGTGGGGCCGCGCCGCTGGCCGTTGCCAGTACGCTGGTTGCAACAAACTGCTGATTGGCGAGCAAATCTCCGGCGCAAGGAACGCTAACAAGTCCTACATCGCGCATATCGTGGGGGATTCCCCGGATGGCCCGCGGGGAGACGCCATTCTCTCACCGAAGCTCGCACACGATCCGGATAATCTGATGCTCGTCTGCGACGAGCATCATCGCGTTATCGATCGTGAGATGGTCGACGCACATTCGATCGACATCCTACGCGAAATGAAGCGACGCCATGAGGACCGCATCCGCATTGTAAGCGGCATCGATGAAGATCTCGGCAGTCACGTCATCCGGTACGCAGCCAAGATCGGTTCAAACGAGTCGCCCGTTGAGAAGGATGCCATCAAATGGTCGATGATTCCGGAGCGCTATCCGCTCGATGACGGCTGGATCGACCTTGACCTCGTTACGCTCGACCTTCGCGATGACGATCCTAGCTATTGGCCCACCCACGTTCGCAATTTGCGAACCGTCTTCGGCGAGAAAGTCCGCGGCCGGATGGAGCGCCAGGAGATCCGACGCCTGACTGTGTTCGGTTTGGCACCCATTCCTCTCCTTTTCGAACTCGGCCGCCTGATCTCTGACATCTCGACCGCTGACGTCCGACAGCTTCTCCGGCACCCAAAAGGCTGGAAATGGGACCCCTCTACCGCACCGATTGAGTACAACCTGAGCCGTCCGGATCAGCCCAGTAGCGCGGTCGCCCTGAAACTCGAAGTCAGCGCGCCGGTCGCCGATGGTCGCATCCGCACGGTACTCGGTCCAGAAGCAGCGATCTGGTCTATTTCAGCCGTCGGTGCACACAACGACATCGTGCGCCGTCCAGAGGACATTGCGGCCTTTGCCAAGCTCTTCCGCAAAACGCTCGACGACATCAAGCTCGTTCACGGCGAGAACACGAAGGTAAACGTGTTTCCCGTCGTACCAGTCTCGATTGCCGTTGAGGCAGGCCGGTCATGGCAACCGAAGGCGCACCCGCCCCTCGCCATCTACGACCAGAATTGGAAGCTGAACGGCTTCGCCCTCGCCCACACCCTCGAACACACCAGCTAACACCACGGAGATCGGAATGAACGTGCATATGCGTCCCACCGTCACCCCCGAAGCCGAAGAGGCACTCGAGGATCTCGCGGATTCGCTGGCAATTCCTGAATCCCGATACGAACAGGCGGAACGGAGCTACAAGTCACTAGGAGATTGGTTGAACCGTCCAAATTCCAGTATCCGCCAGTTCGACCCGCAGGTCCATGTCCAGGGCTCATTCGGCCTCGGTACGGTGATACCTCCGGTCAGCGATGAGGAGCGCTACGACATCGACGCCGTTAGCGAATTTCGCAAGCTGACGAAATCACAGACGACGCAGCAGCAATTGAAGCATCTTCTCGGCGTAGAGGTGGAGCTTTACGCCCGTGCGCAGAACATGAACAAGCCTGTTGAGGAGCATCGGCGCTGTTGGCGCTTGGAATACGCAGACGGCGCCCAATTCCACATGGACGTCACGCCTGGTATCTTGAACGCAGCCGAGCAGCGCGCACTTCTCGTCTCGCGCGGACTCAACGCAACGTTCGCTGACACTGCAATCGCCATCACAGATATCGATCATCCTGCGTATCGAACCCTTTCTTCCGATTGGCCACGATCGAATCCGCGCGGCTACCTCAAGTGGTTCCATAGCCGCATGGAAGTGATTTTCGAGGAGCGCAAGCGAGACCTGATCCGCAAGGGCGCCCGTGCCGGCACCGAGCCCATTCCGTTCTATGCTGTGCGGACCCCGCTGCAATCCGCCATCATGATCCTGAAGCGTCACCGCGACATCATGTTTATCAAACGATCCGACGAACGTCCGATCTCGATCATCCTCACCACCCTCGCAGCTCACGCTTACAACGGCGAAGCGAATATCTCCGATGCTCTGTTTGCTATTCTCAGTGGCATGGACCGGTTTATTGCTCGCGCGCCCGACGGCAGCTACGTCATAGCGAACCCGACCGATCCCACGGAAAATTTTGCAGATAAATGGCGCAAGCACCCAGAGCGGGCAGCAGCGTTCTTCGAGTGGCTTGGACAAGCCCGTCGTGACTTTGCTCATGCCGCCGAACTCTCCAACAAGCAGATCATTACGGAAAGCCTCGCCAAGTCAATTGGCAGTGGCCTCGCTGACCGGGTCCGTAAGCGATCGGCCGCTCGCCTCGGCGCGTCGGCCATCCTGACTTCTGGTCTGGTTCGCAGCGAGGCGGAAGCGCGAAGCTCTGCAGTCCGCATCGAAGGAGATCGCAGGAATGCCTGAGGGCATCGCCCCTCTTATGAAACGTTTCCAATCTGCCATCGCCGTCGTTGAATCGCGATGGCAGCAAGTCGGGCTTTGGCCACAAAGGCTCGATGCCAGACAACTCGCTGCCTACCGACGGCGTTCGATCGAAGTTGGCTGGCGTTTTGACTGCGAATTTCCCGATTGTCGTCGCCGGCTTGATGTTCTTGTGACGGCGGGATTCCCCTTTGTGCCCGCCCAAATTGCGCTGGTCGATCGACCTCGCTTCTTGACTTGGCCTCACGTCGAGAAAGACGGCGTACTCTGTTTAGTGCCAGAGTATGCCACATTCCCGATCAACAATCCCTACGCCGGAATCGCCCATCTGCTCGAGCGGGCGTTCGATTTGATTGAAGCACTGGTTCGCGGCGAACGTACTGGTGATTTCCAGACCGAATTTCTCACATACTGGAATCATGCGGAGCGTGGGCAGGCCCGTACCATCCTATCTCTGATTGAACCCGCGCCACCGTCGCGGATCATCAGGATTTGGGAAGGCGCCAGAAGGACCATCATTGCTGATAACGACGAAATGTTACGTGCCTGGCTTCGCAATTTCGCTCCAACGATTGCTGGGTCCGAGCTCCGATTCAAGGGGGGCGTCTTGGCTTGGTTGGACGACGTTCCGATCCCGTCCGAATACCCTTCCTCGGCAAAGGACGTCTACAATATGGCCGCCCGCGCTGGCGTCGCCAATGACCTCAACGAGCTTGCCCATGAAACGCCCCAACGCCTACTCGTCATGATGGGTGCGAACACGGAAAACGGGCCGGCGCTGGTAACCACAGTAGTTAATCGGCCAAAGATTGTCCGGGGATCGGATCCTCTCGTCGCGGGTTTCCGACCATCCTTGCTACCAGAAAACGTGCTGCACGCGAGATTGTTCGGAGGTGCTCCTGCAGATCGCGCATCGATCGAGCGTGTCGATCCCAATTGGATACATGGCCGCGAACGCGATCCGCGGGTTCACGTGCTGCGCGAAGCAACCGTCGCCGTTCTCGGGTGCGGGTCAGTCGGGGCACCGGTCGGCATGACGCTGGCCCGGGCTGGCATCGGCAAGTTAATCCTCGTCGACAAGCAATTTCTTACAGGCGCCAATGTCGGAAGGCACCCTCTCGGGGTAAGATCGATCGGTGCATCCAAGGCTATCGATCTCGGGAAACGTATACGGTTGGAGCTCCCGCATACCAAGGTGGAGTGTTATAATTCGTCCGTACAGGATCTCCTTCTTCGCGATGACTGCCCACTCGCCGAGGTTGACCTCATCGTTTCCGCACTTGGAGATTGGCCAAGTGAATCCCTTCTCGACGAATGGCAGGCCGCCCAAACACCCCGCTTCCCGGTCGTCTACGGCTGGACCGAGCCACATGCCGCTGCGGGGCACGCGATCGTCATCTCCTCAACCGGTGACCGTCTGTGCAACGGCTTGGATGCGACTGGATTACCGCATCTTGTAGCCACACGATGGCCGCACGGAACGCGGCAATACGAACCCGCCTGTGGAGCTGCGTTTGATCCCTATGGCCCCGTCGAGCTCGGATTCGTTACGTCGATGGTCGCGCAGACTGCGCTTGATGCCCTTCTCGATCAGGCATCATCGGCCACCCACCGCATCTGGCTCGCACGTCGCACCTTCGTAGAAGCCGCCGGCGGTACATGGACGGAAGAATTGCGAGCGATCGCTCCCCAAGCGCTCAATGGCGCGACCGTGATCGAAAGGCTATGGAGGCGCCCCGCGGAGGATATTGCGGCGTGATTTCCTACGACATCGGGCAATCTGGACAGTTACTTACGTTCAGTGATAGCGTCTTGAATCATTTCAGTCGACATCGTCAAACGCGATTTTGGCAGAGCGAAGCTGGCGGACTTTTGTTCGCGCGTTTCGAGCTTCCGGTGATCAATACCAACATCGCAACCGGCCCGCGGCGTGATGATCGTCGATCTCGCTATTCATATCGGCCGGACGAACGAGCCGAACAGCGCGAGATCGACGACATGTTTGCGCGCGGGCAACATTTTGTAGGTTGCTGGCATACGCACCCGGAGGATGTCGCGTCACCTTCACATATCGATAGCCGCAACATCTCGGATTGTGTCAGACGCTCGCACCATGCGTTGAATGGCTTCATTATGGTCATTGTTGGCCGCGCATCGCTTCCAGGCAGCCTCTTCGTCTCGGCCTGCGATCAATCATCTGTGCACCAACTTTCGATACGAACGAACCGGCTCGAATCTCCGCTGCCACAAATCACAAATGATACGGAGTGCGTCCCATGATCGATGCGAATAGCGGGCGCTCCTCCATACCAAGATCGGCCGGAGCGATACGCGAGCGCCGGAAGCCACAACCCTGGCCGAAAGATCAACGCTTCAGGATTCTTTCGATCGATGGTGGCGGCATAAAGGGTCTATTTCCGGCTACGATTCTGTCCGAACTCGAGCAGCGCTATCTTGGTGGCGATTCGATCGCCGGATACTTTGACCTCATCGTAGGCACATCAACCGGCGGAATTCTTGCTCTCGGGCTCGGCGCTGGTTTGAAAGCATCAGAGCTTGCTCACCTATACATCTGTCGTGGTCCGGAAATATTTCCAGAACCGACAGACTCAACCATCGATCGGATACGTGCCTGGTGGTCCGGCAAAAGGCATTTCTTGTATCGCCGTTATGAACGCGAGCCTCTGGAAAAAATGCTCCGCGATATACTTGGCAAAAAAACATTCGGCGAGTCGATTGTACGGCTATGCATCCCTGCCTTTGAGGGAAGACACAGCGAGGTCTTTGTATTCAAGACGCCTCACCATCCTGACTACAAGTGCGACCGGTTCGATTCGATGGTGAAAGTTGCTCTCTCGGCGTCTGCTGCCCCTACCTTTTTTCGGCCTCTAGAGCACAACCACTATACGTTGATCGATGGTGGCGTGTGGGCCAATAATCCCGCCATGCTTGCCGTTATCGAAGCGATGATCTGCTTTGATATCGATAGAAGTCAGATCGATCTGTTTAGTATCGGTTGCGGTGACGATCCTTACGTCGTCTCGGGCGACAAGATCGATTTTGGAGGTAAATTCGCATGGTCAGACATCATTTTCGCAGCGATGCGGCTGCAATCTCTCTCTGCCATTAACCAAGCCCGGCTTCTTCTCGGCCCTCCGTCCGTACATCGGATCGATCCACCAAAAAATCCGAGACCAATCCTGTTGGACGACTACCGTAGATCTATCGATGAGCTTGTGCCTGCGGCGAAGAGCGTAGTCGATGAATTCGGACAAGACATCGCCTACACCTTCCTGGCTAGAAAGGCATCTGCATACGAGCCAGTACCCATTTCAGAATCATCGACGTAGCTCACGCGGAGAGTATTATGCCGAAGAACATCGTTGTGTTCTCGGACGGGACCGGCCAAGACGGCGGTGCCCGTCCGGAACAGCGCATTAGCAACATCTATAAGATGTACCGCAGCTCGCGTGACCACGCGGACACCGGCATCAATCCGTCGCAGCAGGTTGTATTCTATGACGCCGGCCTCGGTACCGACATCGGAACTACCGCCCTCACCGCTCCGGTTCGCTTCGTCCAAAAGCTCCTCGGATCGGTGACGGGCGCCGGCATCAAGCGCAACATTGCCGACTGCTACGAATTCATCATCAACCATTATCAGCCCGGCGACCGAATCTATCTTTTTGGCTTCAGCCGCGGCGCCTATACGGTCCGTAGCCTTGCGAACCTGCTGATGCTCTGCGGTATCCCGACGAAGACACTTGACGGCCCCGTGATGAAATTCCGCAAGGCCGCGCGCGACATCGCTTGGGAAGCAGTCGATACCGTACTCGAACACGGTGCCGGACATCCGCGCGCGGAGTTCGAGGCCGAGCGCTTTGAACTCGCACGTCGTTTCCAGATGAAGTACGGATCCGGAGACGGCTCAGATTCCAATGCCGCCCCCTACTTCATCGGTGTATTCGATACCGTTGCAGCGCTCGGCGCCCGCGGCATGAGATATCTTCTCATCCAGGCAGGGCTGTCCATCGGCGTTTCACTCGCTGCCTTCGTCGGCGGATTCCTTCCGGCCGTCGTACTTGCGGCATTGAGCACCTGGATCTTCGGAAGCAGCTTTATGGTCGTGGGATTCGTTCTTCAAGTTCTCATAGTGGCGGCTGCTAACGGCATCTTTTGGTACTGGCAGAACAAGGCGACGATTAAAACTATCACGGACTATCCCGAGCCGGGCCAATCACGATCTCACAAGGCGATATGGAAGGGCGAAAACTTCGACCGGTTGCTGAGCCGGCACGTCGCCTTTGCGAGGGCGGCCAACGCCATCGACGAAACTCGAAAGGACTTCGATCGTGTCGGCTGGGGCGGCAGGGACGACGGTGCGCCGCATTTCCCCGGTCATGCCCGGCTCGTTCAACGTTGGTTTGCCGGCAACCACTCCGACATCGGCGGATCATACCCCGAGCCGGAATCCCGCCTATCCGACATCGCTCTGCAATGGATGTGCGAACAAGCAACGAAAGTCCCAGACGGTTTGAAAACGGGCCCGATCTACGTCAACGGCGTGAAGATGCCAAACACCGGCGATTTAGGTCCTGCTCTTTTCATCTTTCCCGCCGCGGACGGCGTGCAACACTGCGAAGTTGCCGGCATGCGCGATACGCTCGACGGCTACGCCGTGAAGCTACCAAAATGGAGTTGGCTGCAGCGCGCTATCGCAACCAAAAACTGGGAAACGAAGGTACGCGATATTAAACCTGATGCTCCCGTCGATCCCACTGTTACAACGCGTTTTGCCCTTGCCGAGGTTACGCAATGTGCGGATGTCGGCTCTTACAGACCTGAGGCGTTACGCCAACACGATAATTTCAGACATCTTTATCTTGGAAATCAGACGTCGCCAGCGTCGCCTACAGAATCTGAGGAATAGGCCATCGGTCTCATCAGATTGTGCCCCACGCAACTTCGCTCGGCGGTCAATACCTCAGAGCCGTCATTTCGAGTGATCGCGAGCGCGCCGCTGTCCTCGTCTCTTGCGGATAAAATCGTAGGTCACGCCTCGTATGATCGCCACCCATCATCGGATAATCCGCGAGCGCTTGCCCAATCTACGGCTCGGTCCCAGGCAGAAGACGACGACCACAGAAGACCAGCGTCACCACGACCCCGGCGCGAGCGAAGGTTTGCATAAGCTCGGCTCCGACGTAGCGCCCCCGCCCAGTTGCCGCATTTATTGTCGTTGTCCATCGCAGCAGCTGAAAAGCCGAGATCTTGACACGCTAAAGACGGTTTCGCTTTCAAACGTGGAGAATTACCTCTCTGGAGCGCAACGCTTCATCCTCGACTTGGATCGTGACGTGGTCGATTCCAAATTCTCCCTTCATAATTTGGCGAGCTTCCTGCAGCACCCCTCGGCTCATTGACAGGTCCGCAACCACGACATGGCAACTCATGGCATCAAATCCCGACGTAATCGTCCAGACGTGCAGATCGTGGACAGCCATCACGCCCGAAATTCCCGCCAGCCTTTTCTCAAGTAGATCGACGTCGACGTTCGGCGGCACGCCCTCCATGAGGATGCGGGTGACCTGCTTCAACAACAGCCACGTCCGGGGTACGATGAACAGGCCGATGCCGGCGCCGATGATCGGATCGGCAAGCCGCCATCCCCTCCACATCATGAGAAGTGCCGCAACGATCACTCCGATCGAGCCGAGCATGTCGCTCAGAACTTCAAAATATGCGCCCTTGACGTTGACGCTTTCCGATGATCCTCCGGCCAGGAGGCGCATGCTGACGAGATTGACGATTAGTCCGATCGCAGCGACTACCAGCATCGGACCGCTCAGGATTTCCGGCGGCGACACGAAGCGCTGATAAGCTTCGTACAGAATATAGACAGTCAACAGCAGCAAGACGACGGCGTTGGTCAATGCCGAGAGCACCTCCATCCGCAAATAGCCGTATGTCCGCTGCGGCGTAGCCTCGCGCGCCGCGAAACGGATCGCCAACAGCGCAAGCGCCAATCCGCCGACATCGGTCAACATGTGGGCGGCGTCGGCCAGAAGGGCCAAGCTACCCGTGATCAGACCGCCAACGACCTCCGCGACCATGTAGGTGGCTGTCAACCCCAAAGCCCAGGCCAATTTTCCCGCGTGTTGTGCCGCCGCCGTACCTGTCGTCCCTCCGCCGTGCATCTTACGCCTCCGAAAAGCCGGCCGGACGGGCATCAGCATTCTGCCCTACCGCGCCTCGCAGCTTGGTTTCGAGTTCATTTAACAGAAAGAAGCTCACATCATCGACGGAGCCATGACCCTTCGCGAAGGGCTGTTCAAGCAACCGAACAAGATACAGCGCATAGACGAACATGTAGGTGATGAAGCCGAACATGATTGCGGAGGCGGGATCGCCTTCGGTCTTCAGGAGGAGCAGCATCCCCACGATGGACAGCACCAGGGTCTGGACCAGCACGTGCACCGAGGGGACGAATTCGACGCGTTGGATATGATAGATGCGCAGCATGGCGCGTCGAATGACATCTTGCGTGGTGCGCAAGCGCACGACGAAGTTTGCAGCCATGCCCATTTTCTCCAGGCGTCCGAAAATCGGCGTCAATCGAGCAACCTCGTCCAAAGCGGGCGGGAGGTCCCGATGGTCCTTGGTGTGGTCCAAACCTCGGCGAAGCTTATCGATAACGCCAATAAGAATCCCGCGGCATTCTCCGAGGTTGAAGTCCGGATGGTCTACGGCAAATGACTCGAGGTCCCCGTCAATCGCCTCAATTGCGGTGCGGATATCGGCCGGAATGCGCTCCGCCTCCTTGTAGTCAGCGAGAATGCTCGACAACAGGAAGCCGATGATGAAGATGGCGCCGCCAATACCACTCGTCAGCAATCGGTTAAGTTCGAGAAACTCCCATCCATAATAATGGATCGCCGTCTTTATGCACCCAAGGAGCAGCACCACGACACCGACGGTAAAGAACAGTCGGAATTTCTTCCGGAAGCTGATATCCGCCCCGTCGAAATGCAGGTGTTTTATGATTGATGGCACCATTCGTCTGTCATTCTTTCCTTGTTGACATTCTTACGAACCGTCTGCCGCTCCATTGGTATCGACCGCGTGCCGAGCCCCCGGTGACGTCCAAGCCAATGACACCATCAACCTCGACCATCCTTAGATCGCGCGCATGGACGCTGAAGACGAGCCGGTGCCGGCCTCGTGACCTCAGGTATACCTCGTGAAGGCACAAATCATCTTGGCAGAGCGTCGTTCGCTCGCGGCAGGAAAACTCCTCAAAATGAAGCGAGAGGAATTGCTCCCCGTTCGCGCCGATGGTGACCGAGAAGTAGTGTGCCGCCGCCGCCTTGTTTCCGCATGCGCTGGCGCGTGCCGACAATTTGCGTTGGATCTCCGGAGGAAGGGCTTCAATGTGCTCGGCCGCAAATGGATTCTCCGATGCAAAACCGCCTCGCGCATAAGCCGCCGAGGTCGCGGACAACGACCCAGCAAGCAGCAGCGCGCTCATCGTCGGCATAAATCGGGGCATCACGGTGCCTTTCCCGATAATGCCTCACTTGCATCGCGCGGACGTCCGAATCTGACGCCGATGCGGCGTTCGGATTTCCAGATGGTGCGGCACGGCCGGGAAATTTGGTCCGTTGGCACGACCAGAATAAACCGTTCCGGAATGCCGAGCGGACTTTCAACTGCCAAAAGGGCGCCGGTCGCGCTGATGTTTCGGACCGTGCAGGAGATCGCGGCGCCGCCGAAGGAAATGCTGCCGGTTTTCAGAACGCGCGTGCGTAACGATTCCCTTTTTTCCTCCACGTTGCGCCTCCCTCAGTCGGCCTTTTTTTCTGCCTGCTCGCCATGCTCAACGATGTCGCCCTCCTTAAAGAGGATACCTTGAAGGGCAGTTCGCCAGTCGGCCTTGCGGCGGAGCAAGAATTCGAGATTCATGCCGAAGTGCTTGAACTCTTCCTTTTGCGCGTTGGCCATGATGGTTTTGGCTTCCTCGTTCTTTTCAAGCGACATCCGCTGTTCGTACCAGCCAATGGCTTCCGCCTCTTCGATGAGCGAGGCAATCATACGTGCGAACGTCCGCATCTCTTGCGATAGTTCTTC
>JAFKKO010000138.1 GCA_017305455.1 Hyphomicrobiales bacterium | reverse complement strand
CTACGCGCTGACCTTGCTGGCCGCCGGATTGTTCATCGAGCGCTTCTTCTGCCGCTATCTGTGTCCGCTCGGAGCGGCGCTCGCCATTCCCGGCCGCATCCGCATGTTCGAGTGGCTGCGCCGCTGGCCGGAATGCGGCTCGCCCTGCCAGCGCTGCGCCGTCGAATGTCCGGTGCAGGCGATCCACCCCGAAGGACATATCAACGTCAACGAATGCATCTATTGCATGCACTGTCAGGAGCTTTATTTCGACGATCATCGTTGTCCGCACATGATCCAGGTGCGTCTCAAACGGGAGAAGCGCGAAGCGCTGTCCTCACCATCCATGCGGGCCGGAAAAGGGCCGGACACAATCATTACCGCCGGGGGCAAGACGGTTCGCGCGCCCGGCGGCTCGGTCGCTACACCTACAACCTGAAAAGCGAGGAGACTTTCATGAGCAACCAAGAAGGCGACAAGGGCGTCAGCCGCCGGGCATTGCTCGGCACCACGGCAGCAGCGGCCGGCGTCGGCCTTGCCGGCGGAGCAGGCCTCACCACGATCGCGGAGGCCCAAACCAAGGCGCAGCCGAAAACCCCCGCCGCGCGGCCCGCGGTTCACAAGACCGAGGTCGCGCCGGGCGAACTCGACGAATATTACGTGTTCTTCTCGTCCGGTCAGTCCGGCGAACTGCGCATCGTCGGCATGCCCTCGATGCGCGAACTGATGCGCGTGCCGGTGTTCAACCGCTGCAGCGCGACCGGCTGGGGCCAGACCAACGAGAGCCTCAAGGTGCTTACCGAGGGACTAACTCCCGAGGCGCGCGAATTCCTCAAGAATCGCGGCGGCACCTACATGAACGGCGACCTGCATCATCCGCACATCTCGTTCACCAACGGCACTTATGACGGCCGCTATGCCTTCATGAACGACAAGGCCAACACCCGCGTCGCGCGCGTGCGCCTCGACGTCATGAAGTGCGACAAGATCATCCAGTTGCCGAACCAGCATACGGTTCACGGTCTGCGCGTGCAGAAATATCCGCGCACCGGATATGTGTTCTGCAACGGCGAGGATGGCGTGCCGCTGCCGAACGACGGCAGGATCCTCGACAAGCCGAAGGAGTATTATTCGATCTTCACGGCGGTGGACGGCGACACCATGAAGGTTGCCTGGCAGATCATCGTGGACGGTAACCTCGACAACGTCGATGCCGACTACCAGGGCAAGTATGCCTTCGCCACCTGCTACAACTCCGAAGGCGGCGTCACGCTCGCGGAAATGACCGCCAACGAGCAGGACTGGATCACCATCTTCAACATCAAGCGCATCGAAGAGGCGGTGAAGAAGGGCGACTACAAGGAAATGGGCGGGGTGCCGGTGCTCGACGGTCGCCATGGTTCGCCTTACACCCGCTACGTGCCGGTCTCCAACAGTCCGCACGGCATCAACACCGCGCCGGACGGCATCCATGTCGTCGCCAACGGTAAGCTGTCGCCGACCGTCACTGTGTTCGACGTGCGCAAGTTCGACGACCTGTTCGACGACAAGATCAAGCCGCGCGACACCGTGGTCGCCGAGCCCGAACTCGGCCTCGGTCCGCTGCACACCGCCTATGACGGCAAGGGCAACGCCTACACCACGCTGTTCATCGACAGTCAGGTCTGCAAGTGGAACATCGATCTCGCCAAGCGCGCGTTCAAGGGCGAGAAGGTCGATCCGATCCTTCAGAAGCTCGATGTCCACTATCAGCCCGGCCACAATCACACCTCCATGGGCCAGACCAAGGAGGCCGACGGAAAATGGCTGATCTCGCTGAACAAGTTCTCCAAGGACCGATTCCTCAATGTCGGCCCGCTGAAGCCGGAGAACGATCAGCTCATCGACATCTCCGGTGACAAGATGGTGGTGGTGCATGACGGTCCGAGCTTCGCCGAGCCGCACGACGCCACCATCGTCCATCGCTCCAAGATCAACCCGATCTCGATCTGGGATCGCGCCGATCCGATGTTCGCCGATGCGGTGAAGCAGGCCAAGGCCGACGGCATCAATCTGGAAGCCGACTCCAAGGTGATCCGCGACGGCAACAAGGTGCGCGTCTACATGACGTCCACAGCGCCGGCCTTCGGCCTCGAAAAGTTCACCGTGAAACAGGGCGACGAGGTGACGGTGTATGTCACCAACATCGACGCGGTAGAGGATCTCACCCACGGCTTCACCATCGTGAACTACGGCATCGCGATGGAAGTCGCGCCGCAGGCCACCGCTTCGGTGACGTTCACGGCCGACAAGGCTGGCGTCTTCTGGTTCTACTGCCAGTGGTTCTGCCATGCCATGCATATGGAGATGAAGGGCCGTATGCTGGTCGAGCCGAGATCGGCCTGAGGCAAGGCAGACGTGCGACGTCTTTTCAACATTATTCCGGCGGCGGTTCTCGCCGCCGGAATCTCCAGCTTCGCCAGCGCGGAGACGCTGACGTTCGCGCCGGGCGAGTTCTCGCAGCAGGCGCTGGACCGCGCGCAGGACGGCGACGTCATCGTGCTTGCCGCCGGGGATCATCACGGGCCGATCCGCATCGAGCGGCGCATCGCGCTGCAAGGCGAGCCCGGCGCGACGCTCACCGGAAACGGCGAGGGCAGCGTCATCGGCGTCTATGGGCCGGGCGTGGAAATCCGCGGGCTGACCATCAAGGGATCGGGCCGCGATCTGCAGGGGATGAATTCCGGCATTTATCTTGAGAAGACCGCCGAGCGGACGGTGGTCGAGAACAACCGCATCGTCGGCAATCTGTTCGGCGTCTATATCCACGGCGCCAGCGGCTCGCGCGTTCTCAACAACGTAATCGAGGGACTGCAGAACATCCGCCTTGCCGAGGCCGGCAATGGCGTGTCGGTCTGGAATGCGCCGGATGTCACGATCGACGGCAACACCATCCGTTATGGCCGCGACGGCATCTATACCATTTCCAGCCGCAAGGATCGCTTCATCAACAATCGCTTCGAGAAGGTGAGGTTCGCCCTGCATTACATGTACACCAATGACAGCGAGGTCAGCGGCAACGTGTCGATCAGGAACCATGTCGGCTACGCCATCATGTTCTCCAACCGTCTCGTCATTCAGGGCAATGTTTCGTATCGCGACCGGGATCACGGCCTGCTGTTCAACTATGCCAACTACTCGAAGATCGGCGGCAATCTGGTCGCGGGCGGCGCGATCGAGGAAGCTTCGGGCGTGCAAGAGGTGGCAAGCGACGAGCGCGGCATGCTTCCCGATGCCGGATCGGGATCCGCCCCGGCGCGTGGCGCGCGCAGCGGCCCGGGCAAATGCGTGTTCATCTACAACGCCAACCGCAACCAGTTTCATGACAACTGGTTCGAGCGCTGCGAGATCGGCGTGCATTTCACCGCCGGTTCGGAGGGCAACGAGATCACCGGCAATGCGTTTGTCGGCAATCGCAATCAGGTGAAGTATGTCGGCACCCGCGACCTCGACTGGTCGAAGGGTGGGCGCGGCAATTACTGGAGCGACAACCCGGCGTTCGATCTCAACGGCGACGGCGTCGCCGACACCGCGTATCGTCCCAACGATCTGGTCGATCGCGTGCTGTGGACAGCGCCGTCGGCGAAAATCCTGATCAACAGTCCCGCGGTGCAGGTGCTGCGCTGGGCGCAGGCGCAGTTTCCCGCGCTCTATCCCGGCGGCGTGGTTGATACTCACCCGTTGATCGCGCCGCCGCCGCGGCCGGAAGCGGGAGCAGGTTTGCCATGACCGCGACCGTATCCATCCAAAAGGTCGACAAGAGCTACGGCAGGATTCGCGCGTTGCGCGAGGTGTCGTTCGATCTGTCGCCGGGGCGCATCTGCGCGCTGGTCGGCCATAACGGCGCCGGCAAGACCACGCTGATCAAGCTGATGCTGGGACTGATCCGCCCGAGCGGCGGCGCCATTCGCGTTCTGGGCGAGGACCCCGCGGCCGGCGAATTCTCCGCGCGCCGCATGCTCGGCTATCTGCCGGAGAACGTCGCGTTCAACGCCGCTCTGACCGGACGCGAGACGCTGAGCTTCTATGCGCGGCTCAAGCAGCTGAAGCCGGCGACCGCGTCGCCCTTGCTCGACCGCGTCGGTCTTGGCGATGCCGCCGACCGGCGGGTCGGGACCTATTCGAAAGGCATGCGGCAGCGTCTCGGTCTTGCGCAGGCGCTGCTCGGCCGTCCGCGCATCCTGCTGCTCGACGAGCCGACCACGGGTCTCGATCCGGCGCTGCGCCAGACCTTCTACGACATCCTGCACGAATTGCGCGATGACGGCGCAACAGTGCTGATCTCCTCGCACGCGCTGAGCGAACTCGAAGGCCGGGCCGAGCATGTCCTGATCATGAACCGGGGCATTCTGGTGGCGCAGGGCACGCTGGGGGAATTGCGCCGGCTGTCGCAATTGCCGATCCGGGTCTCGTTCGACCTTGCGGATGGTGACGACGACAGAATGCCGGAATGGCTCGCGAACGGTGCGGCGCCGGGCGCGAACAGCCATTCGGGCGACCATGTCGTGCTGGTGCCGGACGACGAGAAGAAGATGGCGCTGCTGCGGCTGGCCGCCAATGATCCAAGGGTGCGCAATATCGAGGTCGTGACGCCGACCCTCGACGATCTTTACGCGCATTTCCTGCGCGCGCGGGAGGCTGCCGAGTGAGAAGCATCGTCATCATCGCGGCTAAGGAAATCCAGGAAGGTCTGCGCAATCGCTGGGTGCTCGCCACCACGTTGCTGCTCGCCGCGCTGGCGCTGTCGCTGACCTTCCTCGGCAGCGCGCCGACAGGAAATGTCGGGGCGGGCGCACTGGATGTCGTGGTGGTCAGCCTGTCCAGCCTCACCATCTTCTTGCTGCCGCTGATCGCCCTGCTGATTTCGCATGACGCCATTGTCGGCGAAATGGAGCGCGGAACCATGATTTTGTTGCTCAGTTATCCGGTCGGCCGCTATCAGATCGTTCTCGGCAAGTTCTGCGGGCATGTCTTGATTCTCGCCTTTGCCACCGTCATCGGCTACGGCGTCGCGGCCGGGGCGCTGGCGATCAGCGGCGCGGCGGTGCTGGCGGCAAGCTGGTATGCGTTTGCCTGGATGATTGGGACGTCGATCATGCTCGGTGCCGCGTTTGTTGCGATCGGCTATCTCATCAGCAGCCTGGCGCGCGACCGCGGCACGGCGGCGGGTGCGTCGGTCGGAGTCTGGCTGATCATGGTGCTGGTGTTCGACATGGCGCTGCTCGGCCTGCTTGTCGTCGATCAGGGCAAGATCGTTTCGGCAACGGTGCTCGAATATCTGTTGTTCTTCAATCCGACCGACATCTATCGCCTCGCCAATCTCACCGGCTTCAACGTCAGCCAGTTCTCCGGCATGGCCGGCCTTGCGGGCAGCGCGGACGCCGGCACACGCGCGCTGCTGCTCGGCATGGCGCTGTGGATCGCCATTCCACTCAGCCTTGCCACCGCTTCTTTCGCACGGAGGGAATTATGATCCTGCGCGCGCTTGGTGTTGCCGTCTTTGCGCTGACGCTTGCGGCCTGCAACCAGGACGAGTCCAAATCCGCGCCGCCGCCGCCGGCCGCGCTCAACAGCGAGGCGATGGGCGTGTTCTGCGGCATGAACGTGCTGGAGCATCCCGGCCCGAAGGGACAGATCATCACCGCGAGCCGGATCGATCCGTACTGGTTCACCTCGGTGCGCGACACCGTGGCGTTCACCCTGATGCCGGACCAGCCGCGCGACATCCGCGCAATCTATGTTTCCGACATGGCGGCGGCGCCGAGCTGGGAGGAGCCGGGCGCGACCAACTGGATCGACGCGCGCAAGGCGTTCTTCGTGATCGAGAGCCGCAGGCGCAGCGGCATGGAGACCGACGAGGCGGTGCCGTTCGCCAGCCGCGCGGCGGCCGATGCCTTTGTCGCCAGCCATGGCGGGCGTATCGTCGGCTTCGACCAGATTCCGAAAACCTATGTGCTCGGCAGCGGCGCGGCGGAGCAAAACGGGTATGATCCCGGACAGATACGGACCCATTGAGAGCGGCGGCCATGACACACACATCCCTCACGCGCTCATCCCTGACACGCCGGCGCTTGATCGCCATCACGGCCATGGCGGGCGGGGCCGCTTTGCTCGGCGGACGCCGCGCCTTGGCCGATGCGCCGATCCGCTGGCAGGGATCGGCGCTCGGCGCGCAGGTTTCGGTCGAAATCCATCATCCGGACCGGACCGAGGCCGAGCGGCTGGTTCACCTGTGCGTGCAGGACGTGCGCCGGCTCGAACAGCAGTTCAGCCTGTATCAGCCGGAGTCGGCGATCTGCGCGCTGAACCGCACCGGCGTTCTGATCTCGCCCGATGCCGACATGGTTGCGCTGCTCAAGGTGGCGCTTCGCTTTGCCGAACTCACCGACGGCGCATTCGATCCGACGGTGCAGCCGCTGTGGGCTCTCTACGCCGCGCATTTTACCCAGGCCCATCCCGCGCCGGAGGGCCCATCCCCGGAGAAGCTGGCGGAAGCGCTCGCGAAAGTCGGCTACCGCGATCTTAAAGTCAGCGACGACCGCGTCGCGCTCCTCAAACCGGGCAGCGCGATCACGCTCAACGGCATCGCGCAGGGCTACGCCACCGACCGCGTCACCGAGACGCTGCGCGCGGCGGGCCTTACGACCACGCTGGTCAATATGGGTGAAATCCGCGCCATCGGCGCAAGACCGGACGGCGCGCCGTGGCAGGTCGGTCTGGCCGATCCGGACGCGCCAGGCGTGGTGAGCGAAACCGTCGGTCTCGTCGACCGCGCGGTCGCGACCACCGCGGGGGCCGGCTTCAGGTTCGATCCCGCCGGCCGCTTCACCCATCTGTTCGATCCGAGAACCGGGCGCAGCCCGTCGCGCTATCGCTCCGTCAGCGTAATTGCGCCGACGGCGAGCGAAGCCGATGCGTTCTCGACTGCCTTCAGCCTGCTGCCGGTTTCGCGCATTCGCGAAATCGTTGCGGCGCGGCGCCATGTTCAGGTCCATCTTACCAACGCGAAGGGAGAGACGCAGGTATATGGCGCCTGAGGCAGCATCTTCGACGTTCGTTCTGTTCGCCGCCGGATGCTGGCCATCAAACCTGCTCGTGAGGAGCGGTTCATAAAAGGAGAAAAAATATGCGAGGAATGATAGCTGCTGCATTGCTGGCGCTGGCCGGCACCTGCGTTAGCCAGGCTCAGGCACAGGATGCCGCCGCCGGCGAGAAAGTCTTTGCGGTGTGCAAGGCCTGCCACCAGATCGGCGAGACGGCGAAGAACAGCGTCGGCCCGGAACTCAACGGCCTGATCGGCCGCAAGGCGGGCACCGCGCCGGGCTATAATTATTCCGCAGCCAACAAGAACTCTGGCCTCACATGGGATGAAGCCACCTTCCGCGAATATATCAAGGACCCGAAAGCCAAGGTCCCCGGCACCAAGATGGTCTATGCCGGCCTGAAGGACGAGAAGAAGACCGACGACCTGATCGCTTTCCTCAAGCAGTTCGACGCCAGCGGCAAGAAGAAATAATCCCGCACACCGCATAGAGCGAATATGCGCCACGGCTCCGCCGCCGTCTCGATCGGCGGCGGAGATGTCGTCCCGTTTGCCTTGAGTCTGCGCGAAGCGCGCGCCGTATGGATCGGGCGCCGCATTGACGGAGCCGGCCGCGCCGCCGCTCAGCCGCTTCCGACCAGCGCGATCACGCCCATGATCATCACCGCGCAGCCGACCAGCCGCCACAGGCCGACCTGTTCGCGCAGCACGATCATGCCGAGGAAGGCGCCGACCATCATCGACATCTCGCGCGCGGGCGCCACCACGCTGACCGGCGCGCCGAGATGCAGCGCGATCAGCACGAGGATATAGGCGAGCGGCTGCAACAGCCCGACGGCGATGGCGAGGTGCCAGTAGCCCGTCATCTTTTTGCGCGCCCGGTTCGGATTTTTGAGAATGAGCGGCGCGAGCAGGGCGAAGCGGAGCAGGTTCGCGGTCCAGTTGAGAACGACCGGGGCGATGCCGAGGCTTTTGACCGCATAGGCATCGACCACGGTGTAGATCGCGGTGAGGAAACCCGTCGCCGTGCCCCACAGCACGCCGGCGAATCCGGTGCTTTTCCTGAACGCGGCAAGGTTGCCCTGCGTCGAGATCAGCCCGATGCCGATGATGACGCCGATGAGGCCGGCGATCCCCAGCGACGTTGGTAACTCGCCAAGCAGCAGGAACGCGCCGATCGAGGACAGCAGGGGACCGGTGCCGCGCGCCACCGGATAGACCACCGACAGGTCGGCGACCTGATAGCCGCGCTGCAGCGACAGCGTATAAGCGAGGTGGACGACGGCACTCAGCACGATGAAGCCGGCAACCAGCCAGCTCCAGGCCATGCCGTCGCGCGCCAGCAGCCAGATCGCCCAGGGCGCATAGGCGATGCAGCTGATCAGATTGCTGACACAGACGAATGTCGGTCCGGCCGATGCGGCCTGCTTCGACAGCAAATTCCAGGTGGCATGGATGAAGGCAGCAGCGATGACGAGAGCGAGCGGCACGAGCAGCATGAGACCTCCGTGCCCGGCACCGGGCGCGTTGCGGGTCTCGACGTCTCCGCCTCTGGGCTTTTATCCCTCGGGTGCAGCCGCGGCATGATCACGGTTTCTGCAACGCTCGGACCAGCAGCGGCCGCATGGCCGCCCGGAACCCTAGTTGCCACTCTGTCGATATGATTTATTAGCTTATCCGAAGATTGCTTCGCAACAAGGGGATGCGTTCTTCGCCGCGCGTTTTTGCATGCCCCTGCGGATAAAAAACGGACCAGCCGCCGATGCTCACAAAATCGAACGTCAACGCACAGCCGATGCGAATTGCCGGCCGCAAGGTGTCCGCAAGCGACGTCATAGAGGTCCGATATCCCTACACCGACGAGGTGATCGGTACGGTGCCGGCGGGCACGGCCGCGCATGTGCAAGAGGCATTCGACATCGCGGCGAACTATCGACCCCGGCTCAGCCGCTATCAGCGGCAACAGATTCTGCTGAAAGCGTCGGAGCTGATCTGGGAGCGAAGGGAGGCGATCTCCGCCACCATCACCCTGGAGCTGGGGGTTTCCCGAAAGGACTCGCTTTACGAATGCGGGCGGGCCCGCGATGTGTTCTCGCTGGCCGGCCAGATGTGCCTCATGGACGATGGCGAGGCGTTTGCCTGCGATCTCACTCATCACGGCCAGGCACGGCGCATTTTCACCAAACGCGAGCCGCTGCGCGCGATCTCGGCGATCACGCCGTTCAACCACCCGCTGAACATGGTGGCGCACAAGATCGCGCCGGCGATCGCGACCAACAACTGCATCGTCTGCAAGCCGACCGAGAAGACGCCGCTGACGGCTCTTGTTCTGGCCGACCTCTTGTATGAATCGGGCCTGCCGCCGCAGATGCTGTCCGTCGTCACCGGTCTGCCGGAGGACATTGGCGATGAGATGGTGACCAACGGGAATATCGAGCTTGTCACCTTCACCGGCGGCGTTCGGGTCGGCAAGCTCGTCGCGCAGAAGGCGGGATACAAGCGGACGGTGCTGGAGCTCGGCGGCAACGATCCGCTGATCGTTCTTCCGGACCTGTCAGGCCCCGATATCGAACGCGCGGCGGCGCTCGCGGTCACCGGAGCAACGCGAAATTCCGGTCAGCGCTGCACGGCGGTGAAACGGATTCTGGTGGATGACAGCATCGCCGATGAATTCGTCGGCCATGTTCTGCAACGGGCGAAAGCGATCACGTTCGGCGATCCGATGGACCCGCAGATCGACCTCGGAACGGTGATCGATGCGCGGGCGGCGGAGATGTTCGACCGCCGGGTGCTAGATGCGCAGGAGAGGGGAGCGAAGGTCCTCTATTATCCCGGCCGCAACGGAGCGTTGTTTCCGCCGGTGGTCATCGATCATGTCGATCCGACATCCGAACTCGTGCGCGAGGAAACCTTCGGGCCTGTCATTCCCGTCATTCGCTGCCGGGGAATTGATGAGCTGATCGAGACCTCGAACGGCACGGCCTTCGGACTGTCATCCGGGGTCTGCACCAATCGTCTCGATCATGCGACGCGATTGATCGAGGAGCTCAAGGTCGGGACGGTCAATATCTGGGAAGTGCCGGGCTATCGCACCGAAATGTCGCCGTTCGGCGGCATCAAGGATTCCGGAAACGGCGCCAAGGAAGGCATCGTTGAGGCGATGAAATCCTACACCAACGTCAAGACGTTTTCGCTTCCGTGGGGAGGCTAGAGCGCTCCGGCACGGTGCGTCACATCGCAACCACAGCGCACGCCATCAGGAATGTGCGAGCGAGACCTGTTGCGGCTTCGGCTTGCGTGCGAACGCCTGCCTGCGCAGCAGGATTTTCCGCGCCGACTTGCCGAAGAAATGATAACCGGAGCCGCCCTCGGCGAGCACGTCGAGAAACTGATCCGGCTCGGTGATCCGGATGGTGCCGAGCACATCGCACCCTGCCTCGAAGAAGGCATCCGGCACCATGGTTACGGTCGGTCCGACCACCACGACGCGGGCCGAGGACGGCGCGAGCGCAAGCAGATCGTCGAGCGTGTCGTTCAGCACCGTGGTGCCGGTGATGAACAGCACGTCCGCCTGCGGCACGATCTGCGGCGCCATCTCGGCCGGGCGGTAGTGCGGCATCTCGTGCGGCTTGAGCGTGCTCGGGTCCTTTTCGAGCACCCAGTGCGTCGCGCCGATCTTGCGCAGTTCGCGCAGGAATGGGGTGAAGGCGCCGACCACCACGACCTTGTCGTCCGGCGTCACATTGGCGCCGGCGAAGGCATCGAGATCGTCGACGATATCGAACGGCTGCTGATGGCGCCGTTCCGCGGCGAGCTGCGCCAGCGCGTTCAGCGCCGCGATGCCGATGGCGCGGCGAATGCCGGTCTGCCAGAGCGCTTCTTCGAGCAGGCGGTCGGCATGGCTGCCGCGCAGCTTGCCCGGAAACGGCATCGCCATCGCCGAGCTCGGACAGCAGACCGCTTCGGGGATTTCCTTGACCGGCGTCGCGCATGCGCCGGTCTGGCCCGTCGAGAGCTTGACGCCGGTGAAGAACAGGCCGACCACGGCGCGCTCGACACGGATGGTCTGGAGTTCGCTGCCGAGCTGTTCGCGAATAATCTCGATTGTTTGATTGAGAATGCGACTCATGATGACGGATGCCTTTGTTGGAGCGGACGAGTCGGCGCACGATCGCTCAGGTCCGCACCGGTGATATTGCAGCCGATATTGTGCGGAGGGGGATGATTTCGCTCAAATCGATGGTATGTTCGATACCATACGCTGTATTTTTTGCGGTGGTGGAATACAGGTGGATTTAGAGAGCGTTGGCGGCTAATGTTGCCGGAATCGGGAATATGTCCCGTAAGATATTGTGCTGTTTTGGCTGCTCGGCAAATGGCGATGGGCAAGTTAATGAAAAAGCCGGCCTCAAGGTCATTTCCGTCTTTAAGCATTCGTATCGATCTCAATCCTGGCGAACGTATCGGCCCTGGAAAAATCCAGCTTCTCGAAAGCATCCAAAGCTGCGGCTCGATTTCCGCGGCAGGCCGCGCGCTCGGCATGTCCTACAAAAGAGCCTGGGATCTGGTTGATGAGATCAACAGGATCTGCAACCAGACTGCGGTCGAACGTCAGGTTGGCGGCAAGCATGGCGGTGGCGCTGCGCTCACGCGTTTTGGCGCTCTTCTTGTTGATCAGTACCGCGAGATCGAGACGGCGGCCGAGAACGCGGCCCGTCAGCGCCTCAAGGTGCTGAAGATCAATCTTGCGCGGCCTCGCAAGAAGGCGGCGCGGGGCAAGGCATCCTGAATTCCGGCGCTCTGCGTCGTCCTTGGTGAACGCATGGCGGCGGAGAAGTTCGCGGCGGCATGCTGCTGCCCGCACTCGCGATGTGCCGCGCTTACCGGCCGCCCGGCTGGGAATGGCGCTGAGCGTCATGCGTCCGGGTCTCATGCCGTGACCTGCAATGGCGGACATAGCTGGAAACGGCAGGCATGCCGGATCGTCTGGCACATCCGCCCGTCGGCAAGGTCGTTCGCCGCGGACGTCGGAGCGCGAATGCCGCACAATTATTCCGCGGCCATCAGAAATGGTGTGGCCGCGATGGCATTGGCTCGTGCCGCGGCCAAGGCGAGCCAGTCGCGATAAATTCCCTTGTCCTCGCGGGAGAACGCCGCCCGCCGCTTCATATCGTCGAACGTGTCGTCCGGATGACAATATTCATAATCGTCGCGGATCAGCGCCTCGAAATAGACGCGCTCGGCTTCGTCTTTCGGACAAACATGATCATATGAGTTCAGCATGGCGGTTTCCATCCGGATTTCGCGGTTCGGATCCTTCGTTGCGCTCCAGGATCATCATCACGAAGGGGAGACATTCGGTATTTCCCTGAGTGGCCGCGATCGTCATGACTTCGAGCCGATCGGCGCGCGTCACGTTGCAAGGCGCCTCGTCCTGCGCAAGAGACGGGCCGGAGGCGAACACGGCGTTGTGCAGTTTTAAAAGGAGAGGGGGAAACTGCGGCACCATGTTCGTCTCCGTAGATGCGGCAGGGTCAGTTTGTCGACCCAGCCTGATGCGGTTGAGCGTCGGCGCTCTGCGAGACCTGCGTCGCGGTGGCGAGCGCCGCTTGCGCGGCTGCGCGTTCCAGCTCGGTAAAGAGCGAGGTGATGTTGACGATCAGACGGCGCGCGAGGACTTTGCCGAGAATTGCCGACAGCAATTCCTGATAATACGGCTTGAAGATGCGACCGGTGACGCCGCGATCGGCGCACATGAGATCGACGATGTTGCGCGCCAGCGCGGACAGTGCGGTGGAGTGCGTATCCGGATTGAGAATGGCGCCGAACGCCTGCTCGATCTGCTCCCAATTGCCGCGCGAGATATGGGTGAGAACGTTGCTGAGATGCGGATGCGCGCGCAATGCCGCGACGACCGTGAAGGCGATCTCGGTCGGTGCGATGGCGGCCTGGTGCGTCGCCTCCAGCGGAGTGGCGGCTTGCGGCGGTTGTCCCGGCCGGGAATTCTGAACCAGAGCCCATACCGGAGGCGGCGGGGATGTGTTGAGAACCGGCTGCAGCATGTCCATCTCCCTAAAAGATACATTTAATATACATCTTTTAGGGAGGCATGCAAGCGGAAAGCATCCGGGGATAGCGGCGATTGTCGCGGAGGGTTGCGCCGGCGGCGCTTAGCGCCCTGCTCCGGGAAGGCCAGCCGTCCGCAAGCGGAAAGATGACACGTAATGTAGAGTTAATACTGATGTCATGAAGGCCGGCGACCGGCCGTCATCGTCCCGGCGCGCCGCTGGCGGCGAATGCGGTGACGGCTCCCGGTGGCATCTCGCCGTCGAGCCAGTCCTGCTCCTTCGCAAGCGCGAGCCACGCCGCCGCCATCCGCTTGTAGCGGTTATGGGTCGGGTCGTCCTTGGCGGCTTCGCTCAGGCGCAAACAGTTTTCGGCGTTCTCCCTGAAGATATCCGATTGTTTCATCTTGCTTTATCAAGCCTCCTGACAACTTAAGATATGCCGTCGCGGAATATTGGCAAGAGAGTCCGGTTCATTGATCAGGCGTCCCGACGTCCAGACACTATGACGCAGTTTCCTGAAAACAGAGCTTGCGTTGTATCAAGCCGGCTCTCTGGGGTAGCGATAGAAACGATCCACCTGTCTTTTGCATGGAGAGCATGATGGCGTTCGAAGATATTCTGCTGTCGCTGACGACCTATCCGGAGTCGACCAAGACGACAGCGATCGAGGATGCCGTGGCACTTGCCGTGGCTCTTGAATCAAAAATCTCCGCTCTGGCCTGCGAGGTCAGGGTGTCTGTGCCCTCAAGTCCGCTTGGAAGCTCGCTGCTCAACGTGTCGGCGATGGTCGCAAACGAAGCGAAGAAAAGCGCGACGAATGTGAAAGAGTCGTTAAGCTCTTTTGAAAAGCTTGCCGGTGCCGAAGATGTGTTGAAGGATTGCATCACGGAGAAATGCCTGACGTCGGAAGTCCCCGGCGTTATCATTGACTACGCGCGTCTGCGCGACATGACCATCATTCCGTTTCAGGAGCCGGACGGCATCGAGAGCTGGTTTGCGGAATCCCTGATTTTTGAATCCGGCCGGCCTGTGATCGTGCTGCCAGAGAGCAAGACATGGAACCGCCGGGTCGGGCTCGACACGGTCGTTGTCGCCTGGGATTTCAGCCGCAATTCCTCGCGCGCCGTATTCGATGCATTGCCGATCCTGAAAAAGGCGAAGCGCGTTTATATCCTGACGGTCACCAACGAGAAGAAGATCGATACCAAGCGCTCGGGCGCGGAGTTGGCGAAGTATCTCGCGGGCCACGGCGTCAACGTGTCTCTCGATGTGGTCGATGCGGCGGGCCGCCGTGTCGACGAGGTGTTCGCCGCTCAGGTGGCTCTGAGGGATGCGAATATGCTGGTGATGGGCGCTTATGGTCATTCGCGGCTTCGTGAGCTCGTTCTGGGCGGCGCGACAAGGGCTATCCTGACCAAGCCGAGCGTGCCGACATTCCTGTCGCATTGAGCAGGATGAAGCGGCACGATAGGCTTCCCATGCAATCGGTCCTGATCGGAGATTGCGGTGAAGCGGGAGATGAGGCGCGAATCCGCAGACCATGATGGTGTTCCGACCGCGCGGTCGCATCCGGGCGCGCGGCCGGCCGCGATGGTTGCTGTGCTCCAAGCCGCAAGCCGGGCGGCTCTCGACCAGATCATGCGTCACCGTTCGCGGGTCGCGGTGGATGATCCGGAGGCTCTGCATCGGGTCAGGGTGGGGTTCCGGCATCTCGACGCCGTCATTCGGTTTTTTGCCGCCAATATTCCGAAATCCGAACGTGCGTCGCTGGCCCGGGAGTTGAAGTGGTTCGGCCGCAGACTGTCGCGCGCGCGGGAAATCGATGTCTTTCTTGAGGACGTGATCGCGCGCGTTCCCGGCCGCAAGCGCGTCGAGCCGGATATCGCCGCGCTTGAGCGGCTGTGCCGGCGCGAACAGGAACGCGAATACGCCCGTATCCGCGCGGTTCTGGCGTCCGGTCGCCTTCAGGATTTTGCCGCGACGATCGAGCGGCGTCTGATCGAGGGAAAAACCCTGATTCCCTGTCCTCATGCCGCTTCCTGTCAGGCTGTCGCCGGCGTGATGGAGATGATGAGGAAGTTGCGGCAGGGGCGGCATGTCGATGTGCTCAGCCGCGATGACCTGCATAAATTCCGTCTGCGGGTAAAACGCATGCGCTATGCAATCGGGTTCGTCGCTCCGCTTCTCGATGGCGAGAACGGAAAATATGCCCGGCATATGAGCGAGTTGCTGAGGCTGTTGCAGAACGAGCTTGGCGCGATCACGGATCGGAAGGCGCACAAGGATTTTTTCAAGGAGCTGCGCAAATCCGGCTCTTCCCGATCCGCGGCCGGTGATGGCCGGATCGACTGGCGGGATTTAAGGCGCGTCCTGTTTGCAGGCCGCCGCAAGGCGAACGCTGCTTCATTGAAGCGTGCGAAGAAAATCTATCGGAAGTTTGAAGAGATCGAGCTTTCCTGAAGGACGGGCGCGTGAAGGCTCTGCGTAACCTACGTCCCGCAGGGCTGCCGGATTCATCCGGTCGTGGATTGCGATTCGGCCACCTTGCGCGGCCGCGGCACCCGGTTGGTCAGGATTTTCAGATCCGACAGCGGATCGGTCTCGGCTGTGGTGTCGACTTTCTCGAACACAATACGGGTGCGGTACCCCATTGCGCGGGCAATCCGCAGATAATTGGTGAGGGTGGTCGAACAATTGCCTTTCAGATAGCGCGACAATTGTCCCGGATTGATGCCAAGCAGAAAGCCGACAGCTTCGAGGCTGACGGCCTCATCGGCCCGCAGCTTGCGCAGGGCGGATACAAACTGATCCTCGTCAGCCGTAATCTCCCTCGTGAAGCGATCGCTGGTCTGAGAGTCGGTTCCCGGAAAAATACTTCGACAGCTTCTGATGCGCATCGTGATCCCGCAAGCGGCCTGAGTGCCAAGGCCATACAGAGATATATTCTGATATTTGTATTTGATTGTATGATGTGGTTGAGGTTTGTCAACGGCCATCGTGCGACGTTGAAAGGTCGCCGCGACTGTGCAGATGCAGCATAAAAAGGGGACGGCTACTCGGCGATAAAACGCCGGCGCTCGGCCCGAATCCGCGACGTGATATAGCGGTAGACCTCCCGCACGCGCCGGGTGCTGTGGGTGTCGGGGTGGGAAACCAGCCAATAGGTTCGGGTGAACTGAATCTCGGGCAGCAACTGGGTCAGTTCCGGATAGCGCCGCGCCGCATAGTTGTGAAGGATGCCGATGCCGTGTCCGGCGCGGACCGCTTCGATCTGGCCGACCACGCTGCCGCACTCATAACGGCGCTTCATCAGCGTGTTGAAGTGCACGGCATAGTCCAGTGCCTTGCTGTAGATGATGTCCGCGACCTGGGTGACGAGCAAGTGGCCGGACAGGTCGTCCTGCGTCACGATCGGCGCGGAGCGTTCGAGATATTGCTGCGAGGCATAAATACCGAGCGTGTAGTCGGTGAGCTTGGTCGCGATCAGCCGGCCTTCCTTCGGCGGCTCGATGGTGATGACGATGTCGGCCTCGCGCTTCGATAGCGAGAACGTGCGTGGTAGCGGCACAAGCTGGATCACAAGGTCCGGATGGACGGCGGCGAGCGCGGCGAGCTGTTCGGCCAGAAAATAATTGCCGATGCCGTCAGGCGCGCCGACGCGCACCGTGCCGGTGACGCGATCGGATGTCGCCACAAGTTGCGAGCCGATTTTGAGGAATTCCGATTCAACCCGCTCGGCCGTGGTGAGAAGCGCTTCGCCGGAGCGCGTCAGGGTGCATCCGGTCGTGCCGCGCTTGACCAGCTTGGTCCGCATTTCCTTTTCGAGCGCGGTGAGCTGGCGGCCGACCGTGGCATGATTGATGCCGAGCCGCTTGGCCGCGCCGAGGATTTGTCCGGTCCGCGCGACTTCCAGGAAGATTCGAACCCGATCCCAGTCCATCCTGGGACTTTAATTTTTGCACAACGGACTGGCAAGGCTCCAGCCATGGCCATTTGGCGGACGCCGGAATCCGCCGCGAAGCGGTGTTCGTCCGATATTCCCGATCCGTGACCGTGAGCCGGATCGGGCGAACCCTCGCCTAGTTGATCCTGCTGCCGAGATATCTCGCGATCACGTCCTTCCACCAGGTGCTCTGCGTCGCATCGAGAATGGCGATGTTCAGCGGCGCGCGCAGCTTGCTGTTGTTGGCGATGGCGAAGGCGTAGTGCTGCGGCTCGAAAGTGGTGTCGAGCATTTCCAGCGTTGCGGAGAATTCCTGCTGAATGAGCCAGGCGAGCAGCGGCTTGTCATAAACGAAGGCGTCGATCTTATGCGCCCGCAGCGCCTGTAACCCCTGTTGCGGCGTCTCGTAGGTGTGGAACGAGATCTTGAGTTGCTTCAGGGCCTCAAGCGTCGATGTATCCTTCACGATGCCCACCCGTGCCGATTGCAGGTCGTTGACGCTGTGCACCGAGCCTTGCAGGTGACGAACGGTGAGGCTCGATGTCACCGCCGCGGTAAAGACGGCGATGGCGACGATGGACATCACGGTCCAGATGCTCGCGACAATGCGGCCGGCGACGGTGCGCGGGCTGTAATCGACATTGCCGCGCCGGGTCATCGCCGCCGTAGACCACCAGATGCTCGAACTCAATCCTTTCTTGATATCGCCGCCGAACTCCTCATTGTGCCGGCGCTCCAGAAACCAGATCAGAAACCCGACAAAAAGCGCGAGCAGCAGCAATGCGGTCACAGCCTGCAGGAAGCCGAGATTGGTGAAGGACTGGATCACCGGCATCCAGTTGAGCATGCCGCTGGCCGGGACGGCGATGCCAAGACCCGTCGAATAAAACGGCGAGGTGAAGTCCATGACGCGGGCCCGCGCGCCCGTGACCGTCAGCGCGCCGATCGCGACATCATATTTCCCGTTGGCCACGCCATCGATCAAAGAGCCGATGCTTGGCTCCTCGACGAAGCGATAGCGCAGCTTCAGCTTGCTGGCCGCGTGCCGCCACAGATCGACGCTGATTCCCTGCCACTCGTCATCGGCGGCGTGGATAGCGAAGGGAGGCGTCTGCTTGATGCCGACGACAAGCTCGCGCCTGCTGGTATCGACCGCCGCCGGCTGCTGTGCATGGCTGTGCTCAGCGCCGGACAGCAGGATGTACAGAGCGAGCATGCCGATGGCGAACATCCGCGTCCGCAAAGGGGAAAGGGCATGGGACGGGCGGACGGACGGTTCTCGGAGCATGGTCATTCTGCGTCACGTTCCCAAATGAGGAAGTTCGTCTTGCGGTGATCGGATATCAGTTCGGGTGCCATGATTGTCGATTCGATTGCGGATCTGCTTCGCAGCGCAGTGTAGCCGGATTCGCTTCCAGCGTTGCTAGGTAACCGGCGGGCCGGAATGTCCATGGCGTGAGGAAATCGCCAGATCAGGCGATCGATGTTCTGGTTCGGCCCTCGGTGAGACGTCGTCCGGTCCGAATGATTTGGAGGCGCGGGGTAAGCCAATGATGCAAATCCGATTTGGATATTCGTGTCGGTCTTTATCGTCGTTGATGGGACGATGGCAGCGCATGGCATCCTGCCTGCGCTCCACGATGACGCGCTGCACACATGATGCGAGTTTTCAACGCAGCAATGCGCGCCAGTTTTTCTCAGCATTGCACAGCGTGATTCAATCTGCTTACAATTATTGAAAAGCTGCGTTTCAAAAAACGGAATTTTCGTGCAGGCGATGTGAATGATTCATTCACGAGGGAGAACGCCATGTCATCCACGCTTTCGAAGATCGCTACCGCTACCCGTGTCGGCGCGTTGGTGCTGTGCGCGGGACTGTTGTCTGTCGCGACATCCGCGCGCGCCGAATTTCCAGAGCGGCCGATCGAACTGATCGTGCCGTGGGGGCCGGGCGGGGGAGCCGATCAGCTTGCGCGCCTGACCAGCAAGCTCGCCGAGCCTTCGCTGGGGCAGGGCATTCCCGTGGTCAATGTGCCCGGCGCCACCGGTGGCACCGGCATGGCCAAGCTGCTCTCCGCGCCCGCCGACGGCTATTCGATGGCGATTTATATTGCGGACAGCCACGCGCTGCTCGCCGGCAAGAGCCCGCGCTGGACCATGAAGGACATCATCCCGGTGGCGGTGATGATTCAGGGGCCGTCCTTCATTTTTGTCGCCAACGACAGCAAATACAAAACCTGGCAGGATTTCGAGAAGGATGCGCAGGCCAATCCCGGCAAGCTGAAGATCGCCACGCTGGGATTTGGCAGCGTGGACGACTTCTCGATCAGTGTGATCGAGCAGAAGGGGCTGAAGTTCGTGCAGGTCCCGTTCTCGAAGCCGAGCGAACGGTATGTCTCCATCCTTGGCGGTCATGCCGACGCCTTGTACGAGCAGGCCGGCGACGTGGCGTCATTCCTCGCCAACAAGCAGATCCGCCCGTTGCTTGCCTTCGGCAAGGACCGGCTGCCCGCGTTCAAGGATACGCCGACGTCCTATGAACTCGGCTACAAGGTCGCGCTGCCGCAGTTCCGCGCCATCGTCGTCCGTGCAGGTACGCCGCCGGAGGTCGTCAAGAAACTCTCCAATACGCTCGCCAAGGTCGCGGCGATGCCGGAATATAAAAAGTTTCTGGAAGAACAGTTCGGTGCCGCCGACAGCTTCATCGATTCGACCAAGGCCACGGCCTTTGTCGACGAACAGCTCGAGGAGATGAAAAAGGCCATCGCGAAGAACTGACAAGACGATTGGAACGCCCAGCGCCGTAAAGGGAGCATCAATGAACGCGAGAATCCGGTCGTCATTTCCTTATTTCGTCGGTTTTGCAGTCGCGGTCGCGCTCTACGTTTACGCTGGATACATGGACTACGAGCCGCGGGCCGGACAACTTGGGCCCGCGGTGTGGCCGCGTCTGGCAATCCTGCTGATGGCGGCGGCGTCGCTGTTCGAGATCGTCAGCATCTTCTCCGGTCGCCGCGCGGCGACCGCAGGTATCGCCGAAGCGCTCGATCACGAAGACGGCGATGGGGACGAGCCGCGTCATCCCTGGCTGCTGTTTGGCGGCGTCGTTCTCGTGCTGGCTTATGCGGTTCTGGTGCCGATCCTCGGTTTCATCTTCGGCACTTTCCTGTTCCTGGCCATCTTCATGTATCTCGGCCGCTATCGCCGCCACGCCGTGGTGTGGGGAGTGAGCGCGGCCGTGACGGTTCTGTGCGGAATCCTTTTCCTGCGCATCGCCTACGTCTCGCTGCCGCGTGGCGTCGCTCCGTTCGATCTTGTCACTGATCTGTTTTTCCACCTTCCGGGGCTCTGACCGAACATGACCGATATTTTCGCACAGCTCGGCGTCGGCTTCCTTCACTGCATGACACCGGCCAATCTGGTGATGCTTGTCATCGGCATCACCCTCGGTCTGCTGGTCGGTGTTCTGCCCGGTCTCACTTTGGTCATGGGTGTCGCGCTGGCGCTGCCGTTCACCTACAAAATGGATGTCACCGCCTCGATCGTGCTGCTGACCGCGATGTACATCGCCGGCACTTATGGCGGCGCGTTCACGGCCATCCTGTTTCGAATACCCGGCGAGCCGATCGATGTCCCGATGCTGTGGGACGGCTATACGATGGGACGCAACGGTCATGCGGCAAAGGCGCTCGGCTGGACGCTGATGGCGGCGCTGATCGGCGGCGTGATTTCCGGCGTGATCATGGTGCTGATGACGCAGCCGCTGGCGAAATTTGCGCTCCGACTCTCATCGCCGGAATATTTCGCCATTCTGTTGTTCGGTCTCAGTAGTGTCGTCGCGTTGGGGCGTGGCGCGCTGGCCAATGCGCTGATCAGCCTCAGCGTCGGGTTGTTGATCGGTGCGGTCGGCACCGATCCGATCTATGGCGCTTATCGCTTCACCTTCGGCTCCTCGCTGCTGACCGACGGCATCGAGTTCCTGGTGGTGATGGTCGGCGCCTACGGCGTCGGTGAAGTGTTGACCCGTCTCGAAGCCGGATTTGCGACCAAGCCGGTCGAGCAGATTTCCGGCGCGCGCACCCAACTGCCCAGCGCCAGGGAGATGCTGGCGCTCAAGGTACCGTTCCTGCGCTCGAGCCTGCTCGGGAACATCATCGGGATCATTCCCGGCGCGGGCGCCACCATTGCTTCGTTCGTCAGTTACGGCGTCGAGGCGCAGTTCGGCAAACGCTCGAAGGAGATGGGCACCGGCGTTGCCGAAGGCATCGTTGCGCCGCAGGCTGCTGCGACGGCCTCGGTTGGCGGCGCGCTGGTGCCGCTGCTTGCTCTTGGTATTCCCGGCAGCGGTGCGACCGCGATCATCCTCGGCGCCTTCATGCTCCACGGCATCCAGCCCGGCCCGCAGATTCTGGTGACGTCGTCCGCCATGGTCTACACGGTGTTCGCTTCGCTGTTCCTCGGCCTCGCGCTGATGTGCCTGATCGGCTATTTCGCCATTCGCTTTCTGGTCAAGATTCTCGATTTTCCCGAAGCCGTGGTCTCGGCTTACGTGCTGATCCTGTGCTTCATCGGTGCGCTGTCGATCCGCAACAGCGTGGTAGATCTCTGGCTGATGATCGGGTTCGGCATTCTCGGCTACCTGTTCGAGCGTCTGAAATTTCCTGTCGCTCCGCTCGTGCTCGGGGTCATCCTTGGGCCGCTCGCCGAAGAATCGTTCATGAATTCGATGATCAGCTTCTCCAACGACTGGACGGTCTTCTTCACCCGGCCGATGGCGGGCGGGATCATGGCATTGACGGCGGTCGTGCTCGCGCTGCCCTTCATCCAGAAGTGGTGGATCGGCCGCAGGCGCGCCGTTCTGGGCTGACTTGGCGCTGCGGGGTGCGCGGAATCTCGCGGCCATGCCGGGAACATTTTAGTCGAATTGACGTTGTTCCGGCTTGCGTCGTGGGGTCATCGCACTCAGCGGGTGCACCATGTCGAAAACTTTTCGGATTTGGATTTTGGCCGCTGCCTTGCTGGCGGGATTTACAATCGCTGTCGCTGATGCGGCGCCCGGCCGGGGCGGCCGTGGAGGTGGCGGCGGGGGTGCGCACTTCAGCGGAGGCGGTGCTCATTTCGGCGGCGGTGGAGCCCGCTTCGGTGGCGGCCGCTCAGTCGGGGGCGGCGCACATTTCGGTGGTGGCCGTTCCTTTGGCGGTGGCGGTGCCCGCTTCGGCGGTGGCGCGGCACATTTCGGCGGCGCTCATTTCAATGGACGACACTTCGGCGGCCCGCGATTTGTCGGCGGGCACCGTTTTGGCGGCCGATCCGCGTTGCCGCGGTCCGTGAGCCGCTCGCACACCCGCGCAGGCGGCCGGGCCGCTGCCGGCCGGCGTGGAGTGGTCCGGGCAAACCGGGTTGCCGGCAGCCGCTCCGCGCGCGGGGCAAACCAGGCGACGACCAATGTGCTGTCGCAGCGGAATGCGGGCAATGCCAGAAGCCGGGCGCGTGTGTCGCAGACTATGCAATCGCGCGCGGTGGCCGGAGCGCTGCGCAACAGAAATGCGCTGCGCAATCCCAGCGCGCGTGCGGCGATCACCGCGAGTGCGGCGATGGGCGCATGGCAGCACGGGCACGGCAATCAGCGCCATGGCTGGTGGCGGCATCGGCACGGCGGATATGGATGGGTCGGCCCGCTGTTCTGGCCGTTCGCCTATTATGATTTCTACGACTACATGATGTGGGGCTATGGCTATGACGATCCCTTCTGGGATTATGGCTACAGCGACATCTATGCCGGTTTGTTTGCCCCTTACGGCTATGATGCGCTGGCCGGTTACTTCCCGGAAGGCGGAAGCGGCCGGGCCGGGCGAACGGTCGGCCGGGTCAGTTCGGCTGCGCCCACCGGCGAGACATCGAGCGCCGAGACATCGAAGGGTGCGCCCGATCAACTTGCGCAAATGTGCGGCGACGACAGCCGCGATATCGCCGGCCTGCCGATCGATCGGATCCAGGATGCGATCCAGCCCAATGATGAGCAACGCGCCGCGCTCGACGATCTGGCCAACGCTTCGGTGAAGGCCGCTCAGGATCTGAGAGCCGCGTGTCCGACGGATGCCGCGTTGACCGCGCCGGGCCGTCTGGCCGCGATGGAAAAGCGGATCGAGGCGATGATCGCCGCGGTGGGTTCCGTGCGGCCGCCGCTCGACAAATTCTACGGCCTGCTGAGCGATGAGCAGAAGGCGCGGTTGAACGCGCTGGGGCAGGAGCAGCGCGAGGGCAATGCGCCCAAGAACAAGACCGGCGCGACGGCGCTGCCGGCCGATGCGGACGAAAATCTGTGCGGCGCCACCTCCGATGCCAGCGCCACTCAGTGGCCCACCGCTGAAATCGAGCGGCGCCTGCAGCCGACCGAAGCCCAGCGCACAAGCCTGACGGCGTTGCAGGACGCGAGTGCGAAGGCGGCGGACATGCTGCGGGCTTCATGCCAGCGGGAGGGCAATCTCACTCCGCCGGCACGCCTTGCGGCGGTCGAAAAGCGACTCGATACGCTGCTTGCTGCAGTGAAAACCGTCCATGCCGCGTTGGGTAACTTCTACGGCACGCTGAGCGATGAGCAGAAGGCGCAGTTCGAAGCGATCGGCCCCACCCTGATGGGCGCGGCGGTGGAGCAGCCGCAGCCTGCCAGTTCACGCCACACCCGCGCGCGCTCGCGCCATCACCGGCACGGGGTCCGCAGTGTCGAAGGCATGCTCCGGCACTTCATGATGATTGTGAGATAAAATGCTGGCGTACTCTCGTCGGTGCCGGGCTTGCACGGGTGGGCCTGCCGGTTATCCGGATTCTTCAATCGGGTGGTGTGATTGCAAAGAGACGATGGCCGACTTTCGTGGCCGGGTCCGGCACTCTCACGCGCATGTGATAGGGGTGAGATTCGATTGACGATAGTCTGGTGACGCCTTGTTATCGAATTCGTGTTGTCTGTAAAAGTACGGCAAGCGACGATTTTGGCTCCGGTCTTTTCGTTGAAAAGACGGCGTGATTTGCGGTGGTTTGCCGCCTTGATGAGTTCCTCCCAGACTTGCCCGGCCCGGCCGTGACCCGGTTGGCCGGGCTCTTGTTTCCGGCGTCCGGATCGGAAACCCCTCGATCTACTCTGCGCTACCTTCCTTGAGGGGCGTCAGCAAGGACGGGGCGTGTCCTTCGATCAGCGTGGTATTGATCTCGCGCAGATGCTTGAGAATGGCGGCCTCGGCCTCCACCACATGGCGCGCCGTCAGGCAATTGAAGATGGCGCGATGCTCACGGCGTGATGCGATCCGCCGCTCCGGCGTCAGAAAACGCCGCCGCAGATTCCCCCAGGCGGCCCGCCGCCGCGCCGCTCCGATCGCCGCATAGACATCGACCACGAGCCGGTTATGCGTCGCTTCCGCGATGGCCTGATGAAAGGCGTCGTCCGCGGCGTCGAACGAGGCGTAAGTATCGGCAGTCTCGCCCTGTCGCAGGGTTTCCTCGAGCCGGCTGAAATCGGCCGCCGTCGCGTTGCTCGCGACCAGGAAGGCGAGGCGAGGCTCGAGAACAAAGCGTGCGTCCATGATCTCGCGTGGACTGGCATCGTAAAACACCCGGACCTGCTCATAGCCCGATACATCGGCACCGGCAGACGCGATTTCGCTCACGAAGGTCCCGCTGCCGACGGCGCGGATCACCTGGCCTCTTGTTTCGAGCACAGCGAGAGCTTCGCGAACCGCGCCGCGCGGCACCGCCAGTTCGACGGACAACGCGCGCTCGGTCGGTAGTTTTGCGCCGGGGGCAAAACGCCCGGAGGCCAGCAGGTCCTCGAGATGACGCAGAACAATTTCGGACCGATTTTCTTTTGGTTGAACCAATTTTAGGGGCATGGTGCATCATAATCCTCGGTTTATATCGCTTCAACAATAAAAATATGGACGAAAGTACAATTTACTTGAGTTCATAATGTTCCATTGATAAACCGGCTCCGCATTGGTTGGAGGATGGCGTGCGGATTGCAGTAATTGGTTCAGGTGGAGTCGGGGGTTATTTTGGCGCGCGGCTGGCGCAGGGCGGTGCCGACGTCACCTTTCTGGCGCGGGGCGCCCATCTTGCGGCGATGCGCTCCGAGGGCCTCACGGTGGAAGGTCCCGATGCGCTCCATCTCGACAAGGTGCAGGCGACCGACGATCCGGCGAAGATGGGCGTCGCCGATCTGGTGATGTTCGCCGTCAAGCTGTGGGACACAGACACGGTGCTGGAGCAGATCCGGCCGGTGGTCGGTCCGGACACGGTGCTGATCTCGTTTCAGAACGGTGTGCTCAAGGACACCTATCTGCGCGCGAAATACAGTCCGGCGCAGATCATGGGCGGCGTCGGATATGTCGCGACGACCATCGACCGTCCCGGCGTCATCCGGCAGACCGGGCCGATGCAGCGGCTGATTTTCGGCGAGTTCGACGGCCGCCGTTCGGAGCGGGGCGAAGCATTTCTGCGAGCGTGTCAGAGCGGTGGGATCAACGCCGAGCTCTCGCCCAACATCAATCGCGACATCTGGCAGAAATTCGTGTTCCTGGTCGGATTGTCCGGCACCACCACCTCCATCCGCTTGCCGATCGGACCCATTCGCGAGAATCCGCAGACCCGCCAGTTCCTGCTTGATGTGATGCGGGAAGTGGTCGCGGTCGGACGCGCGCATGGCGTCGATCTGCCGGAGGACTATGCCGAGCTTCGTCTCAAGCTGGCTGACGATGTCGCCTACGACATGTCGGCCTCCATGCATCACGATCTGCAGAACGGCCGGCCGCTTGAGGTGCGCTGGCTGTCCGGCGGCGTCGTTGAGCTTGGCAAGCAGGTCGGCGTTCCGACCCCGCTCAATCGCGCCATTGCCGACATCCTCGCGCTGAGCGCGCAGGGCGCGCCGGTGGTCGGATCGAAGCACTGACGATGGCCGGCATGGATGCTCCGAACGCACAGGTCACATCCCGCGCCGCGCCGCGACTGACGATCCGCGATCTGAAAACGGTCATCGTCGAAGTGCCGATGACCTTTGCGCTCGGCACCAGCGCGGCGACCGTGCGCAAGGCGCCGCTGATTCTCGTCGATCTGCAAACCGAGGAAGGCATAACGGGGCGCACCTATCTGTTCTGCTATCGCGCCAGCGGCGCAAAGGCGCTCGCGGCGTTGCTCGCCGATGCGGTGGAGGTGGTGCGGGGTAAGCCCGCAGCGCCGGTGGAGATCGGACAGCTTCTCGCGCGCCGCTTCACTCTGTTGGCGGTCTCGGGACTGGCGCGAATGGCGCTGGCGGCGTTCGATGGCGCGCTGTGGGACGCGCTTGCGCGTGCGGCGAGCTTGCCTCTCGCAACCATGCTGGGCGCGTCGCCGCGCCCGGTGCGCGCCTATAATTCCAGCGGCCTCGGCTTGATGACACCGGAAGCTGCCGCCGATGAAGCCGAAGCGTTGCTCGATCGCGGCTTCAAGGCGGTGAAGCTGCGGCTCGGCTATGCGACTCTCGCGGAAGATCTGGCGGTAACGCGCGCGGTGCGCCGGCGCATTCCCGACGAGGTCGAGATCTTCGTCGATTACAATCAGGCGCTCGATGTGCCGGAAGCCCTCAAGCGCGGCCGTGCGCTCGAGAGTGAGGGCATTGCCTGGTTCGAGGAGCCGATCCGTTACGATGACTACGCAGGTTACGCGCGTCTGACGCGCGAACTGACGCTGCCGGTGCAGCTTGGCGAGAATTTCGACGGCACGGCGCAGATGGCCGAGGCGCTGCGCCAGCAGGCTTGCGATCTTGCGATGCCGGACTTCGCGCGCATCGGCGGCGTGACCGGATGGATGCAGGCTGCCGGCATCGCATCAGCCTACGGCATACCGATGTCGTCGCATCTGCTGCCCGAAGTCTCGGCGCATCTGCTTGCCGCGACGCCGAGCGCGCATTGGCTGGAATATGTCGATTGGGGCGACGCCATTCTGGAGGAGCCGCTCGAAATTCGTGACGGCCATGCCGTGATTCCGGATCGGCCGGGTGCCGGCATGTCATGGGATATGGCCGCGGTGAAAAAGCTGCGGATCGACTGAGAGCCGCTGTTCGCAGATAGCTATCGCGGCTTTCGTTTCGTTTGTCCCAGACGCGCGGCGAGAAAATCCGCCAGCACCTCGACGCGGGCCGGGCGCGGCCCGCCGGGCGGCATCAACAGATGCACCGCGCCTTCCGGCTGCTTCCAATCCTTCAGGATGATCTCGACCTTCCTTGCGGCGATGGCTTCGCCGATGATGAACTCCGGCAGATTGGCGATGCCGAGTCCGGCGAGCAGCGCCGGCAGCAACGCCTCGCCATTGTTGACGCGCAGCGCGCCCGATGGACGGACCGAAGCCTGCTCGCCTTTGGCGTTGGTGAAGTGCCACACCCCCGGCGTCGACAGATAGGTGTAGCCGAAGCATTTGTGCTGCCCGAGATGCATCGGGTGCGTCGGCGTGCCATGGCGCTTGAGATAGGACGGCGCCGCGACCGTGTAGCGCGGCATCGCGCATAGCCGCCGCGCCAGCAAAGATGAATCCGGCAGTGTGCCGATGCGGATGCCGGCATCGAAGCCTTCGCCGATCAGATCGACCTTGGCGTCGCTGAGATGCAGGTCGATCGCGACTTCGGGATAGGCGGTGAGAAAATCCGGCAGCAGCGGCGCGATCCTTTTCACGCCGAACGTCATCGGCACCGCGAGGCGCACCAGTCCGCGCGGCGTGACCGCCTGCGCCAGCGCCTCGTTCTCCGCGGCTTCGCCATCGGCCAGCAACTGCGCGGCGCGCTGCGACAGCCGCTGCCCAGCGTCGGTCAGCGCAAGCTGGCGCGAGGTGCGGTTGAACAGCCGCGCGCCGAGCCGTGCTTCCAGCCGGGTCACGGCTTTCGACACCGTGGCCTTGGACAGCGCAAGCTCGGACGCGGCGCCAGCGAACGAGCGCATTTCCACCACCTTGGCGAAGATGGCGAGGGCTTCGAAATCGGGAAGTTTGGACATCTCAATTTTGGAAACAATGAGTTTCGATAGTTTCTATTTATATCCAAAAGCCAAGCGCTTATCCAGAGGTCATCGAAAGTCATGTGGCGAAGCAATCCGGAAGCGGCCTGCCAGCGCCACATGAACTCAACATTAACTCTTTATGAACTGAGGATGACCGTCATGATCGAGCTTCGACCCTTCGACAAGCTTGGCGGCGCCGACCACGGTTGGCTGAAGGCCAAGCACCACTTCTCATTCGGCAGCTATTACGACCCGGCCAACATGGGCCACGGCCGTCTGCGCGTCTGGAATGACGACGAGATCGCGCCGAACACGGGCTTCCCCGCGCATCCGCACGCCAACATGGAGATCATCACCTATGTTCGCGAAGGTGCGATCACCCATCAGGATAGTCTCGGCAATCAGGGACGCACCGAAGCCGGCGATGTCCAGGTGATGAGCGCGGGCTCGGGCATCCGTCATGCCGAATACAATCTTGAACCCGGCAAGACCCGGATCTTCCAGATCTGGATCGAGCCGACGCAGCAGGGTGGTCAGCCGTGTTGGGGCGCGAAGCCTTTCCCGAAAGGGGATCGCTCCGGCAGCTTCGTCACGCTCGCCAGCGGATTTGCGTCCGACACTGACGCGCTGCCGATCCGCGCCGATGCGCGCGTGCTCGGCACCGCGCTGAAGGCGGGCGAGAGCGCAGAGTATGCGCTTGGCCGTGATCGCAAGGGCTATCTCGTGCCCGCGGTCGGCCGCGTCAAGGTCAACGGCGTTGAAGCACATGCGCGCGACGGCGTCGCCATTGCGGATGAAGCGAGTGTGAAAGTCACCGCGCTGGAGGATTCCGAACTCGTGCTGGTGGATGCGGCATGACGCAGATCATTCCCTTCGTCATGCCGGCGCTGATCGTCAGCTATCGCGGCGCCGAATGTTTCCTCAAGGGTTGGGTGGCGCAGCATCGCGCCACCTGCCTCGCGGCGAAATCCGCCTCGCGCTTGTAACGACGCTGATCGACCCGCCGATGGCGGGCCGATCGCAACCGACACCGAACACATCGAACAACTGGAGTAAAAAATGGCTAAGGTTCTCGTTCTTTATTATTCGGCCTACGGGCACATCGAGGCGATGGCGAACGCGGTCGCCGAGGGCGCGCGCGAGGCCGGCGCGATTGTGGACATCAAGCGCGTGCCGGAACTGGTGCCGCCGGAAGTCGCCAAGGCGGCGCATTACAAGCTCGATCAGGCCGCGCCGGTCGCGAAGATCGAGGACCTTGTCAATTATGATGCCATCGTGGTCGGCACCGGCACAAGGTTTGGCCGCATCGCCTCGCAGATGGCGAACTTCCTCGATCAGGCCGGCGGCCTGTGGGCGAAGGGCGCGCTGCACGGCAAAGTCGGCGGCGCGTTTTCCTCGACCGCGACCCAGCACGGTGGTCAGGAGACCACGCTGTTCTCGATCATCACCAACCTGCTGCATTTCGGCATGGTGATCGTCGGTCTCAACTATGGCTTCGCCGGCCAGATGGGCGTCAAGGAAGTCACCGGCGGTTCGCCCTATGGCGCCACCACCATCACCGATGGCGATGGCAGCCGCATGCCGAGCGAGAACGAACTCGCGGCCGCGCGCTATCAGGGCAGGACCATCGCAGAGACCGCGAAGAAACTGCACGGCTGATTGGGAACCGATCAAGCCATGGAAAGGCGGAGCCGAGAGGCGCCGCCTTTTTTGCTAGCCGAAACTAAAGACGTGGATGCCCGCGACAGTCGCGGCATGACGGTTGGAATGTATGGCTGATCTTTCGGAATCTTTTTGCGTTGATCTTCCGCGTCACGGCGCCGCCGCATCGACCGGCAGCGCGATGGAATATTTCACCTGACTGAGCGCGAAGCTCGACTCGATCGAGGCGATGCCGGAGAGCCGCGTCAGCTTGGTCTTGAGAAATTTCTCGTAGGAGGCGAGATCGGCGGCGACGACGCGCAACAGATAGTCGCGGTTGCCGGTCATCAGATAGCACTCCAGCACCTCGCTCCAGCCGGAAATCGCCTTGGCGAAGCGGCCGAGATCTTCCTCCTTCTGTCGCTCCAGCTTGATCGAGATGAAGACGCTGACATGCAGGCCGAGCGATTTCTGATCGACCATCGCGGCATAGCGGGTGATGACACCGCGCTCTTCCAGAAGCTTGACGCGGCGGTGACAGGGCGACACCGACAGGCCGACCCGGTCGGCCAGCTCCTGCATGGTCACGCGGCTGTCGGCCTGGAGAATCGCGAGGATCTTGCGGTCGATGGCATCGAGGCTCGGCATTGGAATGATATCCACATTTTTAGTATCTGATTGGTATAATATACCAATAATCTCTGTTTTATTGCAATGCTTTAGGAACCGTCGCGGCGGGCGGCTGTTATTGTAAAGGTCTTCTTCGTCCCACGAGGCCGTATGATGACGCAGCCCTCCCGCATTGAGATCCTGTCCGAACTGACGCGCAAGGCGCTGTGGCTGTCGTCATGGACCATCCATCACGCCAACCACGTTCGCCCCAATGTCGATGGCCTCAAGGTCGGCGGCCATCAGGCGTCCTCGGCCTCGCTCGCCACCATCCTGGCGACGCTGTATTTCGGCGTGCTGCGGCCGCAGGACCGCGTCGCGGTGAAGCCGCATGCGAGCCCGGTTTTTCATGCCATCCAGTATCTGCTCGGCCAGCAGAGTCGCGAGAAGCTGGAGAATTTCCGCGGCTTCAAGGGCGCGCAGTCCTATCCCTCGCGCACCAAGGATGTCGATGACGTCGATTTCTCCACCGGGTCGGTGGGCCTCGGCGTGGCGCAGACATTGTTCTCGTCGCTGGTGCAGGATTACGTCCGCGCCCATGGCTGGATGAAGGGCCGCGATGAAGGACGCATGATCGCGCTGGTCGGCGACGCGGAGATGGACGAGGGCAATATCTTCGAAGCGCTGCTGGAGGGCTGGAAGAACGGTCTGCGCAACACCTGGTGGGTGGTCGATTACAACCGCCAGAGTCTCGACGGCGTGGTGCGCGAGGGACTGTGGGAGAAGGTCGAGACCATCTTCCGCAATTTCGGCTGGGACGTGGTGATCGTCAAATACGGCAGGCTGATGCAGGCGGCATTCGCCGAGCCGGGCGGCGAGACGCTGCGGCGCTGGATCGACACCTGTCCGAACCAGATGTACGCGGCATTGTGTTTTCAGGGCGGCGCGGCCTTCCGCAGGCGTTTGCAGGACGAGATCGGCGATCAGGCCGAGGTGTCGCGTCTGATCGACAGCCGCACCGACGAGGAATTGCTGGCGCTGATGTCCAATCTCGGCGGCCACGATGTCGAGAGCATGCTGTCGGCGTTCGAGGCGATCGATCACGATCGGCCGGTGTGCTTCATCGCCTACACCATCAAGGGCGTCGGCCTGCCGCTGCAGGGCCACAAGGACAATCACGCCGGGCTGATGACGCCGGCGCAGATCGATGCATTCCGCACCGCGCAGAACATCCGCCCCGGTCATGAATGGGATCATTTCGAGGGTCTGACCATCAAGCCCGCGATCCTCGAGGCGTTTCTGCGTGAGGTGCCGTTCGCGCAACGCGGTCCGCGCCGGCTCAGCGCGCCGACCGTGGAAGTGCCGGCGACGCTTCAATTCCAACCGTCCGCGAAGATGTCGACGCAGCAGGCCTTCGGCCTCGTGCTCAACGAACTCGCGCGCGGCGACACCGCGCTGGCCGAACGCATCGTCACCGTGTCGCCGGACGTCACCGTCTCGACCAATCTCGGGCCGTGGGTGAACCGGCGCGGGCTGTTTGCGCTGGCGGAGAATGTCGATCTGTTCCGCAAGGAGAAGATTCCCTCGACCTTCAATTGGGATTTCTCGACCAAGGGCCAGCACTTCGAGCTCGGCATCGCGGAGATGAATCTGTTCATCATGCTGTCCGCGCTCGGGCTGTCGCATTCCATCAACGGCGCGCGGCTGCTGCCGGTCGGCACGCTGTACGATCCGTTCATCTCGCGCGGTCTCGATGCGCTGAACTATGCCTGCTATCAGGACGCGCGCTTCATGGTGGCGGCGACACCCTCGGGTATCACGCTGGCGCCGGAAGGCGGCGCGCATCAGTCGATCGTCACGCCGCTGATCGGTCTGGCGCAGCCGGGACTGGCCTCGTTCGAGCCGGCCTTCGCCGACGAACTCGCCGCCATCATGGGCTGGGGCTTCGCGCATATGCAGCGCGGCGAAGCCGGCGAGGGGAGCACAGGCAACACTCCTTATAATGGCTCGGATGATCATGACGCGGACGGCGATGCCGCCGGCGGCTCGGTCTATCTGCGGCTCTCGACGAGGGCGCTGGAGCAGCCGCAGCGCGCGATGACGGCGGAATTGAAGCACGACATTACCGAGGGCGCGTATTGGTTGCGCCAGCCCGGCCCCAACGCCGAGGTGGTGATCGCCTATGCCGGCGCGGTCGCGCCGGAAGCGATCGCCGCGACCGGTCTGCTCGGCGAGGACCGTCGCGATATCGGTCTGCTCGCGGTGACGTCGGCGGATCGCCTGCATGCCGGCTGGTCGCGGGCGCGCAAGGCGCGGCGCGCGGCTGATATCGCGGGTCCGGTCGCGCTCAGTCCGGTGGCGAGCCATATCGAGCGGCTGCTGGCGCCGCTGCCGCGCAATTGCGGCATCGTCACCGTGATCGATGGTCATCCGGCGACGCTTGGCTGGCTCGGCAGCGTGCATGGCCACCGCGTCGAGGCGCTCGGCGTCGAGGCGTTCGGGCAGACCGGCTCGATCGACGACCTCTATTCGCATTATGGACTCGACGCCAACACCATCATTGAGGCGGCGCAAAGCCTGACTTCAGGCCCCGCCATCCGTCATCGCAAGCGGGCGGTTTAACGCGCCAAGTCGCCCGCAGTCCCTGTTTTCAAGTGGAAAATGCGGTTTTGCCCGGCCTTCCGGGCGTTGGCTTGATCAATTCGCGTTGGCCGAATCCCGAGAATCACGCTTAAAAGCAGGCGGCCCGGACATTCCGGGCTGCGCCGAACGCGCGTTTCCCCTATGAAAATAGCCGTTCGCAGTCGCTTTACCGTGTATTTCGCAATACTGTTCAGCATTGCGAATCAACAGGAGGCTCTATGGCCACTCAGATGACGAAGTCGCAGCTGATCGAGAAGGTCGCTGGCGAGACCGAACTTTCCAAGAAGGACGTGAAGGGCGTGATGGAGTCGCTCACCGCGATCGGCTACAAGGAACTCAAGAAGTCCGGCGTTTTCCTTCTTCCCGGTTTTGCGAAGTTCGTGGTCGTCAAGAAGCCGGCGACCAAGGCGCGCAAGGGCACCAACCCCTTCACCGGCGAGCCGATGACTTTCAAGGCCAAGCCAGCCCGCAAGATCGTTCGGGCCCGGCCGGTCAAGGCCGCCAAAGACGCAGTCTAAAAACAAGGGCCCTTTGAGGCCCTTGTTCCTTTTTGGGGTATGGAATGTCCAAGCAGTCGTCGCGTGAGGAGGCCGAGCGTCTGGTCCGCGAAGCGATGGAGCGCAGGGGTGTTGTCGTCAAGCAGGGCGAGACAAGGATCGAGGCGGTGTGCGGCAAGTGCGGCGCGGCCAACCGCGTCTCGGCGCCGAAAGGCCAGAGCCGCGTCCGCTATACCTGCAAGCAATGCGGCCATTCGCAGGATACGCTATAGACGGGCGGAACGCGGGCGCGAGGTTGCGGCCGTTGCAGCCGGTTGAAGCGGGGTCATGCCGATGACGATCAAGGCCGTTGTGTTCGATGCTTATGGCACGCTGTATGACGTGCAGTCGGTCGAGGGCGTCACCGAACAGGCGTTTCCCGGCCATGGCGAGATCATCACGCAGATCTGGCGGCTCAAGCAGCTCGAATACACCTGGCTGCGCTCGTTGATGGATCGCTACGAGGATTTCGCCGCCGTGACGCGCGCCTCGCTGGATTTCACGCTGGCGGTGCTGGGGCTGACGGCCGCGCCCGACGTGTCCGACCGCATCATGGAGAAGTATCTGCATCTCGATCTTTATCCGGATGCAAAACAGGCGCTGGCGGCGCTGAAGGGTCGCAAGCTCGCGATCCTCTCCAACGGCAGTCCGGACATGCTGAACGCGCTGGTGCGTAACACCGGGCTGCACGACGTCCTCGACGCCACCATCAGCGTCGATGCCTGCAAGACCTACAAGCCGAGCCCGAAAGCCTATGCGCTGGTGGAGGCGACGCTCGGTGTTGCGCCGAGCGAGGTTCTGTTCGTGTCGTCGAACCCGTTCGATACCTCCGGCGCCAAGGCGTTCGGATTCAATGTCGCCTGGATCGAGCGCGTCACGCCGCAGGCGATGACGGCGGCATGGCAGCGGCACGATCTGGTGCGGCCGCTGACCATGTTCAAGGCGCTGCGCATGCAGATGGATCATCTCGGTCTTGAGCCGGACCATCGCATCGCCAATCTCGGCGGACTGCCCTCGCTGCTGTCGTAACGCCGCTCACGCCCGCCGGCATGCTCTTCACACCGCCGGACGAGCATGCCGGATTCTCATTTCGATATCTGGTTGCGTGACGCTTTCCCGCGTGTCGTCTCGCGCGTGCGGACGTTCGCATGTGGCGGTGCGTCATGGATTTAATCTCGCGAGCGAATTGACTCCCCATTTTTCCGGTCCTAGCTTTCATTCGCATATGGAAAATGGTGTTCACCGCTCGTGAATGAACAGCCTGCCATCGTCGGCCCGCGCCGACATCTCCATTCTCTCAACATGTCGCTGGACGTGATCGAGACGCTCGCCTCGTCGCGCGAGCCTTTGACGCTGGGCGAGATCGCGTTGCGTCTCGATCTTTCCAAGGCCGCGGTCCACGGCGTGCTCTCCAATCTGGAAGCGCGGCGTTATGTCGAGCGCGTCTCCGAGCGCGGCGGCTACCGGCTCGGTCATCGGTTGTGGGAGCTCGGCATCGTTGCCGGCGAATCCATCGAACTGGCGAAGGTCGCGCACGCTTATCTGGAGCGGCTGGTCGCCCTCAGCAACGAGAGCTCGCAGCTTGCCGAATACTGCGCGCCCGGCGAGGTGGTCTATCTCGACAAGGTCAACAGCCCCAATCCGGTGCAGGCGCAGATCCATGTCGGGCGCCGCGCGCCGGCGGCCTACGTCGCGACCGGCCGCGCGCTGCTGGCGTTTCAGCCCGAGGCCGAGATCGAACGGGTGTGCAAGGGGCCGCTGCACAGATTTACGGCCAAGACCATCACCGACCCGAAGCGGTTGCGGCGCGAACTCGAACTGACGCGCGAGCGCGGCTACTCGCTCAATCACGGTGAGTATCGCGGCGAGATCGTCGGCGTCGCGGCGCCGATCCGCGATCATCTCGGCAATGTCATTGCCGCCATCAGTATCTCCGGCCCCGAATATCGGTTTTCCGTCGAGCGCGCGGTCGAGTTCGCGCCGGCGGTGATGGCGGCGGCGGAGGATGTGTCGCGCGAACTCGGTCAGCGCTTTATCCAGAAACGTCGTGCATAGGATGCCACGGATGCCATGTTGATCGGTCAATTGCTGGAAGACCATCGGGCCACCAAGCCCGCCATTATTTTCGAGGGAAAGGCCTACTCCTATGCGGAGCTGGACGATCTCGCGAACCAGTTCGCGCATCTGTTCGGCAAGCTGCGGCTCGAGACCGGCGATCGCGTCAGCATGCTGATCGGCAACGAGCCGCTGGTGGTGGCGGCCTATTTCGGCATGTTCAAGAGCGGCGTGATCGCCAATCCGATCAACAACCGCCTGACGGTGGAGGAGACCGCCTATGTGCTCGGCCATTCCGGCGCGCGGCTCCTGATCACCTCGCCGGAACTCCTGCCGCTCGCGGTCAGCGCAGTCGAGACGCTGGAGGTCAAGCCGGCCATCCTGCTGCTCGGCGCCGCGCCCGGCGTTGCGGTTCCGGTGCCGGTCTTGTCCGACGCTGAGCTGTTTGCGCAGCCGCGCACGCCGCGCCGTGTCGAGGGGCTGACCCAGACGACGCCGATCCTGCTGATCTACACATCGGGCACCACCGGCCGACCCAAGGGCGTGCTGCTGACCCACGCCAATGTCTGGGCCGACGGCATCGCCTTGTCGCAGGGCTTCCGGCTGACCGAAGATCATGTCGCGCTATGCATGATGCCGTTGTTCCACTGCAACGCGCTGATCGTCAGCCACATCGCCGGCTTCATCGCCCGCTCCACCATCCTGTTGGTGCGCAAGTTCAGCGCGCGCGAGCACTGGAAGCTGGTGAAGGACTATAACGTCAACAGTTTCAGCGCCCCGCCGACCGTGCTTGCCATTCTGCTGGAACGTGAAGCCGAGGTGCGCGGCGCCAATATCAACCTCGATTTCGTCAAGACCGGCTCCGCGCCGCTGACGGTCGATCTTGCCACCCGGTTCGAGGATCGTTTCGGCAAGGACATCCTGATCGAAGGCTGGGGCCTGACCGAAGGCACCGCGACCTCGACGCTCAATCCGCTTTATGCCGGCGGCAGGCGCAAGATCGGTTCGGTCGGACAGGCGCTGCCGGGCCAGGAAATCCGCGTGTTCGACGAGCAGGGCAACACGCTGCCGGCGGGCGAGGTCGGCGAACTGGTGATCCGCTCGCCGACCGTGATGCTCGGCTACTTCCGTGACGAGGACGCGACCCGCAACACCATCGTCGATGGCTGGCTGCATACCGGCGACCTTGGCCGCATGGATGTGGACGGCCATATCTTCCTGGTCGGCCGCAAGAAGGAAATCGTCATTCGCGGCGGCGAGAACGTCTCGCCGCTGGAGGTCGAGGAAGTGATCTGCCGGCATCCGGCGGTGCGCGATGCCGCGGTCGGTGGTCTGCCGGACCGCATCTGGGGCGAGGTGGTGGTCGCCTGCGTGGTTCCGGCGACGCCGATCACCGAGCAGGACTTGCAGGATTACTGCCGCAAGCATCTCGCCGACTTCAAGGTGCCGGTGCGGATCGCCTTCACCGACGAGCTGCCGCGCAACGCCACAGGGAAAATCCTTCGCCGCAATCTCACGCAATTCTTTCAGCCCGCCGCCGAGGAGGTGTCGTCATGAAACAGATGACTTTGGAAAACGCCGCGCGCCTCGTGCGGAACGGCCAGATCGTCACGCTCGGTGGAACGCTGTCGCAGCGCATCCCGTCCTCCTTCGTCCGCGAACTGGCGCGGCAGAGCGTCAAGGGACTGCATCTGATCAAGCCGTCGCCGGGCTTCGATGCCGACGTGCTGGCGGCAGGCGGCTGTCTTGCCAGCGTCCGCTGCGGCATGGCGACGCTGGAGCAGCCGTTCGGCATGGCGCCGAGCTTTCGCCGCGCGGCGGAGAAGGGCGAGATCGACGTGATCGAGAACGCCTGCCCGGCGGTGATGGCGAGCCTGCAGGCGGCGGCGTTCGGCCTGCCGTTCCAGTGCGTCGCGGGTTTCGAGGGTAGCGACATTCCGGACATCGCGCCGTTCGCGCGGATCAAGGACCCGTTCACCGGCGCGGATGCGCTGGTGGTGCCGGCAGTGCGTCCGGACTGGGCGATCCTGCATGTGCACGAGGCGGACGTGCGCGGCAACGCGCGGATCTACGGCACGCCGGTATGGGATCGCCTGATGAGCCGCGCGGCGAAGCGCGTCATCCTCACCGCCGAGAAGATCGTCGAGACCTCGCATTTCGTGGCGCAGCCGGAACTGACCATCATACCGGAGATCTTCGTCGAAGCCGTGGTGCATGCGCCGGCCGGCGCGTGGCCGACCGCGGTCTACCAGCACTACGACATCGACGAGCCGGCGATGCGCCGCTATCTCGATCTCAGCCGCACGCCGGAAGGCTTCAGGCAATATCTCGACGAGACGGCGGCGCATGATCGCGTCGCGCTGGGAGCGGCGGCATGAGCGCGTCCTACAGCCCCGCCGATATGATGGCTGTCGCGATGGCGCGCCTGATCCGCAACGGCGAGGTGGTGTTCGTCGGCGTCAACTCGCCGCTGCCGCTGACGGCGGTGACGCTGGCGCGGCGGCTCAATGCGCCGGACTGCACCTTCATCAGCGTCGGCGGCGGCATCAATCCGACCGTCGACAAGATCATGGCCGCGACCAGCACCGCCGATCTCGGGCGCGGCTCGGCGTCGATCTTCGACAATCAGGAAGTCTATGGCCTCAACGGCCGGGGCGGTTTCGATCTGACCTTCCTCGGCATGGCGCAGGTCGATGCCAAAGGCCGGGTCAACTCCAGCTTCATCGGCGATCGCGAGAGGCCGAAGGTGCGTTTCCCCGGCGGCGGCGGCGGTCCGGCGATCCTGCCGAAGTCGAAGCGCGTCGTGCTCTGGCGCGCCGGCCACTCGCCGAAGATTTTCGTCGAGGAGGTCGCGTTCACCACCTCCGATGGCAACCTCGAGCGCATCGTCACCCCGCTGTGCGTCTTCCGCAAGGAAGACGGGCGCCTCGTGCTCGACGCCATCCATCCCGGCGTCTCGCGTCAGGAACTGGCCGAGAAGACCGGCTTTGTCATTCCCAATCTCGACAGCGCGCCGGTGACGCCGGAGCCGACGCAGGAAGAACTCGCCATCATCAGGCAGATCGATCCCGATAACGTGCGGAGGGTCGAGTTCGGCCTGCAATAGTTCAATCCACCAACCAAAACAGAACGGGACCAAGTCCCGAAGGGAGGACAGAGATGAACATCTTGAAGGCAATGAGCGACATTCGCAAAACGTGGCTGACGACCCTCGGTGCAGGCGCCTGCCTCGCGATGATGTTGAGCGCCGGTGCGCCGGCTTCCGCGGCGGAGGACAAGGAACTGGTGTTCGCCGGCTTCGGCGGATCGCTGCAGAAGGCGCTGCAGGCCACCGTCATTCCCGCCTTCGAGAAGAAATACGGCGTCAAGGTCGTCTACGTCACCGGGACGTCCAACCAGATTCTCGCCAAGGTGAAGGCGCAGCGCTCCAGCCCGCAGATCGACGTGATCTGGGCCAACGACACCACGCATTATCAGGGCAAGGCCGAGAAACTCTACGCCAAGCTCGATCCGGCCAAGGTGCCGAACCTCGCCAACCTTTATGATTTCGCCAAGGACCCCGACGGCGTCGGCGTCGTGATGGGCATTCAGGCGCTCGGCCTCGAATACAACACCAAGGTGTTCAAGGAGAAGGGTTGGGCCGCGCCGACTTCGTGGCTGGACATGTGGGACCCGAAATTCAAGGGCCACGTCGTGTTCTACAACATGCCGATCGGCTACACCAACCTGCTGTTTCTGAAGATCGCCGAACTCAATGGCGGCTCGATCGACAATCTTGAGCCGGGCTGGGCCAAGATGAAGGAGATGATTCCGCAGGCGCTCGCTTTCGTCGATCCGCCGGCGCAGGTCGATGCGCTGTTCGGCACCGGCAGCGCCTGGATCGGCTTTAACGGCAGCGCGCGCGTGCATGACTTCGCCGGCACCGGCGCACCGGTGGCGATGGTGATGCCGAAGGAGGGCGGCATCCTCTATCCGCAGCAGTTCGACATCGTCGAGGGCGCGCCGCATCCCGATCTCGCCCAGCGTTTCATCGACTTCACCATCAGCCCCGAAGCGCAGAAGATGATCGCCGAGAGCATGCTGCTCGGTCCGGTCAACAAGACCGTGAAGCTGGACAAGGCCGCCGCCGCGAAGGTGCCTTACGGCGAGAAGAACGTTGCGGCGCTGCTCAACCTCAACATCGGTCCGATCAACCAGAACCTGCAGGCGCTCACCGCGCGCTGGACCGCCATGGTCGGAGGTCGCTGATGGAAACCCACCTTGAGATTCACAGGCTGCGCAAGGCCTATGGCGATTTCGTCGCACTCGACGACGTGTCGTTCTCGGCCGCGCCTGGCGAGATCGTGGCCCTGCTTGGCCCTTCGGGCTGCGGCAAGACCACGCTGCTGAAT
>JAFKKO010000137.1 GCA_017305455.1 Hyphomicrobiales bacterium | reverse complement strand
GGCCGGGGCCATTCGGTGTTCCTGTGCGAGATGAACGATCTGGCCAGCGGCACCTCGTCATGGTCGAGCAAGCTGATCCATGGCGGCTTGCGCTATCTCGAATATTACGAATTCCGTCTGGTGCGCGAGGCGCTGATCGAGCGCGAACTGCTGTGGCGGATCGCGCCGCACATCATCCATCCGCAACGCTTCGTGCTGCCGCATCACGAGGGGCTGCGCCCGGCGTGGCTGCTGCGGCTCGGCCTGTTTCTCTACGATCATCTCGGCGGCCGCCATCGCCTGCCGCCGACGCGCACGCTCGACCTGCGCTCCGCCGAAGTCGGCAAGCCGCTGAAGCCCGGCCGTTTCACCCGCGGCTTTGAATATTCCGACTGCGTGGTCGATGACGCGCGCCTTGTCGTGCTCAACGCGCGCGATGCCGCCGATCGCGGCGCCGACATCCGCGTCCGCACCCGTGCCGTGCAGGTGGCGCGGCACGAGGGACGCTGGCGCGTGGCGCTGGAGGACAGCGTCACCGGCGTACGCAGCGAGATTTTCGCGCGCGTGCTGGTCAATGCCGGCGGGCCGTGGGTGGAGAGCATCCTGACGCAGCAGGCCGAAATCCGCGCCAAGGCGCGGGTGCGGCTGGTGCAGGGCTCGCACATCGTGGTGCCGAAGCTCTACGCGCATGACCGCGCCTATACCTTCCAGAATGCCGATGGCCGCGTCATTTTCGTCATTCCGTATCAAAATGACTTCACGCTGATCGGGACCACCGACCGCGATTATCACGGCGATCCGGCGCTGGTCGCGCCGACGCAGGAGGAGATCGACTATCTCTGCGCCTCGGTCGGCGATTATCTGGCGCAGCCGGTGTTGCCACGCGACGTGGTGTGGGCCTATGCCGGCGTGCGCCCGCTTTACGACGACGGCGCCAGCGAGGCGCGCGCCGCGACCCGCGACTATGTGTTCGAACTCGACACGCCGGACGGCCTGCCGATCCTCTCGGTGTTCGGCGGCAAGATCACCACCTATCGGCGGCTCGCCGAGCATGCGCTGGAGCGTCTGTCGCCATATCTGAAGGACAAAGCCTCCGGCCTGCATGAAGGCTGGACCGGCACCGCGCCGCTGCCCGGCGGCGATCTGGCGGTGACGGGGCTTGCCGCGCTCGCTACGCAGTTGCGCCGCGATCATCCGTTTCTTTCGCCGGCTCATGCGACGCGTCTCGCGCATGCCTATGGCACGCGGGCGCGGAGGTGGCTTGCCGGTGCGCAAAGCGCCGCTGATCTCGGCGAGGAGTTCGGCGCCACGCTCACCGCGCGCGAGGTGGACTATCTGATGGCTCACGAATTCGCGCGCACCGCCGAGGATGTGATCTGGCGGCGCTCGAAGCTGGGACTGCTTCTGTCGCCAGCGCAGGTGGCGCGGCTGTCGACATGGATGGCGGAGCGGGTTTAGAAGCTTTCGATATGTTTCTTCATGCGCGCCAGGTCCCCTTCGCTGGAAACGCTCTAGTGCAAAGCCCGGCTTTTGCCGCTACAAGCGATCAGCCAAAAAGCAATCGGGCGATGTGGAGTGACCAGATGACGGACAAGACCAGCGCGATGCCAACCCGTTTGTTCGGCCCCACCGGCCGCACGACCTCGGTGATCGGGCAGGGCACCTGGTACATCGATCATGGCGATCATGGCACCGCGGCGGCGGCGCTGCGGCGTGGGCTCGATCTCGGCATGAGCCATATCGACACCGCCGAGATGTATGGCGACGCGGAACTGGTGATCGCTGACGCTATCGAAGGCCGTCGCGACGAGGTGTTTCTGGTCTCCAAGGTGCTGCCGAGCAACGCCTCGCGGCGCGGCACCATCGCCGCCTGCGAGCGTTCGCTGAAGCGGCTGCGCACAGAGCGGCTCGACTGCTATCTGCTGCACTGGCGCGGCTCGTATCCGTTCGAGGAGACGGTGGCGGCGTTTGATGAGTTGATGACGGCGGGCAAGATCCTGTCATGGGGCGTCAGCAATTTCGACGCCTCCGATCTCGCCGAGATGCATGAGGTCGCGGGCGAGGGCGCGATCGCGTGCAATCAGGTGCTGTATCATCTCAATGAGCGCGCCATCGAGCATTCGGTGATCCCGTGGTGCGAGAACCACAACGTCGCGGTGGTGGCGTATTCGCCGTTCGGTCACAACGAATTTCCCAACCCGCGCTCCGAAGGCGGCCGCGTGCTGCAGCAGATCGCCGAGAAGCACGGTGCGAGCCCGCGTCAGGTGGCGCTGGCGTTTCTCACCCGGCGGCCGGCGGTGTTCACCATTCCGAAGTCCTCGACGCAGCAGCACACCGAAGAGAACGCCAGGGCCGGCGCGCTGGTGCTCGGTAAGGACGAGATCGCCGCGCTCGACGCCGCATTCCCGCGCGGCCGCGAGCCGCGCAACCTGCCGATGTTGTAAGGGTTGTGTGCCCCGGATGCGGTGCGGCACACAGTGACGCTCCGCTGAGCCGGGGCCGCTCCATATTCATCGCCTGTGACGGTCCCGGATCAGCAGTGCATCGCTAACGCGCTGCACGGCATCCGGGACACGGCCCCATCCTTCGAGATGAATCACTGTGTGATGCTCCTCAGGATGAGGATCGCTATCCGGCAAGCCCGTCATGGCCGGGCATAGCCCGTCGAAGACGGGCGTAAACGCCCTTATGACCCGGCCATCCACGCCTTCCTTGCTGGTCCATCATGAATACGTGGATGCCCGCGATAAGCGCGGACATGACGATGAACAGGGCGTTGTGATAAGCGACTTCGCCTCTCAATAATGCGGCGGCGGCGGTTCGTCGCCGGGCGAGGCCGGGATCGCGTTTTCGGCGGCGGCGAGGCGGTCGCCGAGCCGCACCAGTTCGCGCGTCAGGCGGTCGATCTCTTGCCACTGCGCGGTCAGCGCCTGATTGAGCGCCTCGATGGTCTGCTCCTGATAGGCGACGCGCATCTCCAGCGCTTCGATGCGCGCTTCAGGGAGCGGAAGCTCAGTCATCGCCATCCTCATTCGCTTGTTCGGTTTGCTGCGCGCGTTCGACCAGGCCATGGCCGAGCGCGATGCGCTGATCGAACACGAAGCATTCGCCCTGCCAGCGGCTCTGCTCCTCGGGAATTTCCTCGAGATATTTCAGGATGCCGCCCTTGAGGTGATAGACCTGCGCAAAGCCGCGCGCCAGCAGATAGGAGCTCGCCTTCTCGCAGCGGATGCCGCCGGTGCAGAACATCGCAATCGCCTTGTCGCGCGCGGGATCCAGCGCGCGGTCGGCGTAATCCTTGAACTGGCTGAAGCTGGTGATCTTGGGATCGGTCGCGCCGGCGAACGTGCCCATCTCGACCTCGAACTGGTTGCGGGTGTCGAGCAGCACGACATCCGGCCGCGCGATCAGCTCGTTCCAGTTCTGCGCTTCGACATAAGTGCCGACCCGCGCGTTCGGGTCGGTGGCTTCGTCGCGCAGCATCACGATCTCCTTCTTGAGCCGGACCTTGAGACGCTGGAACGGCATCTGCGCCGCCGCGGAGAATTTCAGTTCGAGATTGTCGAGCCGGCCGCCGAACAGCGCGCCGCAGCGCAACTGGTTGATCAGCGCGTCGATCGCCACCGCGCTGCCGGCCACGGTGCCGTTGATGCCCTCGGCGGCGAGCAGCACGATGCCCTTGATGCCGAGCGCCGCGCACATGTTGCGCAGCGGCTCGCGCAGGGCCTCGAAGTCCGGCAATGGCACGAACTGATAGAAGGCGGCGACCTTGTACGACATCGCGCCCTTATAATGGCCGCGAGCGCGGAGGGAAACCCGGGCTGGCCTCTCCATCGTCATCACCGGGCTTGCCCCGGTGATCCACGCCTTCACGAAGGATCGGTAAGAAAGACGTGGATGGCCGGGTCAAGCCCGGCCATGACGAGTTCCAACAAACACGCTGAATCAGCCTCTGAAGATCAGAACCCCGCCGCCGCGCCGTCGCTGCGCGGGTCGGTGGCGCCTTCGAACACGCTGTCGGGGTGGCGCACCACGGCGCCGCCATGGCCCATGGTCGAGGTGAAGTCGGGCAGCACCTCGATGTCGTGGCCGGCGTCGCGCATCGCCTGGATCAGCGCCGGGTCGAACCGGCTCTCCAGCTTCAGCGTCACGGTGGCGTCGCCCCAGGTCTTGCCGAGCAGCCAGCGCGGCGCGGTGACGGCCTGCTGCAGACCCTGACCGTAGATCGCGTAGCGGCTGAAGATCGCCGACTGGGTCTGCGGCTGGCCTTCGCCGCCCATGTTGCCGTAGACCATGCGACGGCCGTCGTCGAACAGCGCCATCGCCGGGTTGAGAGTGTGGAACGGCTTGCGGCCGGGGCGCAGCGCGCGCGGGCCATCGCCGTCGAGCACGAAGCTGGAGCCGCGGTTCTGCCAGACGATGGCGGAATTATCGAGCGTGCAGCCCGAGCCGAATTCGAAATAGACGCTCTGGATGAAGGAGACCGACACGCCGTTGCCGTCGATCGCGCCGGCCCACACGGTGTCACCCGGATTGGCGACGTAAGGCCAGGGCATCGCGCGCTTGCGGTCGATCCGTCCGGCGAGTTCGTCGAGCTTTTCCTTGGTCAGATAGTCCTCGCAGCGCTCCTTCATGTGCGCCGGGTCGCAGACCACGGCATCGCGCACCAGGAACGCCTGCTTGGTGGATTCGACGATGCCGTGCAGGTAGTCGAAGCTCTCGCATTCGGCGACGTTGAGGCGCTCGAACAGCGCCAGGATCATCAGCGAGGCGAGGCCCTGGGTCGGCGGCGGGAAGTTGAACAGCCGCGCGCCCTTGACCGGCACCGAGATCGCCTCGCGGCGCTGCACCTTGTGCGCGGCGAGGTCGTCCAGCGTCACCGGCGAGCCGATGCGCGCCAGATCCGCCGCGATCTCCTTGGCGAGCGCGCCCTGATAGGCGTCCATCGGGCCGCGTTCGCCGATCTGCCGCAGCGTCTTGCCGAGCGCTGCGAGCTTCATCACCGAACCCTCGCGCGGCGCCTTGCCGCCGTTCAGGAAGTGGCTGGCGAAGCCCGGCGCGTCCTTGAGGCCGGCGAGCTTGCTTTCGGTGAGTTCGCGCTGGCTGACGGTGACGGCGAAGCCGTTTTCGGCCGACCACACCGCGTCTTCGAGGAGGCGCGACAGCGGCAGCTTGCCGCCGATTTCCCGGCTCAGCGCATAGGCCTCGGCCCAGCCCGACAGCGTGCCGGCCACGGTGTTGGCGGCGAGGGGGCCGCGCTCGGGAATCGCGGTGAGGCCCTTGGACTTGTAGAGATCGACGGTCGCGGCTCTGGCCGCGGCGCCGCAGGCGTCGATCGCGACCGGCGGCTTGCCGTCAACGCTGATCAGCCAGAAACCATCGCCGCCGATCGAGTTCATGTGCGGATAGACCACGGCGAGATTGGCCGCGATCGCGATCATCGCTTCGATGGCGTTGCCGCCTTCGCGCAGCACGCGCAGGCCAGCCTCGCTGGCGAGATGATGGGGAGCGGTCACCATGCCGCGGCGGGAACGGGGAGTGTTCAGCATCGCTTCAGTCCAACAGGTTGGGGCCCGCCGTGGCGGGAGTTAAGTAAGAGAAATCTTCATTGGCCTTTTAGACCAAAAAGACGGCGTTTCCAAACATGGAAATGCCCGGCCACCGGCCGGGCATCCCTGCGGGTGAGACGCCTGATGGTGCGATCCTGCGCATCCGCGCCGGTTTCAGCGACGCGCGTGCCGGAATCGAAGAACCCACCAGCAATATAAGGCACCAGGAGGGCTTTGGATTTGACCTTCGCAGGCCCGCGGTAGGACGGGAGCGAAGGTCAAATCCGCTCCGCTAGGCGGCGTGCCGGTGACGTTCGAACCAGTCTCGACGCCATGATTTTAGCACGGACAAGGCCAGCAGGCCGGTCAGGATGTCCATGAAAATGATCAGGCCGAACACCGGCAGCCAGCTTCCGGTGGATTCGCGCAAGAGTGCCGCCACCGGGCCGCCGAGCACCGAGCCAACGCCCTGCGCCATGTAGAGGAAGCCGTAATTGGTGGTGGCGTTCTTGGTGCCGAACGTGTCGGTCAGCGTCGATGGGAACAGCGAGAAGATCTCACCCCAGCCGAAGAACACGAGGCCGGACAAGAGCACCACCGCGAGTGCGTTCTCGCGATAGAGCACCATCAGGCCGATGGCGAAGCCTTCGAGGATGAAGGCGATGCCCATGGTGTTCTCGCGGCCGATGCGGTCCGACACCCAGCCGAAGAACGGACGGGTGAGGCCGTTGGTGATGCGGTCCACGGTGAGCGCGAGCGGCAGCGCCGCAAGGCCCCAGATCATCACGTCGGCGACGCCGAAATCGCGGGTGAAGTTGGCGAACTGCGAGATCACCATCAGGCCGCCGGTGGACATCATGGTCATCATCACGAACATCAGCCAGAACAGCGGCGTCTTCAGCATCTCCTTCGGCGTGAAATCACGCACCGAGGTCTTGACCTTCGCCGAGATGTTGGCTTTGGCGGCGCTGGTTTCATGCGCTTCCGGATTGCGCAAGCCGAGCGCGGCGAGCACGCCGACGATGCCGAGGATGATGCCGAAGGTCACCAGCGTCGATTGCGCGCCGGAGGTCTTCAGCATCGTGTCGATCGGGAAGGTGGTCAGGATCGCGCCGAAGCCGTAGCCCGCGGCCACCATGCCGGTGGCGAAGCCGCGACGGTCCGGGAACCAGCGCACCATCAGGCCGATGATGCCGACATAGACGATGCCGGTACCGATGCCGCAGAACAGGCCGTAGGTCAGGTACAGGCCGGTCAGCGAAGTGATGTTGGCGGACAGGACCCAGCCAAGGCCGGACAGCGCGCCGCCGAAGGCGATCAGGAGTCTCGGACCGAACCTGTCGACCAGCCAGCCTTGCGCCGGCGAGAACCAGGTTTGCAGGACGATGAGAAGGGAAAAGGTGACCTGGATGGCCGGCAATGTCGCGCCGGTCGTGGTCTGAAATGATTTGACGAACAGTGTCCAGACGTATTGCGGACTTGAGATCGCCATCATGGCAATCACGCCAAGCGCAAGCTGGATCCAGCGTGCGCTGGTATTACTCGCTATGGATTCAGTATCCTTTAACGTAACAGACATTCTCAGCCTCCCAGTATTGTTCTTAGGGTTATCTGCCCCACGGCTAGTATGTCAGTGATGACGCGGCGGAGTGGAAAATTTAACCAAAAGCGCAGGATTGAGGCGTTCTGTCGCAGCGAACAAGGGCGGATGCCCGCGGGCTATCCACATCGCGGCATGACTCGCAGGTCGATGTATTGCGGTGCATTATTTGTTGCGTCGCGATTATTGCATCGCACGACGATCGAAATTCAAAAGGCGCAATCGAAAAACCCGCACCGACATCCGCGCAGGCAGAACTTCGCGGTGCCGCTATGCCGGTATTTTATTGGGGCAGACGTCCGGGGTGAGCTGTGAGCCGCCGGCCGATGTCTGGCCCGCCGGCGATGCCGCGCTGCATGCGCGCGCTGGCGACCATTGGAGCCTCTTCGGTTCTTGAAGAAGGGTCAGATCCGCTTGGCCATGAAGACGGGCTTGTCGTCGTTATGCGACATGCGTGGCTTCTGCCGACGTAATACGGTGCATGTGCGTGAAGATCTCGAAGCCGTCGGCGCGGGCGATCGCGGCGAGGGTGATGCCCGCGCGTTCGGCCATCCTGATCGCGAGGGCGGTGGGGGCGGAGACCGAGACGATCAGCGTCGCGCCGATCGAGGCGGTCTTCTGCACCATCTCGACCGAGACGCGGCTGGTCAGCAGCACCGCGCCTGCGTTGGCGGCGATGTTCTTGCGCGCCAGCGCGCCGGCGAGCTTGTCGAGCGCGTTGTGGCGACCGACATCCTCGCGGATCTCCATGATGCCGGCCTGCGGCGTCCAGAACGCGGCGGCGTGCACCGCGCGGGTGATGGTGTTGAGCTTCTGCAGCGGGTGCAGGCCCTGCATCGCGGTCATGATCTCTTGCGGAGTGACGCGGATGCCCTCGCCGACGATGGCGACCGGCTTCATCGCCTCGGCGATGGAATCAATGCCGCACAGGCCGCAGCCGGTGGGGCCGGCGATGTGCCGCCGCCGCTCGTGCAACTGCTCGGCGTTGTGCTTGGTCAGCCACATCCGCAGCTCGATGCCTTCGTCCTGCGGAACGACTTCGAGCGACTCGATGTCGGACATGCTGTTGATGATGCCCTCGGTGAGGCTGAAGCCCACGGCGAAGTCCTCAAGGTCTTGCGGCGTGCCCATCATCACGGCGTAGGTGCCGGCGTCGTAGGACAACGCCAGCGCCGTTTCTTCGGGGACGGCCCGGTCACCCTGGCTGAAGCCGCTTTCGCGCCAGATCAGACGATGCGCATTGACAACCGGTGACTCGTTCACGCCGCGCTCCTGTTACGCTGCGGCCTCGGCGCGGATGATCCGCCGCGAGGCGCGCGCATGCTCCTCGTAGGACTTCTGCCACTCGCTCGGACCGTTGGAGGGCGTGACCTGCACCGCGGTGGCCTTGAATTCGGGGCCATTTGGTCGCCCAATCCGTGAAGTCCGCAGTCACCGCATGGCCTGTGTATCAGGATGGTGGAAGGTCGTATAGACGACGCCCGTCGCGGCGGCTCTGCGCGCCGGGCGGAACCTGCGCACGGCCACCGGATCGGGCCGGGTTCGTCGAGGCGCTTGAACGACCGCGGCACAGGCGGGTCAGCGCTTGGCCAGATGGCGGGCGACATCCGCCAGCGCCGCTGTCAGCGGCGTCATCGGCTCGCGATGCGGAATGACCAGACCCACCGACTGGACGTTCTCCGGCTCGACGATCGGGATCGAGCGGACCTTGTCGGTGAGGCCGAGGGATTCGGCCAGCAGCGCCGGCATCACGCTCGCCCATTTGCCGCTGCGGACATGGGCATAGAGTACGATCATCGAATTGGATTCGAGGGTCGGGGCCGCCGTGACGCCGGCCCGAAACAGCATCTGGTCGATGATGCGGCGGTTCTGCATGTCCGGCGTCAGCAGGCAGAGCGGGATTTTCGCGATCTCCGCCCAGGTCACGCTGCTGCGGTCGCCGAGCGGGCTGTCGACCGCGGTAAGCAGGCGATACTGCTCCAGATAAAGCGGGATGCGGTTGACGTTGCCGACCGGCTCGTTGTCGAGATAGGTCAGGCCGGCATCGACCTCGAGATTTTCCAGCATGCGCAGGATCTCGGTCGAGGTCTGCGAGATGATGGTGAACTTGACGCCGGGGTGACGCGCGCGGAACGGCGTGGTCAGCGCGGCGGTCATCGCCAGCGCGGTCGGAATCGCCGCGATCCGCAGATGGCCGACCAGACCGTGCTTGAGCGTCTCGATATCCTCGTGCATCGCCCGCGCATCGCCGACGATGCGCCGCGCCCACACCAGCACGCGCTCGCCTTCCGGCGTGAAGCCCTGGAAGCGCGAGCCGCGATTGACCAGCAGCATGCCGAAGGTGTCTTCCAGTTGCTTGATTGCGGCGGACAGCGTCGGCTGGCTGACATCGCTGGCCTCGGCGGCGCGGCCGAAATGCTCTTCGCGGGCCAGCGCCAGCAGGAATTCGAGTTTATCGATCATCGCAGCCTTCAATCTCCGCCGGGACCGCTCCGGACGGAGCGGAACGCTCGCCCGTCGATCAAGACAGGTTCCCCAGGATAGTCAAATCCAATCAAGCCTTTGAAAAGGAACCTGGACCGGCTGGGCACGTTTTCACGCAATCATCGGACGGTCTTGGATGATCCGCGCGGCCGGAGCACCGGTGCCTTTGCCTTTATTCGGGCGCGGTCTTGACCCGTCCTTGGACCATCGCGGCACGGACCGGGCGGGGCAGTTCATGAACCAGACCTGCGGTTTAGCATCACGGCGCATCCTGTGTGTCTTTCCGAAATACTCGCCCTCGTTCGGCACGTTCGAATATGCCTATCCACTGACCGACGGCGTGCGCGCGTTCATGCCGCCGCAGGGGCTGCTGCTGATCGCGGCGTCATTGCCACCCGGTTGGGAGGTGCGTTTCATCGACGAGAATATCCGGCCCGCCGCGCCGGATGATTTCCATTGGGCCGATGCGGTGTTCGTCAGCGGCATGCACATCCAGCGCGGCCAGATGCATGGCATCTGCGAACGCGCGCATGCCTGCAACAAGCCTGCGGCGCTCGGCGGACCGTCGGTCAGCGCCTCGCCGCAGGCCTATCCCGATTTCGACTATCTGCATATCGGCGAACTCGGCGATGCGACCGAGGAATTATTTCGCCGCATCGCCGACAATCCGGCGCGGCCGCCGCGGCAGGTGATGCTGACCACGCATGAGCGGCGCGACATGGCGCAGTTTCCGCTGCCGGCCTATGAACTGATTCCGCTGCGCAAATATTTTCTCGGCAGCATCCAGTTCTCCAGCGGCTGTCCGTATCAGTGCGAATTCTGCGACATCCCGGCGCTGTATGGCCGCAATCCGCGTTTGAAGACGCCGCAACAGGTGCTGGCCGAACTCGACAAGATGGTGGAATGCGGCCTGTCGGGAGCGGTGTATTTCGTCGACGACAATTTCATCGGCAACCGCAAGGCGACGCTTGAACTGTTGCCGCATCTGGTCGAATGGCAGAAACGCAATGGCTTCGCCATCCAGTTCGCCTGCGAGGCGACGCTCAACATCGCCAAGCGCCCCGAAATTCTCGAACTGATGCGCGAGGCGCTATTCCTCACCGTATTCTGCGGCATCGAGACGCCGGATCCGGCCGCGCTGAAGGCGATGTCGAAGCAGCACAACATGATGGTGCCGATCCTCGAAGGCGTCGAAACGCTCAATCGTTACGGTCTTGAAGTGGTGTCGGGCATCATTCTCGGTCTCGACACCGACACGCCGGATGCGGGCGAGGGGATTCTCGATTTCATCGACCGCTCGCAGATTCCGCTTTTGACCATCAACCTGTTGCAGGCGTTGCCGCGTACGCCGCTGTGGGATCGCCTCAGTCGCGAAAATCGTCTGGTGGATGACGAGGGCCGCGATTCGAACGTGAAATTTGTTCTGCCTTACGAGCATGTGGTGGCGACCTGGCGCGCGTGCATGGGCCGCGCTTACACGCCGCAGAAAATGTTCGCGCGCTTTCAGCATCAGGTCGATCACACCTATTGCAACCGCATCACCCCGCCGAACTCGAAGCAGCGCCGCTCATGGCCGAATATCAAGCGCGCGCTCACCATGGTCGCCAAAATCGTCTGGCACGCCGGCGTGCGCAGCGACTATCGCCGCGAGTTCTGGAGATTCGCGTGGCCGCGCATCAAGGCGGGCGATATCGAACGGCTGATCAGTTGCGGACTGGTCGCCCACCACCTCATCACCTTCGCGCGCGAGGCCTCGCGCGGGCGGCAGACCGCCTCGTATTACTCGGACAAGGTGCAGGACATGCAGGTTGCGGCCGAATAGGCCGCGGCGGCGGAGAGGGCGCGCCAACGTTACATGTCATGTCGGTTTAATACTGAGTTCATGCCGATTTCATCATGGAGCGCGCCCGGGGCGGTTCCGGATTTATTAAGATATTGAAAATATGAGATTTTTTGTAGTTCGGGAGCACTCGCATTCGCTCTCGCGCTGCGATATCATGCGCCGTCCCGTTTTCGGGGCGGATCTCCCTCAATCATGTTGGGTTCATGGTGTTCAGGATCAGTTGCACAAGCTGGTATGTCCGCAGGCATGGCGGAATGTCGGGACGGACAGCCCGCATCGAGGGAGCAGTGGGCCTCCGATGACAAGCGCAGGTGAGTTGCGCTCCGGCAAGGGGCACAAGGACGAGAACTTTCCCGTCGCGTCGTGGATCATCCATCCGCGTCATCGCGCGCCCATCATGGCGTTCTACAATTTCGTGCGCACCGCGGACGACATCTCCGATCATGTGACGCTGTCGGCGCAGGACAAGCTCGATCAGCTCGATCGCATGCAGGACGAACTGCTCGGCAGCGGCGCGGCACAGCCCGAGGCGCTGGCGCTGCGCGAAGCGCTCGCCGCGCGCGGATTGTCGCCGCAGCACGCGCTCGATCTGCTCACCGCGTTTCGCATGGACGTCACCAAGCTGCGCTACGAGAGCTGGGACGATCTCATTCACTATTGTTCGTTCTCTGCGATGCCGGTCGGCCGCTTCGTGCTCGACGTGCATGGCGAGGATCGCTCGACCTGGGTCGCCAACGACAAATTATGCGCGGCGTTGCAGATCAACAATCATTTGCAGGATTGCGGCAAGGACTATCGCACTCTCAACCGCGTCTATCTGCCGCTCGATGCGTTGAAGGCGTCGGGTACGTCGGTGGAGATGCTTGGAGAGTCAAAGGCACCCGCGCCGTTGCTTGAGTGTTTGCACAAGCTTGCGGCGCGTAACCAGCAGTTGCTCACTGAGAGCCGCGCCTTCAGCGCCGAGGTGAAGGACAAGCGTCTCGGCATGGAGATTGCCGTGATCGATACCTTCGCGCGCCGGATTGCCGAACTGCTGAGGATGCGCGATCCGCTGAGCGAGCGCGTGCATCTTTCCAAATTCGTCATGTTGGGACTTGCAGCGTCCGCTGCCGCAGGCGAGTGGCTGCGTCGTGCCGGCGGCCGCGCGCAGCTCTCCCGACTATCGACAGGCGCATGATTTCCCATGAATGACGTGACAGCAACATCGGCGGGCTCCGCTTCGGGCAGTTCGTTCTACGCGGCGATGCGGATTCTGCCGCGCGCGCAACGTGACGCGATGTTCCTGATCTACAGCTTTTGCCGTCAGGTCGATGACATCGCCGATTCGGATGGGCCGCGCGAGGAACGCCTCGCCGCGCTCGACGAATGGCGGCGCGATGTCGATGCGCTCTATGCGGGAAATCCGCCGGCGCGGCTGCGCGACTACGTTGCGGCGGTGAAGGAATTCGGCCTTAAGCGCGACGATTTTATCGCCATCATCGACGGCATGGAAATGGACGTTCCGGCCGACATTCGCGCGCCCGATGCGGCCACGCTCGATCTTTACTGCGACCGTGTCGCGAGCGCCGTCGGACGTTTGTCGGTACGGGTGTTCGGTCTGCCGGAGCAGGACGGCATTCTGCTCTCGCATCATCTGGGCCGTGCGCTGCAACTGACCAACATCCTGCGCGACGTCGATGAGGATGCCGGGCTTGGACGTCTTTATCTGCCGCGCGAACTGCTCGATGCCGCCGGCGTTCGTTCTAGCGATCCGGTCGCGGTAATCGCCGATCCCAATCTGCCGAAGGTCTGCGTGCCGCTGGCAATGCAGGCGCTCGGACATTTCCAGAAAGCGGATGAGATCATGGCGCGCAATTCGCGCCGCGCGGTTCGCGCGCCGCGCATCATGTCGCAATATTATCGCGCGATCTTCGAGAAACTGCTGGCGCGCGGCTTCGCGTTGCCGCGCCCTCCCGTCAAGCTGAGCAAAGCCGCCAAGATGTCCATTCTCCTGCGATACGCCGTGATCTGATGACCAGAACCGCTCACATTATCGGCGCGGGTCTGTCCGGATTGTCGGCCGCGGTGCGGCTCGCCAATGCCGGCTTCGAGATCCATGTGCACGAGGCGACGCAGAACGCCGGTGGACGCTGCCGCTCCTATTTCGATGCCGCGACCAATCTGACGATCGACAACGGCAATCATCTGATGCTGTCGGGCAATACGCATGCGCTCGCCTATGCGCGTTCGATCGGCAGCGAGGACGGTCTGGTCGGTCCGGAGCGCGCGCAGTTTCCGTTTGCTGATGTTGCGACCGGCGAGCGCTGGACACTCGATCTTGGCGATAGCCGCTTTCCGTCCTGGCTGTTCGACTCGGACCGCCGCGTGCCCGAGACCGGCGTGATCGATTATCTCAAGATGTTGCCGCTGGCATGGGCGAGCGCCAATGCGCTGGTCGGCGACACCGTCGCCTGCGATGGCGCGCTCTATCGCCGTCTGGTCGGGCCGTTGCTGCTCGCTGCGCTCAATGTCGATCCGCCGACGGGCTCGGCGGGACTTGCCGGCGCCATCGTGCGGGAAACGCTGCTGGCCGGCGGCGCATCGTGCCGTCCGCTGATCGCGCGTGATGGGTTGAGCAGCGTGCTGATCGATCCCGCGCTTGCGATGCTGCGCGGCAAGGGCGGCTCGATCCGGCTGATGCACGAACTGCGACGGGTCGAGACCGCTGCTGATCGCGTCACCGGGCTTGATTTCGGCGACGGCATCACCGCGCTGGGCGAGGGCGATGTGGTGGTGCTGGCGGTGCCGGCGCGTTCGGCGGCGACCATTCTGCCGGGGCTGAAAACGCCGACCAAATTCCGCGCTATCGTCAACGCGCATTTCCGCTATACGCCGCCGCAGGACACGCCGCCGGTCACCGGCGTGATCGGTGGCCTGATCGAGTGGCTGTTCGCATTTCCGGATCGTCTGTCCGTCACCATCAGCGACGCCGATCGTCTTGTGAACATGGCGCGCGAGGAACTTGCGCGCGCGATCTGGCGAGATATCTGCAAGGTGGCCAAGCTCGGCGACAGCGTTGCCGAAGGACCGCTGCCGGCGTGGCAGATCGTGCGTGAGCGCCGTGCCACCTTCGAGGCGACGCCTGAACAGAACGCGCTGCGCCCCGGTCCGGTGACGCAATGGAAAAACCTGATGCTGGCCGGCGATTGGACCGACACCGGACTGCCGGCCACCATCGAGGGCTCGATCCGCTCCGGCGACCGGGCCGCAGATCTCATCCTCAAGCAATAACGGGGCGATTCCAAACTTATCATGACCATCACGTTCGATCAGCACAGCACCACGCCGGCCGCCGAAGGCCTTGCTGCCAGCATCTCCTCGGCAAGCCGCGCCATGCTTGGAAACCGTCAGCAGGACGGCCATTGGGTGTTCGAGCTCGAGGCCGACGTTACGATTCCGGCCGAGTATGTGTTGCTGCGTCATTATCTCGCCGAGCCGGTCGATGCGCAGATCGAAGCCAAGATCGGCCGATATCTGCGGCGCATGCAGAATGACAATGGCGGATGGTCGCTGTTCTACGGCCACGAGTTCGACATGAGCGCGAGCGTGAAGGCTTACTTTGCGCTCAAGATGATCGGCGATTCGCCGGACGCGCTGCATATGAAGAAGGCGCGCGAGACGATGCTGGCGCGTGGCGGCGCTGCCCGCAGCAACGTGTTCACGCGCATCATGCTGGCGCTGTTCGGCGTGCTGACATGGCGCGCGGTGCCGATGATGCCGGTCGAGATCATGCTGCTGCCGCGCTGGTTTCCGTTTCATCTCAGCAAGATTTCGTATTGGGCGCGCACGGTCATCGTGCCGCTGCTGGTTTTGATGACGCTGCGGCCGCGCGCGAAGAATCCGCTCGGTGTCAGTGTCGATGAATTGTTCATCGAGGATCCGAAGACCATCGGCCCCACTCCGAAGGCGCCGCACCAGAGCCAGCTCTGGTTCACCGCTTTCGACATTCTCGACAAAATTCTTCGTGTCGCCGATCCGTTTTTCCCGAAAGGCATGCGGCAGCGTGCGATCAAAAAGGCGGAGGAGTTCGTCACCGAACGCCTCAATGGCGTCGATGGCCTTGGCGCGATCTTCCCGGCCATGGCCAACAGCGTGATGATGTATGACCTGCTCGGTTATCCGAAGGACGATCCGCGCTATGTGATGGCGCGGGAATCGGTCGAGCGGCTGCTGGTGATTCATGAGGACGAGGCGTACTGCCAGCCTTGCGTCTCGCCGATCTGGGACACGGCACTGGCCGCGCACACCATGATCGAGTCCGGCGAGGACAACGACATCGCCGCGGCGATGAAGGCGCTCGACTGGCTCGCGCCGCGTCAGGTGCTCGATGTCGAGGGCGACTGGATCGTCAAGCGTCCCGGCGTGCGGCCCGGCGGCTGGGCGTTCCAGTACAACAACGCGCATTATCCGGATCTCGACGACACCGCGGTGGTGGTGATGGCGATGGATCGCGCGCGCGGGCTCGGCGCCGGCACCAAGTATGACGAGGCGATCGCGCGCGGACGCGAATGGATCATCGGTCTGCAGAGCGAGAACGGCGGTTGGGCTGCGTTCGATGCCGACAACCTGGAATATTATCTCAACAACATTCCGTTCGCCGATCACGGCGCGTTGCTCGATCCGCCGACTGACGACGTCACCGCGCGCTGTGTCTCGATGCTGGCGCAGCTTGGCGAGACCGTCGAAAATTCGCCGCCGCTGAAGCGCGGCGTGGATTACCTGCGCGGCACCCAGCTTGCGGACGGCTCATGGTTCGGGCGCTGGGGCGTCAATTACGTCTATGGCACCTGGTCCACGCTGTGCGCGCTCAACGCGGCGGGCGTGCCGCACGACGATCCGGCGATCAAGAAGGCGGCGGATTGGCTGGTCGCGATCCAGAATCCGGATGGCGGCTGGGGCGAGGACGGCAACAGCTACAGGCTGGCCTACAAGGGCTATGAGCGCTCTGAAAGCACGGCGTCCCAGACGGCGTGGGCGACGCTGGCGCTGATGGCCGCGGGCAGGCTGGACGATGCTGCGACGGAGCGGGGAATCGCGTATCTGACACGTACCCAGAATGCAGAAGGGCTGTGGAACGAGCCGAACTACACCGGGGGCGGGTTCCCGCGTGTGTTCTATTTGCGATACCACGGATATTCTAAGTTCTTTCCGCTCTGGGCGCTGGCGCGTTATCGCAACCTACGTAATAGTAACAGCCGCTTCACAGGGGTCGGAATGTGATTATTGGCGCAGGCGGAGACGCCTCGAGAGACGGACTGCCGGTTCTGATTGTTACCGGCCTGAAACAGGAGGCCCGCATCGCTGCCGGCCCCGGCCTCACCGTCGTCTGCAGTTCAAGCAACCCCCGGCAATTGCGGGAGATGATGGTCTCGTTCGATCCGGCGAGCATTCGCGGGATCGTCAGTTTCGGCGTGGCTGGCGGACTCAATCCCGAGCTGCGCTCCGGCGATATCGTCATCGCGTCCGAGATCGTTGCCGCCGAGCAGCGCTGGGCGACGGCGTCTTTGCTCACGGAGACGCTGATTGCATTGCCGGTGAAGGGCAAGCGCACCGTCATCAACGGCGTGCTCGCCGGTGTCGAAGAGGTGGTGCTCGGCCAGCTCGGCAAGGCCGCGCTGCGCGCCACCACGGGCGCCGACGCGGTGGATATGGAAAGCCATATCGCAGCGCGCTACGCCGACGCGCACGGCCTGCCGTTCGCGGCGCTGCGCGTGATCAGCGATCCGGCGCATCGCGCGTTGCCCGAGGTTGCGGCCAAGGCGCTGAAGCCCAACGGCGACGTCGATATCTGGAAGGTGATGCGCGGCATCGCGCGCAATCCGTCGGAAATCCGCGCGCTGGTGTCGAGCGGACGCGATTTCAACCGCGCGCTGCGCGGCTTGCGCGACTACCGGGAACACCTCGACGGCACCGGCAATTGGGCTGACGAAGAGGCCTGATTTAAGAGAGCCGCCGCGCGCCGCCTGTTCTCCACGGCCTGCAGCTAACCGGCACAACAACGACCTGCAAAACAAAAGGCGCGATTTGCATCGCGCCTTTGTTGTTCGCTGAGCGGTAGCGCACCTTTATGCGGCGGCGTTATGCGGCATTCGTCGCCTTGGTCTCGGCAGCCGCCGGTGCAGCCTTGGCGGCGGCGAGCTTGGCGGCCTTGGCGTCGGCTTCCTTGGCCTCGTCGGCGCGAATCTCCGAAAGGCGCTTCTGCACTTCGGAGGAGAACACATACTGCGCCGGGCGCTGGTTCGACAGGTCGATCTCCGGCGCCATCGGACCTTCGGTCCGGATGCCGCGGATCGCGACCCACGCCGCCTTGAGCGGGTTGGTGATCGCCGCATTGGCCGCAGTCGGCTCGTAGCCGCAATGCGCCATGCAGTTCGCGCACTTCTCGTACTTGCCGGTGCCGTAGGAATCCCAATCGGTGGTTTCCATCAACTCCTTGAAGGACTGCACGTAGCCCTCGCCGAGCAGATAGCACGGCTTCTGCCAGCCGAAGATGTTGCGCGCGGGCATGCCCCACGGCTCGCAGTGGAAATTCTGGTTGCCGGCAAGGAAGTCGAGGAACAGGCTGGAGTGCATGAAATTCCACTTCTTGCCCTTGCCGCGCGCGAACACGCCGCGGAACAGCTCCTTGGTCTTCTTGCGGTTCAGGAAGTGCTCCTGATCCGGCGCGCGCTCATAGGCGTAGCCGGGCGAGATCGAGACGCCGACGCCAAGTTCGGTGGTGAAGTCCAGGAACTTAGCGATTTCTTCGGCGGGGTAGTTGTCGAAAATCGTGGCGTTGACGTTGACGGTGAAGCCGCGCGCCTTCGCCGCCTTGATTGCCGAGACGGCGCGGTCGAACACGCCGGTCTGGCACACCGACTGGTCGTGATGATCTTTCAGGCCATCAAGATGCACCGAGAAGAACAGATAGGGCGAGGGCTCGAACAGATCGAGCTTCTTCTCCAGCAGCAGCGCGTTGGTGCAGAGCGAGACGAACTTCTTGCGCGCGACGAGGCCGCGCACGATCTCGCCGATCTCCTTGTGGATCAGCGGCTCACCGCCCGGAATGGCGACCATCGGCGCGCCGCATTCCTCGGCCGCGTCCCAGCACTCCTGCGCGCTCATGCGGCGATTGAGGATCGCATCCGGATAATCGATCTTGCCGCAGCCGGCGCAGGCAAGGTTGCAGCGGAACAGCGGCTCCAGCATCAGCACCAGCGGATAGCGTTTCCGACCGAGAAGCTTCTGCTTCACCAGGTAGGAGCCGATCTTGATTTCCTTGAAAAACGGTATGGCCATGAGGAGCGGTCTTTCTTGAATTTTATTTAAAGGTGAGATGCGGTCCTGACCGAAGCCAATTCCGCAGGCAGCCTGAATTCGATGTTTTCTTCGCGACCCGGCACCACTGACACGGTGACCGGCCCGATTCGCCGCAAGGCGTCAATCACGTCGTCGACAAGGACTTCGGGTGCCGACGCGCCGGCAGTGATGCCGATGGTCCGGGCCCCCTTCAGCCAAAGCGGGTTGAGCTCGCTTCCGTCCGCGATGAGGTAGCTCGGCACGCCGACTTCGGTGCCGATTTCCCGCAGACGGTTGGAATTGGAGCTGTTGGTGGCGCCGACGACGAGGATGACGTCAACAAGCTTGCTGAGGTCTCGTACCGAAGACTGGCGATTTTGTGTCGCATAGCAGATGTCGCGGGTGTCCGGACCCTCGAGATCGACGAAGCGGTCTTCCAGCGCGGCGATGATATCCTTTGTATCGTCGACACTTAGCGTGGTCTGGGTGATGTAGGCGACAGGCTCGTCGCTCGGCAGGTCGAGCGCCGCGACGTCCTCCACGCTCTGCACCAGATGGACCGGTCCCGGCACCTGGCCCATGGTCCCCACCACCTCGGGATGTCCCTGATGGCCGATCAGGACAAGGCGCCGGCCTTTGGTGACATAGCGCTTGCCCTGATTGTGCACCTTGGAGACGAGCGGGCAGGTGGCGTTGAGCACCGGCAGGCCGCGCCTTGCGGCTTCTTCCTCGACGCTTCTGGCGACGCCATGAGCGCTGAACACGGTGATCGCGTTCGGCGGGACCTCGTGCAGATCCTCGACGAAGATCGCGCCTTTCGCCTTGAGGTTCTCGACCACGTATTTGTTATGCACGATCTCGTGCCGCACATAGACCGGCGGGCCATACTTCTCCAGCGCGCGCTCGACGATATCGATCGCGCGGACGACACCCGCACAGAACCCGCGCGGCTGCGCCAGCAGGATTTGCATGGGGCTATTTTCGCAGGGCTGTCTAGGCAAGCTGCACCGTATTGATTTCATTCTCGCGGCCAAGCGCCTCGAAGACGCGCTTGACGATGCCCTTGGCGTCGAGACCGGCCTTGGCGTACATCGCCGCGGGGCTGTCCTGATCGATGAAGACGTCCGGCAGCACCATCGAGCGCACCTTGAGCCCGTGGTCGAGCATGCCGTTTTCGGCGAGGGTGTGCATGACCTGCGCGCCGAAGCCGCCGATCGAGCCTTCCTCGACGGTGATGAGGACTTCGTGCTCGCGTGCCAGTTTGAGCACCAGATCGGTATCGATCGGCTTGGCGAAGCGCGCGTCGGCCACCGTCGTGGTCAGGCCGTGCGATTTGAGCGTATCGGCGGCCTTCAGGCATTCGCCAAGACGGGTGCCGAGCGAGAGCAGGGCGACGGAGGAGCCTTCGCGCACGATGCGGCCTTTGCCGATTTCCAGCGGAACGCCGGCGGCGGGCAGATCGACGCCGACGCCGTCGCCGCGCGGGAAGCGGAAGGCGCACGGACGATCGTTGATGGATGCGGCGGTGGCGACCATGTGCGCCAGCTCGGCTTCGTCAGCCGCCGCCATCAGCACGAAATTGGGCAGACAGCCGAGATAGGCGAGATCGAACGAGCCGGCATGGGTCGGGCCATCGGCGCCGACCAGGCCGGCACGATCGATCACGAAGCGCACCGGCAGGCTCTGGATCGCGACATCGTGCACCACCTGATCGTAGGCGCGCTGCAGGAAGGTCGAATAGATCGCGACGAACGGCTTGATGCCTTCGGTGGCGAGGCCCGCGGCGAACGTCACCGCGTGCTGCTCGGCGATGCCGACATCGAAAGTGCGCTCCGGAAACGCCTTGCTGAAAATGTCGATGCCGGTGCCGCCGGGCATCGCTGCGGTGATGCCGACGATCTTGTCGTCCTTCTCCGCTTCCTTCACCAGGCTGTCGCCGAAGACGCGGGTGTAGGTCGGCGCGTTGGCTTGCGCCTTGGCCTGCTTGCCGGTGACGACATCGAACTTCACGACGCCGTGGTACTTGTCGGCGGCGCTCTCGGCGTAGGTGTAGCCCTTGCCTTTCTGCGTCACGACATGGATCAGCGTCGGGCCGACCTTGGAATCGCGGACGTTCTTGAGCACGGGCAACAGGTGATCGAGGTTATGGCCGTCGATCGGGCCGACGTAATAGAAGCCGAGCTCCTCGAACAGCGTACCGCCGGACAGGAAGCCGCGGGCGTATTCCTCGGCGCGCTGCGCGCCCTTCTCGACGAATTTCGGCAGCCGCTTGGCGACCTGCTTGCCGATCTCGCGCAGCGAACGATAAGTGTTGCCGGAGATCAGGCGTGAGAGATAGGCGGACATCGCGCCGACCGGCGGGGCGATCGACATCTCGTTGTCGTTGAGGATGACAATCAGACGCGAATCCATCGCGCCGGCATTGTTCATCGCCTCATAGGCCATGCCGGCCGACATCGCGCCGTCGCCGATCACGGCGATGATGTTGCGGTCCTCGCCGGCGAGATCGCGCGCGACCGCCATGCCCAGACCCGCCGAGATCGAAGTAGACGAATGCGCAGCGCCGAAGCAGTCGTACTCACTCTCCGCGCGCTTGGTGAAGCCGGACAACCCACCACCTTGACGCAGCGTGCGAATTTGTTCACGGCGGCAGGTGAGGATTTTGTGCGGGTAGGCCTGATGACCGACGTCCCAGATCAGCCGGTCGTTCGGCGTATTGAAGACATGATGCAGGGCAACTGTCAGTTCCACCACGCCAAGGCCCGAGCCGAGGTGGCCGCCGGTGACGGCGACCGCGTTGATGGTCTCGGCGCGCAACTCCGCGGCGACCTGTGGTAGATCGCTTTCTTTCAAATTCCGCAGATCGGCTGGGGATTTGATTCGGTCGAGCAGAGGAGTCGAAGAGGTCATCAGGAGGTTTTCCAGTGCAACTTGGAACAAGGCGTGAACGGCGACGAGTGTACCATTATGGCAGCTATTGAGCAGTAATTCTCGATAATCCCCGTGTGATGCCACTATTGTGTGGCCTAAGGGCACCGATCGGCTCAATCAGAGTTAACTCCTCAAGTCGCCAAAAGCCTCAAATTTTTGCTTCGACTGCTTCAGATAGAAAGAAAGAACGTGCTGACAAGGATTGTCGTTTCCCTGGTGCGAACCTGTACCCGACACGCATGGTTCACCCTGATCGTTGGTATAATTCTAGCCGTTATTTCAGGCATTTACGCGCAAAAGCACTTTGCCATCAGCACCGACGTTGCCCAGCTCATCTCGCCAAATCTGGACTGGCGGCAACGCGAGATCGCCTATGAGAAGGCATTTCCCGGTCATCACGAACTAATTCTGGCTGTTGTCGAGGCCGCGACCCCGGAATTGGCGCAGCAGGCGGCGGTGGCGCTGGAGAAAAAGCTCGCGCCGCAAACCGACAAGTTTCGCTGGGTCCGCCGTCCGGCCGGCGGCCCGTTCTTCGAGAACAACGGCCTGTTGTTCCTGCCGACCGCGGAGGTCGGGCAGCGGGTCGGGCAATTGCAAGCCGCGCAGCCGTTCTTCGACATTCTGGTGGATGATCCCAGTATCCGCGGCCTGACCGGCGTGCTGGAGACCGGGCTTGCCGGCGCAGAGCGCGGCCGGTTCTCTCGCGATTCCCTGACCCGCCCGCTGAATGTGGTAGCCGACAGTGTCGAGCAGGTGCTCAAGACCGGCGATGGCACGTTCTCATGGCGCCAACTGGCGAGCAGTGAGCCGCTGACCGAGTCCGATCGCCGCGTGCTGCTCACGATCCAGCCGATCCTGGACTTTCAGGCGCTGGAGCCGGGCAAGGTGGCGACCGACGCCATCCGCCAGGCGGCCAGCGATCTCAATTTCGACAAGGATTTTCATGCGCGGGTGCGGCTGACCGGACCTGTTCCGATTGCCAACGAGGAATTTGGCACGGTGCAGGAGGGCGCTGTCCTCAACGGCGCGGTGACCGTTCTGGTCGTGCTGTTCATCCTGTGGTGCGCGCTCCATTCGCCCAAGATCATCGGCGCGGTGTTTCTCACTTTGGCCATCGGTCTGTCGGTGACGACTGCGGTGGCCTTGATGATCGCAGGCTCGTTCAACCTGATCTCGATCGCGTTCTTCGTCCTGTTCGTGGGATTGGGCGTCGATTTCGGCATCCAGTACAGCGTGCGCTATCGCTCCGAGCGTTACGAGAATCCCGACCTGCAGGAGGCGCTGGAGCAGGCGGCGAAGTTTTCCGCCGTGCCGCTGACGCTGGCCGCGGTGGCGACCGCCGCCGGCTTCCTGTCGTTCCTGCCGACCAACTACAAGGGCGTCTCCGAACTCGGCAAGGTCGCGGGCGCCGGCATGCTGATCGCGTTCATTTTCGCGATCACCGTGCTGCCGGCGCTGCTCAAGCTGCTCAACCCGCCGGGCGAGGCCGAGCCGGTAGGCTATGCCTTCCTGGCTCCGGTCGATCGCTTCTTGGAGAATCATCGCATCGCGATCGTGGCGATCACGCTCGGCATCGCGGTGCTCGGGTTGCCGCTGCTCTATTTCCTGCGCTTCGATTTCAACCCGATGAATCTGCGCAGTCCGAAGGTCGAATCCGTTGCGACCTATCTCGATCTGCGCCGCGATCCGGAGACCGGCACCAGCGCGGTGGAGGTGATTACGCCCTCGCTTGCCGCCGCCAAGGAGGTGCAGGAGCGGTTGTCGAAGGTGCCGGAAGTGGCGCGGGTGATCTCGCTCGACAGTTTCGTTCCGGACGATCAGCAGGCCAAGCTTGCGATTATCCGCAAGGGCGCCGCGACGCTTGATCCGGTGTTCAAGGCGCGCCCCGGCTCGCCGCCGTCCGATGCCGATAACGTCGTGGCGCTGGCGGATGCCGCCACCAGTCTGCGCCGTGTTGCGGCCAAGTCCGGACCCGAGCCGGCCGCCGCCGCCAACCGTCTTGCCGATGCGCTGACGCGACTGTCGCAGTCCGACAAATCGGTGCGCGACAAGGCCGAGAAGGTCTTTCTGTCACCGCTCGCCACCATGATCGAGCAGGTGCGAAATTCGCTCAAGGCGCAGCCTGTGACCATCAAGTCGCTGCCGCCTGAACTGGTCAGCGACTGGATGACCGCCGACGGACGCGTGCGCGTCGAGGCGCAGCCGAAGGGTGATCCGAACGACAACGATACGTTGCGGGCTTTCGCGGCCGCCGTGCAGAAGGTCGAGCCGAACGCGACCGGCGGTCCGATCTCGATCCTGGAATCGGGCCACACCATTGTTATGGCCTTCATCCAGGCCGGCGGCTGGGCGTTATTGTCGATCTCGATCCTGCTCTACATCGTGTTGCGCAGGATCGGCGACGTGCTGCTGACGCTGGTGCCGCTCATTCTCGCCGGTGTGGTGACGCTGGAGATCTGCGTGCTGATCGACCTGCCGCTGAACTTCGCCAACATCATCGCTCTGCCGCTGCTGCTCGGTATCGGCGTGGCGTTCAAGATCTACTACGTCACGGCGTGGCGGGCAGGGCATACCAACCTGCTGCAGTCGAGTCTGACCCGTGCGATCTTCTTCAGCGCGATGACGACGGCCACCGCCTTCGGCAGCCTGTGGCTGTCGAGCCATCCGGGCACATCGAGCATGGGCAAGCTGATGGCGCTGTCGCTGGTCACGACGCTCGCCGCCGCGGTGCTGTTTCAGCCCGCGCTAATGGGCCGCCCCCGCGATCTCGGGGAGTAGGCAGATCTCGGACACCGGAGCGGGATCGGCGGGTGCCGTTTTCTGTCCGATCACCTTGGGCGGAGTGTGGCCGGGAGCCGGGTGCGACTTGGCTGCGCCGACCACGGGCGGTGCCGGGGTGGGGGATGATCCCGTCTTGGGGCCGGCAGCAGGTGGATTGGAGGATGTCGACAAGGTCTTGGTGTTGGGGCCGAAAACATTCTCCGGCGCGCGCGTCCAGGTCTGGCCGCCGCAGAGGATGCTCATCACGCAGCCTTCGACTTCGAGCCTGTTCGGCGACTTAAGTTGAATGGAGGCCTCATAGGTTTTGCCGTTCTTGGCGTTGTAGATCTGGCCTTCCCACTTGTCTTTTTCGTCGGTCACTTTCTTCATGTTCAGCAGTACCGGCATCCCGAGGGTCGGGCGCGTCCGTTTCGCCTTGTCGGGGTTCTGGCTGTCCACCCCGCCGGGGGTTTTCTCGGCGGACACCACGCCCCAGAGGCGGCTGTTGCAGTCGACGATCTTGATGGTGGCGACCTTGTCTTCGACCAGCCAGTCACCCAGCGGGTCGGCGGCATGAGCCATGCCGCATGTCATGGCCAGAAATAGCGCAGGATACGTTACTTTTCGCATGAGTCCTCGCGTACAACCGCAATGGTCGAAGAAATAGGTCGAAGAGAAGATAGGTCGAAGAGAAGAAAATGTGTCGAACCGCTTCAGCCTCGTCCAAGTTCCGTCGCGACGTCAAATCGCCGCCCTGCTTTTTTTCGGTTGACGAAGCGCCCATCAGCCGACGTATGTAGCCTATGGTGAAAGCAAATATAGACATTTCCGAGATATTCGCGGACCGGCAGTTTCAGCGCGGGACTCTCCATACTCGTTATCTGAACGAACAGCTCGTTCGGGTGCTCAAAACCATCGGGTATGATGTTGGGTTCCAGCGCGGACAAGGGCAATATCTTTTCGATCGCGACGGCGAAAAATATCTCGATCTCCTTAGCGGATTTGGCGTTTTTGCGGTCGGTCGCAACCACCCGGTGATTCGCGACGCCCTCAAGAGCGTTCTCGACAGCGAGTTCGCCAACCTGGTCCAGCTCGATCTGTCCACGCTGGCCGGCATTCTGGCGGAGCGCCTGATCGCGCGGGTGCCATATCTGGATAAGGTGTTTTTCGCCAATTCCGGAACGGAATGCGTCGAGGCGGCGATCAAGTTCGCGCGCGGCGCGACCGGGCGTTCCGGCATCGTCTATTGCGACCACGGCTATCACGGGCTGACCTACGGTTCACTGTCGCTGACCGACGATGTTAATTTCCGCGGCGGCTTTGGTCCGCTGCTGCCCGATTGCTCCGTGATTCCGTTCAACGATCTTGCGGCGCTGGAGCGGGCGCTGGCGTCTCGTCAGGTCGCCGCTTTCGTCGTCGAGCCGATCCAGGGCAAGGGCGTCAACATTCCGGATGACGATTTCCTGCCGGGCGCCGCCGCGCTGTGCAAGAAGTACGGCACTATCTTCGTCGCCGACGAGATCCAGACCGGCATGGGCCGGACCGGCCGCTTCCTCGCCGTCGAGCACTGGAATGTCGAGCCCGACATGGTGCTGCTGTCGAAGTCGCTGTCGGGCGGCCATGTGCCGGTCGGCGCGGTGCTGACCCGCAAGGCGATCTTCGACAAGATCTTCGACCGGATGGATCGCGCGGTGGTGCATGGGTCCACGTTTGCCAAGAACGATCTGGCGATGGCGGCCGGCATCGCCACCCTGGAAGTGCTGAAGTCAGAGAAGCTGATCGAGAACGCCGCGCGGCAGGGCGAACGCCTGATGGCGAACCTTGATGCGATGATTCCGAAATACGAGCTGCTCAAGAACGTACGCGGCAAGGGCCTGATGATCGGCATCGAGTTCGGCCCGCCGAAGTCGCTGGCGCTGCGCGCTTCGTGGAATCTGCTGGAGAGCGCGAGCAAGGGCCTGTTCTGCCAGCTCATCACCATTCCGCTGTTCAAGGATCACAGGATTCTGACGCAGGTGGCGGGCCATGCCAGCCACACCGTCAAGCTGCTGTCGCCGCTCACGGTGACGGACGAGGACTGCGCCTGGATCGAAGGCGCGTTCGATTCGGTGATTGCGGCGAGCCACCGCGTGCCGGGCGCGGTGTGGTCGCTCGGCAAGACGCTGATGGACAACGCGGTGCGCAAATCCGCCTGACCGACCGGCGGCCGTTCATGCAAATCCGCCGCATCGGAAACGACGCGGCGGACTTTGTGTGTCGAGAGGCTCTTGAAATTACTGGCCGTGGCTGGCGAGCACAGCGTCGCAGGCCTTGCTGATCTTGGGCCGGTGCTGCTGCAGGCAGGACAGGATGACGAGATCAGACTCGTTCATCACGGGACGGCAATAGCGTGAAACATCCTTCGAACAGGCTTTCTGCTCATCCGGCGTGCCGCCGCGAGTCTGATTCTGCGCCATGGCGGCAGTCGCAGCCGAGGCAAAGAGTGAGGCAATGAGAAGCGTTCTGAGCATTGTCGTCCTTCGTTGATCTGGGCGATAAGCGGGATGATTCGAAAGTAAGGTTCGCTACGCGGGAATTCCAGCAGCAACATTCCCTTTGCCGGATTCCCCGCCGTTATTTCCGCAGGTGTGTCATACAGACAAGGAACCGGGCAAATGCAGGGCGTATTTGCGTCGAAATACGCCTCTTAACGTCGCAGGATGCTTACCGGTTATCCTCCAGGACCATTGCGGAACCCTTCTCGGCGATCATCGCCGTCGGTGTATTGGTATTGCCCGACGTGATCGTGGGCATCACCGAAGCGTCGATGACGCGCAGACGCTCGATGCCGCGCAGCCGCAATCGTTCATCGACCACCGCCATCGGATCGTTGGCTGCTCCCATCTTCGCCGTCCCGACCGGATGGAAGATCGTGGTGCCGATATCGCCCGCCGCCTTGGCGAGCGAGGCGTCGTCGTCGCCGACCGACGGACCGGGCAGATATTCCGTCGGGCGATACGGCGCGAGGGCGGGCTGTTTCATCAGCCGGCGCGTGACGCGAATGGCGTCGGCCGCGACTTCGCGATCCTCATTGGTCGCAAGATAGTTCGGCGCGATGATCGGCGCCGCATTCAGTTCATTGGAGCGTAGACGGATCACGCCGCGCGATGTCGGTTGCAGGTTGCAGGCGCTGATGGTGATCGCCGGAAAGCGGTGCAGCGGATCGCCGAACTTGTCGAGCGACAGCGGCTGGACGTGAAACTGGATGTTGGCGCGATCGCGGTTCGGATTCGAGCGCGTGAAGATGCCGAGCTGCGAGGGCGCCATGGTGAGCGGCCCGCGCCGGCGCAGGGCGTAGTTGACGCCCATCCAGCCGCGTTGCAGCAGGTTGTAGTAAGTCTCGTTGAGCGTGCGGATGCCCTCGACCTTGTAGATCGCGCGCTGTTGGAGGTGATCCTGCAGGTTGCGGCCGACGCCTTGCTTGTCGAGCACCGTGTCGATGCCGAGCGGTGCGAGCCATTCCTGCGGGCCGATGCCGGAGCGATGCAGCACCTGGGTCGATCCGATTGAGCCGGCGCACAGGACTACTTCCCCCTTCGCGCGGGCTTCGACGGTCTCATTGCCTTGATGGAAGCGGATGCCGACGGCGCGGCCGTTCTCCACGATCAGGCGATCGACCACGACGCCGGTCTCCAGCCGGAGGTTGGGGCGCGTCAGCGCCGGCTTGAGAAAACCGCGCGCCGCCGACCAGCGCCGGCCACGCTTCTGATTGACATGGAAATAGCCGATGCCTTCGTTGTCGCCGGTGTTGAAGTCGGCCACACGCCGGATGCCGGCTTGGCTCGCGGCCTCCGCGACCACGTCGAGCACCTTCCACGACAGGCGCGGCGCTTCCACGCGGAAACCGCCGCCGGCGCCGTGCAGGTCGCCGGCGCCGAGGAAATGATCTTCGATCTTTTTGAACGCGGGCAGCACATCGTCCCAGCCCCAGCCGGTGAGGCCGAGTTGCCGCCAGTGATTGTAGTCAGCGGCCTGGCCGCGCATGCAAATCATGGCGTTGATGGCGGAGGAGCCGCCGATCACCTTGCCGCGCGGATAATGCAGCGAACGACCGTTGAGGCCAGCCTCCGGTTCGGTCCTGAACATCCAGTCGGAGCGCGGATTGCCGATCGCGAACAGATAGCCGACCGGGATGTGAAACCAGATCCAGTCGTCATGGCCACCGGCTTCGAGAATCAGAACGCGGTTGCGCGGATCGGCCGACAGGCGGTTGGCGACGATGCAGCCGGCGGTGCCGGCGCCGACAACGATATAGTCGAATTCTCCATCGATCTTTTTCATCATGACTATTTCCGCCCGCGCGTTGAAATTCTTGTTCTGGAATGAGCTGGCCCCGCAAGCCGCCAGAAGGATTTAGCGCGCTCGCCATTGTTGGGTCCATGACTTGTCCATGCTACTCTTGTTGCATAGTCCACGGCCACGAGTTTGCGAATGCCCATTGTCGAGCGCATTTCTGCCCTGCAACCCGAAATCAAGGCGTGGCGGCGTGATCTGCATGCTCATCCCGAACTGATGTACGATGTGCATCGCACCGCGGCGTTCGTCGCGGACCGTCTGCGCGAATTCGGTTGCGACGAGGTGGTGACCGGTCTTGGCCGCACCGGCGTGGTCGGCCGCATCAAGGGAAACAAGCCGGCGAACGGTAGCGGCATCAAGGCGCTGGGCCTGCGTGCGGATATGGATGCACTGCCGATCGAGGAGGAGACCAACGCGCCGTATCGCTCGACTGTACCGGGCAAGATGCACGCCTGCGGCCATGACGGCCATACCGCGATGCTGCTGGGCGCGGCGCGCTATCTTGCGGAGACCCGCAATTTCGCCGGGGAGGCGATCATGATCTTCCAGCCCGCGGAAGAGGGCGGGGCGGGCGCCGACGCGATGATCAGGGACGGGTTGATGGACCGGTTCGGCATCGATCGGGTCTACGGCATGCACAACAGCCCCGGTATGCCGATCGGCACTTTCGCCACCCGTGTCGGGCCCACCATGGCGGCGACCGATCACATCAACATCCACATCGAAGGTCTCGGCGGCCATGCGGCGCGCCCGCACAAGAGTATCGATTCGGTGCTGGTGGGCTCGCAACTCGTGGTGGCGCTGCAGAGCATCGTCTCGCGCAGCGTCGATCCGCTCGAGGCGGTCGTGGTGTCGATGTGCCAGTTCAGGGCCGGCGACGCCCGTAACGTCATTCCGCAGACCGCGGAGATTCTGGGCACCGCACGGACGCTGACGGCCGAGATGCGCGATCTGGTCGAGCAGCGGGTGCGCGAAATCGTTGCCGGCGTCGCGTTGCAGACCGGGGCGCGGATCACGCTGAATTATGAGCGCAGCTATCCCGTGCTGGTCAATCACGCGGGGCAGGTGGATGTGGCGGTGCGGGTGGCCGCGGAAGTGGCAGGCGCGGACAATGTCAGTTCCGATATTCCGCCGGTGATGGGTGCGGAGGACTTCGCCTATATGCTCGAAGCGCGGCCCGGCGCCTTCATTTTCATCGGTAATGGCGACAGCGCGGGGCTGCATCACCCGGCCTACGACTTCAATGACGAAGCCATCGTCTATGGCGTGTCCTACTGGGCGAGGCTGGTCGAGACCCAACTCGCGGTCTGAACGCCGGACCTGCCGGAACCTGTTCGATCACGTCGCGTTGAAGGGCCGCAATGATCCCTCAACAGGCGGAGAAGACAGATGGCAAGACGAGCAGCGGCACGCAAAACGGCAAAGCGCGCGGGCAAGAAATCGACAGTCCGGCGCTCTCCCGCGCGAAAGGCGGCGACGGCGAGGCGGTCTACGACAAAGCGAGCGCCCGCGCGTCGGCCGGCCGCACGCCGGCCGGCGGCGAAAGACAAGACTCTCCACGATCTCTTTCTCGATACCCTCAAGGACATCTATTACGCGGAAAACAAGATTTTAAAGGCGCTGCCGAAGATGGCCAAGGCGGCGCATTCGAACGATCTGCGCGCCGCGTTCGAGAACCATTGGGAGCAGACCGAAGGCCAGGTGGACCGTCTGGAGCAGGTGTTCGCGCTGCTGGGTCAGGCTCCGAAGGGCAAGACCTGCGATGCTATCGAAGGCATCCTCGACGAGGGCAAGGAGATCATGGACGAATACAAGGGATGCGAAGCCCTTGATGCAGGTCTTTTGGCTGCTGCGCAGGCCGTCGAGCATTACGAGATCTCACGCTACGGCACGCTTAAGGCCTGGGCGGAGAAGCTCGGCATGGACGAGGCTGCCGACCTGCTCGATGAAACCCTGCAGGAGGAGCACCAGACCGATCGCGACCTGACGGTGCTGGCGGAAGGCGAGGTCAATTCGGAAGCGCTGGCGGCGTAAGTTTCTTGCTTCTCCCTCTCCCCGCTTGCGGGGAGAGGGCCGGGGTGAGGGGCCGAGTGATGTGATTCACGCCGCCTTCAGCTTGCGCAGGACCGAGGCCGCGAGCTGGAGGTCCTTGACGAAGGCGGCATATTCGCGCGCCCGCGCGTCTTCATCCGGCAGCCGGAGCAGATAGGACGGATGAACGGTGACGAGCGCCTTGGTGGCATCGTCGAGATCGATGACACGGCCGCGATTTTTGCCGATCGGGGTGATCTTGCCGAGCACGCTTTGCGCGGCCGTCGCCCCCATGGCCATGACGAGCGCGGGCTGGATCAAGGCAAGCTCGCGCTCGTACCATGGCCGGCACGCCCGGATTTCCGGCGTGCTCGGCTTCTGGTGCAGGCGGATCTTGCCACGCGGCACGAATTTGAAATGCTTCACCGCGTTGGTGACGTAGACCTTGTTGCGTTCGATCCCGGCGTCCACCAGAGCTCGGTCCAGCATCATTCCGGCGGGACCGACAAACGGCTTGCCGGCAAGGTCTTCCTTGTCTCCGGGCTGCTCCCCCACCAGCATGAGGGAGGCGTGTTCGGGACCTTCGCCGAATACGGTCTGGGTCGCGTCCTTCCACAGCGGACAGGCGCGGCAATGCGCGGCCTCGGCGCGCAGCGCGGCGAGGCTGTCCGGCTTGTGAAGCGCGGGTGCGGTCATCGGTGCGTCCTTCCGCTGTCGCGCGAGGCGGGGCGCCGGGGCCTCGCGCGCGATCATGACCTGGGTGGTGCGCGCGGCTGCGGCGATCAGCGGATCAATCATGGAGGCCTCGGGAAGGTTCCGCCAGTATTTCTTCGGCATCTCGGTCCGCATCGCTTTGACCTTGAGCCGTGCCGGATTGAAGATGCTGGCGTAATAGGTGCGCCAGGTCTCCTCCAAGGGATCGTCCGATGGCGCATCAGCGCGCGTCGCGCCCGCGGTGAAAGTGAGAGCGTGCCCGTCCCAGTGCGCGCAGCGTTCCGGCGTCAGGATCGACCACGCCATGCTGGCGAAGCGCCGCGCGAAGAACGGCGTCGCCAGCTCGACGATGTGGTGCGTGGGCTCGAACCAGGCGACGAAGCGTGTCGCGTCGCCGCTGCCGAATTCGCGGAAGCGCACGAAGGCGTGCATCTTGTGCTCGTCGCGGCGCACCTCGCGCGCCAGCGTCCTGGCGCGGATGACGTCGGCGTCGACGGGATTGTTCATGATTACTGGATCGGCGCGCAGCCGCCACAGCAGCCGGTAGAGCAGGGCGAAGCGTTCGGGATCGCGATGCAGGATCGCCATGCGCGCGATCTCGATGAAGGCGGCCTGCACGGTGAAGGCAGGCGCGTTTTCGCAGGATGGAAGTTCGGTCGGTGCGAACAATTCCGGCGCGCGGCCGGCCACCGTCCACACGATGTCCTGCGGCGGCACGCCGTTCTGCGCCAGTGTCCGCGCCGCCGCGCGCCAGCCGTCGAAATCGGTCTCGCTGTCGAGAACGATGGTGTGCATCAATTTTCCTCTCATTCGTCACGGACGCACGCCCGTGATACTCTCCCGTCATTGCGAGCGAAGCGAAGCAATTCAGCCTGCGCTCACGGCGAATCCGATCTGGATTGCTTCGTTGCTGCGCTCCTCGCAATGACGGCGAATTGTTCTAAAACCCGAACCCCAACTGCCGCGGCGGCGGACGCAGCAGCGGGGCGAGGCGAGTGCTGTCGAGCAGCGCTGGCGCCGGCCGGTGGTCGGCAAGCACGATGAAGGGCAGCGCTTTGGTGCGCGGCACGTTGAGGCGAGCGAGATCGGCGGCGCGCAGATGGGCGACGCGGCGCGCGGCGAGGATGCGCTCCACCGTCCTCACGCCGAAGCCCGGCACCCGCAACAGCTCCTCGCGGCTCGCGGTGTTGATGTCGAGGGGAAACCGCTCGCGGTGACGCAGCGCCCAGGCCAGCTTGGGGTCGGTGTCGAGCGGCAGCATGCCGTCGCCGCGCGGATCGGTGATCTCCTCGGCCTCGAAGCCGTAGAAGCGCATCAGCCAGTCGGCCTGGTAGAGGCGGTGCTCGCGCAACAGCGGTGGCGCGCGGGGCGGCAGATCGCGGCTGGCGTCGGGGATCGGGCTGAAGGCGGAATAATAGACGCGCTTCAGGCGATAGGAGCCGTAGAGGTTGGCGCTGGTCTGAAGAATGGTTCGGTCGCTCGCGGCATCGGCGCCCACGATCATCTGCGTGCTCTGGCCGGCGGGCGCGAAGCGCGGCGCGCGCTCGTCGCTTGCGTTCTCCTGCGCCTCGTCGAGTTTCAGCCGCAGCCGGCCCATGGTGCGACGGATGGCGCGCACGTCCTTCTCCGGCGCGAGCGTCTTGAGACTCGTTTCGGTCGGCACCTCGATGTTGATGCTGAGGCGGTCGGCATATCTGCCGGCCTCGGCGATCAGCGCGTCGTCGGCCTCGGGAATGGTCTTGAGGTGGATGTAGCCACGGAAGTGATGGTCCTCGCGCAGGCTCTTCGCCACCCGCACCACCTGCTCCATGGTGTAGTCGGGGCTGCGGATGATGCCGGAGGACAGGAACAGGCCCTCGATGTAGTTGCGGCGATAGAAGTCGAGTGTCAGCTGCACGGCTTCCTCCACCGTGAAGCGGGCGCGCGGCACGTTCGAGGACGCGCGGTTGATGCAGTAGAGACAGTCGTAGTTGCAGGCGTTGGTGAGCAGGATCTTCAGGAGCGAGATGCAGCGGCCGTCCGGCGCGTAGGAATGGCAGATGCCCATGCCGCCATCGGTAGAGCCGACGCCCTTGCCGTCGCGGCTGTCGCGGGTTGAGGTGCCGCTGGAGGCGCAGGAGGCGTCATACTTGGCGGCGTCGGCCAGGATGGCTAGCTTGCGTTGCAGGTTCATCCGTCGATCTCATTGTTGCTGCTGGCAAAATCGAGCCATGAAGAGTCCGGTTGACTCGCCATGGCCTGTTTGCTTGATTAGAACATATCATGAACAATCAGGCTGGTCATCCGTTTCATAGGATGACAGCCTTGACCACCGGGAGCGGCGCATGACTGGCGCACGCATCAGCACGCTTGCGAGTCTGCGGGGTCAGATCGAGCGCCTTGAGGAGGGCGCTTGCGGTCTCGCCTTCGGACGTGCGGAGCTTGGTCATGCCGGGGCCGATGGGGCGCTTTCCGGCGGGCTGGCGCGAGGCGCCATGCATGAGGTGTTCGCCGAAGGTGGGCGGCAGAGCGCCGCGGCGGCGGGGTTTGTCGCCGGACTGGCACGGCGGGTCTCAGCGCGGCGGCCGCTGTTGTGGGTGAGGCAGGATTTCACCGCGATCGAATGCGGCGCGCTGTCGATCAGCGGGTTGGCTGAGCTGGGTTGCGATCCCCGGCAGGTGGTGATGGTGCATGCCGCGGATGCGGAGACGGCGCTCCGGATCGCAGCGGATGGCTTCGCCTGCGATGCGCTCGGCAGCGTGGTGCTGGAAGTCTGGGGCGAGGTGCGCGCGTTCGATCTTGTCGCCAGCCGCAAGCTCACGCTGGCGGCGCGCAGTTCCGGCGTCACCGGACTGGTGCTGCGCCTTGCGGCCACGCCATCGCCCAGTACGGCGGAGACGCGGTGGGTCGTGCGCGCGGCGCGCTCGCCGCCGGATGACGCATGGCGCGTCTGGGGCGCGCCAATGCTCGATGTCCAGCTTGTCCGCAATCGTCATGGCCCCATTGGGCAGTGGCTCATGGAATGGAAATGTGATGAGTGCCTTTTCCGTGAACCGGCGGCGCATTCTCAGCCTGTGGCTGCCGCGCCTGCCGACCGACCGTATCAAGCGCGCGTTGTCGCGCGGGGGCGGCGCGCCGGATAGCGGCCGACCCTGGGCCGTTGTCGTCAGACAGAACAACGCGCTGCAGATTTCGGCGCTGAACGATGCCGCGGCAGCGATCGGCCTTGCCGTCGGCCTGCCGCTCGCCAATGCGCGCGCGATCTGTCCCGACATCCGCGTGTTCGACGCCGATGAAACGGCGGACACCAAGACGCTCGGCGACATCGCCGACTGGTGCGATCGCTTCACGCCGCTGGTCGCGCTTGATCCGCCGCACGGCCTATTTCTTGATATCTCTGGCTGCGCGCATCTGTTCGGTGGTGAACAGACGATGCTGCACGCGGTGTGCGAGGCGCTGGGTCGTCAGGGTTTCATCGTCAATGCGGCGATTGCGGCGACGCCGGCCTGCGCCCGCACGCTGACACGGGCGAGGCGGGGATGTGTGGTGACAAATGGCGGGGAGGCGGCCGCTGTCAGCGGCCTGCCGGTGTTCGCGCTTGGCGCCGACGATGCGATCACGCACGGGCTGCGGCGCGCCGGTCTCAAGACCATCGGTGATGTCGCCGCACGCGCGCCGCATGAGATCGCCGCGCGGTTTGGTGCGCAGTTCACCTCCTTGCTGCAACAGGCGTTGGGACAGCGCGATGCGCCGATCTCGCCGCGCCGGCCCGCGCCCGACTACCTGATGGAAAAGCGGTTCGCCGAGCCGGTGGCGACCGATGGGGTGATCGCGGCGGCGCTCGCGGACCTTTCCCAGATGCTGGTGGCTGCGATGGAGCGGCACGGCAAGGGTGCGCGGCAACTGGAAGCCAGCTTCTTTCGCACCGATGGCGTGGTGCGGCGCCTTGGCGTGGAGGCGGGGCAACCGGTGACCCGGACCGCGACGATCGGGCGGCTGTTTCGCGAGCGGCTGGACGCCTTGGCCGATCCGCTCGATCCCGGTTTTGGTTTCGACCTGATCCGCTTGTCCGCCAGCCATGTCGAGACCGTGGTGCAGGAGCAACGCGATCTCGACGCGCATGCGCAGAATAATGACGAAGTGTCGATGCTGATCGATCGCATTGCCGCGCGGATCGGTGGCCGGCGCGTCGTGATCCATCTGCCGCAAGACACGCACATTCCTGAACGCGCGGTGCTGACCGCGTCCGCGCAACGTCATCTCGATGATGCCGCGCGTGCGGTATGGCCGGCGCGGGTCGAAGAGGAGCCGCCGCTGCGGCCGCTCCGGCTGTTCGATCCGCCCGAAGAGATCGAGGTGATGGCGATGTTTCCCGATGGGCCACCGGCGCAGTTCAAATGGCGCAAGTCGCAGCATCGCGTGATGCGTGTCGAAGGCCCCGAGCGGATCGCGATGGAGTGGTGGATGGAGCCGGACGCGTCGTCTTTCCGGTCCGAGCCCTCTTCAAAGTCTGCGCGCACCCGCGATTACTTTCGCGTCGAGGACAAGGAGGGGCTGCGGTTCTGGCTTTATCGTCAGGGCATCTACCGGCGGGAGGTCCGGCAGTTTCGCTGGTTCATGCACGGACTGTTCGCATGACCGTTTATGCCGAAATCGGCGTGACCTCGAACTTCTCGTTCCTGCGCGGCGCGTCGCATCCGCAGGAATATGTGCATCGCGCCAGCAAATACGGAATGTACGGCATCGGCATTGCCGACCGTAACACGCTGGCCGGTGTGGTGCGCGCCTATGCCGAACTGGGAAATCGCAACAGAAAGATTCGTTATCGTCCGAAATTTCTGGTCGGCACGCGCCTGGTTTTCAGCGATGGCACGCCGGACATTCTGACCTATCCGCGCAATCGCGAGGCTTACGGCCGGCTTTGCCGGCTGCTCAGCAAGGGCAAGCTCGCGGCCGGGAAGGGCGAATGTCATTTGCGTTTCGAAGACCTTGAGGAATTCAGCGAAGGTCTTCTGTTCATTGTGGTGCCCTCGTATCGCTTTCAGGCCGGAAGGCTGCTTTCGGTGCTCGATGCGTTGGGTCGGATGCAAGGTGGAAGAACCTGGCTCGCGGCCAGCCTGTTCCATCGCGGCGACGACAAGCGCCGCCTGGCCCGCCTGCAGCGGATTGCCGCCGTCGCCCGCGTGCCGCTGATTGCCACCAACGATGTGCTGTATCACCTGCCGCGACGTCGGATGCTGCAGGATGTGCTGACCTGCATTCGCGAGAAGGTTACAATTCATGCCATCGGCAGAACGCTGGAGGCGCATGCCGAGCGGCATTTGAAGACGCCGCAGGAGATGGCGAAACTGTTTCGTGATTTTCCCGAGGCTTTGACCGAGACCGTCCGTTTTGCCGACCTGATCTCGTTCTCGCTCAAGGATCTCGAATATCAGTATCCCGATGAGCCGGTGCCGCCGGGCAAGACGGCGCAGCAGCATCTAGAGGATCTGACATGGGCCGGTGTCCGCAAGTATTTTCCGGAAGGCGTATCTCCCGCCATCCGTCAAACTATTGAGAAGGAACTCGCGCTGATCCAGCGGCTGAAATACGCGCATTATTTTCTCACGGTGCACGACATCGTCCACTATGCGCGTTCTCGGCACATTCTGTGTCAGGGCAGGGGATCGGCGGCCAATTCCGTCGTCTGTTTCGTGCTGGGCATCACCTCGGTCAATCCGGTTGAGATCGATCTGCTGTTCGAGCGGTTTCTGTCGCAGGAGCGCCGCGAGCCGCCGGACATCGATGTCGATTTCGAGCACAACCGGCGCGAAGAGGTGATGCAATACGTCTTCGAGCGCTATGGCCGGCATCGCGCGGCGATCGTCGCCACCGTGATCCATTATCGTCCGCGCAGCGCCATCCGCAATGTCGGCAAGGCGCTGGGGCTGACCGAGGATGTCACCGCCGCACTCGCCGATACGGTGTGGGGGAGCTGGGGCGATGGTCTGGACGACCAACAGGTCAGGCAGGCGGGGTTCGATCCGCAGAACGGCATGATCCGCCGCGCCGTCGCGCTTGCCGCCGAACTGATCGAGTTTCCGCGCCATCTCTCGCAGCATGTCGGCGGTTTCGTGCTGACGCAGGACCGGCTCGACACTTATGTGCCGATCGGCAACGCCGCGATGGACGATCGCACTTTCATCGAATGGGACAAGGACGACATCGATACGCTGAACATGATGAAGGTCGATGTGCTGGCGCTCGGCATGCTGACCTGCATTCGCAAGTGCTTCGATCTGATCGCGGATCACAAGGGCAGGCGATACGAGCTTGCGGACGTGCCGCATGCACGGCCCGAGGTGTACGACATGCTGTGCCGGGGTGAATCCATCGGCGTTTTTCAGGTCGAGAGCCGGGCGCAGATGAACATGCTGCCGCGCCTGAAGCCGCGCAATTTCTACGATCTCGTCATCGAGGTCGCCATCGTGCGGCCCGGTCCGATCCAGGGCAACATGGTGCACCCGTATCTGAAGCGGCGGAAAATGAAGCCGGAGGAGATCGAGTATCCTTATCCGAAGGGAGGCGACAAAAACGAACTCAGAAGCGTCCTGCACAAGACGCTGGGCATTCCGCTGTTTCAGGAACAGGCGATGCGCATCGCCATCGAGGCGGCGAAATTCACGTCCGAGGAGGCCAACGGCCTGCGCCGCGCCATGGCGACGTTTCGCAATGTCGGCACCATGCCGCAATTCGAGAAGAAGATGGTCGGCAACATGATCGCGCGCGGTTACGATCCGCAATTCGCGCGCGACTGTTTCGAGCAGATCAAGGGTTTTGGCAGTTACGGCTTTCCGGAAAGCCATGCCGCGAGTTTCGCGCAGCTTGTCTATGTCTCGTCATGGCTGAAATGCTTTCATCCCGATGCGTTCGCTTGCGGTCTTCTGAATTCGCAGCCGATGGGTTTTTATGCCCCGGCGCAGATCGTCGGCGATGCCCGCAACAACGACGTTACGGTGCGCGAGATCGACGTATCCTTCAGCCATGCGCACAATACGCTGGAGGAGCGCTGCGGCCGGCATCATGCGCTGCGGCTGGGCTTTCGTCAGATCGACGGGTTCAAATATGCCGATCCGGATGACGAGCGGCTGAGACTGGCGCGCGGCCGGCCGGCGGCCGAGGACTGGGCCGGACGGATCGTGGCGGCGCGCGAGCGTCATCCGTTCATCTCGCTGGAGGATTTCACCCGCGAGACCGGATTGCCCAAGCGCGCGCTGATCCTGCTGGCGGATGCCGACGCATTTCGCTCGCTCGGCCTCGACCGCCGCGCGGCGCTGTGGACGGTACGGCGTCTGCCGGACGATGTGCCGCTGCCGCTGTTCCAATCCGCCGCGGCGCGCGAGCAGCCGGACGAGGGAGCCGCGCCGCTGCCGCAGATGCCGCTTGGCGAACAGGTGGTGGCCGACTATCAAACCGTCCGGCTATCGCTGAAGGGACATCCGATGCAGTTCTTGCGATCGATGTTCACGCGCGAGGGCATCGTGCCGTGTCAGGACGTATCCCATGACAATGATGGCCGACGGGTCAGTTGCGCCGGCGTCGTGCTGGTGCGTCAGCGGCCGGGAAGTTCCAAAGGCGTCGTGTTCATGACGCTGGAGGACGAGACCGGCATCGCCAACATTGTGGTCTGGCCGAAGATCATGGCGCAGTTCCGCAAGGAGGTGATGGGATCGCGGCTGATCATGGTGGAGGGCCGGGTCCAGAGCAGTCCGGACCGGGTCGTTCATCTGGTGGCCGAGCGTCTGATCGACCGCACGGCCGATCTGACGGGGCTGGCCAAGGATGCGCTGCGATATTCTCTCGCGGAGTCGGACGATTCTGACGGGACAGGGCGTGAGCGTTCTTCGGAAAAACCCGTCCTGAGAGCGCGCCATCCACGAAATGTTCGAATTCTGCCTCGGTCACGGGATTTTCATTAACGCCCGGATGACGTTTGTATTAACTCCCCGCTGAAAATCTGCCCGGAATCGGGGCCAACGGCGTTTTTTTGATTGTTTAAAAACGGAAAGCAGCCCTATTAGGCAACGTGTTCGCACTCCTGATGGAAAGTCGTCGTGGCCGAGAAACCACCCCGATGGGTACCAACCGTTGCCTCTCTCCGTAGCCTTGGCCGGGGAAAGCTGGCTCTTGGCCTCGCCGGCGTGCTGCTAGTGGGGGGAGCCGCGGTTTTCTCCGCATTCCGCCAGCCCTCAGAGCCCAAGGATCGATGGGAAATCTCCAGCCAGTCCCGCAAGGGGCTGCTGCGCTATACCCCGACCGAGGCTGAATGGGCCAGCCTAACCACCGCGCCGGCCAAGACCCATGTGTTTCGGGGCGAACACGTCACCGAAGGCAAGATCGCGGTGAACGAGGACCGTTCGACCCAGGTGTTCTCGCCCTATGCCGGACGAGTCACCAAGCTGCTGGCGAAGCCGGGCGATCATGTCGAGCAGGGGCAGGCGCTGTTCGTGATCGAGGCCGCCGACACCGTGCAGGCGCAGAACGATTTCATTGCCGCCGCCACCGCGCTCAACAAGGCCAAGTCGCAGCTCGAACTGGCGCAGACCCAGGACAAG
>JAFKKO010000136.1 GCA_017305455.1 Hyphomicrobiales bacterium | reverse complement strand
GGCGGCTACGGCAAATACATCCGCATCAAGCATCCCAACGGCTACGAGACCGCCTACGGCCATATGAGCGCCTATGCCAAGGGCATGGAGCCGGGCAAGCGGGTGCGTCAGGGGCAGGTGATCGGCTATGTCGGCTCGACCGGCATGTCCACCGGTGCGCATGTCCACTACGAAGTTCTGGTCAACGGCCGCTTTGTCGATCCGATGCGCGTCAAGCTGCCGCGCGGACGCTCGCTCGAGGGCCCGCTGCTCGCGGGTTTCGAGACCGAGCGCGACCGTCTCGATCGCATGATGGCCTCCCGCAACGCGCCGAAGATAGCGCAGGATGCGCCGCCTCCGCCGCCGGTCGCCTCACTGCCGCCGATCTCCTCCAAAATCACCAATACCCAGGCCAGCATCCGCTAGCGCATTCTGGATCCCGGACGACCGGAGCCTGACGTCTCCCGGTCTTCACCGGCGATAGCGCGCGGGGCCGCGCCAGCATTTGCCGCCCTCACTGTTTCCGGGCATCGACATCAATGCGCTTGCCGGCGGTGACGCTGAACTCCTTCTCGTGAGATTCGCCGCCCTCACCCGAGATCACCGCCACGTAGTTGCCGGCGCCGAGCGCGAGATTGAGGTTCTCGTCGAAATAAGTGCCGAACGACATCCGCTCGTTGTTGATGTCGCGTTCGGTGCCGAAAATCTCGACCGATTTTCCCGGACCGAGTTTCATGCCGAGCACGCCGGCATCGAGATTGATCTCCAGCCGCGTCGGCGCTCCGGTCTTGATCTCGACCCGCACGACTTTTCGCGCCACGCCGACCGAGGCGATGACATCGTAGCTGCCGGTGGGCAGGTCGAACTTCGACAGCGGGTCGTAGATGGTCGCCACCCATTCGCCATCCTTGCCCTCTTCGACGGACGGCTTGCGCACCTCGACGGCAAAACCCTTCTCCGCCTTCGGGCCGCCCGGCGCATAGACCGCGCTGACCAGCAACCGGCCGGCATCGAGCGTCATCGGCACGTTGATCGAATCGCCCGCCGCCAGCACGAATGCCTTCTCACTGGTGGCGCTGCCGCGCGTCAGCCGCAGCGTGTAGCTGCCTGACGGCAACACGAAACGCGGCACCGGCTTATAGTCGGTGGTGACGTTCTCGCCCTTGGCGTCCATCACCTCCCAGGTCGGCTCCTGCATCTTCTCGCCCGAGCCCTGCACCGTCCCCTCGCTGGTGACATAGCCGGCATCGAGTACGATATCGAGCGCGAGCGGCTTGCCCTTCTCCACCGTGATCGGATGCTGGCGCGTCACGAAGCCGTACTGAACCTCCAGCACATACGGTCCCGGCGCGATCACGTCGGCGAACGGCGCGCCATAGAAGGTCGTGACATGCTCGCCCTTCTCGCTGCCGCGCGGGGTGAAGAAGCTCCACACCACGTCGTTGTTGTTGTCAGTAATCGGATCGAGGCCCGGCCCCAGACGCACCACGCCGCGGATGTTCTTGCCCTGATAGGCATCGGCAACCGGCTTGGCGGGCGCCTCGCTCTGCACCTTGCCACCCTGCGCCGCCTCGACGGCGCGGCCGAGCGCCTTCTCAAGGCCGTCGGCATTGCCGGCGTCGAGATAAACTCCGCCGGTGGCGCGGGCGATGCACTGAAGCTGGGTCTTGGCGGCGGGATCGGCGACGTCGAAGCCGATTACATGCGCGGTGAAGCCGACGCCCGCTTTCTTGAGCTCTGCGGCAACGGCACACGGATCGGGGTGGCAGGTCTCGATGCCGTCCGAAACCAGCACCACGGTGGCCTTGTTCTCGGTCGCGCGCAGCGCCTCGGCGGCAGCGCGCAAGGCGTCGGCCATCGGCGTCTTGCCCTTGGGATTGAGACCGTTCACCGCCTCGCGAATCCGCGCCGGATCGAACTTCGACACCGGCACCAGCAGTTCGATGTCCTTGCAGTCGCCCTTGGTGCGATGGCCGTAGGTCATCAGGCCGAGGCGATCGCCGGGCCGCCATTTGGCGAGAATGGAATCGACCGCGCGCCGCGCCGCCGAAATCTTCGACTGGCCGTCGACCTGCCCCCACATCGAACCGGAGGCATCGAGAATGAGAATGGCGTCACCTTGCGCCGCCGCGGGCGCGACCGGCATCGACACTGACACAAGCAGGCAACCGGCCAGCACGGCCGAACGGACGAATGACGGCAAGATAGCCTCCCAACCCAGATTGGCCGTGCCATCTGTTGCCAATTCGGCGGCATCTTGGAAGCAAAATTTTCGTCTGCAGCCAAAGGCCGCGCCCCGCCAAAAGAAAACGCGGCTGGCATGGGCCAGCCGCGTCGCATTTTACCGTTTGGATGTCGGTCAGTTCAGCTTGCGCTTCGGCGGCACCTCAAGCTCGGCGTCCTCCTCGACGGATCGCGCCGTCTTGCCGTTGAAGGTCAGGCTACTCTTGCCGGCCGAGATCTCGACCGTGGCGCCGTCCAGCACCTCGCCGGCGAGGATCATCTCGGCCAGCGGGTCCTGCACGTTGCGCTGGATCACCCGCTTCAGCGGCCGCGCGCCATAGGCCGGGTCCCAACCCTTGTCGGCAAGCCAGTCGCGCGCACGATCGTCCAGCACGAGTTCGATCTTGCGATCGTCCAGCAGCTTGCGCAGCCGGGCGAACTGGATGTCGACGATCCGGCCCATCTCGCTCTTCTGCAAGCGGTGGAACAGGATGATTTCGTCGATGCGGTTGAGGAATTCCGGCCGGAAGTGTGAACGCACCATCGCCATCACCTGCTCGCGCACCGCACCGGTGTCCTCACCCTCCGGCTGGTTGACGAGGAATTCCGCACCGATGTTCGAGGTCATGATGATCAGCGTGTTGCGGAAGTCCACGGTGCGGCCCTGACCGTCGGTCAGGCGGCCGTCATCGAGCACCTGCAACAGCACGTTGAACACATCCGGATGCGCCTTCTCGATCTCGTCGAACAGCACGACCTGATAGGGCCGCCGCCGCACCGCCTCGGTCAGCGCGCCGCCCTCGTCATAGCCGACATAGCCGGGAGGCGCGCCGATCAGCCGCGCCACCGAATGCTTCTCCATGTATTCGGACATGTCCATCCGGACCATGGCGGTCTCGTCATCGAACAGATATTCGGCGAGCGCCTTGGTCAGCTCGGTCTTGCCGACGCCGGTGGGCCCCAGGAACATGAACGAGCCGATCGGCCGGTTCGGGTCCTGCAACCCCGCGCGGGCACGACGCACCGCGGTCGAGACCGCGCGCACGGCCTGCGCCTGACCGATGACGCGTTTGCCGAGCATGTCCTCCATGCGCCGCAGCTTGTCCTTCTCGCCTTCCAGCATCTTGTCGACCGGCACACCAGTCCAGCGCGACACCACCTGCGCGATGTTGTCGGCGGTCACCGCCTCGTCGATCGTCGAGGAATTCTCGCTGGCCTCGACAGCCGCAAGTTTCTTCTCAAGATCGGGAATGCGACCATAGGCCAGTTCGCCCGCGCGCTGGTACTCGCCCTTGCGCTGGGCGTTGGCGAGTTCGGTGCGCGCCTGCTCGAGCTCGCTCTTGAGCTTCTGCGCGTCGGACAGCTTGCTCTTTTCCGCTTGCCATTTCGAAGTCAGGTCGGCGGACTTCTTTTCCAGATCGACGAGTTCGCCTTCCAGCGTCTGCAGGCGGCTCTTGGAGCCGGCATCGGTCTCCTTCTTCAGCGCCTCCTGCTCGATCTTGAGCCGCACGATCTCGCGATCAAGTGAGTCGAGCTCTTCCGGTTTGGAATCGACCTGCATCTTCAGCCGCGCCGCCGCCTCGTCGACCAGGTCGATCGCCTTGTCGGGCAGGAAGCGGTCGGTGATGTAGCGGTTCGACAGCGTCGCTGCCGCGACCAGCGCGGAATCGGCGATCCGCACGCCATGGTGCAGCTCGTACTTTTCCTTGAGGCCGCGCAGGATCGAGACCGTATCCTCGACGGTCGGCTCCGACACGAACACCGGCTGGAAGCGCCGCGCCAGCGCCGCATCCTTCTCGACATGCTTGCGGTACTCGTCGAGCGTGGTGGCGCCGATGCAGTGCAGCTCGCCACGCGCCAGCGCCGGCTTGAGCAGATTGGAGGCGTCCATCGCGCCGTCCGCCTTGCCTGCGCCGATCAGCGTGTGCATCTCGTCGATGAACAGCACGATGCCGCCCTCGGCCGCGGTGACTTCCTGCAACACGGCCTTGAGCCGCTCCTCGAACTCGCCGCGATATTTCGCGCCGGCGATCAGCGCACCGAGATCGAGCGAGAGCAGCTTCTTGTCCTTGAGGCTTTCCGGCACGTCTCCGTTGAGAATGCGCAGCGCCAGCCCCTCGACAATCGCGGTCTTGCCGACGCCGGGTTCGCCGATCAGCACCGGATTGTTCTTGGTGCGGCGGGAGAGCACTTGAATGGTGCGGCGGATTTCCTCGTCGCGCCCGATCACCGGGTCGAGCTTGCCGTCGCGCGCGGCCTGGGTCAGGTCACGGGCATATTTCTTCAGCGCGTCATAGGCGTTTTCCGCCGAGGCGCTGTCGGCGGTGCGACCCTTGCGCAGCGCATTGATCGCGGCGTTGAGATTCTGCGGATTGACCCCGCCTTTGGCGAGCAGCTTGCCCGCCTCGCTGTCCTTATCGAGCGCGAGCGCCAGCAAGAGCCGCTCCACGGTGACGAAACTGTCGCCGGCCTTCTCGCCAGCCTGTTCAGCGGCGGCGAAGGCCCGCGCGGTCTCCGGCGCGAGATAGATCTGTCCGGCCCCGCCGCCCGAGACTTTCGGCAGCTTGGCGAGCGCGTCTTCGGTCGCCTTGAGAATGGCGCGCGAATTACCACCCGAACGGTCGATCAACCCGCCCGCCAGCCCTTCGCTGTCGTCGAGCAACACCTTCAGGATGTGAAGCGGCGAAAACTGCTGATGGCCCTCGCGCAGCGCCAGCGATTGCGCCGACTGAATGAATCCCTTCACACGGTCGGTATATTTTTCAATATTCATACGATGTATCCCTCAGCCTGCGCGGACGCCCCGAAAGCACGCCCGCCGCATCTTCAATGGGTGGGACCGGCATTGCACCGGCTTGACCACAATGTGGGCACAGTCTGCGCCCGGCGGAAGGGGTGTCGGCTCAATTTCGACGCTGTAGTTCGGACGTCTTGATTCCAGATGTCCTGATTTCAGACGCCGTGGCGGGCGGATCGTAAAGACGCCGGAAGGCGCCGTGCTTGACCCATCTCATGGCGGCGGGCCGGGTCTGCACATTTATCCGGTGAACAGCCGAGAGGCAGCGGCGCGCCGATCTCTATGTCCGTGGATGGCCGGCGTGGCATGAACTCGGCGTTGCCGACTGCGGGCTTCTCTATGGAAGTTGTCGCCGGGGCGAGATCGTCCCGGCGATCACATTCGGATCGTGAAAGAACGCTCGGTCAGCTCGAGGGCATCACGTAGGCGTAAATGCGCCCGCGCGAATAAACCGACTCGGCGACCCGGCGGCCATGATTACCGGAAATCACGATCGGATTGCCCTTGGCGTCGATGCCGCTGACCACGCCGACATGTCCGCCGCGCCGTCCGCGCGACATCACGGCGATGGCGCCGACCTGCGGCCCGGAGATGCGCTGACCATAGCGAGCGAACGAGCTTGCCATGTCCGAGCCGGTGCCCTGATGGCCGGTTCGCTGCAGCACCATGTTCATGAAGCGCGCGCACCACAGGCTCGAACGCCCTGTCGGATTGCCGCCGATGTAGCGTCGTGCTTCAGCGACCAGATTCGATCCGCCGAAGCTTGAACCGCCAAAGCTGCCGCCCGCATAGTTCATCGCGGCATTGGCATCGGCGACATTCGCGGAGCGCAACGCCCGCGCATTGCGCTCCCAGCGCGAAATCCGGCGGTGGTTGCGATAGTGCCGCACATGATGCGTCCGCGCATGAGAATGTGCGTGACGTTCGACGTGATGATGGTGGTGACGGTGATGATGAGATGGCCGTGCCGAGGCCGGTGTCGCCAATGCGACGATTGCTGCCGAGCACATCGCAATCGCAACATGACGGAGCCGCACGCTTACAACGCTAGAAAGATTCATCCAAAATAGTCCCTATGACCCCCATTTGGTTGAGCTGGCGCACCCGCCCAGCATCGCCAGCGTAAAACGTCGTCCTGATGTGGCGAGAACATGGCGCGATCAGGCGCGCGTGGAGTCTTTTCGCGGAGATATGGCGATCATTCGATGGCGGGGACTTGACGGACAGCGCCTTATTTTCGCCGCCGACCTTAATCGCGGCGCGTCAGCAGAAACACCCCCTGCTCGCCGAACATATTCCAGAACCACCACGGCGCGTTGAGACGCAGCGGACGCCCGCCGGGATCGAGCGCGACCGCGCGCTCCATCTTGACGTTGATCTCGTCGCAGAGCTGGACGAAATCCTTGATGGTGCAGAAGTGAATGTTGGGTGTGTCGTACCAGGTCGCCGGCAGATTGTCGGTGCGCGGCATCTGGCCCTTCACCAGCAATTGCAGCCGCATCTTCCAGTGGCCGAAATTCGGGAACGAGACGATCGCGCGCCGGCCGATGCGCAGCAGATTTTCCAGCACGACGCGCGGCTGCCGCGTCGCCTGCAAGGTCTGCGACAGGATCACGTAGTCGAAGGCATCGTCCGGATAATTCACAAGGTCGGTGTCGGCATCGCCCTGCACCACCGCAAGACCCTTGGCGACGCAGGCATTGACCCCCTCGCGCGACAGCTCGATGCCGCGGCCATCGACGCCGCGCGATTCCAGCAGTTGCAACAGATCGCCCTCGCCGCAGCCGACATCGAGCACGCGCGAGCCCGGCTCCACCATCTGCGCGACCAGAAGATGATCGCCGCGCGCGCCCTCGATCCGCAGCGGATGCGCCGTGAGCCCGAAACCCTCCTGCACGCTCATGCTAGCCTACCGCCGAATTCAGGCCGTGCGCGTTGGCCGCCGATTGCAGGAACGCATGCGAGATGGCGAAAAACTCCGGCACATCGAGCAGGAAAGCGTCGTGGCCCTTGTCGGTCTCGATCTCCGCGAACGAGACCCGCGCGCCGCTGGCGTTGAGCGCATGGACGATGTTGCGCGATTCCGAGGTCGGAAACAGCCAGTCGGAGGTGAAGGAGACTACGCAGAACCGCGTCGGAATGCCGCGAAACGCCTGCGCCAGCGCGCCATTGTGGTCCGCGGCAATGTCGAAATAGTCCATCGCGCGCGTCAGATAGAGATAGGAATTGGCGTCGAAGCGCTCGACGAAGGACGAGCCCTGATGGCGCAAATAGCTCTCGACCTCGAAATCGGCGTCGAACGAAAAGGTCGGCATCTCGCGATCCTGCAGCCGCCGCCCGAACTTGCGATGCAGCGCCGCACTCGACAGATAGGTGATGTGTGCGGCCATCCGCGCGACGCTGAGGCCGCGGCGCGGATGCGTGCCGTGTTCGAAGTAACGGCCGCCGCGCCATTCCGGATCGGCCATCACCGCCTGGCGGCCGAGCTCGTGGAAGGCGATGTTCTGCGCCGAATGGCGCGTGCTGCACGCCACCGCCAGCGCGGAGAACACCCGCTCGGGATACGCCACCGCCCATTGCAGCACCTGCATGCCGCCCATCGAGCCGCCGACCACGGCGAACAGTTTGCGAATGCCGAGATGATCGATCAGCATCGCCTGCGCCCGCACCATGTCGGGAATGGTGATGACCGGAAAATCGAGGCCCCATGGCTTGCCGGTGGCGGGGTTGGTCGATGAGGGACCGGTGCTGCCGAGACAGCCGCCGACAACGTTCGAGCAGATCACGAAATAATGGTCAGTATCGACCGGCCGTCCGGGGCCGACCAGGGTCTGCCACCAGCCCGGCTTGCCGGTGACCGGATGGATGTTGGCGACATGCTGGTCGCCGGTCAGCGCATGGCAGATCAGGATCGCGTTGGAGCGATCGGCATTGAGCCTGCCATAGGTCTGATAGGCGATCTGGAACGGCGCGAGATCGACACCGCAATCGAGGCTCAGTGGTTTGTCCGCACCGAACTGCGCGAGCTGCGAGGTCGGATGATCCGCCTCGCGCGCACGCTCGCTGCGTGTCTGTGACGATTTCACCGGTTGAACATTGACCATCTTGAGCCCGGTATCCTTAAGATCACTCTCCCAGGGCGACACCACGATCGCGACATCAAACCATCAGACCATAAAAAAACCCGGCCTGAACGCATGTTCGGCCGGGATCCCATGTGTCCCCGGCCTGTTTAGCGAGTTGTTTAACGTGGCTGCAAGCCGGCCGGCTCAAATGACCACGGAATGCAAAAACCCTACTCCCCGCCTCCGCAGGCGTCAAGACAAGAGCGGACCGGCAGGCCCCAGGCATGGCCGAAACCATCGATGTTTTCTTTGCTTTCGGGCACCGTCCTGCCTAATCAGACGGTGCCGGCGAAGTCGCGTCCGCCGCTTTTGAAGGTTTTGTCCATGTCCAACCCGCCGTCCGCTCCACCCTCCTTGCAGGACCTGCGCCGCGAGATCGACGCCATCGACGAAGAGATCCACGGCCTCCTGCTCAAGCGCGGCGACATCATCGACCGGCTGATCACGGTGAAGCAGACGCAGGAAGTCGGCTCGGCGTTCCGCCCGGCGCGCGAGGCCGACATGATGCGCCGCCTCGCCACGCGCCATCGCGGCATCCTGCCGCTCGACACCGTCGAGAGCATCTGGCGCGTCATCATCGCGACGTTCACGTATGTGCAGGCGCCGTTCTCGGTGCATGCCGATCTGTCGTCGGGCGAATCCGCGATGCGGGATTCGGCGCGGTTTCATTTCGGCTTCACGGTGCCGTTCCTGGCGCATTTCAGCGCCGCCGCGGCGGTCGATGCGGTGGCGCAATCGCGCAGCGATCTTGCGCTGGTGTCGGCAGCCGGCAGCCAGACGCCGTGGTGGACCGCACTCGAGCCGAACGGCACGCCGAAGATCATCGCGCGCCTGCCGTTCATCGAGCGCGCCGATCATCCGGCGGCGCTGCCGGTATTCGTGATTTCCCGTGTCGCGCCCGACGCGCTGGTGACCGAGGTCGAGATGTGGAGCATCCATGTCGGCGGCTGGAGCGCCGGCGCGGCCCGCGCGGTCTCGCCGCTGGCCGAGATCATCGCGGTGCCCGACACGGCGTCCGGTGGCGCGGCGCTGCTGGCGTCAGTGACGGAGCCCGGCGGAGTGACAAAAATCATATCTGCATTGACGCAGGCAGGCGCTTCGGTGCGCTCATCGGCTCTCGTCGGCGGCCACGCGACACGCTATACGGTGCCGAGCGGCGGCGGCGCAAAGACCTGAGCCGCCCGTTAACCATTCCTCCGGAGCTCCCTTCCATGTCACGCCCCGTGCCGAAGCCCGGCATCCTCGATATCGCGCCCTATACGCCCGGCAAGAGCGGCGCGGGCCTGCACGGACGCGTGTTCAAGCTGTCGGCGAACGAGACGGCGCTCGGCCCCTCGCCGAAGGCGGTCGCCGCCTACAAGGCTGCGGCGGATCATCTGGCGGACTATCCCGAGGGCTCGACCCGTCTGCTGCGCGAGGCGATCGGCCGCGCCTTCGGGCTCGATCCGGCGCGCATCATCTGCGGCGCGGGTTCGGACGAACTGCTCACCTATCTCGCCAATGTCTATCTCGGCCCCGGCGACGAGGCGATCCACACCACGCACGGCTTTCTGGTCTACCCGATCGCGACCTCCGCGAACGGCGCGACCAATGTCATTGCGCCGGAGAAGAACCTCACCGCCGATGTCGACGCCATTCTCAAAGCGGTGACGCCGCGCACCAAGCTGGTCTGGATCGCCAATCCGAACAACCCGACCGGCACCTACGTGCCGTTCGACGAGATCAAGCGGCTGCGCGCCGGCCTGCCCGAACACGTGCTGCTGGTGCTCGACGCCGCCTATGCCGATTTCGTCTCGCGCAACGACTATGAAGCCGGCATCGAGCTAGTCGCCACCACCGAGAACACGGTGATGACGCGCACCTTTTCCAAGATTCACGGCCTCGCCGCCGCGCGGGTCGGCTGGATGTACGCGCCCGCAAGCGTCGTCGATGCGATCAACCGGATTCGCGGCCCGTTCAATGTCAGCACGCCGGCTTCGGCGGCGGCGATCGCCTCGCTGGAGGACACCGCACATTACCGGACGGCGCAACAGCACACGGAGCAGTGGCGCGCCTGGCTGACGGAGGAAGTCGGCAAGCTCGGCCTCAAGGTAACGCCGAGCGTCGCCAATTTCATCCTGATCCATTTTCCGCAGAGCGATGGCAAGACCGCGGCGGATGCCGACGCATTCCTCACCGAGCGCGGCCTGATCCTGCGCGCGCTGAAGAACTACAAGCTGCCGAACGCGCTGCGCCTGACGGTCGGCCTTGAGGAGGCCAACCGTCTCGTGGTCGATGCTCTGCGCGATTTCATGGAGCGCAAGTGAGCACCGCACCTCTGTTCAAGCGGATCGCGCTGATCGGCTTTGGCCTGATCGGCGGCTCGATCGCACGCGCCGCGCGCGCTCAGGGTCTTGCCGGAGAGATCGTGGTCACCGCGCGCTCGCCCGCAACCCGCGCGCGGGTGCAGGAGCTCGGCGTTGTCGATCGCGTGGTGGAGACCAACGCCGAGGCGGTGAAGGACGCCGATCTCGTCATCCTGTGCATTCCGGTCGGCGCTTGCGGTCCGGTCGCCGCGGACATCGCGCCGCATCTCAAAGCCGGCGCGATCGTGTCCGATGTTGGCTCGGTCAAAAGCATGGTGGTGCGTGAGATGGGTCCGCACCTGCCGGACAACGTGCATTTCATTCCCGCGCATCCGGTGGCGGGCACCGAACATTCCGGTCCCGATTCAGGTTTCGCCGAACTGTTCATCAACCGCTGGTGCATCCTCACCCCGCCGCCGGGCACCGACCCCGCCGCCGTCGAGAAGCTCGCGACTTTCTGGCGCGCGATCGGCGCCAATGTCGAGATCATGGCGGCCGAGCACCACGATCTGGTGCTGGCGGTGACAAGTCACCTGCCGCATCTGATCGCCTACACCATTGTCGGCACCGCCGATGAACTGGAAGACGTCACCCAGGCCGAGGTGCTGAAATTCTCCGCCGGCGGTTTCCGCGACTTCACCCGCATCGCCGCCTCCGATCCGACGATGTGGCGCGACATTTTCCTCGCCAACAAGGATGCGGTGCTGGAAATGCTCGGCGCGTTCCAGGAAGACCTGTCGAAGCTGACCCGCGCGATCCGGCGCGGCGACGGCGAGGCGCTGTTCGATCATTTCAAGCGCACCCGCGCCATTCGCCGCGGCATTGTCGATCTCGGGCAGGAAACCGCCAGCCCCGACTTCGGCCGCCCGCTCGCGCCGCTGCCGAAGAAGACATCCTGACGATCTGAAAGCGGCGCTTAGAACAGCGGCGGGGTCTGCGCGACGCGGAACGGGCCGAGCACCACCGCGCCATCGGCGAATTTCAGCGTCATCGCCCGCGCCGGCTTGCCTTCGAGCACGCTCGGCTGGCCGAGCAGATTGAGCCCGGCGATGACGCCGGCATTGGCGTTCTTGCGCACCACATTGCCGAGACCCGGAATCATCCGGTCGAGCGCGCCGATCACCTTGTTGACGTCCTGTGCGCGGCCGCCGGGAGCCTGCCCGTCCGGCGATGGTGGCGGTTCGGCCAGAATCCGGTCGAGCCCCAGCGCGGGCACCAGGCGCTCGAACCCGGCAACGGTCATTTGCAATTCGCCGTCGAGATAACCGTTCGGCGTCAGGCTGAGGGCACCCGCCGCGACGATAATGGTGTCGCCCTGCTGCACGCGCGAATGAGTGAAATCGATCCGCCCGCCCGCGGCCTGAATGTCGCGAAACCGCTCCGGCCAGGGCTTGGGCGATAAATCGCGCAGGCCGCGCAACGTCGCGCGCAGGTCCGCATCGAACGGCTCGACCAGCAACGGATAGACGCCCTGAATGCTCGCGCCCTGAAGCAGCAGCACGCTCTCGAGCACCGGATTGTCGGCCGTCGAGCCTTCCGCAAGGCGGCCATGCCATTCCAGATGTTTGGCGCGCAGCAATGGGGTCCGCTCGCCTCCGTTAAGGCGATCGACCGCCGGATCGTCGAACTCCAATGAGATCTGCTGCGGCACCGAGGGCAAGCCGCTGGCGCTGGCCCGCCCGATCCGCCAGTTCGCCGTGGCGAACGGCGGCTGCGCGCTGTCGGCCAGCGTCGCCGGACCCTTGAACTCGGCGATCACGCGGGTCGGATCATAGACCTGCGCGACGGCGAGGATTTCCTCCAGCCGCGCCACCAGCGGCGTGCGCGAGGCAAGCTGCGCCGCGGTCTGCGCGTTCAGCGAGATCACCGGCTTGGCGCAGCGCACCTCAAGCCGGAACGGATAGCCGGCGACGGAGCGGTCGGCGCACTCATAGGTGCGGCCGGACTTTGCCTCGCGCGCGCGCCAGCCGTCGAATTTCTCATCGACCTGCGAGGCGGCATAGAACCAGAACGCGCTCCACGCCACGGCCAGACCAAGCAGCAACAAGGACGGAATGAAGATCGGCTGGAACCGGCGGCGGGGTGCAAGATCCAAATTATCCATCGCGATGCTCAACCATCCGAATTTGGCAATTGAAGGGTGAGTGATCGCCGCGAACGGCGCCGAAGTCCAGCGATTTGGTCCAAATCACAATGTCGTCGCAGAGCAGCCCTCCGATCACGCGATTTTCAGACGAGATCGGGCCTGAGCGGCTAAAGTAGGCGACGGGCGCGATTCGACGCGGCGGAGCGTCGCCCGATCGAGGCGTAAGGCATGGCGGCGCGACCTCTGGCAGAGACGGATTTCCCCAAAGGCGACTTGTGGGTGTTCGGCTACGGATCGCTGATGTGGCGACCGGGATTCGAGTTCATCACGGAATTCCCGGCGCGGCTGATCGGCGAACATCGCGCGCTGTGCGTCTATTCCTTCCATCATCGCGGCACACCTGAAAGGCCCGGCCTTGTGCTCGGGCTCGACCGTGGCGGCGCCTGTCAGGGCACCGTGTTCCGCGTCGCCGCCGAGCTGCGCACCGCGACGCTGGCTTATCTGCGCGAGCGCGAACAGGTCACCGGGGTTTATCGCGAGGTGCTGCGCCCGGTCTGGATCGAGGGCGATGCCCGCGAGCGGGTGCAGGCGCTGACCTATGTGGTCGATCGCAGCCATCCGCAATATAGCGGCCGCCTGACGCTGGAAGAACAGTTCCATCTGATCGCACAAAGCCATGGCATCTCGGGCGCCAACCGCGATTATGTGATCGCGACAGTCAAGGCGCTGGAGGCGCGCGGCTGCCGCGACCCGCAACTGCACACTCTGGTGGCGATGCTGCAGGGCGACACCGTGCTGCATCGCTGAGACGCGCGTCGTTCCGCGTTACGGCGCGGCGTCGATAACCGGCGCCGAGAAGCCGAGCAACCGGATCTGCTCCTCCCGTGCCGCCTTCACCAGCGGCGTGGTCGCGCCTTCAATGGCGGCGGAGACCCGCGCGGTGAACTCCTCGCGCTTGAGCCCCGGCGGGATCGGATCGAGGAATTCCACCACCAGCGTCCCCGGATAACGCAGGAACGAGCGGCGCGGCCAGAACATCCCGGCATTGAGCGCCACCGGCACGCAGGCGACATTGCAACTGACATAAAGCTGACTGACGCCGGACTTGTATTGCGGCGGCGCGCCGACCGGCATTCGCGTGCCTTCCGGAAAGATGATGAGCTGACGGCCGCCGCGCACTTCGTCGCGCGCCCGCTTGAACATGTCGATCAGAACACGTCCGCCCGCGCCGCGATTGACGCCGATCATGCCGGCCTTGAGCAGGTACCAGCCGAAGAACGGCAACCAGGTCAGCTCGCGCTTGAGGATATAGAGCGGCCGCTCGAAGAATTGCAGCAGCGCGAAAGTCTCCCACGCCGACTGGTGCTTCGAGGCGACCAGCAGCGGCCCCGGCGGAATCTTCTCGAGGCCGCGATACTCGACCCTGGTGTTGCACACCACGCTCATCAGCCAGATGCTGGTCTTGCCCCAGTTCTGCGCGATCCAGATGATGCCCCAGCGCGGCATGACATAGGTCGGCAGGCCGAGCAGCACCCAGAACAGCAGATTGAGATAGAATAGAATGTTGTAGAGCAGCGAACGCAGGAACAGCGCGACCATCGGCAATCCGATCACTTCACCAGCGCCGTGGCGGGCCTGCGGGGCGGCGAGGCTCCGGTCACCGGAGGATCGTCGCTTTCCGGAAAAAGATCGAGACCGAGGCTCGCGAGCCGGACCCGCACCTCGGCGGCAACAAATTTGAAGTATTCCGATAGCAGCAGCCGCGCCCCCGCGCCACTCTCCCACCACGGCTCGTCACGCCATTTTTCCCCGATCACCGGATAGAAGATCAGGTCGATATCGGGCATCGCATGCGACAGCTCCACCATCGCGCGCGGCATGTGATAGTTCGACGTCACCACGATCAGCGAGCGGAAGCCGCGCTCGGCGACCCAGCGCCGGGTCTCCGTCGCGTTGCTGCGGGTGTTGACGGCGGAGCGGTCGAGATCGACGCAGCAATTGAGCAGCGCCTGACTCTCCGGCAGCGAGCGGACGATATCGGCAGTGCCATTGGCGCGGTGAACGCCGGAAATCAGCAGCCGCTTGCCGTAACCTTGCGCGAGCAGGTCCATCGCATCGGCGATGCGCGAGGAGCCGCCGGTGAGCACGACGATGCCGTCGGCCTTGCGCGGCGGCCTCTGTTCGTCGGAGTGCAGTTGCGAGACGAACCAGCCGAAACCGGCCACCGCCGCCACGACAACGACGGCAAATACCTTGACGAAACCAAAGCCGGACCGCCGCCGCGCAACGCGGCGCGTCCGTTCCGACCTGTTCACATCAGACTTCACGATCACGCTGATCCGCTTGTCCTGCCGCAAAATTCAAAAGTGCGGATAAATTGCCCGAAGATCGCATTCTCCGCAAACCCGTCACGGCTCGAAAAGCCGCAAGGCCGCCATTCGTCACTCGATATCATCGAGCGTGGCGAACAGCGTGCGCCGCGAAGCCCAGGCGGTGATCGCCGCGATCAGCACGGCCTGCGCCAGCAGCACGAGATAACCCGAGGCCGGCAAGGCGAAGGTGCCGAGCAGGGCCGCGAACTGATCGCCCACCGCCGTGCCGGAAAACCAACCCGCAACCGATTCCGAAAAGCCGAACACCAGCATCGCCGCCACCACGCCGATCAGTCCGCCTTCGAGGCCGAGCCGCAGAAAATGCCGCAGAAAACGGTTGGCGATGTAACTGTCCTGCGCGCCGACGAAATGCAGCACCTCGACGATCGGCCGGTTCGCCGCCATCGCGCCGCGGGTGGCGAACGATACCGAGATGATGGTGGCGATGATCACCAGGATCAAGACGCCGGTGCCGGCCGCCACGATCGCGCCGGTCATCGAGCGCATCCGCTCGATCCAGGCGCGATGATCGTCAACGCTGGCGTTCGAATTGATCTGTCTCAATCGTTGACGCAGTTCCGCGATGTCGAGCGCCGCGCCGGGCGTCACCCGCGCCACGATGACGCGCGGCACCGGCAGATCGTCCAGCGACAGGCCGGTGCCGAGCCATGGCTCCAGCAGCTTGGCGGATTCCTCTTTCGTGAACGGCCGCACGTCGAGAATGCCCGGCTGCCCGTGCGTAGCCTCGGCCACGCTTTTGACATCGCGCTCCAGATCGCGGCCCTGCATCGGGCGCACCTGGATCGTGATTTCGCTCGCGATGTCCGATTGCCACTCACCCGCCGAGGCGCGCACCAGCAGCACCACGCCTGTGGTGATCGAGGCGAGGAACGTCATGATCGCCACCACCGCCACCAGCGCGCGGCCGGAAATCGAACCGCGCGGCACGATCGGCGAAACGTTGCGCGGCTGGCCGGGCTGGAGAGACTGATCGCGCGAACCGATCATGATGCGGCGTCCATCGCAAGCGTCCTATTCATAGATGTGCAGACGCGATTCATGCAGCACCATGCGGCGGGCGTCGTATTGATCCATCAGCGCGATGTCGTGGGTGGCGATGATCACGGCGGTGCCGGACCTGTTCAACTGGATGAACAGGTTGAGCAGCCGCCGCGCCAGCGTCGGGTCGACATTGCCGGTCGGCTCGTCGGCGAGCAGGAGCTGCGGCCGTGCGATCACGGCGCGGGCGATCGCGGCACGCTGTTTCTCGCCGCCGGACAGGATCGGCGGCAGCGCTTCCATGCGCTCGCCGAGCCCGACCCACTTCAGAAGATCGATGACTTCCTTGCGATAGCTCGACTCGCTGCGCCCCATGACGCGGAACGGCAGCGCGACGTTCTCGTAGGTCGTCATGTGGTCGAGCAGACGAAAGTCCTGCAGCACGATGCCGATGCGCGAGCGCAGACCGGCGATGGCATCCTTGTCGAGCAGCGAGACGTCCTGCCCGAACAGATTGACCAGCCCGCGGGTCGGCCGCAGCGACAGGAACAGCATGCGCAGCAGCGAGGTCTTGCCCGCGCCCGAGGGGCCGGTGAGGAACTGGAAGGAATGCGCCGGGATCTGGAACGTCAGATCGCGCAGGACCTCCGGACCAAGCCCATAGCGCAGGCCCACATTTTCGAATCGGACCAAGGTCAGCTCCGTTCGGCCAGACGCGCGCACGGCAAGGCGGGCCCCATCCCGCCATCCAATGCCCGCAATTCTCTTGCGATCGTTATGGTTTCCGATTCGTTAACGGACACCGGATAGGGTTGGCCGCTGTACATCCAGAAGATTCGTCCGATGCAGATCATTTGTCCCCATTGTACGACATCCTATGCCGTCGATCCGGCCAAATTCGGCGCGGCCGGGCGGACGGTCCGCTGCGCCCGCTGCCATGAAACCTGGCTGGCCCAGCCCGAGGAAATGGCGGCCGCCTCGGCCCATGCCGGTCCGGGCCGCGGCGACGACTGGGGCGAGACGCCCGCCGATGACGGCTGGCGCGAGGACGTCGCCCCTCATGTCGAGAGCCCGTCGATCGCATCGGGCTGGCCGGAAGGCGGCGAAGCCGCGCACGCCAATGACGACACCGGCAGCGACTGGCCGGACGAGGAACCGCCGGAAGGCGGCCGCAAACTGCCGCAGCTCCTGCGCGGCATCGCCCGTCCGGCCTGGCTGACGGAGAGCCTTGCCTATGTGAAGGCCCATCCGCCGGCCCGCCTGCCCGCGATCAATCTGAACATCGCCTGCGGCGTGATGGCGGCGCTGACCATGGCGCTGATCTTCTGGCGCGCGGACGTGGTGCGGCTCATGCCGCAGACCGCGAGCTTCTTCCAACTGGTCGGACTGCCGGTCAATCTGCGCGGCCTTGCCTTTGCCGACATGAAAATCTCCACCGAGACCGTCAACGGCAAGCCGGTGCTGGTGATCGAGGGCGCGATCCACGACGTCGCGCGCAAGCCGGTGGATCTGCCGCGCCTGCGCTTCATCGCGCGCAACGCGCAAGGCAACGAAATCTACGCCTGGAACTCGGTGCTGGAGCAGGCCAAGCTGCAGCCGGGCGAGAAGATCTGGTTCAAGTCGCGCCTCGCCTCGCCGCCCGCCGAGGGCCGCGAGATCGCGGTGCGCTTCTTCCACCCGCGCGACATCGCCGCCGGAGGCGTCTGATGACCCGCGTCCTGATCGTCGATGATGAGGAATCGATGCGCCTGCTGGTGGCGCGCGCCATCGCCATGGACGGCCACGAGATCGTCACCGCGCAGGACGGCGCCGAAGCGCTCGATCTGATCGTCGAAGCCGCCGGCGCATTCGACCTGCTGCTGACCGACATCAAGATGCCGGTGATGGACGGCATCGCGCTGGCGCTCGCGGTGGCGCGCGACTATCCGCACCTGACAATTTTGTTGATGACCGGCTTCGCCGACCAGCGCGAACGCGCCTCCGGGCTCGACGCCATCGTCCATGACGTCGTCACTAAGCCATTCTCGATCGCGGATATCCGCACGGCGGTCGCCGATGCGCTGGCCTCGCGCGCTCAGTAATCCTTGAGCAGGCGCTCGATATAGTCGAGCTCGATCTGCGGGCGCTGCGGATCGGCGAAGCGGCGGCGCAGTTCCTCCAGAATCCGCCGCGCGCGCTGCACGTCGATCTCGCCCGGAATCTTCACCGACAGATCGTCGCTGTACTCGCGGCCGCGCAGCGGCCGGCCGAGCGGATCGCTGTCATTGCCGGTGTTCTGCTGACGCCCGACCCGGTTGCCCGGCCCCTCGCCTTCCCCCTCGCCCTGCTGCTGGGCGAGGCTCTGCGCGCCCTTGCGCATCGATTCCAGCGCACGGCCCTGCGCGTCGACCGCGCTGTCGGGACGGCCCTGACCGAGCCGGCCGTCGGCATCGCCCATCGCCGAATCTGCGTCGGCGAGCGGATCGCCGCCACCGCCGCCCTGCTGCGCGTTTTCGCCGGGCTCGCTCTGCTGGCCCGGCATCATGCCCTTCTTCTTCAGATCCTCGAGCAGCTGCTGCAGGCGGTTGCGCAGGCCCTGCTGATCCTGCTGCAGATCGTTCATCGCATTCTGGTCGCCCGGCTGGCCGCGATTGCGATCACGCCGCGATTCCTGTCCCTGCCGAAAAGTCTTGTCGCGAAGCTGCTGCTGCTTGCGGATGATGTCGCCAAGCTCGGCCAGCGCCTGCTCGCTGTCCTCATCGCCGCCCTGCCCCGGCTGGGCCATCTGCAGGCCTTCCATCATCTGCTGCATCTGGTCGAGCAGTTGCCGCGCCGCATCCTTGTTGCCGGACCGCGACAGCCGCTCCATCCGGTCGATCATGTTCTTGAGATCCTGCCGGCGCATCACTTTGGTGTTGGGATCGAGCGGCCGCGCCAGTTGCTGCGGATTGTTGCGCAGCTGCTCGGCAAGCTGGCGCATGAAATTATCCAGCGCCGCGCGCAGATTGTCGGTGAGCTTCTTGATCTCCTCGTCGCTCGCGCCGTTCTCCAGCGCCTGCTTGAGCGCCTCCTGCGCCGCCTGCAACGCCTTCTGCGCGTCGCTGATGTCGCCGTCCTCGATCGACACTGCGAGGTTCCACAGGCTGTCCACCGTCTCGCGCATCGCCTCCTGCGACCCGGCGCGGGCAAGCTGCTGCGCTACGCTGCGCAGGCCGAGATATTGTCCCGCCTCCGGCGTGAAATTGGCCGGCGAGATCAGCAGCGCTTCCAGCGCGATCATCGCCAGCGGCTTGCGGTTGGCATCGAGCGCCAGCGCCCGGCGCTGCTCGATCAGCGCTCGCGCCAGCGGCTTGGTGAACAACCGCTCCGGCAGCTTCATCTCGAACGGCGTGCTGCGCCCCTCGTTGCCCGCCTCGTCCTTGGCAATCAATGTCAGCGTTACGTCGGCCCCCGCGAACGGATGCTCGCTGAGATCCTTCACGGTCTGACCGATGCCGTTGCGGGTACGGGCGTTCGGCAGGCCGAGCGTGATCTGGGGAGCATCATAAAGCGGCTGCGCCGCCGCGCCGTCGCTTTGCTTCTGCGGCTCGCCGCGCAACGCGAAATGCGCCTCCGCATGGGTGACGCCGTAATCGTCCTCAAGCTGATAGGACAACAGCAGCGCGCCCTTGGCCTGGCGCTCCGGGTCCTTGGCGAGCGCAATGGTCGGCGCGCGATCCGGCATCACCTTGAAGGTCCATTCCGGCTGGCCGGACGGCGACTTGATCCTGGCGGTGCCGTCACCCGCAATGGTGAAATGACGTTCGGTGGCGCCCTGCGGCACCGGCTCCGCCGCCGCTTCCGCGACGCCGCCGCTGACCGCAACATCGAGCTTGCTGCCGCTCGCGCGGGTGACGAGTGTGCTGCCGGCCGGCACCGTGATCGCGCCGGCCGCCGCCTGCGCGGTCCTGCCGTCCGCCGCCGACAGGATGATCGGCGCGCGATTGGTGTAAGCGGGCGGATTGACCCAGGCATCGACGCGCACGGGCGTGGCGGTGAACGCGCCGTTCCAGTCGAACGCCGCGGCGACGCGCGCCATGCGGTCCTCGCCGGCGGCGACGAAGGTCGCCAGCAACAGCAGTACGGACAGCGCCCGCACCGCCCAGGGATCGTGCAGCGACAATTTGGGTGAGGGCAGGCCGGCGCGAATCCGCTTGAGCGAAGCCAGCGTACGCGCGCGCTGCGCCTGCCATAGCGCCTGCGTCACTGGGTCCTTCGAGGCCAGCGTGTCGGTGATCGCGGTGGCCGGGCGATGCGCGATGCCGGCATTGCGGTCGAGCCGCTGCAAGCCTTCGGCGCGGCTCGGCCAGCGGAATCGCGTCAGCGGCAGCAGCGCCGCGACCACGAGCAGCGCAAACAGCACGACGCCGAAACCGCGCGCCACGACCGGCAGATTGATCCACAGTCCGGCCCAGGACAGCGCGAGAAAAAGCCCGATCAGCGTCAACGCCCGCGCCAAGGATGGCCAGGCCCGCTCCCACGCAATCGCCCATCGTGCCCGCTGCAACGCCTGCGCGAGATCGCGATGGACCGGCCCGGCCTCGGGCACGTCATGGGTCGGATCGGACGGGGTTCCGCTCACGCTGTTCTCCAAACTCGAATTGAGCCTAGCACGGTGGCGGCAACGAGGCACCCGAAGCAGACGTTCTCCCTGCATCACGGCGCATTTTCCAGCGCCCTTCCAGCGTCACGATGGCGTGAGGCGGCCGAGCCGGCGTGGTTAAGCGGCAAACGGGCCGGAATGCACGGGTCCCGGTTCGCGCCGGCTTGCGATCAGGTCACAGCCAGGGCGCGACCTGATCCAGCGCGATCAATTGCTCGACCTCGACGCGCGGGCGCACCAGCGCATACTGATCGCCCTTCACCAGCACCTCCGGCACCAGCGCGCGAGTGTTGTAGGTCCCCGCCTGCACCGCGCCATAAGCGCCGGACGACATGATGGCGAGAAGATCGCCCTGCTCTGGCCGGTCGAGCGTACGGTCGAGGGCGAGATAGTCGCCGCTCTCGCACACCGGGCCGACCACATCGGCCACCATCTTCGGCGCACCGGCCGCAGGCTCGCGCACCGGCACGATCTCGTGATGCGCCTCGTACAGCGTCGGGCGGATCAGATCGTTCATCGCCGCATCGATGATGACGAAATCGCGCGCATCGCCATGCTTCACATAGGTGACGCGGCTGACCAGAATGCCGGCATTGCCGACAATCATGCGGCCGGGCTCGAACAGCAGCTTGCAGTCCAGCCCCTGGGTCACGCGCTTGACGACCTCGGCATAGGCGTCCGGCGCCGGCGGCACCGGCAGGTCGGTCTCATAGGGAATGCCGAGACCACCGCCGAAATCGACATGCGCGATATCGTGGCCGTCCGCGCGCAAGGTCCGCACGAAATCGACCAGCATGCGGAACGCCGCCTCCAGCGGCGCCAGATCGGTGATCTGGCTGCCGATATGCATGTCGATGCCGGTGACCTTGATGCCCGGCAGCTTCGCCGCGCGCGCATAGACCGCGCGCGCATGGCTGAGCGGAATGCCGAATTTGTTCTCGGACTTGCCGGTGGAAATCTTGGCGTGGCCGCCGGCCTCGACGTCCGGATTGACGCGCAGCGAGATGCGGGCAATGCGGCCCATGCCGGAGGCGACCTGCGAGAGCAGTTCAAGCTCGGGCTCGGACTCGACGTTGAGGCACAGGATGTCCTCGGCCACCGCCTGCCGCAGTTCGGCTTCGGTCTTGCCGACGCCGGAAAACACGATCCGCTCCGGCGGAATGCCGGCGGCGCGGGCGCGCTTGAGTTCGCCGCCGGAGACCACGTCGGCGCCGGCGCCGAGCCGCGCCAGCGTGCGCAGCACCGACTGGTTGGAATTCGCCTTCATGGCATAGCACACCAGCGTCGGCACGCCGGCGAAGGCCTCGGTGAAGACGCGGTAGTGACGCTCCAGCGTCGCGGTGGAATAGCAATAAAACGGCGTGCCGACCTGCGCGGCGAGGTCGGCCAGATTCACGTCCTCGGCGTGCAGCACACCGTCACGGTAGTTGAAGTGATGCATGACGGCTCAATCCAGGATCGGATCGAGGATGATGCGCTTTTTGGGTCCCGGCGGCGCGGTGATCACCGTGCCGCGGCGTCCCGAACCGGAGCCGAACACATTGCCCTGAGCCGTCGCGGCCCCTGCGGCATCGCCGGTGCCATAACCCTGGTTGGCCGGCACCTCGCCGCCCTCGACATCCAGCGGGCCGGGCTGCACCGCCGCATTCGGCGGCAGATCGAGGGGGCCCTTCCGGCCGCAGCCACCGAGCATGCAGGCCGCGGCCAGCAGCGCGATCGCGGCGAGTTTCGGGGACGGACGAAAATGGGAGTTATGGCTCACGGGTCGAAGTTCCTGAATGCGGCGCCACCATACAAAGAACGTCCCGCTCTGGCGAGACCCGTAAGCTGGCAATATCGCAAGCTTTTTCGCAGGCGGACGGCGCGGCACGCCGCGAAAACGGCGGATTTGCCAGGGGAGCGCCCGCTCAGGCGGCCCCCTCCTCCTTCTCCAGCCGCTTGAACCAGCCCTTGGCCTGCTCGCGCACGTTGTCGGGCGCGGTGCCACCATAGGAGGTGCGGCTCTCCACCGAGGCCTGCACCGACAGCACCTCCAGCGCCTCACTGGTGATCCGGGGCTCGATCGCCTGCATCGCGGCGAGCGGGACCTTGTGCAGCGGCAGATTGTCCTCCGCGGCCTTGGCGACGATGCGGCCGGTGACGTGATGCGCCTCGCGGAACGGCATCTTCAGCGTTCGCACCAGCCAGTCGGCCAGATCGGTGGCGGTGGCGTAGCCCTCACCGGCGGCGACCTTCATCCGCGCCGCGTCAGGCTCCAGATCGAGCACCATGCCGGTCATCGCGCGCACCGCCAGCGACAGCGCGGCGAACGCCTCCATGGCGCCGGCTTTGTCTTCCTGCATGTCCTTCTGATAGGCGAGCGGCAGGCCCTTCATCACGATCAAAAGCGCGTTCAGCGCGCCGATCACGCGCCCGGTCTTGGCGCGGACCAGCTCGGCGGCATCCGGGTTGCGCTTCTGCGGCATGATGGAGGAGCCGGTGGTGAACTTGTCAGACAGCTTGACGAGGCCCACCAGCGGCGAGGTCCAGATCACGATCTCCTCGGCGAAGCGCGACAGATGCACCGCCGTGATCGCCGCCGCCGACAGCGTCTCCAGCACGAAATCGCGGTCCGATACCGCATCGAGCGAGTTGGCCATCGGCCGATCGAAGCCGAGCGCCGCGGCGGTCGCGTTGCGATTGATCGGGAACGAGGTGCCGGCCAGCGCCGCCGCGCCGAGCGGGCTTTCATTGAGACGCTTGCGCGCGTCCTGGAAACGGCCGCGATCGCGCGCGGCCATCTCGACATAAGCGAGCAGATGATGGCCGAACGTCACCGGCTGCGCGGTCTGCAGATGCGTGAAGCCCGGCATCACGGTGTCGGCGTGCTCCAGCGCACGATCGACCAGCGCGCGCTGGAACGAGGCCAGCGCCCGGTCGGTCTGATCGATGGTGTCGCGCACATAGAGACGGAAATCGGTCGCAACCTGATCGTTGCGCGAGCGCGCGGTGTGCAGACGCCCGGCGGCCGGGCCGATCAATTCGCCGAGGCGGCTCTCGACATTCATGTGAATGTCTTCGAGCGCGCGCTTGAAGGTGAACCCGCCCTTGCCGATTTCTGACAAAATCGTGTCTAGACCCGCGACGATGTTTTTTGCATCGTTTGACGTAATGATGCCTTGCGCGGCCAGCATCGATGCGTGAGCCTTGGACGCGGCGATGTCCTGGGCATAAAGATGCTGATCGACGTCGATCGAGACGTTGATCTCCTCCATGATCGCATCGGGACTTTCACCGAAGCGTCCACCCCACATCTTGTTGCTCATGACCCGTCCGTCCATCCACTTCCGTTCATCTCAAATCAACGCTAAACGACACGCCGATGACTGATCCCGACCAGACCCAATCGCCCGAAACACCGCGCCGCCGCTCCCGGCTCGCCATGACGCTTGCCGGCGTCATCGTCGGCGTGGCGATCGGATTTGTGGGGGTATACGGGATCGGCGGGCTGCTGCGCAATCCGCCCGGCGATCCGGTCTGCCGCCCGGCGGTCGATCTTGCCAAAAAGATCGCGCCGCTCGCCAAGGGCGAAGTCGCCGCATTAACCATGGCGAGCACGCCGCTGCGCGTGCCGGACCTTGCCTTCGCCGACGCCGAGGGCCAGCCCAAGAAACTGTCGGATTTCCGCGGCCGCACCCTGCTGGTCAATCTGTGGGCGACCTGGTGCGTGCCCTGCCGCAAGGAAATGCCCGCGCTCGACGAATTGCAGGCCAAGCTCGGCAGCCCGAATTTCGAGGTCGTTGCCATCAATATCGACACCCGCGATCTCGACAAGCCGCGCGCCTTCCTCAAGGACGCGAACCTGACCAAGCTCGCTTATTTCGCCGATCCGAAGGCCAAGGTGTTTCAGGATCTGAAGAGCATCGGCCGCGCGCTCGGCATGCCGACCTCAATTCTGGTGGACGGCGAAGGCTGCGAGATCGCGACCATCGCCGGCCCCGCCGAATGGGCCAGCGACGACGCGGTGAAGCTGATCAAGGCCGCCAACGGGCAATAGATCCACGCCGGCGGCTTTTCCGGACGGTCCCAAGATTGCTACGTTTTCCTCCCACGCTGGGCGCGCGCAACCGCGCCATCACAGGGAGGGTCACATGCAATATGTCGACGGATTCATCGTGCCGGTGCCGAAGAAGAATCTCACCGCCTATCGCGCGCTGGCGCGCAAGGCCGGCAAGGTCTGGCGCGAGCACGGCGCGCTGGATTATCGCGAATGCGTGGCCGATGACGTCAAGATGGGCAAACGGACCTCGTTTCCGCGCAGCGTCAAACGCAAGCCGAACGAAACCGTGGTGTTCTCCTGGATCGTCTACAAATCGCGCGCGCATCGCGACCGCGTCAACGCCAGGGTGATGAAAGATCCGCGCATCGCCGAAATGATCGACCCCAAGGCGTTGCCGTTCGACGGCAAGCGGATGATCTATGGCGGGTTTCAGACCATCGTGAAAATGTAGCGTGAACCGGCGCGACTAAAATCACACCGCAACAGGCCCGCTCACACCGAGATATCGAGGCTGCCGCCGACGCCGGGCGCGTTGTTGGCGGCCGGCTGCAGCAATTGCAGGACCGATTTGTCCGAATCGATATTCTGCTTGAGGACGCTGGTGGCGATCTGCTGCTGGGTATTGGCCGCCTGCATGGCCATCAGGCTGCTGACAATACTCATCATATCCATGACGGGGATCCGCGCATTAAGAAACCGCCCGCGACTCTAGCCGCCGGCAGTTAACAAATGCTCGCCAGAGCGAGTGCACGTCCGAGCGTTTCACGTTCTGATAGAAACATGCCCATCCGTCATGGCCGGGCTTGTCCCGGCCATTCACGACCTTCCTCATTGAAATTTCCAAGACGTGGATGCCCGGCATAAAGCCGGGCATGACAAATCGCTAGTTCGCCGAGGGCTAGCGCGTCGGCACCGGCGCCTCACCGCGATAGTCGTAGAAGCCGCGCTGTGACTTGCGGCCGAGCCAGCCCGCCTCGACATACTTCACCAGCAGCGGACAGGGCCGGTACTTGGAATCCGCCAGCCCCTCATGCAGCACCTGCATGATCGACAGGCAGGTATCGAGGCCGATGAAGTCCGCGAGCTCCAGCGGGCCCATCGGGTGATGCGCGCCGAGCTTCATCGCGGTGTCGATCGCCTGCACGTTGCCGACGCCTTCATACAGCGTGTAGATCGCCTCGTTGATCATCGGCAGCAGGATGCGGTTGACGATGAAAGCCGGGAAATCCTCCGAGACCGCGATCTGCTTGCCGACCTTGGTGACGAATTCGCGCGTCGCCTCGAACGTGCTGTCGTCGGTCGCGATGCCGCGGATCAGTTCGACCAGTTCCATCAACGGCACCGGATTCATGAAGTGAATGCCGATGAACTTCTCCGGTCGGTCGGTCGAGGCGGCCAGCCGCGTGATCGAAATCGAGGAGGTGTTGGAGCCGATGATGGCGTCCGGTTTCAGCACGGCGCACAGGTCATGGAAGATCTTGCGCTTGATCTCTTCCTTCTCGACCGCGGTCTCGATCACCAGATCGCAGGACGCAACGCCGTCGAGGCTCTCGGCGGACTTGATCCGGCTCAGCGCCTGCTGGTGCGCCGCCTCGGTGATCACTTTCTTGGCGACCTGCCGCGACAGATTGCCGTTGATCGTCGCCATCGCCGATTTCAAACGGTCGGCGGAGACGTCGTTGAGCACGACGTCGAACCCGGCGAGCGCCGCGACATGCGCGATGCCATTGCCCATCTGGCCCGACCCGATCACACCTACCGTCTTGATCTTTATTGCCATTTCCCTATCGCCATCTATCCGCCGGCGGCATATCCGCCGTCACGTGCCCGGCGCGAAGCGCGCCTGTCATCCTTATATCAAACCCCGGCCGGATTTTTATCATCCAGCCGTCACTGTCAGCGTGTCCGCTTGCCGAGCTCCTCGGTCAGTTCCGGCACCGCCTGGTAGAGATCGGCGACCAAGCCGTAATCCGCCACCTGGAAGATCGGCGCCTCCTCGTCCTTGTTGATCGCCACGATCACCCGCGAATCCTTCATGCCGGCGAGATGCTGGATCGCGCCGGAAATGCCGATCGCGATGTACAGATCCGGCGCCACCACCTTGCCGGTCTGGCCGACCTGCCAGTCGTTCGGCGCGTAGCCGGCATCGACTGCGGCCCGCGACGCGCCGACCCCGGCGCCGAGCTTATCTGCCAGCGGTTCGATATATTTGGCGAAATTGTCGCGGCTCTGCATCGCGCGGCCGCCCGACACGATGATCTTGGCTGACGCAAGCTCCGGACGATCGCTCTTGGCGACCTCCTCGCCAGCGAAACTGGACAGGCCCGGATCGCCCGCCGCGGTAATGGCTTCGACCGGCGCGGACCCACCCTCGGCGGTCGCGGGGAAGGTCGAGGTGCGCACGGTGATGACTTTCCGGGCGTCCTTCGACTTGACGGTCTGAATCGCGTTGCCGGCATAGATCGGCCGCTCGAACGTATCGGGCGCGATCACCTTGGTGATCTCGGACACCTGCATGACGTCGAGCAGCGCCGCGACACGCGGCATCGCGTTCTTGAAACGCGAGGTCGCCGGCGCGACGATGGCGTCGTAACTCGGCGCCAGCGACACGATCAGCGCGGCCAGCGGCTCGGCGAGATCATGCGCATAGGCGGCATCGTCCGCGAGCAGCACCTTGGCGACGCCGCTGAGCTTGGCGGCGGCGTCCGCCGCGCCCCTGGCGTTCTGGCCCGCCACCAGAACATGCACCTCGCCGCCGAGCGCGAGCGCGGCGGTCAGCGCCTTGGCGGTGGAGTCCTTGAGAGCGTCGCCGGCGTGGTCCGCCATCAGAAGCGTGGTCATGTTACAGCACTCCCGCTTCGGCGAGTTTCGAGACGAGTTCGGGCACCGAGCCGACCTTGACGCCGCCCTTGCGGCCCGGCGGCTCCGATGTCTTGAGAATTTCGAGATGCGGCGCAAGATCGACGCCGTACTGCGCGGCAGTCTTCTCGTCGATCGGCTTCTTCTTCGCCTTCATGATGTTGGGCAGGCTGGCGTAGCGCGGCTCGTTGAGGCGCAGGTCGGTGGTGACGATCGCCGGCCCCTTGACCTTGACGGTCTGCAAACCGCCATCGACCTCGCGCGTCACCTTGAAGTCCGATCCTTCGACCTCGAGCTTGGAAGCGAAGGTGGCCTGACCCCAGCCGAGCAGCGCGGCGAGCATCTGGCCGGTCTGGTTGCAGTCGTCGTCGATCGCCTGCTTGCCGAGAACGATCAGGCCGGGCTTTTCTTCTTCAGCCACGCCCTTGAGCAGCTTGGCGACGGCGAGCGGCTCGACATGGCCCTCGACCTTGACGTGCACGCCGCGATCCGCGCCCATCGCAAGGCCGGTGCGGATGGTTTCCGCAGCCTGCGCCGGGCCGATCGAGACCACCACCACTTCGCTCGCCTTGCCGGCTTCCTTGAGCCGCAGCGCTTCCTCGACGGCGATTTCATCGAACGGGTTCATCGACATTTTGACATTGGTCAATTCGACGCCCGTTCCGTCGCTCTTGACCCGGACCTTGACGTTGAAATCGACAACCCGCTTGACCGGCACCAGAACCTTCATCGGTTCCCCTTTAAATATCGCGTCACTGAGCGGCGGAACCTAAAGGTCCCGCATCGCCGGGTCAACGCGGCTGAACCTCGGCGATACTTTGATCTCGGCCCTCGAAACCTGACCGCCGCAGTTTACCTGTTCTGCCCGGGCACCCAGAGCACGTCGTTCGCGCCATTGCCGTTGGCGACGCGCGCGGCGACGAACAGGAAATCCGAAAGGCGGTTGAGATATTGCAAGGCCGCCGCGCTGACCGGCTCGTCCGGCTGTGCCGCCAATTCCACCGCGGTACGCTCGCCGCGCCGGCAGATGGTCCGCGCCAGATGCAGATAGGCCGCGGCCGCCGAGCCGCCGGGCAGGATGAAGGAATTGAGCGGCGCAAGGCCGGCATTGAGCGTGTCGATGTCGTGTTCCAGCCGTTCGACCTGCGCCGGCACGATGCGCAGCCGCTCGGCCTTGCCGTCACGCTGCGGCACCGTGAAATCGGCGCCGAGATCGAACAGATCGTTCTGCACCCGCGCCAGCATCGCATCGATCTGCGGCAGTCCGGCAAGATGCAGACGCGCCACGCCGATCGCGGCATTGATCTCGTCGGCCACGCCGCAGGCCGCGACGCGCAGATCGTATTTCACACGCCGTTCACCGCTGCCGAGCGCCGTGGTGCCGGCATCGCCGGTTCTTGTGTAAATCTTGTTGATTAAGACCATGGGATTTGTCCATGCGCTGCGCGGCTAGCGCCCCATCGCCCATACCGCGCACATCGCGATCACGATGGCGACGAACTGGAACAGGACGCGCAGCCGCATCAGGCGTTGCGAGGTGTCGGGCGAGCCGCCGCGCATCATATTGGCGAGCCCCATCAGGAGCACGAGCGTCACGGCGCCAAGCGCGATGGGAAGGGCGATACCGCTGAGAAAAGACATGACGCGTACATAACACTCCGGAACAGCGCCCCCAAGCCCTATCCGCCTCTTTCATGCCTGTCGGGCGCCTCGGTCATGCCGGGCCGTCCGTCCGCTCCGTCGGAAAACAGCGCGACTTTCCGCGGACGCCACGCTAGCCTGACCATGCTGAAATCAGGATTGAACGTGAAGCCGCTTCGCTATGCATTCCATGTCGGGCGCGATGCGCTGGATGCCTTTCTGGCCGACGACGGCTGGGCGATCGCGAGCCATATCGCGCTCTCGGCGCTGATGGCGCTGTTTCCGTTCCTGATCGTGCTGACCTCGCTTGCGGGCTTCTTCGGCTCCAAGGATCTCGCCGACCAGGCCGCGAGCCTGATGCTGCAGACCTGGCCGGCGCAGGTCGCCGACGCGCTGGCGGGTGAAATCCATAATGTGCTGACAACAACGCGCGGCGACGCCTTCACCGTCGGTCTCGTGCTCTCGATCTATTTCGCCTCCAACGGCATCGAGAGCCTGCGCGTCGCGCTCAACCGCGCCTACAGCGTGACCGAGCCCCGAAGCTGGTACTGGCTGCGGCTGGAATCGATCGGCTATACGCTGATCGCAGCCTTTGTCGCGCTGGCGCTCGCGCTTTTGATCGTGCTCGGGCCACTGCTGCTCGCCGCCGCGCGGCGTTACATTCCGCTGATCGTCGAGCCGAAGGAAAACCTGCTCACCGTCGCGCGCTACGGCATCGCGATCGTCTCGCTTGCCGCCGCCCTGATCGTACTGCATGCGTGGCTGCCGGCGGGACGACGCAGGTTTCGCGACATCCTGCCCGGCATCGTCTTCACCATGGTCGCGTCGCTAGCCTCGGCGATAGGCTTCGGACAATATCTCGCGCGCTTCGCCAGTAACTACGTCACGACCTATGCGGGCCTAGCATCGGTCGTGATCGCGCTGGTGTTCCTGTATTTCATCGCCGCGATCTTCGTCTATGGCGGCGAGCTCAACGCCGCGATCATCAAGTCACGGCTTCCGCGCGGCATGTCGCTACAGCAAGCGCAGTCGCCAGCGCCCGCGGACTGACCGGCTTCACCACGAAGGCGTCGGCGCCGGCGGTGCGCGCCCGCGCCTCGTCCTGAGGGCGGCCGGAGACGCCGACGATGCCGATCCGGCCGTGCGGATCGCGCAGGCCACGGATCTGCCGGATCGCCTCGATGCCGTCGATGCCCGGCAGCACCATGTCCATCAACACGGCGTCGAACTGACCCTCCATGATCCGCGCCGGCGCCAGTTCGCCGCGGCCGATGAATTCGGTGCGATGGCCGAGTTCTGTGAGGATCGCGTTCAGCACCACGCGGCCGAACGGGTTGTCCTCGATGCTGAGGATGTGCAGGCTGCGCGCGGATGCCGCCGGATTATTGCCCTCCACCGCCGGAACTTGCGCCGGCGCGAGCGTGACGCTCAAGGTGAAGACCATGCCTCCGCCATCCTTCTGCGCCGCGACCACGTCGCCGCCCATCGCGCGGGCGAGTTGGCGCACCGACGACAGGCCAAGCCCCGCGCCGCCGAACCGCGAGGCGATGGTGACATTGGCCTGCGAGAATGGCCGGAACAGCCGCTTGATCTCCGCCAGCGACAGGCCGATGCCGCTGTCGGCGATGGCGAAGGTCGCAACCAGTCGGCCTTTCGCGCCCGGCCTGACGCCGACCTTGAAACCGACCTCGCCGGCCGGCGTGAACTTCACCGCGTTATCGATCAGGTTCTCCAGCGCGGCGCGCAGCCGGACCGGATCGCCGGTGACGAAAGCCGGAAGATCGCCCGCGATCTCGATCCGCGCCTGCAGACCCTTGGCGGCCGCGCGCCCCGACAGCGAATCGCCGCAGGTCTGGGCGAGCGCGCGCAGATCGAAGAATTCCTCGCGCACCAGCAGGCCAGAGGCTTGGCCCTTGGCGGCGTCGACGAACAGCGTCGCCAGCGCGGCAAGGTGCTCGGCGCCGACCCGGATGGTATCGACCCAGCGCCGCTCGCGCTCGCCAAGATCGGAGGTGGCGAGCAGCGAACTGATGGCGAGAATCCCGGTCAGCGGAGTGCGCACCTCATGGGCGAACGCCGCCAGCGCCGCCTCGACAATGCTGGGCTCGGACGGCCGCACCGCTTTCGCGCGCGCCACCCTCGCGGGCCCGGTTTTCCCGGCCGGTGTCTTGCGGGCGCGCGCGGCAGGCTTTTTCAACGGCGATTTTTTCGCGGCCTGTTTGCCCGGCGCCTTGCGCGCAGATTTTGCCGCCGCGGCTTTGCGCCGCTTGCCGCTCACGCGCTTGCCGGATCCGCCGCCAGCTTTCGGACGCGATGTCTTCGCCATGATTCCCCCACCAGTGGTTCCATCCTGCCATCCGGCCTTTGGAGAGTCATCAGCGACCTGTGGTCAGGATCAGAGTCCGACCTTGCGGCGAATGTCCTGCGGACCGACGCCGGCGGCGCGCAATTCGCGCAGCCCGGTCGAGGCGGAGGATTTCGACAGCTTGCGGCCGTCCGCATCCCGCAGCAGCGGATGATGGCGGTAGACCGGCTCGGGCAGATCGAGCAGCCGCTGCAACAGGCGGTGCACGCTGGTCGCCCGGAACAGATCCTGCCCCCGCACCACATGGGTCACGCCCTGCAAGGCGTCGTCCACCACCACCGAGAGATGATAGCTGGTCGGCGTTTCCTTGCGCGCCAGAATGACGTCACCCCAGGCCAGCGGCGAAGCGGCGATGGTACCGGTCTCGCCCTCCGGCCCCTCGCCCTGCTCGCGCCAGGACAGATCGCCGGCGCGCGCGCACGCCGCCGCCATGTCAAGGCGCAGTGCGTAAGGCGCGCCGCTGCCGATCCTGTCCTCACGCTCCGCCGCCGAAAGCTCCCTCGCGGCGCCGGGATAAAGCGGCACGCCGTCGGGATCGCGCGGCCAGCCCCCCATGCTGTCGCGGGCGGCGACCAGACGCGCGATCTCGGCGCGGCTCTCGAAGCCCGGATAGATCAGGCCCGCTTGCGTGAGCCGGTCCAGCGCCTGCGCGTACAGCGGCAGATGCTCGGACTGCCGCCGCACCGGCTCCTCCCACGCAATGCCGAGCCAGCGCAGATCCTCCTCGATCGCCGCTTCAAATTCGGGACGGCAGCGCGCCGAGTCGATATCCTCGATCCGCAGCAGGAAGCGGCCGCCGCTTCGCCGCGCGAGGTCATGGTTCAGCAGCGCCGAATAGGCATGCCCCAGATGCAAATAGCCGTTGGGGCTGGGCGCGAAACGGAAAACGGGTGGCGGCATCGGTCCTGATCGAAAACAACGGGTCGGCGATGACAATACATCTGGAGACGCAAACCGATCTTGAAGACGCGATCCACGCTTTGGTCAATCTCGACCCGCGGCTGCGGCCGGTGCTCGAGGTCGCCGGCATGCCGGCGCTGCGCCGGCGCGAGCCGGGATTCGCCGGCCTTGCCGCCATCGTCTGCGGCCAGCAGCTCTCCACCTACGCCGCCGCCGCGATCTGGCGGCGGGTCAGCGCCGCGTTCGATCCGTTCCATCATGACCGGATCAAAAACGCGCGGGGCGACCGTCTCGCCCGGCTCGGCCTGTCGGCGGCGAAAATCAAATCGCTGAAGGCGATCGCCGCCGAACTGGCCGCCGAGCGGCTCAATCTCGACGTACTGGCCGAGGAAGACGCCGACGCCGCCCATCACACCCTGATCGGGCTGCACGGCATCGGGCCATGGACCGCCGACATCTACCTGTTGTTCTGCCTCGGCCATGGCGACGCCTGGCCGGCGGGCGATCTTGCCTTGCAGGAGGCGATGCGGATCGGGCTGGGGTTGAGAGCGCGGCCGAGCGCGAAGGAGATGCAGCCGCTGGCGGAACCGTGGCGGCCGCTGCGCGGCGCGGCGGCGCATCTGTGGTGGAGCTATTATCACGCGGTCAAACGCCGCGAAGGCGTGTTGCCCGCCGACAAGCCGCCCGAGGCGGGTTCCTCGCCGCGCAAGATCAAGCCCGCGGACAAGCCGCGCCGCAGCCAGAAGGCCCCGGCCGCACCGGCCCGCAAAAAACCGGCGAAGAAGAAGGCCGCCAAAGCTGCGACGCCCGCCAAATCCCCCGGCAAACCACGGCGCGGCGGCGGGGGATAGGCCGGAAACACCCTTCACAATTCCGTCGCGCTCCCTGTATTATCTTGGCACAAGCTGCTTCGCAGCGAGGCGCGCGTATTCCGCAAAAGTGGATACCGGTTTTGCGATGGGGAATAGGCGCTACGTCATGTAGAGCGTCCGCGCGGCAACCGGCTGCCACTTTGTCGCAAAGATGCTCCGAGGCCAGGAGCGTTATTTGAACGCGCATGTCCAGCAAGGCGGTTGGCCGGCACTCGTGCTGAACGCCGACTTCCGGCCGCTGAGCTATTACCCTCTCTCGCTCTGGTCGTGGCAGGATGCGATCAAGGCGGTTTTCCTCGATCGCGTCAATATCGTCGCGAATTACGACCACGCGGTGCACAGCCCATCTTTCGAGATGCAACTGCCGAGCGTGGTCTCGCTCAAGTCCTTCGTGAAGCCGACCACGCATCCCGCCTTCACGCGGTTCAACGTCTTTCTGCGCGACCGCTTCACCTGCCAGTACTGCACCTCGCAGGAAGACCTCACCTTCGACCACATCGTCCCGCGCTCGCGCGGCGGACAGACCACTTGGGAAAACGTGGTGGCGGCGTGCTCGCCCTGCAATCTGCGCAAGGGCAGCATGACCATGCAGCAGGCCAGGATGTTTCCGCGCCAGACGCCCTACGCGCCGACGGTGCATCAACTGCATCGCAACGGCCGGCTGTTTCCGCCGAACTATCTGCACGAAAGCTGGCTCGACTATCTTTATTGGGACACCGAGCTCGATCCGTAAGGCGCGGATTGCGTGAGCGTCCGGCCGCGAGTTGACTTCACGCGCCGCCTTCAGCGCGCAGTGCTGCGATATAGACCAGCGACGCTGTTCCAGATCGCGTCCTTGAACGCGATCGCCGGCGGATCGGGAAGAATCTCCGGCGCCGCGCTGCGCCTCGCGCAATTCTCCACCAGCCGCAGCACCCAGACCTCGCCGTCGGTGAAATAAGGATCGCCGCCGCCGTTGCGACCGAGCAGCGTCGGCCCCAGCCCCATCACCTGATAGCGCGCCGCCAGCATGCCGGCGCTCTCGAGATCGTTCGCGATCAGCGTGCGCTCGGCATCCACATCGGGCGCGATATGATGGGTGATCGCAGCGGTATAGTGGCTGAAGCCGACGCTGCGGTCGAAGGTCGCCGCGCCCAGCCACACCGGCCGGCCCTCGTCGCCCTCCTCCAGCACCTTCCAGAGCCGGACGTGATGACGCTGGTCGGCGCTCTTGCCGACCGGACGCTCGAAGGCGAAGTCCTCGACCCGTCCGGCGTAATAAAGCGGAGAGACCGGCGCGGTCGGATAGGGCCGGTCGAAGATCACGCTGCCGGAAATCTCCAGACCAGAGCGCCACGTCACCTTGTCGGCGGCGTACCAGCCTGCCGCATGCATCGCGCACAAAATATCCTTCGCGCTGCCGACCATGCCGATATTGATCGGATCGCCGGGGATGCCCTGCGCGGTGGAGGTCACCATCGGCAGGCCGTCCAGCTTCTTCTGATGTTCGTAATGCCGCCACAGCGAGGGCAGCAGCAGATAGGCAAGCGCGCCATAAAACAGAAGCGCCGGCACGAGGATGACGAGCACGCGCCGAAGGCGCGCGCGCCACCGGCGTCGTTGCTGGGCAGGCGGCGAAGACGGGTCCACGACGATCAGCGATCAGTCAGAGGCCGTTTCAGCCGGGCGCAACCGCCCGGCCAAACCCGGCGCAGCGGCGTCAGCCTTTGAGCCGCTTGGTGCACTCGCTGTAATAGCCGCCACCCTTCTGGATCCATTTGAGGCCGCCATTGGCGCCGCTGGCCTTGTTGGCGTTGTACTGATCGACGCAGGTGTGCATGCGGGCCTTGCCGGGAGTCTCGCTGGAATATTTCGGCGCGACGGCGGTCGGGAAGACCGCGGGACCCGACGGCGCGGCAGCAGCCTTGGGCGCCGCGGATTTGGCCGGCGCAGCCGACTTCGCGGGCTTGGCCGCCGGTGCGGCTTCCGCCGCCTCGCCGCATTGCGACTTGCGGAAGTCGTTCCACTTCTGGCCGCCGAGCGTGCCGGCATCCTTGGCGGCTTTGTACTTGGCGCTGCATTCCTGCATCGTCAAAGCCTGCGCCGGCAGCATGGCCGCGAACGACATCACGGCCGCGGTGGCTGCCGCGCAGATCAAATGCGATTTGAGACTCATGGCAATTACCTCCTGAAAAAGGGCGGCACGATCCTAGCGCAGCGGCGCGGCGTTTCAACGAGCCCGCTGCCATCAAAATCATTTCAGCGCACCTCGCCGTTCACCCGCAGTTCAGCTTGGCGGCGCGACCCTCGCCGCCCCCAATCCCGTGAGGATTACGTCATGACCTTGATGTCCCGTACTCTCGTCGCCGCCTGCGCCTCGCTGTTGCTCGCAGGCTCTGCGTTCGCGCAAACCCCGGCACCCGCGACCGGCACCGCGCCGGCCGCCAAATCCGCGCCAGCCAAATCCGCGCCCGCCGCATCCACCAAGCCGGCCGCCGCAAAGCCCGCACGCAGCGCGGTCTCGCTCGATTGCTCGAAGCAGGCCGACGCCAAGGGCCTGCATGGCAAGGAGCGCAAGAAATTCCGCTCGGACTGCAAGCGCGACGCCGCCAAGAAGAACTGAGCAAAGCTGACGAAAAACCGAACATCGAGCCGGCGGCAACGCCGGCTCTTTTCATCGATAGGATCGAAAACTAGCGCGGCTGTCGCGCGCCGCCGCCAAGGCCCCAGAGCGCGATCGCCGCCATCAGCAGCGAGATCAGCACGTTGTAGCCGGCCATCGACAGCCCAAGAAAGCGCCACTGCACCTCGTCGCAGCGCACCACCTTCACGGTCTTGAGGCTTTCCAGCAGATTGCCCGGATTGCCGAAATCGGCGATCTGGCCTGAGCATTCGGTCGGCCCCTGCCACCAGCCCCATTCGACGCCGGCGTGATAGGCGCCGAGCCCCGCATTGGCGAGCACGACCAGCGCCAGAACCACCAGGGCGGCGCGCAGGATGCCCCGCGCAGCGCCGCGGCTCGCCGCCAAGGCGATCACGACAGCCAGCGGAATGCCGACATAATAAGCGTAGCGCTGTTCGAGACAGAGCTGGCAGGGCTTGTAGCCGAGCACGAGCTGGAAGAACCATGCCCCGGCAATGGTCGCGAGCGCGATCAGCGCCACGCCGCTCGCCGCAACGACGATGCGCTCGCGCGGCCGGGCGGGATCGAGAGAGCGGGTGGCGGTGTCGGACGACAAGGGACTTCTCCATGCTGCGGCGGTGCCCGGGTCTTTTGCCGTTTCATGGGCACGGCGAAAATCCCGGATGTTTGATTGCAGGTCTTTGATTGCAACTCTTTGATTGCAGGTCTTTGATCGGATGCGTTTTCTTCACGCAAGCAATGCCCGCCTCGCTCGAAAACGCTCTAGCGCGGCGCTTGCAGGGTGTCGAGACGCCCCGCTTCACAGCCGGTTGACCGGCGGCGGACGGCCGCTATAGTCCGCCCGCTTTGCGCTGGCGGTCCGCCACCGACGCGATGCCCCTGTGGCGGAATTGGTAGACGCGCTCGACTCAAAATCGAGTTCCGCAAGGAGTGCTGGTTCGATCCCGGCCAGGGGCACCACCCTTTCCTCCTCCCCTAATTCCTCCGACCTGATCCTTCGACCCGATCCCTCGCCGTCAGGCGGCTTCGCGCCGTCCGGCGCCGCCCGACCACGGACGGCACCCGCCTTCCCGATGGCGCGCCCGCGCAGACCTTTCAACGCCGCGGGAACCTCCCGACCCCCGGGCCGTTAGCGTTATCGCGTGTTCGACGCCGCACCTACAAACAGGAGGAGAGGATGTCGGTAGCCAAGGTCATCGAGATTACGTCGCTGTCGCAAAAGAGCTTCGAGGACGCCATCACCGAGGGCGTCAAACGCGCGTCGAAGACCATCGACAATATCGAGGGCGCCTGGATCAAGGAGCAGAACGTCCAGATCAAGGATGGCAAGGTGATCGGCTTCCGGGTCAACATGAACCTGACCTTCATCCTCGACGAATGAAGCCGATCAGGATCAAACAATTATCGGCGCACGCAGACGGCGCTGCATGAAGACAATCGTGAATCGCAAATACGTCATCCGGCGCGGCGTCACTGACAGATCGCGCGGGTGACGTAATTCTCCGTCTTGCACTCGCCCGGCGCGCCGGTGCGGCCGGACAGATACACCTTGGCCGGACACTTCTCGGCGGATTCGACGTCGAGGCTCTTGCCTTCCCTGTAACCCTTGGCCTTGCACAGATGATCGGCGGCGCTCTTGCAGTCCGGCGCGCCGTTGCCGGCCACCGGGCAAACCGCGCGGCCGTTGACCACCGTCTGCGGGGCGAGCGGCAGATTGCCGGCGGCGTCTTTGGCGCGGCTGTGGATGTTCTCGATGGTCTGCTGCGAGCCCTTCAGCGACGACGAAATTCCCGACGCCGAATCCTTCAACAGCTTGCCGAGTTCTTCGACCAGGCCCGGATTGGAGCGCGGCGGCTCCGGCGCGGGCGGCGCGAGGGACGGCGCGAGCGCCGGGCCCTGCGATGGCGGCGGGGCGGCGTCCGGTTGCGGCATTATCGCCTGCGGCCAGGCCGGGACGCCGGCGAGCAGCAGGAGGACGGCCGTCATGGCGACCAGCAGCCACTGGCGAAATACGCGCACATCATTCTGCATCGGGCCGGTCATGGCACCACAGTAGTCCTCCGCGACGCAGCGGCAAGGCCCGTCCGCTACATCAGGCGGAAGGCGATGACGAAGCCGAGCACCAGCACCACCGCGCCGATCGCAACCCACAATCCCAGACGCTTCTCGATGGTGTGGCGGATCCACGCGCCATAGCGATTGAGCAGAATTGCAACCAGGAAAAAGCGGCCGCCCCGCGCGATCACCGAAAACACGATGAACAGCCAGATATTGTATTCGGCGAAGCCCGACGTGATCGTGACGATCTTGTAGGGGATCGGAGTCAGGCCCTTGAGCAGGATGATCCACGCGCCGTATTGCGCGTAGGAGGCGCGGAACGCCTCGACCTTGTCGCCGTAGCCGTAAAGCTGGATCAGCCACTGCCCGATCGACTCGTAAAGCAGCGAGCCGATACCGTAGCCGACCACGCCGCCCGCGACCGAGGTGACGGTGCAAACCAGCGCGTAGAGCCAGGCGCGCTGCGGCCGCGCCAGCGACATCGGGATCAGCATCACATCCGGCGGCACCGGAAAAAACGAGCTTTCGGCGAACGACACCGCACCCATCAGCCACAGGGCATAGGGTTTGTCGGCGGCGGCGATGCACCAGTCATAGATCCGTCTCAGCATGCCGCGATGAACCACCCTTGGACGGTTTTGTCCATGCAGGACTGAGAGCGGATGGGGGAAATGGCGAAGGAAAGGAGCGAGCCTCAGCGCGCCTTGGCGGCGCCGGCGACCTGCGGAGCGACCATCGGCCGCCAGGCGCTGCCGAGCGCGGCGGCAGCCTTGCTCAGCGCGGGAGCCATTTTGCCCTTGGCCTTGGCCTGATGCTTGGGACACGCTTTCGGCAGCTTTTCAGCAATGCCGAATTCCCGCTCGCGCCGGTCCATCTCGGCCCAGACATCCTCCGGGCGGATGCCGGCCCCGGCCCACAGCACCGTCAGGTTGTAGAGCAGATCGGCGCTTTCACGGACGATCGCCGCGGAATCGCGATTGACCGCGTCGATCGCGACCTCGATCGCCTCCTCGGCGAGTTTCTTGGCCATCTTGGACGGCCCGCGTCTCAGCAGCCGGGCCGTGCGCGACGTCGCGGGATCGAGGTCCCGCGCCGCGGTGACAGCCATATAAAGCCGGTCAAGTGAATCGCTCATGAATCAAGTTTAACGAAAGGTTGTGGCTGGATTATTAACAGGGCGTGTCCGCACCGGGGCGCGACATGACGACGCCCTCGCCGGTGGCGAGGGCGCGATCAGGCTCCGGGCGAACTCAGTAGCCGTAGTAATATTGCTGGTAGGGGCCGCCATAATAACCCGGACCGCCATAATACGGCCGGCCGTAATAGGCCGGGCCGCCATAGTAATACCGATCCCGGTAATAGTCGCGGCGGCGCTGCTCGGCGATCACCGCGCCGACGGTGCCGAGCGCAAGGCCCATGAAGGCAAGGCCGGCCGCGTTGTTGTTGCGGTAGACGTGCCGTCCCCGCTTGCGGGTCTTGGCGCGGGCGCTGATATCGGTCAGCTCAAGCGGAGCCACCGACGCCAATCCGGAAATCGCTGTTTTTGAGGCCGGCGCGGGAGCCTGTGTCGCCGCGCCCGCAGGCAGGGACGCGGTCAGAACGATGGCAGCGGCCGCCAATGCGACGCGCGCGCCGATGGGAAAGTGCTGTGTGCCGTGTTTCATGTCGCCGTCCTCATCGATTCCTTCGGCCGCCGCGGACCGACATAAAGGAAACTCTTCCTTTCACATTGGGTTCCCGGCGTGAAATGCAAGACGGCAGGGGACGGACCGCAGCGGATGATTGGCGCTGGCAGGCCGGCCTGCTATCGATCGGGACGACCCACCGCGCAGACTGCCCATGTCCCTGATCCGCCTTTACATCCGCGTGCTCGACCTGCTCGGCAAGGAGGCGCGGCTCGGCTGGTTCCTGGCGATCGCCAACCTGTTGCTGGCGATCGCCCAGTTCGCCGAGCCTGTGCTGTTTGGCCGCATCGTCGACGTGCTCTCGCATAGCTCGACGCCGAGCAACAGCGCAGCCGTCCTGCCCGCCACCTCGCCATGGCCGCTGCTCGGCGCGTGGGTCGCATTCGGGCTGTTCACCATCATCTGCAACGCGGCGGTGGCCTGGCATGCCGACCGTCTCGCCCATCGCCAGCGCCAGGCGGTGCTGACCAGCTATTTCGATCACATCCTGCAACTGCCGCTGACCTTCCACACCGGCACCCATTCCGGCCGCCTGATGAAGGTGATGCTGCAAGGCACCGACGCGCTGTGGCGGCTGTGGCTGTCGTTCTTCCGCGAACATTTCGCCGCGATCGTCTCGCTGTTCGTGCTGCTGCCGCTGTCGGTCTACATCAACTGGCGGCTCGCCGGCCTCCTGTTCAGCCTCTGCATCGTGTTCACGATCCTGACGACGCTGGTGGTGCGCAAGACCTACGGCATGCAGATGGAGGTCGAGGAGCATTACGGCGATCTCGCCGCCCGCGCCTCCGACGCGCTCGGCAATGTCGCGCTGGTACAGAGCTTCGTGCGCATCGAAGCCGAGGTGCAGGGCCTGCGCGGCGTCGCCGACAAGCTGCTCGCGGTGCAGATGCCGGTGCTGTCGTGGTGGGCGCTGGTCGCGGTGATGACGCGCGCCTCCACCACCATCACCATCCTCGCGATCTTCGTGGTCGGCATCATTCTCAACGGACAGGGCCTCGC
>JAFKKO010000031.1 GCA_017305455.1 Hyphomicrobiales bacterium | reverse complement strand
CGCCGGTGTTAAGCCACACCCGAGGTTTGGTCCCCTTGATCCCAGTGGACCGCCTGGTCGCCTCGCGCCTTCGGACACTCCCGCACAAACGCGAGCGACTTAAGCGAAACTTCCAAACGGGACGACCTCGGGATGCCCCCCTCCGTCGCTCGGAGACAATTACCTAACGCCGCCGCACACGCAACAAATCACCGCCATATATCGCGGCATCGGGGGTGCTTTTCGGATATGTGTTGCACAAATGGCACTCACTGAACCATGGCGTTAACGAACAAAACACTGAATTATCTGGCGTTTTCGACTTATCTCTTAACCCCGCAATTCTCATTGCAATAAGGCAACACCAAATTGGCGCCGGTCGGAGCCACACCTTGCCCGAATCACGGTCCTCCCCTCGGAGAGGACGGAACCCCGATTCCCACGGCATCTAGCAGGGCGCCTCAAGAGACAGGACGAGCGCAGCGCGGGCACAGCCTTTGGCACCCTTTATATGTGTTCCAGGCAAGAGGCCCGGCGATCCCGCCGCCGCCCCACAGAAGTCTGCGCGTGCGGCTTGCAGGCGGCGCATCTGTCGGGCATACGGGGCGCGTGGAGACGTGGCCGAGCGGCTGAAGGCACTCGTTTGCTAAATGAGCATACCTTGAAAAGGGTATCGAGGGTTCGAATCCCTCCGTCTCCGCCATCCTGCTTCGCTCTACGAGTTTCGCAGGATTGGCAGAGTTCTTCGAGCGAAGTATAGCGCAGGTGCGGTTCTCCGATTGATCGCTCTCCGCCCACCACCCTACGCCTCTCCTAGGATACGCACCCGATGTGTCCCCTCGGCGCTCCGGATTTCCTGAAGCCCGGAACAGGAACCGGTGCTGTCCTTTATCCGATCGCATATCCGATCGCGCGGACCGTCGCGGCATGAGCAAACCCGCCTTCCCCGGTCCGGCACGGCTCGATCCGCGAAATCTGGAAGCAATCTTCCATCAGGCGCTGGCAGCCCATCGCGCCGGCCAGCTCGATCTCGCCGCTTCGCTCTATCGGCAGATTCTGTCTCACAGCAAGAAGCAGTTCGCGCCCCGTCATCTGCTGGGGGTGATCGAGGGACAGCGCGGCAATCTCGCCGAAGGCATCCGCCAGATCAGCAAGGCCATCAAGCTCGATCCGAATTCGGCGGACGCCTATCTCAATCTCGGACGCATGCAGGGCGAGCTTGGCGAATTGCCGAACGCGGAGCGAAGCCTGCGCAAGGCTCTGGCGCTCAATCCGGCAAGCACGCTCGCCGCCGGCAATCTCGCCGCGGTACTGCGTCGTCTTGAACGCCATGACGAAGCCCTCGCCTGCGTCGATGCGGTGCTTGCGCGCGAGCCGAACAACGTGATCGCGATCGTCAACCGCGCGAACATTCTGTTCGATCTGGAGCGCTTCGGCGAGGCCAGGCCGGCCTATGAGCGCGCGCTCGGCCTCGATCAGAATGATGCCGAAGCCTGGCTGGGTTTGGGCGCGACGGAAAACCGCCTGAGAAACCCGGAAGGAGCCGCCGCCGCCCTGAAACGCGCGGCGGCGCTTAAGCCGGGATCGGCGGAAGCATGGCTTTCGCTCGGCCATGCATTCGAGACCATGGGACGTCACGAAGACACCGCCGCGGTCATGGATCGCGCCCTTGCGCTGAACCCGCGGGCGACGTTCGCAAGCGGCATGCTTGTCTTCGCCAGGGCCAGCCTGTGCGACTGGAGCCATATCGCCGAGGAGCGCGCGGCCTGTCTTGCCGGCATCCGGCAGGGCGACATTGCGACTGTGCCGTTTACCGGGCTTGTGGTCACGGACGATCCGGCCGCCCAGCTCAAATGCGCGACGCTCTACGCTCAGGCGGTCGCGGCGCGGCGGCCGGAGCCGCTTTGGCGCGGCGAGCACTATCGGCACGACAGGATCCGCGTCGCCTATCTGTCGGGGGATTTCCGCGACCATCCGGTGACCCACCTGATCGCCGCAATGTTCGAGCAGCACGACCAAAGCCGGTACGAGACGTTCGGAATTTCCACCTCACCTGCGGATTCAAGCGCCGAGCAGCAGCGCGTCAGCGCGGCCCTTGCGCACTTTCATGACGTTCACGACAAAAACGACGCCGAGGTCGCCGCGCTTCTGCGCAGCCTGGAGATCGATATCGTCATCGATCTGATCGGCTACACCCAGGGCACCCGGCCCGGCATTCTCGCCCGGCGCCCCGCGCCGGTTCAGGTCAACTATCTCGGCTATCCGGGAACGATGGGCACGCCGCACCACGATTATATCATCGCCGATCCGACGGTGATCCCGACCGAAGCGCGGCAGTTCTACGCCGAACAGGTGGTGCACCTGCCGGACTGCTATCTGCCGAACGACCGGGCTCGCGCCATCGCCGCGCGCACGCCAGGCCGTGCCGAGGAAGACCTGCCCGAGCAGGGCTTCGTGTTCTGCGGCTTCAACAACCCGTTCAAATTCTCGCCGGAGATTTTCGATATCTGGATGCGGCTGCTCGGCGGGATCGAGGGCAGCGTGCTCTGGCTGCGGAACATCAAAGGAAAGGCGTCCGACAATCTGCGCCGGGAAGCCGAGAGGCGCGGCATCGCCGGCGAACGTATCGTGTTTGCCCGCCGCACCGAGCGGATGGAAGACCACCTCGCCCGCCATCGCCTCGCCGATCTGTTTCTGGACACGCCGCACTACAACGCACATGCCGGCGCCTGCGACGCGCTATGGGCCGGACTGCCGCTGATCACCTGCGTCGGCACCGCCTTCGCAGGCCGGGTCGGCGCCAGCGTGCTGAAGGCGGCCGGGCTGCCGGATCTGATCACCACATCGCTTGCAGACTACGAGGCCCTGGCGCTCAGGCTGGCACGCGAGCCGGATACGCTTGCCGCGATCAAAGACAGGCTTGCGAGGAACCGCCTCACGACGCCGCTGTTCGACACCGCGCGTTTCACCCGCCACATCGAAGCGGCCTATGCCACCATGTGGCAGCGCTGTCAGAACGGAGAGCCGCCGCAGGCGTTCGCGGTCGAACGGCTGGATTAGCCTCGGGCCGAACTCAGTGCGCCATCATCCAGGCGCGGGCCTCGCGCTGGGCCAAGGCGACTTCGCTCTCGGACATCTGCTCGGCGAGTTCGCGGCGCAGCGCGATGGCATCGACCCGGCCCTTGAGGGCGGCGAGGTTGAACCATTTGTGAGCGGCGACCAAATCGACCTCTCCGCCCCGGCCCGTCGAGAACATCATGCCAAGATCGAACAGCGTGTCGCCGTTCGCACAGAGCTCCACCGGCAGCGCGGCGGCGATATCGATCGTTCCCTGAAACATCTCTTGCTCCTTCCGGGACCGCCCGACCAACCGGCCGCGGCTCCCGTCCACCTGTCTTACGTCCCTGAAACCCCGAACCGCCGTTTGCCGGCGTGTTGGGAGCATCTGACCGCTAAAATTTGAATGGCAGTTTAAGTATCGCGATGAATCGAATCTGAACGCCTGGATGGCGCGGCACGCCGCGATTCGAAAAGCCCGCTGATTTCAGGGGTTTCGGGATTGGTGAAAATCGATTCACCCTCGCTTTTGGCGAAGCGATAACCATCGCGCCAACAGCCCGTCAAAGGTCTTGCGAATTGATCCGGCGACGGCTGGGGCTGTCGCGAAGCGACAGGACGACCCAAAAAGCAGCGATGGGGAATATCGGGACGGCTTGCGGCACCGGATGGCGGCGAACCGATGAGCGGCCCTGGCCGCTCCAGATCAAACAAGCGGCCCTAGGCGCTCCAGATCAAACAGCGGCTCTAGCCGCTCCAGATCAAACAAGCGGCATCTCACCGCTCCAGATAGAACGAGGGCGTCGGTGAACACGTCAGGAACGAGATTTCACCGGACGGGCCGTTGAAACTGCGGAAGCAGACTCCGCAACGAACGAAGAGAGCTGAACTCTTCTGCCGGACCACTGCAACGGGGCTGAACCCTGTCGCGTCGGTCGTCCGACCGTCTCACCTGATGTCTCGCCGACACCCTCTATCGTCGACCTGAGCAACCTGAACAGCATTCGCCTTGAGGGCGGATCGTCCCGAGCGGCTCCTGTGACGTTGCCGGCATGAGCTGCCGGCAATTCCGTAAGGCGGAGCCTTACTTCTTCTTCTTGGCGACCTTGCGGGTCTTCTTGGCAGTCTTCTTCACTGCCGACTTCGCCTTCTTCGCCTTCTTCGCTTTCTTGGCCATGTTGCCCTCCTAAATAAGTGAGATGGCTTAATCGCTTCGTGCACCCGGGAATCGATGTGCACTTCGAATGGATTACACCAACGCATAAAAAAGA
>JAFKKO010000135.1 GCA_017305455.1 Hyphomicrobiales bacterium | reverse complement strand
GAGAAGAAGCGGTTCAGCGTCGGGTTGCCGACCGAATAGCCGCCCCACAGCAGCGTCACGATGCTGTCGCCGACATAGGGAATGGCCGAGAACAGGTTGGTGATGACGGTGGCGCCCCAGAAGCTCATCTGGCCCCACGGCAGCACGTAACCCATGAAGCCGGTGGCCATCATGAGCAGATAGATGATGACGCCCAGAATCCAGAGGACTTCGCGCGGCGCCTTGTACGACCCGTAATAGAGACCGCGGAACATGTGGATGTAGACGGCGATGAAGAACATCGACGCGCCGTTGGCGTGCACGTAGCGCAGCAGCCAGCCGTAATTGACGTCGCGGACGATCAACTCCACCGACTTAAAGGCGAGATCGACATGCGGCGTGTAGTGCATCGCCAGGATGATGCCGGTGAGGATCTGCACCGCGAGCATCATCGAAAGGATGGCGCCGAAGGTCCACCAGTAGTTGAGGTTGCGCGGCGTCGGATAGGCCACGAAGGAGGAATGGATCAGCCCGCCGATCGGCAGGCGCCGCTCGATCCACTTCAAGGCTGGATTCTGCGGGTTATAGGTAGAGGGTCCGCTCATGATGCGATCCTGGAAATTGCGAGGCGACTAAACGTCAGCCAATTTTGATCTTGGTGTCGGAAACGAAGGCGTACGGAGGTACGGGCAGGTTGAGCGGCGCCGGCCCCTGACGAATACGACCCGAGGAGTCGTACTGCGAACCGTGGCACGGGCAGAAGAAGCCGTCGTAATTACCTTCATGAGCGATGGGAATGCAGCCGAGGTGGGTGCAGATGCCGATCACCACCAGCCATTGGTCGTGACCTTCCTTGACGCGGGCCTGATCGGTTTCCGGATCGGGCAGGCTCGAGACGTTGACCGAGCGTGCTTCTTCGATCTGCTTCTTGGTGCGGTTCATGATGTAGATCGGCTTGCCGCGCCAGAACACCTTGATGTCCTGCCCTTCGGCGATCGGCGCCAGATCGACCTCGATCGGAGCACCGGCCGCGATGGTCGAGGCATCGGGGTTCATTTGGGAGATCAGCGGCCAGACGGTGGCGGCGGCACCGACCGCGGCGACTGCACCGGTTGCGACATAAAGGAAATCACGGCGTGTCGGTTCAGCCGAAGTAGAGGACGTCACGATTGCAAACCCTTTCCGAACTGCAGCCGCCGGTCCGGTCCCGATCATGCGCCGGGAGGCGCCGGGAAGCACGGCCGGTGTCCGCGAGCCTCGCGGTGGCAGATGACCACTTGTCCTACGCTAGGGGACGGAACATGCGATCTAGAATCGATCTATTGGCACCCTTGCCGGAAGAGCGCAAGCCCGCTATCGGCTCCGCTCGGCGCAACGCGCAAAAACCTCTCCGGCAACGGTTTTTTCTTCATATTTCCCATCACCCAGATGCACCTCGCGCTGTACCAGCCAGATATTCCCCAAAACACCGGCACGATTCTGCGGCTGTGCGCCTGTCTCGAGGTGCCGGCGCATATCATCGAGCCGGCCGGATTTCCGGTCTCCGACCGCCACTTCCGCCGCGCCGGCATGGACTATCTCGACCGCGTCACCATCCAGCGGCATGATTCCTGGACCAAATTCGACCAATGGCGCCGGCAGGCCGGTAAGCGCCTGATTTTGTTCTCGCCCAGGGCCGCCCGGCCCTATCTTGAATACCGCTTCGATCCGGCCGACATCCTGATGTTCGGGCGCGAAAGCGCCGGAGTTCCCGACCACGTCGCGGCGGCCGCCGACGAGCGGCTGGTCATTCCGATCGCTCCCGGCATGCGCTCGCTCAACGTCGCGATCAGCGCCGCCATGGCGCTCGGCGAGGCGCTGCGGCAGGCCAAAATTCACAAGGACCCGACACCGTGAGCTATGCGGTCAAGGAAATCTTCATGACGCTGCAAGGCGAAGGCGCCCATGCCGGCCGCGCGGCGGTATTTTGCCGATTCTCCGGCTGCAATCTGTGGAGCGGCCGCGAGCAGGACCGCGCCACCGCGACCTGCACGTTCTGCGACACCGATTTCGTCGGCACCGACGGGACATTCGGCGGCCGCTACGCCGACGCCGCCAGCCTCGCCGATCGGATCGCGGCGCTATGGTCCGGACCGCCGGCAGGCCGTTTCGTGGTGCTGACCGGCGGCGAGCCGATGCTGCAGATCGATTCCGCGCTGATAGAGGCCCTGCACGAACGCGGTTTCGAGATCGCGGTGGAAACCAACGGCACGATTGCGCCGCCGCCGGGCCTCGACTGGATCTGCGTCAGCCCCAAGGCCGGCAGCGATCTCGTCATCCGCTCCGGCCACGAGCTCAAGCTGGTCTATCCCCAGCCCGGTATGGCGCCGGAGGATTTCGCCGGTCTCGCCTTCGAGCGGTTCTCGTTGCAGCCGCTGGACGGGCCTGACATAGCGCAAAGCACCGCGGCGGCCATTGCCTATTGTCTGCGCCATCCGCAATGGCGGCTCAGCCTGCAGACGCACAAAACGCTGGGGATCAGGTAGAAGACGGCTTATGCGCCGACCGGCGCGACGCCGGCGACAGCCGCACCTATTTCGGGCCGCAGGCCTAAAGACGACATCGGGGAACATCGCATGGCCAACTCCGCTCTCGAAGACCGCAAGACGCGCGCGCGCATCTGGTTCGAGGCGCTGCGCGACGACATCTGCCAGCGGCTCGAGGTTCTGGAGGACGAGGCTTCCACGGAGCTTTATGACGGGGACGCCGGACGGTTCGCCCGCACGGCATGGACCCGCACCGACCATTCCGGCGCGCCGGGCGGCGGCGGGGTGATGTCGATCATGCGCGGCCGCCTGTTCGAGAAGGTCGGCGTGCATTGCTCGACCGTGCATGGCGAATTCGCGCCGGAATTCCGCGGCCAGATTCCGGGCGCGGCGGACGACCCGCGGTTCTGGGCCTCGGGCATCTCGATGATCGCACATCCGCGCAATCCGAACGTGCCGGCCGTACACATGAACACCCGCTTTGTGGTGACAACGAAGACCTGGTTCGGCGGCGGCGCCGATCTCACCCCGGTGCTGGAGCGGCGGCGAACCCAGGAGGACGCCGACACCGTGGACTTCCACGCCGCGTTCAGAACCACCTGCCACGCTCACCCGGCGGTCGCGCCCTACGATAAATACCGCAAATGGTGCGACGATTATTTCTACCTCGCCCACCGCAAGGAGCCGCGCGGGATCGGCGGGATTTTCTACGACTGGCTCGAATCCGGCGACTGGGACGCCGACTTCGCCTTTACCCAGGACGTCGGCCGCGCGCTGGCGGATATCTACCCCGCGCTGGTGCGCAAGAATTTCGGCCAGACCTGGACGCCACAGGACCGCGAGGAGCAACTGGTGCGACGCGGCCGCTATGTCGAGTTCAACCTGCTCTATGACCGTGGCACCATTTTCGGGCTGAGGACCGGGGGCAACGTGGAATCGATTCTCTCGTCCATGCCGCCCGAGGTAAAATGGCCCTGACAAACGGGCCCAGTCTTTACGAGCGGGTTGAGGGCCGGTTCCAAACTGTGGCGCATTGAACACACCCGTGGCAGAACCGCCGCATCAGCCGCCGGTAACGGCCGGAGTGGATTGAGCATTAACCTTTGGCAACGTAATCATCGAATGAGACGAGGGCGGACTCAACCGCCCGAACATTTATTCAGGGGCTCCGATGCGCAAACTCGCCATTCTCCTTTCCGCCGCCGCCGCTTTCGGCATGACCCATGCCGCGAGCGCAGCCGATCTCGGAGCCAGGGTTTATCACAAGGCCCCGCCGGTCCCGGTCTATACGTGGACCGGCTCCTATATCGGTGCCTATGTCGGCGGCGCGGGGTCGTCCAGCAACAGCTACACCAGCAACCCGGTGACGGGCGCCGGCGCGTTCGGCGTCACCACCGTGCCGGCCGGCGCCTCCAGCGTGTTCGACACCGGCTCGGGCTTCATCGGCGGCATCACCAGCGGCTACAACTACCAGTTCGCGCCGAACTGGCTGATCGGTTACGAAAGCGAGACCGGCTACCAGAAGATCCGCGGCCTCAGCAACTATCCGGGCTCGGCCACCGGCTTCGCCTTCTCGCGCTCGGATGACTGGTACTCGTCCTGGACCGCGCGCTTCGGCTACATCTCCGGCCAGTCGCTGTTCTACGTAAAGGGCGGCGCGACGCTGACCCGCTTCGAGAATTTCCTCTCCGATTCGGCTGGCGCCCAGGGCGGCGTGCTGATCGGTCACGAGAAGAAGTATCGTCTCGGCTACGCGGTCGGCGGCGGCTGGGAATATGCGCTCGATCCGAAGTGGAGCATCAAGGCCGAGTACCTCTATCTCGGCTTCGGCGGCAGCCAGAACTACAACGCATTCGACACTGTCGGAAACACCTACAACGTCTCGAGCAAGATCGAGGGCATTCACACCGGCAAGATCGGCGTGAACTACAAGTGGGATCCGCTGTCCCTGATCTTCTCGCGCTAAGCGGACTCAAACGGTTTCGAAAAGCCCCGGACCTCGATCCGGGGCTTTTTCTTTGGGAGCGCGCTAGAGTCCCGCTTTGATGGAATCAAAGCGCAACTCTAGCTTATTGTTTTGACGCGTTTTCTTCACGCGAGCCAGTTTCCACTTCGCTTGAAAACGCTCTAGAGCCGGTGATCGTGCCGGAAGCGCGCGATCGCCTGATCGGCGATGGCATCGAGTGCGGCGCGCGCGAGCGGGAAACCGGCGGCCAGCCAGGCATCCTCCGCCAGCGTCAGCACATGGCCGAGCGCCGGTCCTTCCTGCAGTCCGCGCGCCAGAAAATCCGCCGCCTTCAGCGGAAACACCGGCGCGCTCCAGCGCTGCGTCAGCGTCGCAAGCGCATGCCAGGACGGCGCATCATAACCGCGCCCCGCCCTCGCCCAGGCCAGCATGATCCGCTCGCGGTAGCGCTCCGTGCCAAGACGATAGATCCGGCGGCGCGCCACCTCCTCGGTCATGTTGCCGAGCCGCCACCAGCGATGCCCCATCGAATCGATGTGCTTGGCTTCGGCATTCGACAACCGCAGCCGCTGCGACAGCCGCTTGGCATCTTCCGTCACGGCGACCGCGAGCGCGCCGAGACGGCGCATCGGATCGGCCGCAAGACCGAGCGCCTGTTCGATCTCGATCATCCGCGCGAACGGGCCGTGATAGGCGACCCCGCCGGTGATCCGCATCAACAGCCCGCAATCGTCCAGCGTCACCAGCGCGTCGGCCGCGCCGGGCGCGACCATCAGCTTGAGCATCTCCATGCGCAGCCGCTCGGCCGACAGCAAGGCCAGACCCTCGCGCGCCGCGATGCAGGCCAGCACCGCCGCGCGATCCGGCGATCCCGAGCCATAAGCGGCATGGATGCGGAAGAAGCGCAGGATGCGCAGATAGTCCTCGGCGATGCGCTGCGCGGGATCGCCGATAAAGCGCACGCGCCGCGCCGCGATATCGGCAAGGCCTCCGACATGGTCGTGAACGGCGCCGTCGGCGGACACAGACAGGCCGTTGACGGTGAAGTCGCGGCGCTGCGCGTCGCGTGCCCAGTCGCGCCCAAACGCCACCTTGGCCTTGCGGCCAAAGGTTTCGACATCCTCGCGCAAGCTTGTGACCTCGAACGGCTCGCCGCCCACGACGAGGGTGACGGTGCCATGGTCGATGCCGGTCGGAACGCATTTGATGTGCGCGGCGCGGGCGCGGCGCACCACCTCATCGGGATGCGCCGTGGTGGCGATATCGACCTCGCCCACCGCAAGGCCGAGCAGCATGTTGCGCACCGCGCCGCCGACCACGCGCGCTTCTTCGCCATCGGTGTTGAGCAGGGAAAGCACCCGCGCGAGCGGTCCTGTGGTCAGCCATGCCGCATCGGCCGGGGATAGCTGCGCGGAAGGCTTCACACTCATCGATCGCTGCCCGGAACGAGACGGCCGTCTTCGATATGGGCCGGGACATAAGTCGAGCCCGGCGGCGCGCCGGAAAAATGCGCCAATAAAAGCAGGCTGACAATCACCAGCACGAACGAGCCGATCGCCAGCCTGATCACGACGCGCAGCGGCCAGGACGAGGCGTGCAGCACGTTGGCGCGGCTCGCCAGGATGAACAGCGCGTAGGCTGCGAACGGAATGAGGAAGATTCCGATCTCGGTCAGGACCGGACGGATCATGTCGGATAGATCCGCTCGTGCAGCACGCGCAGCATGCCGGCGGTCGCGCCCCAGATGTAGCGCTCCTGATACGGCACCTCGTAGAAGGTGCGCGGAATGCCGCGGAATTCCTTGGCGCCGCGCCGGTAGTTCAAAGGATCCATCAGGAACGCCAGCGGCACCTCGAAGGCGTCATCCACTTCCGTGGCATTGATCGCCAGTTCGAAACCGGGCCGCACCCGCGCCAGCGTCGGCAGAATGCGAAAACCGAAGCTCGTGGCATAGACATCGAGATAGCCGAGCGGCTCGATAAAATCGCGACGCAGGCCGATCTCCTCCTCCGCCTCGCGCAGCGCCGCATCGAGCGGCGAGGCATCGGTGCGGTCGATCTTGCCGCCGGGAAACGAAATCTGTCCGGGATGCTCGTTGAGATGCCCCGCCCGCGTCGTCAGCAGCACGGAGGGCGTCTCGCGTTCGATCACCGGGATCAGCACCGCAGCGGGACGGATCGGCTTTTCCCGCGCAATAATCTGCAGCATCTGGTCGGTGCCGAAATCGCCGGTCGGCGCGATGATCGATGGATCGCTCAGCCCTGGCGGCACGTCGAAACTCAGACGCTGCCGCGCGCGGCGGAAAAACTCATCCGAACCGAGGTCTGCAGGCACGATATCGGACGCCGCGGCATCCGTGCCTCCCACATCGGTCAATCTGCTTCCAGCCAAGTCCAATTCCTGTTGCTCTCTTCCGTGAGATCATTCGTGGATCTGCGCGGCATCCGTCATCGCAAAAAATGCCCCGCCCGACCAGATGCCAAACATGGCACGGCCATCGACAATATGCTCCTCGCCCAGTTCGACCAGATCATAATAAAGCGCGCGCGTGACCTTTGCCCACAAATCCGCGCGAACGTGCAGATAAGGCATCAGGCCGCCGTCCGCCGCCAGATCGAACCGCAACGGCCTGTCAGCGTCACACCTCACCCAGTCATCGACATTGGTGCGAAAGGACAGCGTGCGCGCCGCACCCGTGCCCTCCATCTTCATCGCTACCGCCAGAAAGGGGGCATCATCGACGCCGATTCCGACCTTTTCCACAGGCGTGACCAGAAAATAGCGGTCCGCCTCGCGCTTGAGGATGGTCGAAAACAGCCGCACCAGAGCGGGGCGGCCGATCGGGGTGCCGAGATAGTGCCAGGTCCCGTTGGAGGCGATCCTGATATCGAGATCGCCGCAGAATGGCGGGTTCCACAGGTGAACCGGCGGCAGACCCGCCGGCGTCGCCGCTCTGGCCGCATGGGTCAGCGCATCGAGCCGCACGGCAGCGTCCGGCTGGCCCTCCGACTCCATGACATGCCCTTGCTTCGCCATTGTTTACCCTGACCCTAGCGCTGCTGTTTGGCACGATTTAAGCAGGATTTTCCAGAGATGTGGTGACGCGGTCATCGCCACAAGTTGATGGGGTCCCGCTCTGCAAATCGGTAGAATGGGGACATCCGATTTGGGCAGATACATCAAGAGCGCCAAGGGTTAGCATGAATCGGCCGGTCTCGCTTCGCCGCTCCGAGCAGGATTGGCGGAACGGATTTGGGTCGGACCGGAGACCGGTCCGGTGCGTCGCAAGGAGAAGACGATGACAGGCACAGAAGGCGTCGAGAAACTGGAGGACGTGATCGTCCGCTCCGCCGAACAACTCGCCGGCGATATCCGCGCCGCGCGGCAGGCGGTCTCGACCATTATTTTCGGCCAGGAGCGCGTGGTCGACAACGCGCTGGTGACGATCCTGTCCGGCGGACACGCGTTGCTGATCGGCGTGCCGGGCCTCGCCAAGACCAAGCTGGTCGAGACGCTCGGCATCACGCTCGGCCTCGATGCCAAGCGCGTGCAGTTCACGCCGGACCTGATGCCGTCCGACATCCTCGGCGCCGAAGTGCTGGACGAGAGCACCAGCGGCAAGCGCTCGTTCCGGTTCATCGCCGGTCCCGTGTTCGCGCAGCTTCTGATGGCCGACGAGATCAACCGCGCCTCGCCGCGCACGCAATCGGCGCTGCTGCAGGCGATGCAGGAGCAGCACATCACCGTCGCCGGCGCGCGGCACGATCTGCCCAAGCCCTTCCATGTGCTGGCGACGCAGAACCCGCTGGAGCAGGAAGGAACCTACCCGCTGCCCGAGGCGCAGCTCGACCGCTTCCTGATGGAGATCGATGTCGAATATCCGGACCGCGACGCCGAGCGCAAAATCCTGTTCGATACCACCGGCGCTGAACAAAGCGTGGCGAAGCCCGCGATGAATGCGGAAACGCTGCTCTCCGCGCAGCGGCTGGTGCGCCGCCTGCCGGTCGGCGATTCCGTGGTCGAGGCGATTCTCTCGCTGGTGCGCTCCGCCCGCCCCGGAGAAGGCAGCGCCGAGATCAAGAAAACCATCGCCTGGGGTCCCGGCCCGCGCGCCAGCCAAGCCCTGATGCTGGCGGTGCGCGCCCGCGCGCTGCTCGATGGCCGCCTCGCGCCCTCGATCGACGACGTGCTCGAACTTGCCGAGCCTGTCCTGAAGCATCGCATGGCGCTGACCTTCGCGGCGCGCGCCGAAGGCCAGACCGTGAGCGACGTGATCAGGCAGCTCAAGACCCGGATCGGCTGATGGCGGACGCACGCAAGCCGGCAATGCAGGAAATCGAAGCGGTTCGGCGCGCCGATGGCGAAAGCCGCTCGCTCGCTGCTGCGTTGCCGCGTCTTGTGCTGGAAGCCCGCCGCATCGCCGCCAACGTGATCCACGGCCTGCACGGCCGCCGCCGCGCCGGCACCGGCGAGAATTTCTGGCAGTACCGGCGGTTCCTCTCCGGCGAAGCGGCGCAGAATGTCGATTGGCGCCGCTCGGCGCGCGACGACCATCTCTATGTGCGCGAGCGCGAATGGGAGGCCGCGCACACGGTGTGGCTGTGGCCCGACCGTTCGCCGTCGATGGCCTTCGCCTCCAAGGGCGCGCGCGACAGCAAGCTGGAGCGCGCGCTGGTCGTCAGCTTCGCGTTGGCCGAACTGCTGGTCGCCGGCGGCGAGCGCGTCGGCATTCCCGGCCTGATGGCGCCGAGCGCCAGCCGCGGCATCGTCGACAAGATGGCGCAGGTGATCCTGCACGATCATGCGACCCGCGCCAGCCTGCCGCCGCATTTCGTGCCCTCGCCTTTGTCGGAGATCGTCGTGGTGTCCGACTTCTGGTCGCCGGTCGCGGAGATCGTCAGCATGCTGGCGGGCCTGTCCGCCTCCGGCGCGCATGGCATTCTGCTGCAGGTGGTCGATCCGGCGGAGGAGAGTTTCCCTTACGCCGGCCGCATCGAATTCATCGAACCCGAAGGCGGCGGCACAATTACCGCCGGCCGCGCCGAGACCTGGGCGAAGGACTATGTCGCGCGCGTCGCGGCGCATCGCGATGCGATCCGCGAGGAAGCTGGCAAGCTCGGCTGGCTGTTCTCGACCCATCGCACCGACCGCTCGGCCGCCGAAGTGCTGCTGTTTCTGCATGGCGGCATGGCGGTCGCCAGAGGCGGCGCGAGCCGCATCGTTGCGGAGCACGGCGCATGATAGGGCTGCCGCTCTCCTTCCTCGAACCATGGCTGCTCGCCGGCCTGCTCAGCCTGCCGGTGCTGTGGTGGCTGCTGCGCGTGATTCCGCCACGGCCGAAGCGGATCGATTTCCCGCCGACCCGCCTGTTGTGGCTGACCGCGATCCGCCTGCTCGCCGCCGCGCTGGTGATCCTCGCCGCCGCCGGGCCGATCTGGAATCCGAACCAGGGCGCCGGCCGCTCGACCGCGCCGCTGGTGCTGCTGATCGACGATGGCTGGAGCGCCGCCGCAAGCTGGGAGGCGCGGATCCAGACCGCCGACGAACTGATCTCGAACGCCGATGCCGACCGCCGTCCCGTCGCGCTCGCGCCGCTATCGGAGCCGACCCGCGATATCAGCCTGCTGCCGGCCGGCACCGCGCGCGTGGCGCTGCGTCAGCTTGCACCGAAACCTTATGCGGTGGAGCGCGTCGAGACGCTGCCGACGCTGGCGCGTTTTCTGGCCGCCACCGGCAATGCCGACATCGTGTGGCTGACCGACGGCGTCGATACCGGACGCGGCAGCGAATTCACCGCCGCCCTGACCAAAACGATTCAGGATCGCCCGCTCACCATTGTCGAAGGCGGCACGCCGCCGGCGCATGCGCTCGCCGCGGCGGAAAACGCCGCCGCGAAGATGACGGTGAAGGTGCTGCGCGCCGCAGTCGGCGGCAGCGCCGATATCGGCCTTGTCCGCGCGCTCGACCAGAAAGGCGCGCCGATCGGCGAGACACGTTTTGCTTTCAGTGCGCAAGACCAGGAAGCGGAGGCGAGTTTCGAGCTGCCGGTGGAATTGCGCAACGATATCGCGCGCCTCGAGATTGCCGGCGAGCGCTCAGCGGGCGCGGTGCAACTGCTCGACAAGCGCTGGCGCCGCCGCGCCATCGGCATTGTCAGCGGCGCCACCACCGATACCGCGCAGCCGCTGCTGGCCTCGACCTTCTATCTGACCCGCGCGCTGGCGCCGTTCGCCGACGTCCGGCTCGGCGACCGGGGCGCGCCGGCGGTCGCGATCGCGCAGTTTCTTGATCAGAAGCTGCCGATGATCGTGCTGGCCGATGTCGGCACGCTGTCGCCGGAGTTGCGCGATCGCCTCAATAGCTGGATCGCGCAAGGCGGCGTGCTGGTGCGCTTCGCCGGACCGCGTCTTGCCGCCGGCGAGGACGACCTCGTGCCGGTGAAACTGCGGCGCGGCGGTCGCAGCCTCGGCGGCAGCCTCACCTGGGAGAAACCGCAGCATCTGGCCGTGTTCTCGCCGGACGGCCCGTTCGCGGGGCTTGCGGTGCCTGGCGACGTCACCGTGAACCGTCAGGTGCTCGCCGAACCCAATCCGGCGCTGGCGACGCGAAGCTGGGCGTCGTTGGTGGACGGCACGCCGCTGGTCACCGGCGAGCGGCGCGACAAGGGCGTGCTCGCGCTGTTCCATATCAGCGCCGACATGCGCTGGTCGGATCTGCCGATGTCCGGCGCCTTCGTCGAAATGCTGCGGCGGCTGGTCGATATGTCCGGCACTACCGCCACGCCCGGCGCGGGGGCTGCCGTTGACACCGGCACCGAGACCGTCGCACCGCTGCGCACGCTCGATGGCTTCGGCGCATTCGGCCCACCACCCGCAAATGCAAAGCCGATCCCCGCAAACTATGGCGACCGCGCCACGGCCGACCACCCGCCCGGCTTCTACGGACCGGCGGATGGCCCCATTGCCGTCAACGCGCTGGCGAGCGCCGATCGCCTCGCCCCGCTCGATACCTCGACACTGAACGCGCGGCGCACCAGCTACGCCAATGCCGAGCCGCGCGATCTGCGCGGGCTGTTCTTGTCGGCGGCGCTGGCGCTGTTCCTGCTCGACGCCATCATCGTCGCCATTCTCGGCGGCGGCCTTGCCGCTTTGCTGCGGCGGCGCGCGGCGCCTGCCATCATTCTGATCGCCATCGCGTTGACAGCATTCGCGCCGGTTGCCTCGAAGGCTCAGGCACCCGCGAAACAGTCGCCCGCACCGACACAGCGCGTTGCGCCTGATCCGTCAAACGATGAATTCGCGATCAAGGCCACATCGCAGACCCGTATCGCCTACGTCGTCACCGGCAACGAGGATGTCGATTCCATTGTCAAGGCCGGCATCTCCGGGCTGACGCTGTTCCTCGCGCAGCGCACCGCGCTGGAGGCCGCCGATCCGATCGGCATCGATCCGGCGCGCGACGAACTCGCTTTCTTCCCGCTGATCTACTGGCCGGTGATCGCCGGCGCGCCGAAGCCGTCGCAGGAGGCGATCAACAAGCTCGACGCCTATATGAAACAGGGCGGCACGGTGCTGTTCGACACCCGCGATGCCATCGATGCGCCGCCCGGCGCGAACGGTGAATCGCAGACTCCCGGCATGCTGACGCTGCGCGAGATTCTCGGCTCGCTCGACATCCCCGAGCTTGAACCCGTGCCGCGCGAGCATGTGCTGACCAAGACGTTCTACCTGCTGCGCGATTTTCCGGGACGCTTCAACTCCGGCCAGACCTGGGTCGAGGCCCTGCCGCGCGGCGAGGAAGACGCCGACGAAACCGATCGTCCCGCGCGCGGCGGCGACGGCGTGTCGCCGATCATTATCACCTCGAACGATCTTGCCGGCGCTTGGGCGATGCGCCCGGACGGCCAGCCGGTGCTGCCGCTGACGCCCGGCGAGCCGCGCCAGCGCGAATTCGCCTTCCGTGCCGGCGTCAACATCGTGATGTATACGCTGACCGGCAACTACAAGGCCGATCAGGTTCACGCGCCTGCGCTGATCGAACGGCTGGGGCAGTAGCATGATGAACTACGGCATTGCCTTCGCGCCTCTCGTACCCAGCATTGTGCTCTGGCTCGGTCTTGCCGCGATCCTCATCATCGCGACACTCCTGCTGGTGGCGCGGGCGCGCGGCGCGGCCGTGCGTGTCGCGGCGCTGGCACTGATCCTGCTCGCGCTGGCCAACCCGTCCTTCACCAGCGAGGAGCGCGAGCCGCTGTCTTCGGTGGTGGCGGTGGTGGTCGACAAGAGCCCGAGCCAGAATTTCGGTGATCGTGCCAAGCAAACCGAAGCCGCGCGCGAAGCGCTGGTGACGCGGCTGAAGGAGATCAAGGGTCTCGACGTGCGCGTGGTCGAAGCCGGACAGGCTGACGGCGAGACCGACGGCACCAGGCTTTTCACCGCGTTGTCCTCGACGCTGTCTGACGTGCCGACCGACCGCGTCGGCGGCGCCTTCCTGATCACCGATGGCCGCGTGCACGATATTCCGGCCAGCGCCGCAGCGCTCGGCATCAACGCGCCGGTGCATGCGCTGATCACCGGCCGCAAGGACGAACGCGACCGCCGCATCGCCATCGTCGCCGCGCCGCGCTTCGGCATCGTCGGCCAGACCCAGACCGTCACCTACCGGCTGGACGATCAGGGCGTCACCGGCCAGAGCGCGCGCGTCACCCTGCGGCGCGACGGCGAGGTGCTGAGCGAACGCATGCTCAGCAGCGGCCAGAGCGCCAGCGCGACCTTCGAGATTCCGCATGCCGGGCAGAACATCATCGAGATCGAAGCCTCGCCGCTGGAAGGCGAGCTCACGCCGGTCAACAACCGCGCCGTGGTGTCGATCGACGGCGTGCGCGACAAGCTGCGCGTGCTGCTGGTCTCGGGCGAGCCGCACTCCGGCGAGCGCACCTGGCGCAATCTGCTCAAGGCCGACGCCAGTGTCGATCTGGTGCACTTCACCATTCTGCGTCCGCCGGAGAAACAGGACGGCACGCCGATCAACGAATTGTCGCTGATCGCGTTTCCCACGCGTGAACTGTTCCAGCAGAAGATCAACGAGTTTCAGCTCATCATCTTCGACCGCTACGCCCGGCAGGGCGTGCTGCCGACCTCCTATTTCGAGAACATCGCGCGCTATGTGCGCAATGGCGGCGCGGTGCTGGTCTCCGCCGGACCGGACTATGCCGGTCCGACCAGCATCTGGCGCACGCCGCTCGACAACGTGCTGCCGGCCGAGCCGGTCGGCGTGACCGAGAAAGCCTTCACCGCGCGGCTCACCGAACTCGGCAAGCGCCACCCGGTGACGCGCGGGCTCGAAGGCTCGGCCAGCGAGCCGCCGCACTGGAGCCGGTTCTTCCGTCAGGTCGATACCCGCAACCCTACCGCGCCGGCGGTGATGGAAGGCGCGGACAACAAGCCGCTGCTGCTGCTCTCGCGTCAGGGCGAGGGCCGTGTCGCGTTGCTGCTGTCGGACCACATCTGGCTGTGGGCGCGCGGCTATGAAGGCGGCGGCCCGCATGTCGATCTGCTGCGGCGGCTGTCGCACTGGCTGATGAAGCAGCCCGAGCTCGACGAGGAAGCGTTGCGGCTGCAGGTGCAGGGCCGCGATCTGGTCGCCGTGCGCCAGACCATGGCCGACAGCGTCGCGCCGGTCACAGTGACCTCGCCGTCCGGCGCCACACGGCAGCTCACGCTGACGCAGGCCGAGCCCGGCCTGTGGCGCGCCGCCACCGTAGCCGACGAACTCGGACTGTGGCAGGCGAGCGACGGCGACCTCAAGGCGCTGATCAATGTCGGCCCGATGAACCCGAAGGAATTCTCCGAGGTCACTTCCACCATCGAGACCTTGAAGCCGTTGACGCAGGCGAGCGGCGGCGACACCCGGCGCATCGCGGAAAACGGACAGATCGATCTGCCCCGCATCCTGCCGGTGCGCTCGGCATCCGCGTTTCATGGCGACGGCTGGCTCGGCGTGAGGATGCGCGACGCCAGCGTGGTGCGCGGCATCGGCGCCTGGCCGATGTTCGCAGGACTGATCGGGCTGTTGCTGCTGCTCGGCGCCTTCGCCATGACCTGGCTGCGTGAGGCGCGATAATCCGCTGACGCCGCCGTGCGGCGGCGGGCGGGATTTCTTGCCGCTCGGTTGACATTCCTGCCATCCCGGATGTTATATTATAACATCCGGACGGACAGGTCCCGGCCGGAGGGGTCTTCGCGGGCGATGCACTGGATCAGGTCACAGGTACGGAAGCTGTCGTTGCTGGCGCTGTTCGCGCTGGCCATGCAGTTCGGCCTGTCGTTCGGTCACGTCCATGCTCATGACGCGCCGGCCTCCGCCGTCTCGCAAAGCGCTTCGGCCAACGCTCCGGCTCCGGACAATGATCACGATCACGACGCCGGCAAGGACCTCTGCGCGATCTGCGCCACTCTTGCGATAGCGAACGCGCTGGTCGATGCCGCCCCGCCGTTGCTGCCGCTGCCGGCCTACGTCCATGCCACGCGGCTGACCGCGACCTTCGACGCCGCCGTCACCTCGCCGCGTCACGCCGCTTTCCGCTCGCGCGCACCTCCCTGCTCCTGATTCCTGCTGCCATTCGACTCTGGCGATCGCCGTTTGCGGCCGATCGCCGGTCCCTTGTCATCAGTCACGCCGCCCGGACTGCCCGTCATCCACGGAGCAACCGGACGCGGCATCAGGATCGACATACATGTTCAGGATATCTCTCCGTACCCTGCTCGCTGCAGGCTCGACGGCGGCATTGGCTCTCGGTGCCGGCAACGCGGCCCGCGCCCAGCAGGAACAGGCCGCAGGCTCCACGGTGCTTCCGGCGCTCACCGTGCAGGCGCCCAGCCCGATCGTCCGGCGCAAGCCGCGCCACCCGACGCCCGCCCGGCTCCCTTCCCGTGTCGCGCGCGGCGGCCCTGCGCCCGCACCGTCGCCGGCAACACCGCCACCCGTCGCGCAGCCGGTCTTCCTTCCCGGCACGCTGCCGGTAGTGACCGACCAGTTCGCCACCGTGACCGTGGTGCCGAACGAGGAAATCCGTCGCAGCTCCGCCACCACGCTGGGCGATCTGCTCAACGACAAGCCCGGCATCACCGGCTCGTCCTTCGCGCCCGGCGGCTCGAGCCGGCCGATCATTCGCGGTCTCGACGTCAACCGTGTCGGCATCACCGAGAACGGGCTCGGCAGCAACGGTGCGTCCGATCTGGGCGAAGATCATTTCGTGCCGATCGATCCGCTCACCACCAATCAGGTCGAAGTCATCCGCGGCCCGGCGACGCTGCGTTACGGCTCGACGGCGATCGGCGGCGTGGTCGCGACCAGCAACAACCGGATTCCCGAAGCCCTGCCTTGCAGCCCGATCTCCGCGGCGCAGACCTACGGCTATGCCGTGAAAGCGCCGCAGCTCTCCTCGTCAAATCCGTGCATCAGCTTCGAGAGCCGCGGCGCGCTGTCGAGCGTCGATCGCGGCCGCGAAGGCGCGATGCTGCTCGACGCCGGCGGCGGCCATTTCGCGATTCACATCGATGCGTTCGCGCGCAAGACCGAAGACTACAGCGTACCGAACTCGCCCTACCGGTTCGATCCGACACGGCCGTTCAACGGCAAACAGCCCAACTCGGCGACGGAGTCGAACGGCGTCTCGATCGGCGGCTCGTATGTCTTCACCGGCGGCTTCATCGGCGCGGCGGTGACGCAGAACAACAGCCTCTATCACATCCCCGGCATCGACGGCGAACAGCATCGCACCCGGATCGACGCCAAGCAGACCAAGTTCACCAGCAAGGGCGAGTACCGGCCGGATTCCGCTGCGATCGACGCCGTGCGCTTCTGGATCGGTGCGACCGACTACAATCACAGCGAGATCGGTCTTGCCGACGCCGCCGATCCGACATCAGACGGCATGCGCCAGCGCTTCACCAACAAGGAGCAGGAAGGCCGCGCCGAAGTGCAGTTCATGCCGCTCGACCTGCGCTTCGCCGCGCTGACCACCGCGCTCGGTGTGCAGGCCTCGCATCAGGAATTGACCGCGCCAAGTCCTGACGACATCGGAAGTCCGCTCAACGGGCTATGGGATCCGAACCGCAACACCAGAGTGGCGGGCTATGCCTTCAACGAATTCAAGTTCGGCGAACTCACCAAGGCGCAGATCGCCGGCCGTATCGAGCATGTCAATCTGTCGGGCACGACGCCGGCCTTCATTCCGGACGTGTTCGACCTTGGCGTCGATCCGAACGCAATCGGACCGGCAACGGCACGCAACCTGAACTTCACGCCGAAGAGCGGCAGCATCGGCCTGATCCAGAATCTGCCATGGGATCTGGTCGCCAGCATCACCGGGCAATACACCGAGCGCGCCCCGAAGCCGGCCGAACTGTTCTCGCGCGGCGGCCACGACGCCACAGTGACGTTCGACATCGGCAATCCCAACCTGAAGATCGAGACCGCAAAATCGGTCGAGATCGGGCTGCGCCGCGCGACCGGGCCGTTCCGGTTCGAACTCACCGGCTACGACACGCATTTCAACGGCTTCATCTACCGCAACCTGACCGGCAATACCTGCGAGGACGGCGTCTGCCAGGTCGGTCCCGGTCTTGAGCTCAATCAGGCGATCTATTCACAGCGCAACGCGCATTTCCGTGGCGGCGAGTTTCAGTTCCAGTATGACGTACTGCCGATATGGGCCGGACAGTTCGGCGTCGAGGGCCAATACGACATCGTGCGCGCCACCTTCGATGACGGCAGCAACGTGCCGCGGATTCCGCCGCAGCGTCTGGGCGGCGGGCTGTTCTATCGCGACGCCAACTGGCTCGCGCGCATCAACCTGCTGCATGCCTTCGCGCAAAACGACATCGGCGGCATCGAGACCGCGACGCCCGGCTACAATCGCCTGAAGGCCGAGCTAAGCTATACCGCGAAGCTGGTGAAAAGCGATTGGGGAGCGCAGGAGATCCGTCTCGGCATCGTTGGCGACAATCTGCTCAACGAGGACATCCGCAACCACGTCTCCTACACCAAGGACGAGGTGCTGCTGCCCGGCCTCGGCGTGCGGATCTTCGCCAATGTGAAGTATTGAAGCGCGCCGGAAAAATCAGGCGAGCGTGCTCCAGTCCGGTCGCACGGCGCCCGAGACGTCTGCGAACGCGCCTTCCACGAGTTCGTGGATCAACAGCCTCGCCGGGTCCACCGGACCCGGCATCGCGGTCCGGCCGCGCGGAATCTGCTTGAAGCCGACGCGGCTGTAATAGGGCTCGTCGCCGACCAGCATCACCAGCCTGTGACCCTTGGCCTTGGCCTGCGACAGCGCGCGATCCAGCAGCGCCCGCCCGATCCCGCGCGCGCGGAACGGCGGCTCCACCGTCAGCGGGCCGAGCAGCAGCGCGGGCGTATCGCCGATGCAGACCGGCAACTGCCGCACCGAGCCGACCAGCAGCGTGCCGATCCGCGCCGTGAACGACAGATCGAGAATATGATCGACATGCTCGCGCAGGCGATAGGCGCTCAGCACATAACGGCCCGGGCCGAAAGTCCGCTCGTGCAGCCGTTCAATCGCCTGGGCGTCGCCCGGCGTCTCGGCCAGAATGGTGAGGGAAAGATCGCTCATGGGTATATCCGCTGCGCGCAATACCATCTGCCGCAGGTCCGGTCCATCGCCGAAACGGTCCAGCGCCGGGTCGTCCGGTCAGATTTTGTTGCGAGCGTTACCGGCCCGTTCGGAGCATTCGGCTCGTCTAGCTCCAGTCCGGCGTGGCCGGCTCGCCCTGCAGCACTTCGGCGATCCGCTTGCGGGTGCCGCGGGTGGTGTCCGGCGGCAGGTCGGCCACATCGAAAAAGCCGCAGGCGATGATCTCGCTGTTCGGTTTCGGCACCTGCTCCTGATGCCACTGCCGGATCACATAGACCGCGACATGGTCGCGGCGCGAGACGTGGCGGTTGAAGAAAAGGCCATGCAGGACGGGCGCCCCGCGCAATTCGATGCCGCCCTCCTCCTTCAATTCCCGCGCCAGCGATTGGGTGAAGGTCTCGCCGATCTCCACCCCGCCGCCGGGCAGATGCCAGCCCGCGACATAGCTGTGCTTGACCAGAAACACCCGGTTCTCGCCATCCAGCACCAGCGCGCGGGTGCCGAGCGTCATGCCGCGCGCGACCCGGGCATAAGCGTGAAAGACACGGCGGATCAGCGGTTCGAACCTCAGCCGCAGCGACTGAACTGTCATCACATTCTTCCAAGACCGGCGGCCGGGTGTTGATCCTTGCGCGCGGACGATCCTCTTGCCAAAACCATTCGGGACCATGCGACGGACAAGGCGGTCGACATGACGAAATTCTCGAACCTGACCGAGGCTGACATCCTCACGCTCGCCATTGCCAACGGCAAGGCGAGAGCCGTCTCTAGCACGGATTCACCGAATCGTTCGCGTATCCCGACCGGGGCATGACGTGACCGCTTTCCTGCTCGCGCATCTGTCCGACCCGCATCTGGGACCGCTGCCGCCGGCGCGCGCGGTCGAGCTCCTCGGCAAACGCGCGATCGGGTACATCAACTGGCAGCGCAAACGCCATGCCGTTCACCGCCGCGACGTGCTGACGAAGCTGGTCGCCGACCTTCACGCCCAGCATCCCGACCACATCGCCATCACCGGCGATCTCGTCAACATCGCGTTGCCGGCGGAGTTCGCGCAGGCCGCCGCATGGCTGAAAACCATCGGCTCGCCGTATGACGTCTCGCTGGTGCCCGGAAATCACGATGCCTATGCGCTCTCCACCCGCCGCCATTTCGCGCGCGCATGGTCCGATTATCTGCAGGGCGACGAGCTGATCGCAGCCGTCGGCGGCTTTCCCTATGTGCGGCGGCGCGGACCGCTGGCGCTGATCGGCGTCTCCACAGCGGTGCCGACCGCCCCGTTCATGGCGACGGGATATCTCGGCCCCGCCCAGCGCGCCGCGCTCGACAAGATTCTGGAGCGGCTTGCCGACGAGCCGCTTTGCCGCGTGCTGCTGATCCATCATCCGCTGCACAGCGCGCCGGGCCGCTGGGCGGCGCGGCTGCGCGATTCCACGGAACTGATCGAGGTGATCAAACGCCATGGCGTCGAGATGGTGCTGCACGGCCATGACCACCGCCACGCCACGGTGTGGTTCGAGGGGCCGCGCGGACGCATCCCCGCCATCGGGGTGCCGTCAGCCTCGGCGTCGTCCGGCGAACACCATCATCCCGCGGCCTACAACCTGTTCTCGATCGAACAAAGCGAGCGTGGCTGGCACATCACCCAACGGGTGCGCGGTTTTTCCAACGAGGCGTCGCCGGACACCGTCACCGAGCTGCGGACCGCGATCCTGCGTCCCTAAATTTCAGAAATTGCGCAGCGAGGCGATCAGCGCAAACGCGAACAGCGCGACAAGACCCGCGAAGAACCCCAGCACAAAGGTCCAGAACCCGCCACGCTTCTTCACCACGACGGGAGGCAGCGCGGTGAGCGATGACGATGGCACCACCAGCGCCTGCTCGCGCTCGATCATGCGCCGCGCGATATAGTCGGTGATCGCATTCACCATGACGGGCACGTCATGCGATTCGGCGAGCAGCGTGCGGCCGAACCTGGTGTCCTGCACGAAACGATAGATCCGCTTGTCGCGTCCCATCGCCACATGGGCCACCGAATCGATCCACAACCGCGGCGTGTCGCCCCGGCTGATGCCGCGGTCGAACAGATCGACATTGGCGGGAATCTCGCCGAACAGCGGATCGAGCGCGTCGTTCAGGATTTCGAGCCGCGCGACCTCCGCATCACGCAGGTCAATCACGACCCCGCTGCGGTCGGCCGCCTCGATGCGGGCCTTCTGCAAGGCGTCGCGCAGGCGCATCGGTCCTGAACTCTTGGAGCTGTCGTCTGCAGCCGGGTCCGGCATCGCGGGGCATCCCTATTGATGTTCTTAACCTAGCAGTAACCAAAAGGGTCCGCCAAGAGCCGGCGGAACCGCCCGCCCATCCCTGTCCCAATATTTCGGATCGGCGTCATGGGCAAAACGCCTTGAACAAAAAAAGACCCCGTCTGGGGAGACGGGGCAGGAGTTGAGGTTGAGGCGCGAGCAGCGCCTTTCCCTGGGGAACGGTCATGATGCGAACGTCATGCCACGGTGCGGCGCGGCTCCTCCACGATCGAGAAGCGCACATTGCAGCGATGACGATTCTTCTCGGAAACCTGCCGCCACATGTTCTCGGCCTCGCTGCGCGTGGCGAACGGCCCTTCAACCTGTGCCGTGCCCTGCACCAGATTGTGGAAATTCAGGGAGCGGAATTCACCGCCAACGACCCAATAATGTGTGCCGTGCATGGTAACCTCCTGTCATTCAGCAGCTTGGGAGTGCGGATTGGGCGAGAACTGCGCCGCCTCGGTCGAGTCGGCGAGTGCGGTGGTCGAACTCTGCCCGTTCGAGATCGTGGTCGAGACCAGATCGAAGTAGCCGGTGCCGACTTCGCGCTGATGCCGCGTCGCCGAATAGCCGTGCTCTTCGGAGGCGAACTCGGCCTGCTGCAGGCGCGAGTAGGCCGCCATGCCTTCGGTGCGATAGCCGCGCGCCAGCTCGAACATGCCGTGATTGAGCGAGTGGAAGCCCGCCAGCGTCACGAACTGGAACTTGTAACCCATCGCGCCGATCTCGCGCTGGAACCTGGCGATGGTCGCCTTGTCGATGTTCGCTTCCCAGTTGAAGGACGGCGAGCAATTGTAGGCGAGCATCTTGTCCGGATGGACCTTGCGCACCGCCTCGGCGAATTCCTTCGCTTCCTTGAGGTTCGGCGTCGAGGTCTCCCACCACAGCAGATCGGCATATTTCGCGAAGCTGATGCCGCGCTTGATGCAATGCGCAAGGCCGGTGCCCGGCTTGAGGCGATAGAAGCCTTCCGCCGTGCGCTCACCGGTGAGGAATTCGCGGTCGCGCTCGTCGACATCCGAGGTGATGAGCTTGGCGCTTTCCGCATCGGTACGCGCCATCACCAGCGAAGGCACGCCGCAGACGTCAGCCGCAAGCCGCGCCGCGATCAGGTTGCGCTCATGCGCGGCGGTCGGGATCAGCACCTTGCCGCCCATGTGGCCGCACTTTTTCTCGGACGCAAGCTGGTCCTCGAAGTGAACGCCGGCCGCGCCCGCCTCGATATAGGCCTTCATGATCTCGAACGCATTCAGCGGCCCGCCAAAACCGGCTTCGGCGTCGGCGACGATCGGCACGAACCAGTCGATCTTGGCGCCGCCTTCGGCATGCTCGATCTGGTCGGCGCGCTGGAAGGTGCGGTTGATGCGGCGCGCCAGTTCCGGACCGGCATTGGCCGGATACAGGCTCTGGTCGGGATACATCGCGCTTGCCGTATTGGCGTCGGCCGCCACCTGCCAGCCGGACAGATAGATCGCCTGCAGGCCGGCGCGGGCCTGCTGCATCGCCTGGTTGCCGGTGACGGCGCCGAGCGAGTGCACGAACGGCTCGGTCTTCAGCGATTGCCAGAGCCGGTTGGCGCCCTTTTCGGCCAGCGTATAAGCAACAGTCACCGAACCGCGCAGACGCTCCACTTCAGCGGGAGAATAAGGGCGCTCGACACCATCGAAGCGGCCCTTGGGGGCGGGGACAAGCTGATCGAAGGTCTGTGGCATATCAAATCCCATCACATTTGTTACATGGCAGCGCAAAATCGATGCTTGATTACAACCAATTCTCTTGAATATCGTCTAGACAGACTGGAAATAGATCGTGCCAGCTTGTAAGGATACGATCTATGCAAGAAGTCGATTTGTAACTCCTGTAAATATCTGGAACGTCATGGCCGCCGAATCAGGCAGAAAACTCTTCGTCGGACCGCGCTTCCGGCGCATCCGCCAGCAGCTCGGACTGTCACAAACCCAGATCGCCGAAGGGCTGGGGTTGTCGCCGAGCTACATCAACCTGATCGAACGCAACCAGCGTCCGGTGACGGCGCAGATTCTGTTGCGTCTCGCCGAGACCTATGACCTCGACCTGCGCGACCTTGCGACCTCCGACGAGGACCGCTTCTTCGCCGAGCTCAACGAGATTTTCTCCGACCCGCTGTTCCGCCAGATCGATCTGCCGAAACAGGAATTGCGCGACCTCGCCGAGCTCTGCCCCGGCGTCACCCACGCCTTGCAGCGTCTCTATGCCGCCTACACCGAGGCGCGGCGCGGCGAGACCATGGTGGCGGCGCAGTTCGCCGACCGCAACGAGACGCCGAGCACGCGGTTCGAGGCCAATCCGATCGAGCGCGTGCGCGACCTGATCGAAGCCAACCGCAACTACTTCCCCGAACTGGAGACTGCCGCCGAAACGCTGCGTGACGAAATCAACGTCGGCGCGCAGGACCTGTTCGCCGCGCTGATCGAAAGGCTGCGCGAACGCCATTCGACCACGGTGCGAATCATGCCGGTGGACGTGATGCGCGAGACGCTGCGGCGCTGGGACCGCCATCGCCGGCAGGTGCTGCTCTCGGAGATGGTCGATCCGGCGGGCCGGGTCTTCCAGCTCGCGATCCAGCTTGGCCTGGCCGAATGCGGCACGCTGTTCGATTCGATCTGCAACCGCGCAGGTCCCCTCGACGACACCGCGCGGCGGCTCTACCGCATCACCCTCGCCAATTACTACGCGGCCGCGGTGATGATGCCCTATCAGCCGTTCCTCGCCGCCGCCGAACAGCTTGGCTACGACCTGCAGGTGCTGGCACGGCGCTTCAGCGCCGGCTTCGAGCAGGCCTGCCATCGTCTCACCACGCTGCAGCGGCCGAACGCGCGCGGCGTGCCGTTCTTCCTGCTGCGGGTGGACAATGCCGGCAACGTCTCGAAACGGTTTTCGTCGGGCACCTTCCCGTTCTCGAAATTCGGCGGCACTTGCCCGCTGTGGAACGTGCACTCCACCTTCGACACGCCGGACCGGCTGTTGCAGCAGGTGGTCGAACTGCCGGACGGCAGCCGCTATTTCTCGGTGGCGCAGACGCTGCGACGCCCGGCGACGCCGTGGCCGCATCCACGGCCGCGCTTCGCCATCGGACTTGGCTGCGAAATCCGCCATGCCTCGAAACTGGTCTACACCAGCGGCATGGATCTCGACAAAGTCGAAGGCACGCCGATCGGAGTCAATTGCCGGCTGTGCGAGCGCGAGAATTGCAGCCAGCGCGCCGAGCCGCCGCTCACCCGCAGTCTGATCCTCGACGAGAATACGCGGCGGGTGTCGTCGTTCTCGTTTTCCAGCGCGCGGGAATTATAACGGCAGGCACGCTTCCCATCCTTCCAGATTCGGCGTCGATAAATCTCAAGCGTCATGGCCAGGCTTGACCCGGCCATCCACGTCTGACGCACGTATCAAAGAAAGACGTGGATGCCCGCGACAAGCGCGCGCATGACGGCCCGAAGAGCGACTATGATCGACGAATGATTTGAAACGGCGGCCTTATGACAAAATTCATTTCAGCATCTGTTCTGGCAATCACTCTCGTATTGACCTCTCCCGCCCTCGCCCAGCGCGGCGCAGCCTGTCATGGCGGCAAGAGCTTCGAGCAGTTCCTGGCGCAATTGAAGCAGGACGCGGTTGCCGCCGGCGTCTCGCAGCGCGCGATCGCCGCGGCGTCGCCCGGCCTGGTGTACGACCAGAGCATCGTCAATCGCGACCGCGGCCAGCGCGTGTTCGGTCAGGTGTTCACCGAATTCGCCGGGCGCATGGCGGCGAATTACCGGATGGAGCAGGGCCGCGCCAAGATCAAAGCCCATGCGCAGGCCTTCGCGCGCGCCGAGAAGGAATACGGCGTGCCGCCGGAGGTGATCGCCGCGTTCTGGGGTCTGGAAAGCGATTTCGGCGCCAACATGGGCAAGCTGCCGACGCTGCGCTCGCTGGTGTCGCTCGCCTATGATTGCCGCCGCGCCCAGATGTTTCACGACGAGACCATCGCCGCGTTGAAGATCATCGATCGCGGCGATCTGGCCCCGTCGGAGATGATCGGCTCATGGGCCGGCGAACTCGGGCAGACCCAATTCCTTCCGACGCATTACTACAACTACGCAGTGGACTATGACGGCGACGGCCATCGCAACATGCTGCGCAGCGCGCCAGACGTGATCGGCTCGACGGCCAACTACATCGCCACCGCGCTGAAATGGCGGCGCGGCCAGCCGTGGCTGCAGGAAGTTCGCGTGCCGGGTAATCTGCCTTGGGATCAGGCCGACCTCACCATCAAGCATCCACGCTCGCAATGGGCCGCGTGGGGCGTGACTTACGCCGACGGCCGGCCGTTGCCGAACGACAGCCTTGCCGCCTCGGTGCTGCTGCCGATGGGCCGCCACGGCCCGGCGTTTCTCGCTTATCCGAATTTCGCCGCCTACACCGAATGGAACAACTCGCTGATCTATTCGACCACTGCCGCCTACCTCGCCACCCGCATCGGCGGCGCCGCGCCGATGCGCAAACCGACAGCTCCGGTGACGCAACTGCCGTTCAACGAGATCAAGGAATTGCAGCAATTGCTGGCACGGCAGGGATTCAATGTCGGCAAGATCGACGGCATCCTCGGCCAGCAAAGCCGTATCGCCATCAAAACCGTGCAGAAGAAATACGGCTTGCCCGCCGATTCATGGCCGACCGCCGAACTGCTCGCCCGCATGCGCGGCCGCTGAGCGGCAGACAATTCCGGAACTTCTCAATAAAATTCTTGGAACTCACTCACAACAAAGGCCGGGAACGATCCCGGCCTTTGCCCATACGCTGTCCCAACGAACCTCGCTCACGCCCGCCGATTGAGGCTCGCCGGTGATATGGAGCCACGCGACCGCGTCGGCAACTCACGTCAGGCGATCGCAGGCGCCGAGCGCGTCGCCAGAAGCTGTTTGGCCATACGCTCCGCTTCGCGCGCACTGCGGAACAGCTTGCCTTCAAGCTGCCGAAAACGTTCGTTCGCCGCGAAAAAACGAAAACCCGCTTTGTCGCGGACCACGATGCCCGCTGCTTCCGATTTCACTTCAATGATGTAGGTATCCGACATGACATCTCAATCCGGAAAAATCCGGTTCCTCTTGCCGATAGAACACGAGAGATCGGGAAAAGTTCCGTCAACCGGCGCGTTGTACGCCGGCGGCCATACAGACTTGAGATGTGCGAGAAACGATAGATGTGCGCGAAACGATGTGGCGTGAGATCTGTTCGATCACTCTTGAAGGCATCATGGCTTTGCCTCTCCGCTGCGTCGTACGAAGATTCTTATAGCTGATTTTTATCGCGATAGCGACCGCCGAATTGACGCATTGAAAAAATTAGCAGTGAACATATGCCAGCGCTGTATCCAGGAGAACAAAACGAATGCCGCGCGTCGCGAGGTGAAACAATTGCGTTTTGAGAAAACGCAGGTTGAAGCGAATCCCTGAATCGGCGGAAGCTCTTACGCAAACATCCCAGAGCGTCGTCTGGTGCCTCTCGCGCGCAAAGAACGCCATGCGGACCACATATGCCTTTACGCCTGAGTATTATTACTCCGCACAAATCATGAACACGAGATTGACTCTAAAGTTCTACGACATATTATAGAAAGCAGTTCCGAGGGGGGCTCCGGTGTGGAGCTGAGATACCGCAGTGGGTGCGGTGACCCTTTGAACCTGATCCGGGTCATGCCGGCGAAGGGACAGGGATGTACCAGAATCCAGCGTCATCGCACGCACATCAATCCGTCAGTATTATCGGTGCAGGCATCGCGGGTGCATGGCATGCGCTGTCGTTCGCAAAAGCCGGTTTTGCGGTCACTCTATTCGATCGCGATGACGCCGGCATGACGCGGGCCACCAGCCATTTCGCCGGCGGCATGCTGGCGCCATGGTGCGAGGCTGAATCTTCCGAACCCGTCATTACCCGCCTCGGCGCCCGCTCGCTTGATTTGTGGCGCGACGAGCTTCCTGAAACGCCGTTCAACGGCTCGCTGGTCATTGCCCATCCGCGCGACCGCGCCGATTTCGACCGCTTCGCCCGTCTCACCGGCGAACATGACCGGCTCGATACCGCTGCCATCGCCGCGCTGGAGCCTTCGCTCGAAGGGCGCTTCCATGACGCGCTGTTCTTCGCCAAGGAAGGCCACGTCGAGCCGCGCCATGTGCTGCCGAAGCTGCATGCCAAGCTCACCGCCGCCGGTGGCACCATCAAATTCCAGACCGAGTGCGATCCTGACGAACTGGCGCAGGAGTCGAACCTGGTGATCGATTGCCGCGGCCTTGGCGCGCGCGACAAGTTTCCCGAACTGCGCGGCGTCAAGGGCGAGATGATCATCGTTCATACCGACGAGGTCGCACTGTCGCGCCCGGTGCGGCTGATGCATCCGCGCTGGCCGCTCTACGTCATTCCGCGCGACGACCATCACTTCATGATCGGCGCCACCTCGATCGAGAGCGAAGACGATCGCGTCAGCGTGCGCTCGGCGCTGGAATTGCTGTCGGCCGCCTACGCGGTGCATCCGGCGTTCGGCGAAGCGCGCATTGTCGAAATCGGCGCGGGCCTGCGCCCCGCTCTGCCCGATAATCTGCCGCGCATCGCGATCGACAAATCGAAAATTTCCGTCAACGGACTTTATCGCCACGGCTTCCTGCTGGCGCCCGCGCTGGCGGAGCTGACGCTGAACTACGTGCAGCGCGGCGAGATTGACAACGAGGTGATGCAATGTTCGTGACCGTCAACGGCGAACGCCGCAAGGTCAGCGCCACGCGCATCGACGCGCTGCTGGCCGAACTCGACTACCACGGCACCCATGTCGCGGTGGCCGTGAACTATGACGTGGTGCCGCGCGCCCGCTGGGCGGAAACTCCGCTCAAGGATGACGACGCGGTTGAAATCCTGACACCCCGGCAGGGGGGATGATGATGACGCAAAGCACTGTGAAATTTTACGACAAGGAATTTTCCTCACGCCTTCTGATCGGCACCGCGCTCTATCCGTCGCCGAAGATCATGCAGGATTCGATCCGCGCCGCCGGCAGCGAGATCGTCACCGTATCGGTGCGCCGGGAGACCGCCGGCGGCAAGACTGGCGATGCGTTCTGGTCGCTGATCCGCGAATTGCACGTCACCGTGCTGCCCAACACTGCCGGCTGCAAGAGCGTGCGCGAGGCCGTCACCACCGCGCAGCTCGCGCGCGAGTTGTTCGGCACCTCGTGGGTCAAGCTCGAGGTGATCGCCGACAACGAAACACTGCAGCCCGACGTTGTTGGCCTGGTCGAAGCCGCCGGCATCCTGATCAAGGACGGCTTCGAGGTGTTCCCGTATTGCACCGAGGATCTGTCGGTCGCGCAGCGTCTGGTCGATGCCGGTTGCCGCGTGGTGATGCCGTGGGCCTCGCCGATCGGCAGCGCGCGCGGCATCGTCAATCGCGAGGCGCTCAAGCTGCTGCGCGCCCGCCTGCCCGACATCACGCTGGTGGTCGATGCCGGCATCGGCGCGCCGAGCCACGCCGCGCAGGCGCTCGAACTCGGCTTCGACGCCGTGCTGCTCAACACAGCCGTCGCCAAGGCCGCCGATCCGGTGGCGATGGCGAAGGCGTTCCGTCTCGCGGTGGAGGCCGGCCGCACCGGCTTTGAAGCCGGCCTGATGGACGCGCGCGATTTCGCCTCCCCCTCAACCCCTGTCGTTGGGACACCGTTCTGGCATGCCGTATCCTGATCGCTTTTACCCCGTCGTCGACAACGTCGCGTGGGTCGCCCGGCTTGCAAAACTTGGCGTCGGCACCGTGCAGCTTCGCGCCAAGAATCTCGGCGAGGCCGAAGCCAATCAACTCGTGCGCGATGCGCTCGCCGCCGTGGCCGGCACGTCCACCAAGCTTGTTGTCAACGACTACTGGCGCGCGGCGATCGATTGCGGCGCGCAGCATCTGCATCTTGGCCAGGAGGACCTTGCGACCGCCGACATTCCGGCGATCCGCCGCGCCGGTCTGACGCTCGGCCTGTCCACGCATGATGAAACCGAACTCGACAACGCCCTGCAGCACAAGCCGGACTATGTCGCGCTCGGGCCGATCTATGAGACCACGCTGAAGAAGATGCGGTTCGCGCCGCAGGGCCTCGAGCGCATCACCGCCTGGAAGCTGCGGATCGGCGACATGCCGCTGGTTGCGATCGGCGGCATCAAGCTCGAACAGGCGACGGCGATCTTCGCAGCCGGCGCCAATTCCATCGCCGTCGTCAGCGACGTCACCATGAACGCCGATCCGGACGCGCGGGTGCGCGCCTGGCTCGGGCAATATTCACAAGCTGCCTGAGATTACATGCGGACCGCCCCATCGGGCTGCGCCGAACTAAGAGTTTAGAGGAGAGACGCCATGAACATCCGCTCCAATCCCGACACAACGCTTCCCGCCGTCACCACGGGCGGACTGCCCTCCTCGCGCAAGATCTATTCGACGCCGGACACCGCGCCGGATCTGCGCGTGCCGCTGCGCGAGATCATCCTCACCGAAGGCGCAGGCGAGCCGAACCTGCCGGTCTACGACACCTCGGGTCCGTACACCGATCCGAACGTCATCATCGACGTCAACGCCGGCCTCGCGCGCACCCGCGCGCAGTGGGTGAAGGAGCGCGGCGGCGTCGAGGAATATGACGGCCGCCAGATCAAGCCGGAGGACAACGGCAATGTCGGCGCCGCCCATGCCGCGGCGGCCTTCAAGGCCTATCACAAGCCGCTCCGCGGTGTCGGCGATGCGCCGATCACCCAGCTCGAATTCGCCCGCGCCGGCATCATCACCAAGGAGATGATCTACGTCGCCGAGCGCGAGAATCTCGGCCGCAAGAAGATGCTGGAGCGCGCGGAAGGCGCGCTGGCCGACGGCGAGAGCTTCGGCGCCGCGGTGCCCGCCTTCATCACCCCGGAATTCGTGCGCGACGAGATTGCCAAGGGCCGCGCCATCATCCCCTCGAACATCAACCACGCCGAACTGGAGCCGATGATCATCGGCCGCAACTTCCTGGTGAAGATCAACGCCAATATCGGCAACTCGGCGGTCACTTCCTCGGTCGAGGAGGAGGTGGACAAGATGGTGTGGTCAATCCGCTGGGGTGCCGACACCGTGATGGATCTCTCCACCGGCCGCAACATCCACACCACCCGCGAGTGGATCCTGCGCAACTCGCCGGTGCCGATCGGCACCGTGCCGATCTATCAGGCGCTGGAGAAGTGCAACGGCGATCCGGTCAAGCTGACCTGGGAGCTCTACAAGGACACGCTGATCGAGCAGTGCGAACAGGGCGTCGACTACTTCACCATCCACGCCGGCGTGCGCCTGCCCTACATCCACCTCACCGCCAACCGCGTCACCGGCATCGTCTCGCGCGGCGGCTCGATCATGGCGAAGTGGTGCCTCGCGCATCACAAGGAGAGCTTCCTCTACACCCACTTCGACGAGATCTGCGACATTATGCGCCGCTATGACGTCTCATTCTCGCTCGGCGACGGTCTGCGTCCTGGCTCGATCGCCGACGCCAACGACCGCGCGCAGTTCGCGGAACTGGAGACGCTCGGCGAACTGACGCAGATCGCCTGGAAGAAGGGCTGTCAGGTGATGATCGAAGGCCCCGGCCATGTGCCGATGCACAAGATCAAGATCAACATGGACAAGCAGCTCAAGGAGTGCGGCGAAGCGCCGTTCTACACCTTGGGACCGCTGACCACCGATATCGCGCCGGGCTACGACCACATCACCTCCGGCATCGGTGCGGCGATGATCGGCTGGTTCGGCTGCGCCATGCTCTGCTACGTCACGCCGAAGGAGCACCTCGGCCTGCCCAACCGCGACGACGTCAAGACCGGCGTCATCACCTACAAGATCGCGGCGCACGCCGCGGACCTCGCCAAGGGCCATCCGGCGGCGCAGCTGCGCGACGATGCGCTCTCTCGCGCGCGGTTCGAATTCCGCTGGCAGGATCAGTTCAACCTCGGCCTCGACCCCGACACCGCGATGGCCTTCCACGATGAGACGCTGCCGAAGGAAGCGCACAAGGTCGCGCATTTCTGCTCGATGTGCGGTCCGAAGTTCTGCTCGATGAAGATCACGCAGGACGTGCGCGACTACGCCGCCACGCTCGGCGACAACGAGAAGGCCGCGCTCTATCCGGAGAAAGGAGCGCTGCCCGGCGTCGGCGTCTCGATCAAGGGCACGATCGAGGACGGCATGGCCCAGATGAGCGAGAAGTTCATGAAGATGGGCGGCCAGGTCTACGTCGAGGCCGATGCCGTGAAGGACAGCAACAAGGCGCTGTGACGCTAGCCATGACCGACAACGTCGATCTTCAGCATTGGGAAGAGCGCTTCTCCACGCCGGACTATCGATTCGGAAAAGAGCCCAACAAATTTCTGGTCCGCTGCAAACCTCTTTTGCCGCGGGCCGGAAAGGCCCTGGCCGTTGCAGACGGCGAAGGACGCAACGGCGTTTGGCTCGCGCAGCAGGGTCTCGACGTGCTGTCGCTCGACTTCTCTCCTTCGGCTCAGGCGAAGGCGCGCGCGCTCGCAGCCGAAAACAATGTCGACGTCGCCTTTGCCGAAGCCGACGTCCATGAATGGGCGTACCCGGAAAACGCCTTCGATGTGGTTGCCGAGATCTTCACCCAGTTCAGCACGCCACAGAAACGCGCGTTGAAATGGGCGGGTATGAGGCGCGCGCTCAAATCCGGCGGTCTGCTGATCATTCAAGGCTACACGCCGAGACAGCTTGAATACGGCACCGGCGGACCCAAGCAGGTCGAGCAGCTTTACACGCGCGACATGCTTGAGCGAGCTTTTGGCGACTTCAATGCGCTTCACATCAGCGAGGAGGAATGTGAACTGCACGAAGGCCCAGGGCACGCCGGCATATCCGCGATCATCGGATTGACGGCCACAAAGCCTTGAATCGAGTCGCCATGTCGGACGAAGGCCGGGCAACACCCGGCCTTCTTTGGTTCGCAAGAACCCTCGCTTCTACTTCATCGTGATCGCGAGGCCGCTCAGGTCGGCATTGGCCATCAGACCGGTCTGCCGGCCCGACAATTCCAGCACCGCACCCTTCTGATTGGTCAGGACGATCGCGCGCGCGCCGCCGCCGATGGCCAGGCCCGCGCCCGCCGCGCCGTAAACGCCGGCCACGTCGGAAGGACGGTTGATATTGCGGACCCGGCCGCGCAGCACGGTCTTCGATCCGCCGAACACCAGACCGTAATCCAGCCCGCCGGTGGACAACGGGTAGCTCCGGCCGCGGAAATTGAGCGTGCCGCTGCCGCCGGAGCCGCCGATGAACCAGCCGGCTTTATAGATGGTTAACGACACGGTGCCGCTGTCGGCATGGGCGGCAGATGACAGGCCGATGCCGGCAAGCGCAAACAGGGCAATCAGCGAAACGCGCAGAGCGGATGACAAGGACATGGGTTCTCCCTCAATCGTACAGGTGCAGCTTCCACAACGGATCAACGCTGATTCGAGCAAAAATGTAGCACGGCGCCCCGCATCCTCTCCGATCCCGATTGCAGGACGGATGGCTAGAACCGATATTCCGTCTCCGGTTTCTTAACCTTATACCGTGGCAGGTGTGGCGAACCGCCACATCGCGCGGTAGCCTGATTTCGGCCCGGTGGCGGAAACGTCTACGCGGGAGCTGTGCAAAGCTTTTTATCCTGGTTCAAATCCAGGCCGGGCCTCCAACTTCCCTTTTTTCATCCGGACAGGTCCGGGTGCTGCCTTCATCCGCGACAGCCGGCACCCGGTCATCATCGTCATGGTTCGCTCGGGCAGCGTGCTGCGGCCCGCCCTGACGGCAACATCCACCAACGAAACAAAACCTCGGAAATACCCCCAAATTGGCGCTTAATTGGGGGCAAAAGCCTTTCAACGTTTCAGAATCTGGTCTAAAGACACCTCGCGCGCCGGGGAACACCTCGCGCACGGTTCAAAGGACGCGCGGCTGCGCGTCCTTTTTTTATGCCGTTTCCGACGCTTCCTGCCCCAAGTGACTGAATGCCAAAACGTACAGATATCTCGACGATCCTCATCATCGGCGCTGGCCCCATCGTGATCGGACAGGCCTGCGAGTTCGATTATTCGGGCACCCAGGCGGTCAAGGCATTGAAGGAGGAAGGTTACCGGGTAGTCCTGGTGAATTCCAACCCGGCCACCATCATGACCGACCCGGAACTGGCCGACGCCACCTATATCGAGCCGATCACCCCGGAAATCGTCGCCAAGATCATCGAGAAGGAGCGCCACGTAAAACCGGGCGGCTTCGCGCTGCTGCCGACCATGGGCGGGCAGACCGCGCTGAACTGCGCGCTGTCGCTGCGCCGCCTCGGCACGCTGGACAAGTTCGACGTCGAGATGATCGGCGCCACGGCCGACGCCATCGACAAGGCGGAGGACCGCCAGCTTTTCCGCGAAGCGATGACCAAGATCGGGCTGGAGACGCCGAAGTCGCGGCTCGCCAACGCCTCGGCGATGAAGAAGGCCGATCGCGACGCCTATCTCGCCGAACGCGAGAAGCTGTCCGGCGAGACGCTCGCCGAATTCGAGCGGCAATGGCTGCTCGGCGAGAACGACCGGCAGAAGCGTTACCAGCAGCAGGCGATGGCCGAAGCGCTGATGGCGCTGTCGGAAATCGGCCTGCCGACAATTATCCGTCCCTCCTTCACCATGGGCGGCACCGGCGGCGGCATCGCCTATACCCGCGAGGAATTCCTCGAAATCATCGAGCGCGGTCTCGATGCCTCGCCGACCAACGAAGTGCTGATCGAAGAATCGGTGCTCGGCTGGAAGGAATTCGAGATGGAAGTTGTCCGCGACAAGAAGGACAACTGCATCATCGTGTGCTCGATCGAGAACGTCGACCCGATGGGCGTGCACACCGGCGATTCCATCACCGTCGCGCCGGCGCTGACGCTGACCGACAAGGAATATCAGATCATGCGCGACGCCTCGCTGGCGGTGCTGCGCGAGATCGGCGTGGAGACCGGCGGCTCCAACGTGCAGTTCGGCGTCAATCCGGCCGATGGCCGCATGGTCGTGATCGAGATGAATCCGCGCGTGTCGCGCTCCTCGGCGCTGGCGTCAAAAGCCACCGGCTTTCCGATCGCCAAGGTCGCGGCCAAGCTCGCAGTCGGCTACACGCTCGACGAGATCGCCAACGACATCACCGGTGGCGCGACGCCCGCCTCGTTCGAGCCGACCATCGACTACGTGGTCACCAAAATCCCGCGCTTTGCCTTCGAAAAATTCCGCGGCGCGTCCACCACGCTGACAACCTCGATGAAGTCGGTCGGCGAAGTCATGGCGATCGGCCGCACCTTCCAGGAAAGCCTGCAGAAGGCCCTGCGCGGTCTTGAGACCGGCCTCACCGGCCTTGATGAAATCGAGATCGAGGGGCTCGGCCAGGGCGACGACAAAAACGCAATCCGCGCCGCGCTCGGCACCCCGACGCCCAGCCGGATTCTGCAGGTCGCGCAGGCGGTACGACTCGGCTGGACCGACGAGGAGATTTTCAACTCCTGCAAGATCGATCCGTGGTTCCTGGCGCAGATGCGCGACATCGTCGAGACCGAGCAGAAAGTGCGCGAGCACGGCCTGCCGCACAACGCCTTCGCGATGCGTCAGATCAAGGCGATGGGCTTTTCCGACGCGCGCCTTGCCGTGCTCGCCGGCAAAAGCGAAGCCGAGGTGAAGGCGGCGCGCCGCGCGCTCGGCGTGCGCCCGGTGTTCAAGCGCATCGACACCTGCGCCGCCGAATTCGCCTCGCCCACTGCTTACATGTATTCGACCTATGAGACGCCGTTCGCCGGCGACGTCGCCGATGAAAGCGCGCCGTCCGGTCAGAACAAGGTCGTCATTCTCGGCGGTGGCCCGAACCGCATCGGCCAGGGCATCGAGTTCGACTACTGCTGCTGCCATGCCTGCTTCGCGCTGCACGACGCCGGATACGAGACCATCATGGTCAACTGCAATCCGGAAACCGTCTCGACCGACTACGACACCGCGGACCGGCTCTATTTCGAACCGCTCACCGCCGAGGACGTGCTCGAAATCATCGATACCGAACGCTCCAACGGCACACTGCACGGCGTCATCGTTCAGTTCGGCGGCCAGACACCGCTCAAGCTGGCGCATGCGCTGCAGGCGAATGGCGTGCCGATTCTCGGCACCTCACCCGACGCCATCGATCTTGCCGAGGACCGCGACCGCTTCAAGCGCGTGCTCGACCAATTGCATCTCAAGCAACCGAAGAACGGCATCGCCTACTCGGTCGAACAGGCACGCCTCGTTACCGCCGATCTCGGCCTGCCGCTGGTGGTGCGTCCGTCCTACGTGCTGGGCGGGCGCGCGATGCAGATCATCCGCGAGGAAAATCAGCTCGGCGACTATCTGCTCGGCACTTTGCCGGAGCTGGTGCCGGCCGACGTCAAGGCGCGCTATCCGAACGACAAGACCGGCCAGATCAACACCGTGCTCGGCAAGAACCCGCTGCTGTTCGACCGCTATCTGTCGGACGCCACCGAAGTCGATGTCGATTGCCTGTGCGACGGCAAGGACACCTTCGTGGTCGGCATCATGGAGCACATCGAGGAAGCCGGCATCCACTCGGGCGACTCGGCCTGCTCGCTGCCGCCCTACTCGCTCGATGCCGCGACCATCACTGAGCTGGAGCGCCAGTGCTCGAAGTCAATCCGCGCGCCTCGCGCACGGTGCCGTTCGTCGCCAAGGTGGTTGGCCTTCCGGTCGCCAAGATCGCGGCGCGCATCATGGCCGGCGAGAAGCTTGCCGACTTCAAGCTCACGCCGCACAAGCTCGGCCATATCGGCGTCAAGGAATCGGTGTTTCCGTTCGCCCGGTTCCCGGGCGTGGATACCGTGCTCGGTCCGGAGATGAAATCGACCGGCGAAGTGATGGGCATCGATACCTCGTTCGCCAAGGCGTTCGCCAAAAGCCAGCTCGGCAGCGGCACGCGCGTCCCGCACAAGGGCACCGTGTTCGTCTCGGTGCGCGAGGACGACAAGGAGCGCATCCTGGACTCCGCGCGGATCCTGTCCCAGCTCGGTTTCAAGGTGATCGCAACCTCCGGAACCCAGCGTTTTCTGTCGGATCACGGAATTCCGAGCGAGAAGATCAACAAGGTGCTGGAAGGCCGCCCCCACATCGTCGATGCCATCACCAACGGCGAGGTCCAGCTTGTCTTCAATACCACCGAAGGACCCAAAGCCCTGGCCGACAGCCGTTCGTTGCGACGCGCTGCCCTCTTGCATAAAGTCCCGTACTACACCACTCTTTCAGGCGCCGTGGCGGCCACGCAGGGAATCCGGGCCTATCTGGGCGGCGACCTTGAGGTCCGGACACTGCAAGGGTATTTCTCCGGCTCCTGACCAACGCCAGTCCCGAAAGGACCGGCGATCCTGGCTCGCCAGGCTAGCGAAGGAACCGGCCGATCGAGAGGTTGTTGCTCATCAGCTCGATGCCCCACGGGCATCCGGGCGGATGAGGATTTTTTCGTGCCGATAGCGCCGCCGTTCCGGCGGCACAGGGCAAGGACGAGGAAGAATGGTTGAAAAAGTGCCGATGACTCAGGCCGGCCACGCCGCGCTGACGGACGAGTTGAAGCAGCGTCAGTCCGTGGAGCGTCCGCGCATCATCGAGGCGATCGCCGAGGCGCGGTCCCACGGCGACCTGTCCGAGAACGCGGAATATCACGCCGCCAAGGAAGCGCAGTCGCACAACGAGGGCCGCATCGCCGAGATCGAGGACAAGCTCGCGCGCGCCGATATCATCGATGTCTCCAAGCTGTCGGGCGACACCATCAAATTCGGCGCGACCGTGACGCTGATCGACGAGGACACCGACAAGAAGGCGATCTGGCAGATCGTCGGCGACACCGAGGCCGACGCCAAGAAAGGCCGCATCTCGATCTCCTCTCCGCTCGCGCGCGCGCTGATCGGCAAGAAGAAAGGCGCGTCCGTCGAGGTCGTCGCACCCGGCGGCGCCAAGGCGTATGAGATCGCCAAGGTGGACTGGAAGTAAGATCGTCCGACCGGATTTTGAGAAATGGCCGGGCCTCGACCCGGCCATTTTTATGGCGGTCGATACGCAGGCCATGTTCGCGAGAATATCATGCGAGTGTTCCGGATCATCCTGATCGCGATTGCGGCCGCGATCGCCTTGGGATTTCCGCCGGCAATGGCGGAGGATTCATTCTCATCTGCGCAGCCCGCATCAAACGAGCGCGCCGTTCAGGCCGATCAGCCCCATTGCAGCCGATGGACCGATGAGTGCGTCAATTGTACGCGGGACAGTGCCGCCGGCGCGCCGATCTGCTCCAACATCGGCATGGCCTGCCAGCCCAAATCGATTCGCTGTCTTGCGGATGCGCCCGCGCAAGAGCGACCGCAGTCCAAATAATTCGATTTTCGTGTCAGAGGCATCTGCTGCGCACATTCCGCTCGCGCCACGGTCACGGATGCGTAAGCCGATTGGCGCTTTTGAATAAAACGTGCCTGTCCGGTGTTTCAACGTATCGTGATCCATCCGCCAAGCATTTTGTTGCTAGCGAAGAGGCGATGATTTTCTCAACATTGGAGTTCGCATGGCTATTGAAACGACCCTGAATGCCTGGGCGCCGCGCATTCTCAGCGTATTACGCATCGTGTCGGGACTACTGTTCTTGCAGCACGGCATGGCGAAATATGTCGGTATACCTGCCGTGCAGCAATTCGCGAATGCTTCACCCACTACACCCAGCGGCTTTGCCGGCATCATCGAACTGATCGGCGGCGCACTTCTTGTCATTGGCCTGTTCACGCGGCCGGTTGCATTTTTATGCTCGGGTCTGATGGCCGCGGCCTATTTCATGGCGCACGCGCCGAAGAGTTTCTATCCGATCCTGAACGGCGGCGAGCTGGCCGTGCTTTACTGCTTTGTTTTTCTCTATTTCGTGTTTGCCGGGCCGGGACCCTGGAGCGTCGACGGCGCCCGGGGCCGCGCCTGATCGGCATCCGGAAATATCGGACGCAGAACCATTCGACACGCAACCGCGCCGCTGGCCACCGCCACGGCGCGGTTTTCTTTCGACGCAGACCGGCGCGGATCTCAGCCCTGCGGCATCTTCAGTTCGAGCGGCACCGCCGCCGCATATTTTGAATTATGCAGCACCAGCGAGGTGCGGACGTTCTGCACATGCGGCGCGGCCGTCAGATGCGAGACGAAATCCTGAAACGTCGCCATATCCGGCGCGACGCATTTGAGGATGAAATCGACCTCGCCCGACAGCATCCAGCATTCGCGCACCACGGGCTGGCCGCGCACGAAATCCTCGAACCCCCGCAGATCGGCGTCCGCCTGGCTCGACAAATGAACCGCGGCGAACACGGTGACATCGAAGCCGAGCGTGCCCGGATCGAGCAGTCCGCGATAACCCTGAATATAACCCTCATCCTCCAGCGCCCGGACCCGGCGCAGGCAGGGCGGCGGCGAAATGCCGACCCGCTTGGCCAGCTCCACATTGGTGATGCGGCCATCCTCCTGGATCTCATGGAGAATCTTCAGATCGATTTCATCAAGCTCTTTCACCAGCCCGCCCACTATCCCGAATCCGCAGCCTTGTCCGGGTGGTTTTAGCCACCTGTGCCGGCTTGCGCAATTTTATTGCGCGGGTTTGTAACCGCCCGTGTTCGCTGGGGAAAATTGTTAGCAGCGGGTTGCAAATCTTGCATGGCTGCAAAGATGCCCTAGATTGGGTACCGGGACAGTTCTCGACACGGCGGCGCCTTTCTCAGGCGACCCCGTTCTTTGCGCTAACGAATTCTCTCCATTCAATCCGAAGGGTCGATTATGGCCGCGCCCACTCACGCCAAGGTTGTCATCATAGGCTCCGGTCCGGCCGGCTACACCGCCGGCATCTACGCCGCGCGCGCGATGCTGGAGCCGATCCTGATCCAGGGCATCCAGCCCGGCGGACAACTCACCATCACCACCGACGTGGAGAACTATCCAGGCTTCGCCGATGTGATCCAGGGCCCTTGGCTGATGGAGCAGATGGAGAAGCAGGCGACCCATGTCGGGACGCGGATCGTGACCGATCACGTCAACAAACTGGAGCTGGGGCAGCGGCCCTTCCGCATCACCTGCGACTCCGGCGACGTCTATCTCGCCGAGGTGGTCATTCTCGCCACCGGCGCGCAGGCGCGCTGGCTCGGCCTGCCGTCCGAGGAGAAGTTCAAGGGCTTCGGCGTCTCGGCCTGCGCCACCTGCGACGGCTTCTTCTACCGCAACAAGAACGTCATCGTGGTCGGCGGCGGCAACACCGCGGTCGAAGAGGCGCTCTACCTCACCAACCATGCGTCGTCGGTGACGCTGGTGCATCGCCGTGACGGCCTGCGCGCCGAACGCATCCTGCAGGATCGCCTGTTCAACCATCCCAAGATCAAGGTGGTGTGGGACAGCGAGATCGAGGAGATCTGCGGCAGCGCGGACCCGGCGAAGGTCACGCATGTCCGCCTGAAGAATCTCAAGACCGGCGCGATCACCGAGCAAACCACCGATGGCGTGTTCATCGCGATCGGGCATGCGCCGGCGACCGAGCTCGTCGTCGGCCAGCTTGTGCTGAAACCATCCGGCTATGTCCAGGTCGCGCCGCATTCGACCGCGACTTCGGTGCCCGGCGTGTTCGCGGCCGGCGACGTCGCGGACGAGACCTATCGACAGGCGGTGACGGCGGCCGGGCTTGGCTGCATGGCCGCGCTGGAAGCGGAGCGGTTCATCGCCGCGCACGCGAGCGATCGCGCAGCGGCTGAGTGATCATGGGACGGACGCGGGACGGAATGGCCGACATGGATTGGGACAAGCTGAAGGTTTTCCATGCCGCAGCGGAAGCGGGCAGCTTCACGCATGCCGGCGAGCAGCTTGGGCTGTCGCAATCGGCGGTCTCGCGGCAGGTCAGCGCGCTCGAACAGGAATTGTCGGTATCGCTGTTTCATCGCCATGCCCGCGGCCTGATCCTCACCGAGCAGGGCGACCTGCTGTTCCGCACGGCGCACGACGTCTTCATGCAGTTGCAGGCGGCGCGGGCGAAACTGACCGACAGCCGGGAGCGTCCGAGCGGCGACCTCAAGGTCACGACAACGCCCGGCCTCGGCATCAACTGGCTGATTCCCCGCCTTGGCGAGTTCACCACGCTCTATCCGGAAATCCGGATCTCAATGATGGTGACGGACGAAGAACTCGACCTGTCGATGCGCGAGGCGGACGTCGCCATCCGCACCCGCAAGCCGACGCAACCCGATCTGATCCAGCGCAAGCTGTTCTCGCTCGGCTTCCATGCTTATTGCTCGCCGGAATATGCCAAGCGTTTCGGCACGCCGCGCACGCTCGACGAACTCGATGATCATCGCCTGATCATCCTGACCGACATCAACGCTCCGCAGCATCTGCAGAACAGGACTTGGCTGATCGAGGCCGGCCGCAACGGCGCCGGCCCGCGCGAGCCGTTTTTCAAGGTCAACAACGTGCTGGGCCTCGTGCGCGCGTGCCAGCAAGGTCTCGGCATCGCCGCCCTGCCCGACTATCTGGTCGAGGACACCAATCGCCTGATCCAGCTTTTCGGCGAAGCCGACTCGATCCAGCTCGATACGTATTTCGTCTATCCCGAAGAATTGAAGACAGTCGCCCGCGTTCAGGTGTTCCGCGATTTTATCGTGAGCAAGGCGCAACGCTGGCCCTCGTAGAAAGCAGCCGCCGCATCCGCATGACTGACATGCCCAACCGGCGCTTGTCTGTATGACTGTTCGCGGCCGATACTTTTCAAGTGCTGAGCCCGCGCCGCAACTGTCCCCCTCCTCCAGGGCGCGGACGCCCGGCACCCTTCTTGGAAGGTGATTGCGTTGACCGATCAGGGTCGAAAACTAAAGAGCCGGGCGAACAGCCCGGCTTTTTTCTTGAAAGAACGGATCGAAGATCGGGTTCGCGGATTGTCGAGATGATCGCCGCCGACCGCTGCTGCGTCGATGTGGTGACGCAGAGTGCCGCAGCGCGCGAGAAGGACGATCAGCCCCGCATGATCGCCGAGCCGAGCTGATGAACGTCGTCAGCCGTGCCGGCCACTGAGATCACGCGCTGACAGAACACGCACAGGCCGCCGCGGAATTGCCGTTGCCGCGGGATCGGCGCAGGGATGGAAACCGTGTTTCTGATCGGCCGACCTGCGGCAATCCGTCCGAGCGAGACGGCACATTAACATTCGTCTGACGCCGCATCACGGGCGGAACCTGACATGTGCAAACGCCTTCATATACCACAACCCATGTGGGTCGTGGTATATGGAGTACCTCGAGCAAACAAAAGACTCGAATAACACACTGGAGGCAGCCATGGGCCGACAAGGAAAGCAGGACTACATTCGACTCACCGAGCCGCTGGTCCGCGACAACGGCGTCCTGCGGCCAGCCTCCTGGGATGAGGCTCTTGATCGCGCGGCCGAGGGCTTCCGCCGCAACCGCGAGCTCCACGGCGCCGACTCGTTCGGCATGTTCGCGTGCTCCCGCTCGACCAACGAGTTGAACTTCATCGCTCAGAAGTTCGCCCGGGCGGTGATGGGCACCAACAACATCGACTCCTGTAACAGAACTTGACACGCTCCTAGCGTCGCCGGTCTGGTGACGGTATTCGGAGCTGGCGGTGGCACCTCGTCTTATCGCGAGATCGAGGATGCAGATCTCATTATCTTCTGGGGCTCCAATGCCCGAGAAGCGCACCCGATTTTCTTCCATCATGCCCTGAAGGCGATCCACAAGGGCGCCAAGGTCTATTCGGTCGACCCGCGCCGGTGCAAGACAGCTGAGTGGGCGGACAGTTGGCTTGGCCTGGATGTCGGCACTGACGTCGCTTTGGCCTATGGTGTCGGCCGCGAGATCATCCACGCCGGGTTGGTCAACGAGGAATTCCTCGCGAACGCCACCACCGGCTTCGAAGAGTACATTGCTGCCTGTGAGCCGTGGACACTGGAAGTCACTTCCCGTGAGACGGGAGTGCCTGCGGAACTGATCCGTGAGCTCGCGCACGACTATGCCAAGGCAAAGCGCGCTCAGCTTTGCTGGACACTCGGCATTACCGAACATCACAACGGCACCGACAACGTGCGGGCCCTTTGCAACCTTGCGCTGCTCACGGGCCAGGTGGGCCGCTGGGGCGCGGGCTTGGTCCCGATCCGCGGCCAGAACAACGTGCAGGGCGGCGGCGACATGGGTGCGATTCCCAAGAACCTGCCGGGATTCCAGAACGTCGAGAATGCCGAGCATCGCGCGAAGTTCGAGCGCCTGTGGGGCGTCAAGCTGCCTCCGAAGGGTGGTTTGACACTCTCGGAGATGATGGAGGCAATGGATGAGGGACACCTCACCAGCGTCTACATCGTGGGTGAAAACCCGGTGCAGTCCGACGCCGACACCACAGCAGTGGAGCGGCGGCTGAGGAATCTGGACCACCTCGTCGTGCAGGACATCTTCCTTACCAAGACCGCCTCGCTCGCCGACGTCGTGCTTCCTTGCACCGCCGCATGGTGCGAGAGCGACGGCACCTTCACCAACAGCGAACGGCGGGTCCAGCTTGTGCGCAAGGCACTGGAACCGCCCGGAAGTGCGAAGGACGACGTCGAGATTCTCCGCCTGGTCGCGAAGCGTATGGGGCACGATTGGCCAATCCAGACTGCGGAGCAGATCTGGGACGAGCTGCGCGCGGTGTCCCCGGCGCACTATGGAATGACCTATCGGCTGCTCGCGGAACGAGGTGGGGTACAATGGCCCTTCCCCGACGAGAACGGCCCCGAGTCGCCGTTCCTGCATGGTCGGCTCTGGGAGAAGGATCCGGCGAAGCGCGGACGTCTGGCGCCATTCGGCATCCTCGAGCACCGACTGCCGGTGGATAAGCTCAACGACGAATTCCCGCTGCGCCTGACGACCGGCCGGCGGCTGACCGACTACAACACGGGCGTACAGTCCGGCGGCTTCAACTCGCCGATCCGTCTTGGTGCCTGCGTCGATATCTCTCCGGAGGATATGGTTCGGCTCGGCATCAACGAGGGCGAGACGGTCCGGGTGTCTTCGCGCCGCGGAACCGTGCTGGCAGCTGCGCGCCGCGATCCGGGACTTCGTCCCGGACTGCTGTTCATGGCCTGCAACTTCCCTGACGAAATGGACGTCAACGCGCTCACCATCGAGGCGAACGACCCGATCTCCAAAACTGCGGAGTTCAAGGCGACGGCGGTCAAGATGGAGAAGACCAACGAGCCTCTGCCTGAGGAAGATACGATGGCCGACGCTGCCGAGCGCCAGGACAAAGAGCTGACGCCCGCGGAATAGGGAAGGAAAAGCTGTGGACTTGAAGTTTTCCAACGCCGAACCGTTCCCTGAAGAACGCGAGGCGGTCGATAAGCTGCTGGGGGCTGGCGAGGGAGGTTGGCATGGAGGTGAACGCGACGAGCTGGACCACCGGCGTGCGCACACCGGCCAGGCTGCGAGAGCCCGGCGACACCTCGTCATGGAGGCGCTCCACGCGGTGAACGACCGCGTCGGCTGGATCAGCCCCGGCGCGCTGAACTACATCGGAAAACGGCTCACCGTGGCGCCGGCCGACGTCTACAGCGTGGCGACGTTCTACGCGATGTTCTCCACCAACCCGCGGCCGAAGCGCGTCGTGCATGTCTGTACCGACATTGCCTGCATGGCGCGCGGATCCAAGGAAGTCTGCGCCGACCTCGAGAAGCGGCTGGGTCCGGCTGGCGCCATGAGCGGCTGGAAGCACAGTCCTTGCCTCGGCGTGTGTGAGCGCGCCCCTGCCGCATTGGCGGTGGAGGCCGGCGATCCGCCTCACGAGCACCTGATCGGCCCCGCCACCGTCGAGGAAGTCGTCCTCGCGCTGAATGACGGTCCCGTGGCGCTCGCAGCCGAGGCACCGCCGGCCATGGCCGTTCCTCAGGCCGGCCAAGAGGGCCTGATGCTGCTCAAGCGCGTCGGCCGGGTCGATCCGGAGAGCATCGACGACTACCTCGCGACTGACGGCTACGCCGGACTGCGGCGGGCATTCGAGATGGGATCCGCGCAGGTCATCAGCGAGGTCAAGGACTCCCGGCTGATGGGCCGCGGCGGGGCGGCGTTCCCGACCGGCATCAAGTGGGAGAGCACCGCCAAACAGCCTGCGACGCCTCGCTACCTCGTCTGCAACGCCGACGAGAGCGAGCCGGGCACATTCAAGGATCGAGCCATCCTTGAGGGCGACCCGTTCTCGTTGATCGAGTCGATGACCATCTCCGGTTACGCCTTCGGCGCCGAGCGTGGCTATCTCTACCTGCGCGGCGAGTACCCCCGCGCTTATCGGATGCTGAGCAACGCCATCGAAAAGGCCTACGAACGCGGATTCCTGGGTGCTGACATCCTGGGCAGCGGGTGGAGTTTCGATCTGGAGATCCGGCGGGGTGCCGGCGCCTACATCTGCGGCGAGGAAACCGCGATCTTCAACTCGATCGAGGGCTATCGCGGCGAACCGCGGACCAAGCCGCCCTTCCCGTTCGAGGCCGGACTCTTCGGCAAACCGACGGTGGTCAACAACGTCGAGACTTTGTGCAACGTGCCGCTGATCATGCAGATGGGCGGTGCTGAGTACGCCAAGATCGGGACCGAGGGCTCCACCGGGCCCAAGCTGTTCTGTGTTTCGGGTAACCTCGTGCGCCCCGGCGTCTACGAAGTGCCGTTCGGCATGACCCTTGGCGAGGTTCTCGAACTGGCCGGCGGCGTTCCGCAGGGCCGAAAACTGCAGGCGGTGCTGCTTGGCGGCGCGGCAGGCGGGTTCGTGCGCGCCGACGAGCTTCACATCCCGCTGACCTTCGAGGGCGCGCGCGCCAACAAGACCACACTGGGCTCGGGCGTGGTGCTGGCGTTCGACGACACCGTCGATCTGTCCGGCATTCTGCTGCGCATCGCGAGCTTCTTCCGCGACGAATCCTGCGGCCAGTGCGTCCCCTGCCGGGTGGGCACGGTGCGCCAGGAGGAGGCGCTGCTGCGCATCATGCACAACGGCCACGATGCTAAAGCCAAGGACAACGACATCCACATCCTGCGTGACGTAGGTCTGGTGATGAAGGATTCCTCGATCTGCGGCCTCGGCCAGGCCGCCTGGAACGCCGTCGAGTCGGCGATCGACCGCCTCGGCGTACTGGAGGGGAGCAAGAGCAGATGAACGTGCACTATATGGGTGCTACGGATACGCCCGTCCGGCAGATCACGATCACGATCGACGGCAAGGAGGTCAGCGTCCCGGAGGGGAGCACCATCCTGACCGCCTGTAACGCTGCGGGGAAGGACACGCCGACGCTCTGCTACGGCGATACCCTCACGCCCAAGAATGCCTGCCGGGTCTGCATGGTCGAGCTCGAAGGCTCGCGCGTCCTCGTGCCCTCCTGCTCCCGCAAGGTTCAGCCCGGCATGGTGGTCAAGACCGACAGCGAACGGGTGCGGCACAGCCGTCGCCTCGTGCTGGAGCTGCTCGATTCCTCGGTCGACCTGTCCACCACGCCGCGAATCCCCGAGTGGAAGGAGCGCTACAACGTCGACTCGGATCGTTATGGTCCAAGAGCCGGTGAGAGTCTCAGGCGCGACGTCCACGAGCCGGGCGAGCATCACCTCGGAAACGGCAATGTCGCGGCCACGATGGCGCAGCCGGACAAGATCGACAACGATCTCTACGTGCGCGAGTACGACAAGTGCATCCTCTGCTACAAGTGCGTGGATGCCTGCGGAAGCCAGTGGCAGAACAGCTTCGCGATCCAGATCGCCGGGCGCGGGTTTGATTCCCAGATCTCCACCGAGTTCGCCGCGGAACTGCCGGATTCCGCATGCGTCTTCTGCGGCAACTGCGTGGAAGTGTGCCCAACGGGAGCGCTGTCGTTCAAATCCGAGTACGACATGCGCGCGGCGGGCACCTGGGACCAGTCGAAGCAGACCCAGACCACCACGGTGTGCACCTATTGCGGCGTCGGCTGCAACGTGACCCTGCATGTCCAGGACAACAAGATCGTCAAGGTGACCTCACCGCACGATCACGACGTCGGCCACGGTAACCTGTGCATCAAGGGCAGGTTCGGCTTTGCACACGTCCAGAACCGCAAAGAAGAAGACAACGGCTAGAGCAGGTTTGCTTTAGACGGAATCAGCCCCTCATGTCCGGCTTTATGCCGGACATCCACGTCTTTAGAATTTCAGCGAAGAAAGACGTGGATGGCGAAGCGACGCCGTTCTTCGAACGGCTCTTCCGGCATCGCGGCACAGAGTGTTTCCGTCAAAGCGCAGCCCGCTCACACAGCCCGCAGCCTGCTATCCTGCTTCAACGCTGTGATTCAACCCTGCTCACCGCACCACCTCGCGATGATCGTCATCGACCCGGCGAGTCAAGCCGCGTCCGTCCAGGTGCTCCAGCAACGGAATCGCCACCCGGCGGCTGGTCCCCAGCGCCTGTCGTGCCTGACTGGTGGTGAACGGCTGCGGCAGTTGCGCCAGTGCCCGTACCGCAAGCTCCGGCGCGGACGGCAGCAGCACCACACCTCCTTGAAGACGTAACAGCCGCCCGGCGCGTTCGGCCGCGGCCAACTCGCGGACTCCCAGACCGAGGGCAGTCAGATCACCGGCCAGTGGCGCGAGGAAAGGATTCTCGAGCAGCCGCGCCTCGAGTTTGGCCACCCCGGCCTCGGCGCGGCCAAGATCGACGCGGGCCCGTGGCAGCCGGACATAACCACTATGCTGTTCGAGGCCGGCATCCGAGACCAGCCGGTCGATGAAGTGCGCCGCGGGCATTCCAAGGGCGTCGCGCACGGCCCCTTGGGAGACGCCCGGCGTGAGTTGGTCCCGCGCTGCGTCGCTCTCCACCAGGGCTCGCAACTTCCCTCGCCACTCGTCATAGGTGGGAAGGTGCAGCCACCAGCCGCCCAGTGCGTGGACCTCAGGTGGCGGCACAGCATCGGAACCGATCAATCCGATCCGGCGCAGATGGTCCACCTCCACGGCGCCCCGGCCGGCCACCTTGGCCAGCACGTCGCCCTCCGGCGGCATGGCGGCCAGCGCCGCCCGGCGCCGGGTCCCATCCCCGCGGCGCGCCAGCTGCGGCGGGTCCGGGTCCAGCACACCGACGCCGCCGAGCACGAGGCGACGTGCCGGATCGCGCAGCAGCAGCCGATCGCCCACGATCAGCGGCAACGGCCAGTCGAAGGTGATCCGGGCGTGCTCCGAATCGAAGCCGCGCAGCCGAGCCGGCACGGCCGTCGTCCCGAGATGCACGGTGAGTTGTGCGGGCACCTCGTCGAGCGCGGTGCCCCCGATGCGGCGCACATCGACTTCCGTGGCCATGAACCAGGCGCCCGGCGCGATCAGCGCCTGGCCACGACCGACGTCCTCCGCAGGCACGCCGCGCAGGTTGACCGCAGCCCGGTTCATGGGGCGGACGACGTCGGCAGGCTGGTCCCGCGATTCCAGGGCGCGGATGACGACTTCACGCGGCTCCCGCCCCTGGCCGACCACCATGAGCCGGTCGCCCTTGGTCAGCGTCCCGGCGACAAGGGTGCCGGTGACGACCGTGCCCGCCCCCGAAACGCTAAACGAGCGGTCGATCCACAACCGGAGCCGGCCGCCGGCGTCGGGCGCGGGCGCTTGCGCCAGGACCTCGTCGAGGACCTGCCTGAAGCTGTCCAGGCCGGTGCCCTGCACCGCCGACACGGCGACCGCCGGCGCATCGCGCAGGCCGGTGTGCGCGAACTCGCTGCGGGCCCGCTCGATGGTCGCCGCCACGAGGTCGGGCGCCCGATCGGCCTTGGTCACCACGATCAGCCCGTGGCGGATGCCAAGCGCCGCGATGGCATCGCGATGATCGGATGATTGCGCCGACCAACCCTCGTCGGCAGCCACCACGAAGCACACCACGGTCGCCGTCGCCAGGCCAGCCAGCGCGTTGCGGATAAACCGTCCGTGACCGGGCACGTCCACGAATGCAACCTCCCGGCCGGAGGGCAGTGTCGTCCAGGCGAACCCGAGGTCGATGGTGAGCCCGCGCCGGCGCTCCTCTTCCCAGCGGTCCGGCTCCATCCCGGTCAGCGCGCGAACCAGGGTGCTCTTGCCGTGGTCGACGTGACCGGCCGTCGCGACGACGTGCGCCGTCATTGCGCGTCGCGAGGGCCGCCGGCCACTGCGGCGGCGTCGAGGTTGTGGCGATTGGCGGAGGCGGACAGGAATCGAACCTGCCAGACCGAGATACTCGGTCTCACCGGTTTTGAAGACCGGGAGGACCACCAGGCACCCAAACGCCTCCGAACACTCTCACATCGAACACTCATCTCGCCGAGCGCTCTCCTTTGAAATCATATGCCTGACCGAGGCACGGCTCTTCCAAAATGCGTTGATATTGCGTTCCGCAATGCTTGGGAAACGCTTTGTCCAGAAGACGTCTGCCCTGTGCAATATGCATTCGCGTACAACTGCGCGGGCCGCACACATCCATAGCTACGCGAAAACAAAAAGCTCCGATGTTACCGGACTTTTCTGCGCTATCGCGAACAGGGTGAACTTTCCGGAATGGGAGAATGGTACAGTTGGGTGGGATCGAACCACCGACCTCCGGATCCACAATCCGGCGCTCTAACCAGCTGAGCTACAACTGCATCCGTCAGGACACCTCTCAGGGGAGGCGCGAACGCGCGGAAACTAGGTGCAACGCCGCACTTTGGCAAGACCGGTAATCCCTGGACGGCCCTGCTCCGCCGATTTCGGACATATTGTGGAGGTCTCGGTCAGACAAGAAGCTCAAACCCGACGAAATTCGGCCGGACAAAAAAAGTCCGGGTCACAGACCCGGGCTTTTCGCAATTCCTGAAGGCGAAATCAGCCGACCGTCTTGAACGCCTTCGCGGCGCCGGCCTTGAACGGCTCGACGGTTTCGGTCGCCAGTTTCTGGCCCAGTTCGGCGAGGTCCTTGGACTGCGCGGTGACAGCCTCGAACTGCTTGCGGGCATGCTCGTTCAGCAGTTCGAACGCCTCGGGGACCGATTTCACCGCAAGCAGCGCCTGGGCGAAGTCGAAAGCCGAGGTGGTGTTGGCCTTGGCAATGTCCACCAGCTTGGCGGTGAAGTCGCCAACGCCCTTGGTGGCCGACGCGCACGCCGCTTCAATGGCCTCGTTGTTGGTCTCGGCGACGGCCTTGAACTTCTGGTAGCCCTCGCGCGCGTGGCTGACGCCGGTTTCGGCGAAAGCGCGAACCTGCTCGGGAACCTGGAACGGAACAACGGTGGAGAACGGATCGGAGCTCATGGGCATGCATCCTGTGATTTGGGGTTCAAGCTGTCCGATCTGAAGGCAATGGCGCCAGCCACCGTGGCGACCCTCGCCAACAGCTTCTCAGTCATAAATATAAGCGCCCTATTGTGCGTTGCAATAAAAATACTGCAAAGCACTTAGGTATTTTAATACCCCATCATCAGGAAGAGCTGGAAACCGGCCGCCGCTATTTCGGCTTGGTTGCGTCCAGCGCCGCACGAGTCACCGCCTGCCCGATTTCCGACGCCTGATCGGCCAGCGTGCGCATCTGAGTCTGGACGTATTCAGTATGCAGCCGCATGACCTCGGCGAGGTCGGTGGCATGGATCAACTGCTGCGCATAGGCCAGAGAAGCCTGCACGTTCTTTTCGGCAAAGGTGATGGCCTTGGCGCTGATCTCCTTGGCATTCGCCCTGGCGGCTTCGCCAGTGCCGCTAAACGTGCTCGCCGTCTGTTGCGCCGTCCCCATGAAAGTTTCGAACGCCTTGCGGGCCTGATCGAAACTGGCTTCCGCCATGGAGCGCATCTCTTTTGGGATTTCGAACCGTTCGTTGCCGTCAGCCATGTGAATCGCTCCTGTTGAATCGCTCCCGTCCGTGTCCTGCGTCGCGCCCGGCGGTGGGTTTCCTTGGATTCGGAGGTCCAGATCGCAGCATGCGCGGCCACCATGACAACCCTCGGACACGCATCGTGAACCTTTGGATATTTTTTGCAACGGCTGGCTTGTCCCAGGGTTCACTCCCCGCGCCGCGAATTAAGGTTATCGGCGGTTTCGCGGGCAAACGCGGCCTGTTGCCGTGGATTAGCCCCGCCCGCTCCTGATAATCATTTGTTAAGGCTACACGCGGCCCAGAGCCGACATCCTTCTTTCTTGCGAAAGACGTCCGACGAGACAGCATGAACCCGGTCGATCTGTCATTGCAGGCCATCCGCGACCCGAAGCTCGCGGCGCATGCCCTCAGCAGCGCCCCGGCGTTCGTCTGGTCGAGCGACGGTGCGCGGATCATATGGGCGAACGCCGCCGGGCTGAAATTTCTCGGCGTTCCCGACGCGCGCGCACTGACGGACAAAGTCATTGGACCCGCCGATCCGCACCGCCGCCAGGTGATCCAGCTCGCCGGGCGTCTGTCGCCAACCGGCGCATTGCGCCTTGAACGCCTGCGCGGATTTGGCGCAGCGCCGGGCAATCTGATGACCTGCGCATGCGCCCGCCTCACTCTCGACAGCGGCGTTGTCGGCATTCTCGTCGCAGCGGCGCAGCCGGCCGGCCGCGTTCTTCCGCTGGAGGAACGGCTGAGCGACCTGATCGAAGAACTGGATAGCCCGGCAGCCGCTTTCACTCGCGACGGCAGACTGATCGGCGGCAATCGCGCCGCCGGATCGCTGCCTGACTTCGCGGCCCATGTGCCGGAGGCGCGGCTGCCGCAACAGGATGCGAGCCGCGATCCGGGCACCCTGTCCACATCGTTCGGCCTGATCATCTTGTATCGCGTCGGCCTCGATGCAGACTCCGGCATCATCGGACTGATCGCGCCGTCCGATCTCACGCACACCATCAAAGAGACCGCATCTCCACCCGTTCCATCCGGCAAAGAGACCTGTGAGAGAGCGCCGGAAACGGTATCCGCCACACCGGAAGCACCGTCATCCGCTTCGCTTCCGGTCGCTGCCACACCCGAACCGCCGATGGATACGCCAGCGGACGCGCCGGCGGCGGAATGGAACGACAACAATCCCGATCACGCCGTGTCCGACGTGATCGAGCCACATCTCTTGGAAACCGACCTGTCGCTTCCTCCATCAGAAAATCGCCCGTCTTCGGAGCAAACCGCAGCCAGCGCACTATTCGATGACGAGTCATGGACACCGCGGCGGCGTTACCCGTTGCGCTTCATGTGGCAGATGGATGCCGATGGCCGCTTCTCGCTCGGTTCGGATGAATTCACGCGACTGATCGGCTGGCGGACCGCCGCTGCTTTCGGCCGGCTGTGGAGCGAACTCGCCGACGCGCTCGATCTCGATCCGGAAGGTCGCGTGGCCGCTGCAATCGCAACGCGCGTGACCTGGAGCGGAATCGCCGTCAACTGGCCGGCCGATGGCTTGGGCGCGCGCCTGCCTGTCGAACTGTCGGGGCTGCCGGTCTATGACCGCGACCGGCAATTCGCCGGCTATCGCGGGTTCGGCATCTGCCGCGATCTCGAAGGATTGACGCGCCTCGCCGCGCAGCGCCGTCACGACGCGCTGTTCGGCGGCCCGCCATCCACAGCCTCACCACAGGTTCCGTCATCGCCGCCGCAGACAACGCCAGATCCGCATGCGACGTTCGCGTCAGATCCCGTCGCGGGCGAACCGCCTGCCGTGACCGACACTCCGCCTTCACTTACCGAAACGGACGATACCGTGAATACATCTGCCGAGGACAAACCTGCCAATGTCGTGCTGTTTCCCTCGGCGCAGGAAGCCCGCGCGCCGTCGCTGACGGCGACCGAGAACAGCGCCTTCCACGAAATCGCCCGGCAGTTGTCCGCACGGCTCGAAGCCGACAGCAGCCGTGCATCGGGCCCTTCGGAGCAGAACGTCAAAACGGAAGACGCCGCGGCAGCCGATGCAAGCGAGCCGGCTTCTTCGAGCGTCGAGCCGCCGTCTTTCCTGATCACGGAACAACCCGACCTCCCGCTGCATGCGCATGCGGCGCAGGACGGGCAGTTGTTCGATCACATCCCGGTTGGCGTGCTGATCTACCAGATCGACCGGCTGATCCACGCCAACCGCGCCTTCCTCGAGCGCACCGGCTTTACGAGCCTTGCCGCGCTCCATGAAGCCGGCGGCCTTGATGCCTTGTATGTCGAGCCGGACGACTCCGAGGAAACGGCGCAAGGCGGCACGCCCGTGCTGATTTCAACGTCAAACACGGCGGCCGCGCCCGCGCGCCTGCACGCCGTGACATGGGACAACGAGAGCGCGCATGCGCTGATTTTCGCGCCCGCGCCGATTGCACCCGCGCAGCCGGGTCCCGCGCCGAGCGCTGCGGCGGCGGCCTCCGACCAGATCGGCGCGGATGAGCTGGCAGCCATCCTGGAGACCACGGCCGAAGGCATCCTGATCTTCGATGCAGCCGGCCATATCAGCTCCTGCAACCGCAGCGCGGAGGCGCTGTTCAACGTGCGCAGCGGCGACGTCAAGGGCCGCCCGCTGACCGATCTGTTCGCGCCGGAAAGCCAGCGCGCCATTCTCGACTACATCGACGGCATCAAGGCCTCGGGCGTGGCGAGCCTGCTCGATCAGGGACGCGACGTGCTGGGCCGCACGCCGGGCGGCAGCACCATGCCGCTGTCAATGACGGTCGGCCGCACGGGCGCGGAAAGCAGCCGCTATTTTGCGATCTTCCGCGACACATCGCCGGTCCGGGCAGGCGAGCCGCAATCGGCGCGCCGCACCCATGATCAGCTCGCCAACGCGAAGGCGGAAATGCTGACGCGCCTCAGCCACGAGATCCGCGCGCCGGTCAACGCCATCATCGGATTTTCCGAGGTGATGATCGACGAGCGGTTCGGACCGCTCGGCAACGAGCGTTATGTCGACTACATGAAAGACATCCGCGCCTCGGGCGAGCGCGTGATCGCCATCATCGAGGACATGCTCAACCTGTCGCGGATCGAATCCGGCAAGCTCGATCTCGCCTTCGTCGACCAGGACCTCAATCCGCTGATCGAACAATGCGTCGCGGTGATGCAGCCGCAGGCCAATCGCGAACGCATCATCATCCGCACCTCGCTCGCGCATGCGCTTCCCGCCGTGCGGGCCGACACCCGCGCCCTGCGACAAATCGCGCTCAATTTGATCGGCAATTCGATCCATCTCGCCAATGCCGGCGGTCAGGTGATCGTCTCCACCGCGCTGACCGATCGCGGCGAGGCGGTGCTGCGGGTGCGCGACACCGGGCACGGACTGAACGAGAGCGAAATTGCCGCAGCCATGGCGCCGTTCCGCACGCCGGCGACATCCGATCATCTGCTGTCGGACAACGGCGTCAGCCTGCCGCTCACCAAGGCCCTGGTCGAAGCCAATGGCGGCCAGTTCCACATCAAGAGCGCGCCGCAAACCGGCACGCTGATCGAGGTGGTTTTCGCGCATGCGACAGCGCAGGCCATCTGAGCGGCCCGCACCCTGGCCATAAACACCGGCCGCGATCTGGAATTCCTATAAACAGAGGATTTCGCGACACTGCGTCGCGCATCGCGGGTTCACCCACACGCTAGATAAGAACCAACCTCGCACGCCGCGTCAGCAAGCCTGCGCAGCGGCAGGATTTGTTTTCATAATCGGCGGAGCTTCCCATGTCGTATTTTCGTCCTACCGGTGCAGCGATCCTGGCGTGCGCGTTCGTATGGAACGCAGCGCCCGCCTCGGCCCAATCGGGCGAGGTCAACGTCTACAGCTACCGCGAAACCAAGCTGATGCAGCCGCTGTTCGATGCCTTCACCAAGGACACCGGCATCAAGGTCAACGTGGTGTCGGCAAGCTCCGGGCTCGAGCAGCGCATCAAGGCCGAGGGCGCCAACAGCCCGGCGGACGTGCTGCTGACGGTCGATATCGGCCGCATCGACGGGGCGGTGAAGGCCGACATCACCCAGCCGATCAAGTCCGACGTCATCGACAAGACCGTGCCTGCGCAGTATCGCGATCCGGACGGCCACTGGGCCGGCATCTCGATGCGCGCGCGGGTGATCTACGCATCGAAGGATCGCGTGAAGCAGGACGCGATCACCTATGAAGAGCTCGCGGACCCGAAGTGGAAGGGCAAGATCTGCATCCGCTCCGGCCAGCACATCTATAACAACGCACTGTTCGCGGCCTATGTCGCCCATCACGGCGAGGCCAAGGCCGAGGAATGGCTGCGCGGCGTGAAGGCCAATCTGGCGCAGAAGCCCTCCGGCGGCGACCGCGAGACGGCGCGCGATGTCGCGGCCGGCAAATGCGACCTCGGCATCGGCAACACCTATTACTGGGCGCTGATGATGAACAACGACCCGGACAAGAAGCCGTGGGCGGAAGCCACCAGGGTGATCCTGCCGACCTTCGCGGGCCAGGGCACGCATGTGAACCTGTCCGGCGTGCTGCTGATGAAGAACGCACCGAACAAGGCCAACGGCGTCAAGCTGATCGAGTGGCTGGCGGGCGAGACCGCGCAGAAGATGTATGCCGATGCGAACTACGAATATCCCATTCGCGCCGGCGTTGCGATCAATCCGACCATCGCCGGCTACGGCACGCTCAATGCCGACAAGTTGCCGGTCTCCAAGATCGCGGAGAATCGCAAGACCGCATCGACCCTGGTGGACAAGGTGGGCTTCGATCAGTAACCCGAGCGGCGTGTCCATCTGACGATCGGAGGATGCCCGGCCATGCCGGGCATCCTTGTCTTGTCCGGTCGCACGGTTTGAAAGAATAACGGTCCGGAGGCGACCCCCACGATCATGACGATGCGCTGCCAATATATTTTCCGGAATTGCCCGTCCCGATGACACCGGCGCGGTCCACCGAAGCGATCGTTCTGCTTGCCGCAGCTCTGGCCGCAGCGCTGGTGGCGACACCGGTGATCAGCATCGCGGTGCTTGCGCTGCAGCCAACCGCCGATCTGTGGTCCCACCTGCTGGCTTACGTGCTGCCGGGCACCATCAGCGACACGATTCTGCTGCTGGGCGGCGTCGGCGTGGTCACGCTCGTGATCGGCGCCGGCACGGCCTGGCTGATGTCATCGCATGATTTTCCGGGCCGCCGCTCTTTCGTCTGGCTGATGCCGATGCCGCTGGCGATCCCGACCTATATCGGCGCCTATGTCTATGTCGATCTGTTCGAGCCGCTCGGCCTCGTCCATCAAGCCCTCGGCACGGTGCTGACGCCGGCGACCGCGGCCGCTTGGCTGCCGAGCCTGCGCTCGCTGCCCGGCGCCATCCTGATCATCGGCCTCGTGCTCTACCCTTACGTCTATCTCTCGACGCGCGCGATGTTCCAGACCCAGGGCACCGACGCCATCGAAGCAGCACGGAACCTAGGCGCGCGGCCGCTGACCATCTTCTGGCGCGTCTCGCTACCGATGGCCCGTCCGGCGCTTGCCGTGGGTCTTGCGCTGGTGGCGCTGGAGACGCTCAACGACATCGGCGCCAGCGAGTATCTCGGCGTGCGCACGCTGACGGTCTCGATCTTCGCGACATGGCTCAACCGCAGCAGCCTCGCCGGCGCGGCGCAGATTTCCGCGCTCGCGCTGATCGTGGTCACGCTGATTGTCATGCTGGAGCGGCAGGGCCGCCGCCACCGCCTCTATGCCGATGCGGACCATCCGCAGATCGCGCGCCGCACCACGCTGACCGGCGTGCGGCGCTGGCTGGCGACACTCGCCTGCGCCCTGCCGGTGCTGCTCGGCTTTGTCGTCCCGCTGCTGTTTCTGGCGCGCGAGAGCCTGCGGCGGGGTCTCATCTCGCACAGTTCCATCGCACTGTGGCACGATGCGCTCAGTTCGCTCGCCTTCGCCACCATCGCGACGCTGCTCGCTGTGCTGCTGGGACTTGCCAGCGTGCTGGCCCATCGCTGGTCGCCGACCCGCTGGCGCGAAGTCCTCACCGGCTTTGCCCGCGCCGGTTATGCATTGCCGGGACTGGTCCTCGCGCTCGGCCTGCTGACGCCGCTGCTTGCGCTCGACAACGGCCTCAGCGCACTTCTCAAGACGCTCGGCTTTGCCTCGCCGGGCCTCGTCATCATCGGCTCCGGCGCGGCCGTGGTGATCGCCTATGTGATCCGCTTTCTCGCCGTGCCGGCCGGCTTCATCCAGGCCGGCTTTGCCCGCATCCCGCGCGACTATGACGACAGCGCGCGGATCGCCGGCGCACCGCAGGCGACTATCCTGCGCAAGATTCATCTGCCGCTGCTCACGCCCGCGCTGCTCGGCGGCGCGATCATCGTGTTCGTCGATTGCCTGAAGGAGCTGCCGGCCACGCTGCTGCTGCGGCCGCTCAATGTCGAGACGCTCGCCACCTCGATCTATCAATATGCGAGCCGCGGCAGCTTCGAGGACGGCGCGCTCGCGGCACTCCTGATCGTGGCCGCGAGCATCGGGCCGGTGGCGTGGTTGACGCGGTTTGCCGACGTGCCGACCGGGCCGGCGTAAGGCAATCAGGCGTTCATCAACGCGACGCTGTAGCTTGCTTCGGTCTTGGCTTTGACCTCATCGAGCGTCACGCCATCGGCGAGTTCGATCAGCGTCATGCCGTTCTTACCGTGCTTATCGATGGTGAACACCGCAAGATCGGTGATCACGAGATCGACCACGCCCTGCCCGGTCAGCGGCAGGGTGCAGCGATGCAGCAGCTTCGCGCCGTCCTTGGCGCTGTGCTCCATCACCACCACGACGCGCTTGACGCCGGCGACGAGGTCCATCGCGCCGCCCATGCCCTTGACCATCTTGCCGGGGATCATCCAGTTGGCGAGATCGCCGTTCTCGGCCACCTGCATCGCGCCGAGGATCGACAGATCGATATGCCCGCCACGCACCATCGCAAAGGAATCCGCGCTGGAGAAATAGCTCGTGGTCGGCAGTTCGGTCACCGTCTGCTTGCCGGCATTGATCAGGTCGGGATCTTCCTCGCCCTCGTAAGGAAACGGCCCGGTGCCGAGCATGCCGTTCTCGCTCTGCAACTGCACGTCCATGCCGTCCGGAATGTAGTTCGACACCAGAGTCGGAATGCCGATGCCCAAATTCACGTAATACCCGTCGCGCAATTCCTTGGCTGCGCGGGCCGCCATCTGTTCGCGGGTCCAGGCCATCACAATCTCCTTTGACAATCTTACGCGCGCTGGCGCACAGTGCGCTGCTCGATGTGCTTCAGCGCCGGATCGGCCTGAACGATGCGCTTGACGAAAATGCCGGGCGTATGCACCTGGTCCGGATCGATCTCGCCGGCCGGCACGAGATGCTCGACCTCGGCGATGGTCATGCGCGAGGCGGTCGCCATCATCGGATTGAAGTTTCGCGCGGTCTTGCGATAGACGAGGTTGCCGGCGGTGTCGCCCTTCCAGGCATGGACGATCGACAGATCGGCGAACAACGAACGTTCCATGACATATTTCTCGCCATCGAATTCGCGAATCTCTTTGCCTTCCGCGATCACCGTGCCGACGCCAGTCTTGGTGAAGAAAGCCGGGATGCCCGCGCCACCGGCGCGAATGCGCTCCGCCAGCGTGCCCTGCGGATTGAATTCGAGCTCGAGTTCACCGGCGAGATACATCTGCGCGAACGTCTTGTTCTCACCGACATAGGACGAAATCATCTTCCTGATCTGCTTGTTGGCGAGCAAGCGCCCCAGACCGATGCCGTCAACCGCGGCATTGTTCGAGATCACCGTGAGATTCTTCACGCCAAGCTCGCCGATGGCATTTGCCAGAGTCTCCGCGATCCCGCAGAGGCCGAAGCCGCCCGACATGATCGTCATGCCATCCTTGATGACGCCCTCAAGCGCCGATTTTGCGTCGGGAAAAACCTTGTTCATGTGCTGCAAACCCGGAGGAAAGAGAAATGGCGAGCGCGGCCGGTGATCTCTATTAGGCTCAATCGCGAAAACTCGTCAATCGGACTCAACGCTGAGAGACACCGCTTGCCGCGCGTTCGTCGACGGCCGCGTCAAAACGGCGATTTGACAGGTGGAACGAACCACTTACGGCCTTGAAAGCGTCAAGAAAACCGATCAAGTTGCGCGCCATTGATGCTGGCCGCCGACGGCCGGTTTTAGCCAGACCCTGATCGGATCGCCCACTTGACCATGGCCCACGGGATGAAGCGCCTCGGAACGCTTGCTGCGGCGGTTCTCGGCCTTTTGCTGGTCGGGCTGATGGCGGCGTCCTGGCTGATCGACCGCGAAGCGGTGCGCCGGGCCGTCGAAACCCAGATCCGCACGGCGAGCGGTCTCGACCTCGTGATCGGCGGCAAGACCGAAGTGTCGGTGTTTCCGGCCAGCTATGTCACGCTGTATCAGGTCGGATTCAAACGCAGCGGCGACAGCGCCGACATGCTCACGGCCGAAGCATTGACCGCCAATCTTGGTCTGCTCCCCATTCTGGCCGGGCATTTCGAGATCACCGATCTGTCCCTGCTCAATCCCCAGATCAACATCGTCCGTACCGCCGAGGGCGGCAGCAACTGGACGCCGATCCTCGACGCCATCGCCCGCTCCATGAAGCCGGGCGGCAAACCTGCGATCTCCTTCTCCGAGATTCGGATCATGCAGGGCGCCATCGATTATCGTGACGACGCACGGCAGATTTCGGAAAAACTGAGCAACATCGATCTGTCGCTGGCGTGGCCCTCGATCGCGCGATCTTTCGCCGCGACCGGCCATTTCGACTGGCATGGCGAGCGCCTCGAAAGCAGCCTGAGCGTGACCGACTTCGTTGCGGCGATTTCCGGCGAGCGCACCGGACTGAAAGCACGGCTGACCGGTGCGCCGCTCAAACTTGCCTTCGACGGCGTCATCGCCAACCGCAGCAGTCTGCTGCTTGAAGGAACGCTGACCGCGGACAGCCCTTCCCTTCGCAACCTGCTGCGCTGGACCGGGCACGGCCCGATCGGTGACGGCGGATTCGGGCGCTTCAATCTGAAAGCGCGCGCCAATGTCGTCGGCGAGTCCATCGCACTCACCAACGTCAATGTCGATCTCGACGGCAACGCAGCCGAAGGCGTGCTGACCTATAACAGTACGACCGGCCGGCCGACGCTGCAGGGGACGCTGGCCGCGGACACACTCGATCTCACGCCCTATATCGGCGCGGTGCGACTGCTCGCCAACGGCGCGCGAGACTGGAGCCGGCAAGCCTTCGATCTGCGCAGCCTGTCGGCGACCGACCTCGACATGCGCCTGTCGGCGGCAAAAGTCACCATCGGCTCTTCGAAGCTCGGGCGCACCGCGGTCGGCGCCAACCTGCGCAACGGCGCATTGGCGCTCAGCATCGGCGAGGCGCAGATCTATCGCGGCATCGTCAAGGGTTCGCTCGGTGTCACCCGAACCGATGACAATGCCGATATCAAGGCGCAATTCCGCTTCACCGATATCGACCTCGAAGCCGCCGTCAGCGAGATGTTCGGGGCGCGGAAACTGAGCGGGCGCGGCGATCTCGGCGTGTCGCTGGAAGCTATCGGCGCCAATCCTTTCAGTCTCGCGCAATCGTTGACCGGCACCGCGACTCTGACCGGGCGTGACGGAGCCATCTCGGGCTTCAATGTCGAACAATTGCTGCGACGTCTGGAGCGCAGGCCGCTTTCGGGCGCCGGCAACTACCGCAGCGGCACCACGCCGTTCAACACGCTGAAGGTCGCGCTCAGCATCGACCGCGGCGTCGCGACCGCAGACGAAGTCCAGATCGAAGGACCGGGAACGCGCGTCGCCATCACCGGCACGGCCTCCATTCCCTCGCGTGAGTACGATCTGAAGGGCGTGGCGAGCCTAGTGCAGGTCTCCGACACCGCGCAGGGCTTTCAACTGCCGTTCGTGGTGCAAGGGCCATGGGACGATCCGCTGATCTTCCCGGATTCCGATATCCTGATCCGCCGCTCGCCGGCCACCGCGCCGCTGCTGGATTCGCTCAAGGGCCACTCGGCGCGCGATGCGGTCAAGGCGGTCATCGACCGTTTCACCGGCAACAAGAAGCCGCCATCCGAAGGCGCGCACGGCGGCACAACCAACGGTTCGGCGGCGCAAACGCCTCCGTCGCCAAGCGCGGCCAATCCGCCGGCCGCTTCGCCGTCACAGGCTCCCGCCAACGCCAATTAAAGCGGCGCGACGCTTTCGCCCTGTTTGCTCGACAGTTTCGACGCCAGCGACGCCGCGACGATGACGGCGGCAACCCCCGCGATCACCAGCGTGCAGATCGCGTTGATCTCCGGCTTCACCCCGAGCCGCACTTCCGAATAAATCCGGATCGGCAGCGTCGAGGAGCCCGGCCCGGTGGTAAAGCTCGCAATCACCAGATCATCGAGCGACAACGTGAAGGCCAGCATCCATCCCGCCACGATCGACGGCAGGATCAACGGCAGCGTGACAGCCACGAAAGCCTGAGCCGGCCCGCAGCCCAGATCCATCGCCGCCTCCTCAAGACTGCGGTCGAGGCTGCCGAGCCGCGACTGCACCACCACGGTGACGAAACACATCGTCAGCGTGGTGTGGGCGATGGTGACGGTCCAAAATCCGCGCTCGGCGCTGACCGCAACGAACAACAGCAGCAGCGACAAGCCGGTGATCACCTCGGGCATCACCAGCGGCGCATACAGCATGCCGGAGAACAACGTCCGGCCGCCGAAGCGCCCGCCGCGCGATAGCGCAATGGCCGCGAGCGTACCGAGAAGGGTCGCAAGCGTTGCCGACATCACGCCGACCCGCAGGCTCATCCACGCCGCCGACAGCATCGCCTCGTTGTTGAGGAGTTCCCGATACCAGCGCAGCGACCAGCCGCCCCACACCGTCACCAGGCGCGAGGCGTTGAAGGAATAGATCACCAGAATGACGATCGGCAGGTACAGAAATGCAAGGCCCAGCACCAGCGAGGCGATGTTGAAGGACGAGAGCCTGGTCAACGCGCGAACGGCCATGATCAGCGCGCCCGTTCGAGCTGCCGGCTCTGCAGCTTTTCATAGATCAGAAGTGGGGCGAGCAGCAGCACCAGAAGAACGATGGCGATCGCCGAGGCGACCGGCCAATCCTTGTTGGTGAAGAACTCAAGCCACAGCATCTGGCCGATCATCATCCGGTCCGATCCGGCCAGCAGATCCGGGATAACGAACTCGCCGGCGATCGGGATGAAACAGAGCAGCGCGCCGGCTCCCACGCCCGACAGCGACAACGGGAACGTCACCAGCCAGAACGCCTTCAGCCGCGAGCAGCCAAGGTCTGCAGCCGCTTCGAGCAGCGAGCCGTCCATCTTCGACAGCGTGGCGTAAAGCGGCAGGATCATGAACGGGAAATACGAATAGACGATCCCGATATACATCGCCGTGTCGGTGGCGAGCCATGTCAGCGGCCTGTCGATCAGACCGAGCGCAAGCAGCAGCGAATTAAACAGCCCGTCATGCTGCAGGATGTTGATCCAGGCGTAGATGCGGATCAGGAACGAAGTCCAGAACGGCACTATTACCAGCGTCATCGCGATCGGCTGCCAGCGCGGCGGCAGACGGCTCATGCCGTACGCGACCGGATAGCCGATCACGAGCAGCATGGCGGTGGAGGCGATAGCGACAAAGAGACTGCGCAGATAGGAGAAAATGTAGATATAATCCGCCAGCAGCAGCTTGAAATTCTCGGCCGAGAACATCGCGAGCGCGGAGGCTGCCGCGGCCCAGCCGGCGCCGAGATCGAATGTCGGCAGATAGGGCGGCCGCGCAATCGCGGTTTGCGACAAAGCAATTTTCAGCACGAAACCGAACGGCACCAGAAAGAACAGCAGCATCCAGACATACGGCGCGATCGCCGCAAATCGTGCCGGCCGGGTGAAGATGTTGCGCGCGCTCATTGCTCCAGCACCACGCAATCATCAGGCGCGAACGAGGCAGTGACGCGCTGTCCCGCGACAAACGCCTCAGCAGCGCGCCGCGTCGCATTCGGTGTCGAGACCCGCAACACGACGCCGTTGTCCAGCGTCACCCGATAGACCGACGCACCGCCGAGATATCCGATATCGGCGATGCTGCCCGCATAGGCATTGACCGCGCCCGCAGGCGCGGTTTCGGCGGACAGCAGGACTTTCTCGGGACGCACGGCGACCGCAACCGCCGCCCCGACCTTCCCCGATCCGCTTGCGGTCACGGAGGCACCGCCTTCGGATGCGACCGTCACGCGGCCATCGCTGAATTGCGCGATCCGCCCCTCGACGATGTTGATGTCGCCGACAAAGCTCGCGATCCAGCGCGAGCTCGGCGCCTCATAGAGCGTGCGCGGCGCCGCCACTTGCACAAGATGGCCCCGGTCCATGACGCCGATGCGGTCGGCCATCGTCATGGCCTCGCACTGGTCGTGGGTCACGACAATGAAAGTCATGCCGAGCTGACGCTGCACCTGCAGCAGCTCGGCCTGGGTCTCCTCGCGCAGCTTCTTGTCGAGCGCGCCGAGCGGCTCGTCCAGCAACAGCATGCGCGGCCGCCGGGCCAGCGAGCGCGCCAGCGCCACGCGCTGACGCTGGCCGCCGGAAAGCTGATCGGGGCGGCGTTTTTCCATGCCCTGCAACCGCGCGAGTGCCACCATTTCCGCGACCCGCGCCGCGATATCGGCTTTCGGCAAGCCGGCACGCTTCAACCCGAACGCGATATTGGATTCGACGCTGAGATGCGGGAACAGCGCGTAGCTCTGGAACATCATGTTCACCGGGCGCAGATGCGGCGGCACCGGCGCGATATCCTGCCCGTCGAGATAAATCTGCCCCTCGTCGGGAGTTTCAAATCCGGCCAGCATCCGCAGCAGCGTGCTCTTGCCGCAGCCGCTCGGCCCCAGCAGCGCGAAGAACTCGCCGGCGCCGATCTCAAGCGACAGGCGGTCCACCGCCGTCACGCCGCCAAAGCGTTTGCTGACATCGTTGACGCGCAACAGTACGGCGCGGCGCTGTTCCGGCAAATCGCTGGTCATCGGCCTCTCCCCGCCCCGCGCCCTATCACGATAACGCGCGCCCGTTCAAGCATCGGGGAGCCTCGCGCCAATAGGTCGCGATCGGCCCGGCTGAAAAGCCGGCGAATTATGGGTGACAGATGCGGATTCAGCCGATTTTGCGCGCCAACGCCGGCAATGTGCGCGGCGTGCGGCCGACCCAGGCATCATATTGCAGGATCGCCGCCGGCTTGCCGAGGAAATAGCCCTGCGCCTGATCACAGGATTCCACCGCCAGGAAGCTCAGTTGCTCTTGGGTCTCGACGCCTTCGGCAACGATGGAGATATCGAGACCATGGCAGAGCCCGATCATCGAGCGGATGATCGCGGCGGATTGCGAGTTGCGGCCGAGATTCATCACGAAGGCCCGGTCGATCTTGATCTTGTCGAACGGGAAAGCCTGCAGATAGGTCAGCGACGAATATCCGCTGCCGAAATCGTCCATCGCAATGCGCACGCCGAGCGCCTTCAGGCGGCGCAGCAGTGCCAGACCGCGGTCGAAATCGTCGATCAGCACGCCTTCGGTGATTTCGAGTTCGAGACGGCCGGGGGTGAGACCGGTTTCAAGCAAGATCGAATGCACCAGGCCGACAAGATCGCCATGCATGAATTGCGCCGGCGACAGGTTGACTGCGATCTGCAGATGCCGCGGCCAGGATGCCGCCTCGCGGCAGGCCTCGCGCAGGATCCACTCGCCCATCTCGACGATCAGGCCGCTCTCCTCGGCGAGCGGAATGAAATCGCCGGGCGATATGAAGCCGCGGGTCGGATGAACCCAGCGCGCCAGCGCCTCGAACCCGACCACATCGTCGCCGGTGGGCTGATGGCGGGCATGGGCCAGCGGCTGATAATGCAGCAGCAGTTCGCCGTTGCGGATCGCCTTCGCCAAATCCTGATGCAAGGCGCGGCGATTGCGGATCTGCTGATCCATTTCGGCTTCGTAGAAGCTGACGGAACCGCGCGACTTCGCCTTGGCGCGAAACAGCGCGGCATCGGCGTTGGCGAGCAGCGAGGCGCCATCGGTGCCGTTGCGCGGGAATATCGAAATGCCCATGGTCAGACCGACACGGATGATCTTGCCATCAAGCACGAATTCTTCGCCGATCATCTGGGACAGATGGTTCGTCACCGTCCTGGCGGCGTCAGGCTGCACGCCATCGATGATCAGGCCATACTCGTCGCCGCCGAGGCGGGCGACGACACCGCCCTCGACCGCGCGTTCGATCCGCTTGGAGACCTCGATCAGCAGCTTGTCGCCGATCTCATGGCCGAAGACGTCGTTGACTTCCTTGAAGCGGTCGAGGTCGACCGAGACGACGGCAAATTCTTCGCTGCTGCCGCTGCAGGCGTCGATCAATTGCTCCAGCGCCTGCAGGAACGCGGCGCGATTGGGCAACCCGGTCAGACCATCATGATAAGCCATATGCGCCATGCGCGACTCGGTCTCGCGTCGGTCAGTGATGTCCTCGCTGGTCTTGATCAGATATTGCGGCTCGCCGGCTTCATCGAGTACGGTGACACGCCGCGTCGCGAACAGGCGAAGTCCGGCATCGGTCGGGATCGGATGCTCCTCGGTGACGAGACCGCCCTTCTTCACGGCAGCGTCGTCGCGCATCGAGATGAATTTGGCGGCCGCCTCCGGGTGAACGTCCTCGACCGTATGATCGATGACTTCGGCGCGCGTGCGGTTGAGGATGGCTTCGGCGCTGCGATTGGCCAGCACGAACTTTCCATCGCTGAGACGTTTGACGAGCAACGCGGCGGGAATGTTGTCGACCACGAGCTCGAGGAATTTCTTGGTGCTTTGCACTTCGAGGGACATCGCCTTGCGGCCGGTCATGTCCTCGAGCATCGCGATCAGATATTCGGGCTCGCCACGCTCGTTCCGGGCGATGATCCGATTGCTGACGATGTCTCTGACGCCTCCGCCATGATCGACGGAAAATTCGTGGCGACACTGGCCGGTCGGAGATTCGATCGCATCGCGGTCGTGCTGGGTGAAGCCCGCGGCGATCTCGGCGGAGAACAGTTCGGCGGGCGTACGTCCGATGATCTGATCCCTCGGCCGGCGCGTCAGTTGCTCGAACGCACGGTTGACCAGCGTGAAGCGACCATCCTCGATGGTCTTGGCGACCACGCAGACCGGGATATTGTCGATGACCGATTCCAGAAAATTCTTGGCCGCCGCGAGTTGCGTGGACAGCGCGCGCTGCTCGGTGCAATTCTCGTGCGTCGAGACCACGCCACCGCTCGGCAGGATATGGCGCTTGACGGAAATCGACCGTCCGTTCACCAGATTGCAGACGTGCCCTTCATTGTCCGCGGCATCTCGCGAATAATGATCGATACTGCCGGCGAACGTGCCGCGCTCCGCGCGCAGCGCCAGAAGATCGCGCCCGGTCATGCCCTTGCGGATATCGGCGCGGGTCAGTCCGTAGAGTTCGAGATACCGGTCGTTGCAATAAACAACGCGCTGCTGCGCGTTCAGCATCACGATGCCCTGGCTGAGATTGTTCAGCGCCGACGCGACGAAAAACTCCCGGCGGGCATGGGCGCGCCTCGCCTTGCGCAGCGCCGCCATGATCCAGCACATAACTCCGCTCAGAAAAGCGAAGATAACAAAGCCGGTGATGAGTATCTGCCAGATCATCGCCGCGGTCTCCTCGGGGCCGTGCTCAATGGTCAGATTGTCGGATGCAAAGGGCGCCCATGCGTGCGCTAACTGCAAGGACAGCAGCATAAGGAGGCAGACCCCGCCGCCCGCGCGGAGTGCCTTCGATCCCGCCTGCTTTTGCCAAATCGCCATCATGTCTCGCAGAAACCTTCACACGAAGTCTCTAGCTGAAGCAGTTTGAATCAGGTAAACGTGTACCCTTCAGACGGGCAGTTATTTCTCAAGCGCAACCAATTGGTCTCGCATACTTAACGCCCTCCTAATAACAGCGCCCTGACCGATGCCGGCTCCACCTGAAACGCACGCTCGCTTGCATCTCCGCAGCCCGAGCAGGAGGCGGCATGGATCATATTGAGTGCGTCGTCATCGGAGCAGGCGTCGTCGGCCTGGCGATCGCCCGGCGGCTGGCGCAAGCCGGCCGCGAGGTGGTGGTGCTGGAGGCGGCGGCAGACATCGGCACCGGCACCTCCTCGCGCAACAGCGAAGTGATCCACGCCGGCATCTATTATCCAGCCGGCAGCCTGATGGCGCGGATGTGCGTCAACGGCAAGCAGGCCCTCTATGACTTCTGCGCCGTCCATGGCGTGCCGCATCGCCGGTGCGGCAAGCTGATCGTCGCCACATCGGAGCAGGAAAGCGGCAGATTGCTGGAGATCAAGGCGCGCGCCGAAGCCAATGGCGTCACCGACCTTGAGCTGCTCACGACCGGCGAGGCTCACGCGCGCGAGCCGTCACTCGCCTGTGTCGGGGCGCTGCTGTCTCCCTCGACGGGCATTATCGACAGTCATGCCTACATGCTGGCGCTGCGCGGGGATGCGGAGAACAGCGGAGCGGCTTTCGCCTTCCATGCGCCGCTGCTTCACGCCAAAGCGGATGCCGGCGGCTTCATCGTCGAAGCCGGCGGCGAAGAGCCTCTCACCATGACATGCCGCCTGCTCGTCAACGCGGCCGGTCTGCAGGCCACCGCCGTGGCGCGCCTGATCGACGGCCTTCCGCTCGCGCAAATTCCGCCGACATATTTCGCCAAGGGCAACTACTTCAGTTGCACCCAGCGGCCGCCGTTCTCACACCTGATTTATCCAGTGCCCGAACCCGGCGGGCTGGGCGTCCACCTGACGCTCGACATGGCCGGTCAGGCCCGCTTTGGCCCCGATGTCGAATGGGTGGATACGCTCGACTACGCGGTCGATCCGGCGCGCGCGGAGCGTTTCTACCCGGCGATCCGACGCTACTGGCCTGACCTGCCGGACGGTGCGCTGATCCCGGGCTACTCCGGGATCCGGCCCAAGATCGTGCCTCCTGCGGTGGCGGTGCAGGATTTCCTGATCCAGGACCAGCAGTCTCACGGACTTACGGGATTGATCAACCTGTTCGGCATCGAATCGCCGGGACTGACGTCGTCCCTGGCGATCGCCGATCATGTCATGACACTGCTCGAGGCCTGATCAGCAGGCTCGGAGTCTGCATTCCGCACACCCACCACGCGCCGGATGATGTTAGATCACCGGCGAGTGTCGGCTTCAGGCGGATGCGGAATTTGACTCTGGGCGCTTCAGTGGACTGTCGCGCCCTTGTCAAGTTTGATGCGCTCGATTTCGTCCTTCAGGACCAGCTTGCGGCGCTTCAGTTCGATGATCCGACTATCCTCGGTCGATAGATGCCGGAGAGCTTCGTGCAACTCGTTTTCGAGACTGCGGTGCTTACGTTCCAGTTCAACGAGATGCGCCTCAATTGCCATAAGAAGTCTCCTTCTCTCGTGGGCCTCGGTGTAAATCTGGACTAATCAGTCTACATCACCGTTTCAAACTGTCGACTCGGGATGGGTGAAACGACAGCTTGGATTTCTTCGTGTCTGCAATGAAATACTGAAAAGCTGTTGCGACATTTTAGCCAAATCAGGACTATTTGAGGACGGCTGGCTCTCGGGTGCTTTTTCTGCGATGAAGACAAGGCACCGTTCGGCTGATTCCGCGATGCAGTCACCTGTTGCGCGTCGCCGCGCAAACGATCACGTCGGGAACGCCATTCAAGTCGATACGCCATGGCAGAGCAGGACAATCACGAATTTGGCCTTGAGCTTGCGAGACTGCAGCAGGAACATCGCGACCTCGACGCGGCGATCGAAGCGTTGCAGCACTCTCCGGCGCCGGACCTGTTACGGTTGCAGCGGCTGAAAAAACGAAAGCTGCAGTTGCGCGACCGCATCGCCTTCCTGGAAGATCAGATTACCCCCGACATCATTGCTTGATGTGCTGAGCGGCGTGACCGTTTTGTCACGCACCGCCTGTGGCTTCGATAAAATTGTATTCTCGGTAGATTTTGCCGACACTTGCCGATATTGACCATGAATGCAGCGAGGGCTCCCGCACCGGTTGTCCGGCACAGGTCCGCCTCTATAATCCTTTTGCGCTTTTTCCCGTGTTCCTCTGACCAGCCGCCATGTCCCCTCCTGTCGCCATCATCATGGGAAGCCAGTCCGACTGGGCGACCATGCAGCATGCCGCCGCAACGCTGACCGCGCTTGAGATCGCCCATGAGCGGCTGATCGTTTCCGCCCACCGCACGCCGGACCGGCTGTATGCCTTCGCCAAGGGGGCGAAAGCGGCGGGCTTCAAGGTCATTCTGGCCGGGGCGGGCGGCGCGGCCCATCTGCCCGGCATGACCGCGGCGCTGACCGAACTGCCGGTATTCGGCGTTCCCGTGGAATCCAAGGCGCTATCGGGCGTCGATTCGCTCTATTCAATTGTGCAAATGCCCGCCGGTATTCCGGTCGGCACCTTGGCCATCGGCAAGGCCGGCGCTATCAATGCCGCGCTGCTCGCTGCAAGCGTTCTGGCACTCACCGACACCAAGCTTGCCGCACGGCTCGCCGCCTGGCGCAAGCAACAGACCGAGGCCGTCAAGGAACGGCCGGAGGATTCCGCGTGACATCGAACAAGCAGGTGGCGCTGAAGCCCGGCGACACCATTGGAATTCTCGGCGGCGGACAATTGGGACGGATGCTGGCTCTGGCCGCGGCCCGTCTCGGCCTCAAGGCCCAGGTCTTTTCTCCCGATCCGGACTCGCCGGCTTTCGACGTGGTGCAACACGCGACCTGTGCCGAATATGCCGACGTCGAGGCGCTGGAACTGTTTGCCGCCGACGTCGATGTCATCACCTACGAATTCGAGAATGTTCCGGCCGCGACCGCGATGATCCTGTCGGCGCGGCGCCCGGTGCTGCCCAACACCAAGGTGCTGGAGACAACACAGGACCGGATCGCCGAGAAGGATTTCGTCACCGCACTCGGCATCCCGACCGCGCCCTATGCCAGTGTCGCCTCGGCCCAGGACCTTATCGACGCCATCGGCAGGATCGGCCTGCCCGCCGTGCTGAAGACGCGCCGGTTCGGCTATGACGGCAAGGGTCAGATCATCATCCGCGAAGGCGACGATCCGCAGGAGGTCTGGGAAAGACTTGCCACCAAATCGGCGATCCTCGAGGGCTTCATCCCGTTCGAGCGCGAAGTTTCGGTGATTGCGGCCCGCGGCGCCAATGGCGAGGTGGTCTGCTTCGACGTCACCGAAAACGAGCATCGCGACCACATCCTGAAGACCTCGCATGCCCCCGCGGCCATTTCCGAGGCGCTGGCCGCGCAGGCCCGCGATATCGCCGGCAAGATCGCGACCGCCCTCGATTATGTCGGGGTGCTGGCGGTGGAACTGTTCGTCGTGACCGGCGGCAAGGAACCGACCCTGCTGGTCAACGAGATCGCGCCGCGCGTCCACAATTCGGGACACTGGACGCTGGACGGCGCCTCGGTCTCGCAGTTCGAGCAGCATATCCGCGCGATCGCCGGCTGGCCGCTGGCCCGCCCGCTGCGCCACGGTTCCGTGACCATGACCAACCTGATCGGGGACGAGATCCTGGATTACGGACAGTGGCTGACGAAGCCCGGCGCCACCGTCCATCTCTACGGCAAGGGCACCCCGCGGCCCGGCCGCAAGATGGGTCACGTCACCGTTGTGGAGCCTTTGGCCTCGCCGGTGAAATAGGCGGAAATCACGGTTTTCCGCCCCGGTTTGCGGCATGCCCGGTGGACAATAGAGGTTCGATCTGCTAATCCGCGCCCCAGAAGGGTTGGACGTGGCCGTTTTCGGCCCCTTCCCGCATTCCAATTTTGAACCATAAAGGATGCCGTGTGCAGGTTCTCGTTCGCGATAACAATGTCGACCAGGCTCTCAAGGCGCTGAAGAAGAAGATGCAGCGTGAGGGCATTTTCCGCGAAATGAAGCTTCGCGGTCATTATGAAAAGCCGTCGGAGAAGAAGGCCCGCGAGAAGGCGGAAGCCGTTCGCCGCGCCCGCAAGCTGGCGCGCAAGAAGCTGCAGCGCGAAGGCCTGCTGCCGATGAAGCCGAAGCCGGTGTTTGGCGCCGGCGCCGGTGGCGATCGTGGTGCTGCCGGCCGCAGTGCCGGTCCGCGCCCTCCGCGCTAAGTCATTCGACAATTCCAGACACAAAAACGCGGGCCGCAAAGCCCGCGTTTTTGTTTTGAGGGGATGCGCCCGCAGGCTGCACAAGCCTGCCGAGCGACCAGCCGCTAGCCGTTCAGATTGAGCCAGACCGCCTTCGGCTCGGTGAAATGCTCGAGCGCGGCCGTGCCATGCTCGCGGCCAAGGCCGGAGTCGCCCGCTCCACCCCATGGCAGCCGCACATCGGTATAGCCATAGGTGTTGAGCCATACCGTGCCGGCTTTGGCGCGCTTGGCGAACCGCTGCAGACGGCCGATATCCTTGCTCCATACACCGGCCGCGAGACTGAAGGCGGTGCCGTTGGCGATGCGGATCGCGTCGTCCTCATCCTTGAACTTGATGACGCTGACCACGGGCCCGAAAATCTCCTCCTGCGAAATCCGCATCTCGTGCCCGACGTTCGCGAACACCGCCGGGCTGAGAAAGTAGCCCCGGTTGCCGACGCGCTCGCCGCCGGTAATGAGCGTGGCGCCCTCCTTCTGACCGATATCGACGTAATCGAGAATGCTGTTCATCTGCTTCTCGGAAATCACCGGTCCGAGCGAGGTGGCGCGATCGGCCGGATCGCCCATCCGCAGCGACCTGGCGCGGTGCGTCAGACGCTCGACGACTTCGTCATAAACCTTCTCCTGCGCCAGTACGCGCGAGCCCGCCGAACAGACCTGACCGGCGTTGAAGAAAACTCCGGAAGCCGCCGCGCGGGTCGCTGCAACGAGGTCGGCATCGTCGAAGATCACATTGGCCGACTTGCCGCCAAGCTCCAGCGACACGCGCTTGAAGCTGCCGGCGGCGCCGCGCATGATTCCGCGCCCCACGCCGGGTGAGCCGGTGAACGTCACCATGTCGACGTCCGTGTGATTGACCAGCGCGTCGCCGACAACACGCCCCGGACCGGGCACGATGTTGAAAACGCCGGCCGGCAGACCGGCCTCGAGCGCAAGCTCGCCGATCCGAAGCGCCGACAGCGAGGTGAGCTCGGCCGGCTTCATCACCACGGTGCAACCGCAAGCCAGTGCCGGCGCGAGTTTCCACATCCCGATCATCAGCGGGAAATTCCAGGGCACGATCGCCGCCACCACGCCGACCGGGTCGCGCATGGTGTAGGTCAGCGCATCGTCCCGGGTCGGCACCACTTCGCCGAGGATCTTGTCGGCCCAGCCGGCGTAATAAGTCAGCGTATCGATCGCGGCGGGAAGGTCCTGACGCAGAACGCCGGCGATCGGCTTGCCGGCATCGAGGCTTTCCAGCCGGGCGATCTCATCGGCGTGCCGCTGCATCAGATCCGCAAGCCGCAGCAGGATGTGACCGCGCTCGGCCGCGCGCATGGTGCGCCACGGCCCCTCGAAGGCGCGACGCGCGGCGGCCACCGCACGATGGACGTCCGCCTCGCCGGCTTCCGCCACCGTTGCGATCACTTCTTCCGTCGCCGGATTGATCGACTTGAAGGTCCGGCCGGATGCCGACGCGACATGACGGCCGTCGATCAGGAGCAGCTTGCTCGGAACGCGCACATCGAAGCGGGTCTCGGCAGCATCCAATTTATATGCTATTGACATCATATTTCCTCCGTTGTTGCATCCAGCATGGGAAGGAAATACCCTTTGGTAAATATGATAAATCACGCCAGTGTCTCTGGCTGATATGACTTAAAATTCATATGCGGAGGCGCCGTGCTGAATATCGAGATTGAAACCATCTGGCGATTTCACAAGGACGGCAGCCCGCAAACCGCGGTGGTCATGCTCGGAATCCTCAATGAAATCCGGCAGACCGGGAAGCTCACCAGCGCGGCGGCACACGCACGCCTGTCGTATCGGCATGTGTGGAATCTGATCGAGCAGTGGTCGGACTTCTTCGGCGTGCCGCTGGTGGAGCGGCAACGGGGCAAGGGCACCACGCTGACGCCCTTCGGCGAAAGGCTGGTGTGGGCCGGCCAGCGCCTCGAAGCGCGCCTTGGCCTGCAGCTTGAAAACCTCGCACAGGAACTCGCCACCGAGATCAAACCGTTTTTGCATCAGCAGCCGTCGGTGATCCGCGTTCATGCCAGCCACGGCTTTGCGGTGTCCAAGCTGCGCGAGCTGTTCGATCGCGTGCCCGGCATCGGCGTCGACCTGCGTTATGTCAGCAACCAGAACTCGCTGGTGTCGCTGGCGCAGGGCGCGTGCGATCTGTCGGGCGTGCATCTGCCGCGCGGCGAACTGCGCGCACGCAACATCGCCACCCTCACCGAATGGCTTGACCCGCGGGAGGACCGCGTCATCAGCTTCGTGACGCGCGAGATGGGCCTGATGGTCCGGCGCGGCAATCCGCTGAACATCAATTCGCTGAACGACCTCGTCGAGCGGAAGGCCCGCTTCGTCAACCGCGATCACGATTCGGGAACGCGCCTGCTGTTCGACCAGTTGCTCGATCTCAGCAAGATCAAACCGTCCAGGATCAACGACGCGCAGCAGATGGAATTCACCCACGCGGCGGTTGCGGCCTATGTCGCCAGCGACATGGCCGACGCCTGTTTCGGCGTGGAAGCCGCCGCGCGCCAGTTCGGGCTCGATTTCATTCGCTTGCTGACCGAGGACTATTTCTTCGTCGGACGCCGCTCATTCCTCGAGACCGAACCGATGCAACGCATCATCGAGATCATGAAGGGCGACGAATTTCACGACGCCGTCGCCACGCTTCCCGGCTATGTGGCGACCAATGCCGGCCATGTCAGTACGGTGAAAGAGTTTCTTGAACAGGTCGCGACCCCGCAGGAACAGCCTGCCCCCTCGGAAAAACCGGCGAAGAAGAGGGCCGCCCGCAAGACGGCTGCCAAAGCCTAGTGCGGCACCACCGACTGCAACACCGATCGCGCGGCGGACACCACGTCTTCGGCGACCGAACTGTGCTCCTTGGCGCGCAGATCCAGCGGGCGCTCGGGAATATCGGCGGGCGGCGTGAGATGCGCGCGCTCTCCGTCTGCCCTCGCGACGGGCAATTGCGGCGGCGTCGCGACCGGCACCGGAGCCGCCGGGATCGCGATCTCTCGCACCGAAGGCGGCGCGGTGACGGCAGGCGGCAGTGACTGCACCGACGCCGCGGCAGCCGTCGGCGCAGCGGCCGCCGGAGGAGGAGCCGTATAGACGACCGGATTGACCCTGGCGCGCTCGGGCGCCTTGTCAGCGGACTTGGCTTCTAAAGATTTTGCTTCAACAGGCTTGGCTTCGACAGACTTGGCTTCAACAGACTTGGCGGCCTCCGCCGCGCGCGGCTGCTCGGCGCGCAGACGCTCGATGGCGGCACGGGCGATGTCGTTGGCATCACGCCGATCCTCGGCGGTGGCGGCTTCTGCCGGCACGGCAGGCCTGGCGGCAGCCTTCTCTTTCACCGCGGGCTGGTGATGGCGCGGGTTGCGCGATGCGGCCTTCTCGTTCGGCGCATCGGCTTCATCGGTCTTCGCGGACTCGGACTTCGTGGACTCGGACTTCGTGGACTCAGGCTTGCCGCGCGCTTCGGAGCGCGCCGGTTCGGTTCTGGCGGTCTCGGCCCTGGCGGGCGCCGCGGGCGCGCTCACGGCCTTCTGAGGCACGGCGGGAGCGGCGGCCGTGACGGGCGGCTTGTCGGCGGCAGGCCTGGCGTTGATGTAGTGCGTGACGATGTAAGCGCCGACCACCGTCGCGACGATGGAAGGAATGACTTCCATGAAATATTTCGACAGCAATTTCCTGATCATCATCAAACCACTTCCCCAAGCTGCGTCTGCATGCCGGAACTTTGGGGCCGATTAAGGGATCAACTGCGACCGATCGGTGGCAATCGGAGGCGGTGTAGGTTTGAAAACTTTTCGGAACGTTAAGGCGCGAACACCAGAAAGAGAAACATCGCGAACACCAGCATGTGAACCATGCCGAACAGGATGTTGCTGCGGCCGGTGCCGAAGGTCAGCAGGCTGAGCAGGATGGTGATGACCAGCAGCACCATTTCCTGCGGGCCGAGGCCGAGAACCAGTGGTTTGTCGAGCACATACGCCGTTGCCGAGACCGCCGGAATGGTCAGGCCGATGGTGGCGAGCGAGGAGCCGAGCGCGAGATTGATGCTCTTCTGCAGGTCGTTTGTGCGGGCCGCGCCCAGCGCAGCAATGCTCTCCGGCAACAGCACCAATGCGGCGACGACAATGCCGGCAAAGGCCGGCGGCGCATTGATCGCTGCCCCGCCGGCATCGACCACCTGCGAAAACTCCTTGGCCAGCAGCACCACGGCAACCAGCGAAATCAGCAGCAACACCGCGCTCGCAGTCAGCATGGCTGGCGAAGTGACGGCGTGAGCGTCCTCGCTCCTCTTGCCGAAGACGAAACAATCGCGGTGACGGATGGTCTGGGTGTAGAGAAACACACCATACAGGATGATGGTGACGACACTGACGAACCCGAGTTTGGTCGCGGAAGAGACCGGCCCCGGCGTGGTCAGCGTGTAGTTCGGCATGATCAGCACGCTGAGATAAAGGTTCGCGCCGGAGACCTGAAAATCCTGCTCGCGATAGCGCAGGCAACCGACCAGAATGCAGATGCCGACCAGACCGTTGCAGACGATCATCAACACGGCGAACACCGTGTCGCGCGCCAGGGTCGCGCCGACTTCTCGCCGAGCATGATGGTGGCGATCAGCGCAAGCTCAATGACGGTCACCGCCAACGTCAGCAGCAGCGTTCCGTAAGGCTCGCCGACACGCTCGGGATGACCTCGGCGTGATGCACGGCGGCGAACACCGTGCCGAACAGGATCACCAGCAGGATCGCAGCGAACACCAGTCCGCCGACCGACGGCGTAAAGCCGATGCCGAGCGATGGAATAAGGGTGAGGACCACAAACAGGGTGGCGAGCGCCGGAAAGATCCAGGCCAATCGCGGCACATGCGTAAGTGCCCCCATCGGGCCAAAGTAGATCAGCCGAGACGGCGCTGTAAAACGCCATTCGGTGTCAATGAACTCAGTATGACCACTATATTACCTGTAATATTTACCTTCCTTCGGCCCGCGGGCATGAAAAAGCCCGGCCGCGCGAGACAGGCCGGGCTCATTTCGAAGCGGATCGGGAGAGCCGATCACATCGCCTTGACGATGTTCTCCGTCATCTTCTTGGCGTCGCCCAGCAGCATCATCGTGTTGTCGCGATAGAACAGCGGGTTGTCGACGCCGGCATAGCCGGAGGCCAGCGAGCGCTTGATGAACATCACGGTGCCGGCCTTCCAGACCTGCAGCACGGGCATGCCGTAGATCGGCGAGGACGGATCTTCTTCCGCCGCCGGGTTGGTGACGTCGTTGGCGCCGATCACGAAGGCGATGTCGGCCTGCGCGAATTCCGAGTTGATGTCCTCGAGCTCGAACACCTCGTCGTAAGGCACGTTGGCTTCTGCCAGCAGCACGTTCATGTGGCCGGGCATGCGGCCCGCCACCGGATGGATGGCGTACTTCACCTCGACGCCTTCCTTCTTCAGCGTGTCGGCCATTTCACGCAGCGCGTGCTGGGCCTGCGCCACCGCCATGCCGTAGCCGGGGACGATGATGACCTTCTGCGCGTTCTTCATGATGAAGGCCGCGTCGTCCGCCGAGCCGAGCTTGACCGGCTTGACCTCGCCGCTGCCACCACCGCCGGCCACCGCGGTCTCACCGCCGAAGCCGCCGAGGATGACCGAGATGAAGGAGCGGTTCATCGCGTGGCACATGATGTAGGACAGGATCGCACCGGAGGAGCCAACCAGCGCACCGGTGATGATCAGCGCCGAGTTGCCCAGCGTGAAGCCGATGCCGGCCGCGGCCCAGCCCGAATACGAGTTCAGCATCGAGATCACGACCGGCATGTCCGCGCCGCCGATCGGGATGATGATCAGCACGCCGAGCACCAGCGCGATGACGGTGATCAGCCAGAAGTCGACCGTGCTCTGCGAGGTGACGAGACCATAGATGAAGAACACCAGCGCCAGCGCCAGACCGATGTTGATGAGGTGGCGGGCCGGCAGGATGATCGGCGCGCCGCTCATGCGGCCCGACAGCTTGAGGAACGCGATCACCGAGCCGGTGAAGGTCAGCGCGCCGATGGCGACGCCGAGCGACATTTCAACGAGGCTGGAAGCGTGGATGTTGCCGCGGGTGCCGATGTCGAAGGCCGCGGGCGCGTAGAACGCGCCGGCCGCGACCAGCACCGCCGCCATGCCGACCAGCGAGTGGAAGGCCGCAACCAGTTCGGGCATCGCCGTCATCGGCACGCGGCGCGCGATCACCGCACCGATCGCGCCGCCGATCGCGATGCCGGCGATGACGAGGATCCAGCCGGTCGCGCTGGCCGGCGGATGCGCGGCGAGCGTGGTGGCGACGGCGATGGCCATGCCGACCATGCCGAAGAAGTTGCCCTGACGGGAGGACGCGGGGCTGGAGAGCCCGCGCAGCGAAAGGATGAAGAGGACGGCTGCAACCAGATAGAGCAGCGCCGAGAGATTCGCATTCATAGGCCCGGCCCCGCTTTACTTCTGCTTCTTCTTGTACATCGCCAGCATGCGCTGGGTCACAAGGAAGCCGCCAAAAATATTCACGCAGGCAAAGACCAGCGCGATGAAACCGAACGCGCGCGCCCACAGCGGGCCATCGTCATT